>CAZJRB010000016.1:0-87593 GCA_964547995.1 uncultured Planctomycetaceae bacterium | reverse complement strand
ACAGCACGAGCGGTCAAGCGGCTACAAACCAAAATAGGGTTAACGGCGTAGAGTGGCACCCGCGCGCCGCAGACGGGCAGCACGAGCACCCGGCGTTACCGAAGGTCCACGGCCTCCCGGCAGAGTTCTTGGACCGATAGCCGAGACTTGCGGCCGCTCAACACGGGCTGACAAGCAGCCCGTGCCACCCGGCCGCCACCCCACCCGGCCGCCGCCGGGCTTGCCCCGGTGGAGCCATGATTGACCACTACCACGGCCTGCAAGAACAGCTCCTCTCCTTCCGGCGGGTGGCACTGCTGGCTCGTCCAGCAGTGTTGTTCGAGCGACCTTGAGGCACTGCCGGGCAAGCCAGCAGTGGCACCCGCGCGCCGCAGACGGGCAGCACGAGCACCCGACGTTACCGAAGGTCCACGGCCTCCCGGCAGAGTTCTTGGACCGATAGCCGAGACTTGCGGCCGCTCAACACGGGCTGACAAGCAGCCCGTGCCACCCGGCCGCCACCCCCCCTCCTGGCTTCCCCAAATTAGGCGAGGAACGCCGGTTACACCCAAGTGAGAAGACTATCGCTATGAAAAAAGCCGACGAGGAATCAGGCGGATAGAGTTACGGTGTCCCGCCCGTTTGCTTTTTCTCTTGTTGTTGGTGCCGGAGTCTGGCGGCGGCCATGTTGGCCTCGATCAGCGGCGCGGCGTCGACCCGCCATTGGCCGCGACGGCGGATGAGCGTGTAGGGCGTGGGAAATCCGGGGGAGGTCAGCACGGTGCGGTTTTTGTTGACGTGAACGGCAGCCAGCGTGAGCTTGCGGCCGTTCTGCAGGGAGATCACCTCGCCCGCCTTGCGGCGCTGAAAGACAACCGACCGGAAGTAGCTTTGTGCGGCGCGGAGGTTTTTGTCCGACGGTTTCTCCCCTCGCCAGAGAATGGCCGCGTTGGGGTCGGGCATGATCAGCCGCTCGATTTTTTCCTGGTCCTTCGCGACCAGCGCGGCGAGGAACTCGCGGAGCACGCTCTCCGGTTGCGTCATGTCGACCCGGCGCTGCGGTTGGTGCGCGGCGGGCGCGTCGGCTTCCTTTCGGGCGGCCTGATACGCGGGAAGGGACGCCGCGCCGTAGATCATCTGCGCCGCGGACGACTCGACCGATTCGATTTTGAACTGAAACGGTTCCTGGTCGGTGCCTGGCTTGCCGTCGAAGGTGCCGCTCATCGCGAGTTTCATCGTGCGGGTGACGGCGGGCGTCGCATAGTCGGCCGGGAAGCGGAGCTGCTCGACGGCCACGATGGTCGCGCCGACCGGAACGGTGTTCGGCGGCGGGTCGCGCGGCTTCAGCGTCTTGGCCGAGATGACGGTCTTCAGATTGAGATACTTTCGGCCGTCGACGGTGCCAATGCCGGTCAACTCGGCCGCGCCCGACGCATCGGCCGGTTGGATGCCCGGGTCGAGTTCGTGGAGCTTGGCCATCAGGGCGGGTTGGTTGGCCGGCCACCGGGCTCCGACTGCGCGGGGTGTTGTGGTGCCGAACATCTCTTCGCCGCTTCGGGCGTCGCTGCCGAGATGGATGATCCGCGGCAGCAGCCGCTCGGCCAGCGGGGGCAGGACCTCGGCCTTGCCGACCATCTGGAACGTGGTCCCGGCGTCCTTCGATTCGACCATGACGATCGCACCGGGGGGAAGAATCTCCTCGTTGCCGTCGTTGGTTAGGAGCACGGCAGTGGCGACGGCGAGTTTCATTTTCGTCGTCACGCCGCGCTCGTCGACCGCCATGATCTCGCCCAGCGCGGCGAGTTCGATGCGATTGGTCTCGGCGAGTTGCCGGACCGGCTCACTGTCCCTGGTCACCAGGAAGTCGCGTTTCTGGGTCATCTCCTGCCGCACAAAGAACCGGTCGCCGGCCTTCGACGGCACGAAAAACCGCACAGGGAAACGGGCTTCCCCGGCCGCTGAGGGCAAAGCCATGGCCAAGAGGGCCGCCACGGCGAGCAATGCCCTTCGCACAACCTGCAACAGAACGCAGAAACGCTCGAAAGTCCTTTTCGGCTTCACAACAATCTGCCTCCCCACCGAAGTGCTACCATATCGTCAGTCTACCTCAGAACGGAGAAAACCACAACAAGAAAGGGAAACGCAGTCCTCTGGCCGTCAGCGGTCTCGTGGATGGTCTTTGCCCGCCGCCAGCCGGGCGATAGAATGGGCCGTACGATGGGCCTCCGAGCCCGTCGAAACAATGTCCCCAGTGGTAAGCACAAATGCGTGAAGTAATCCCCCGGCAGCTTTTTCTTGGAAACGCGAAGGACGCACGTGATCTTCGGCGACTCCTGGACACGGGCATCAGAGCGATTGTCGATTTGGCCCTGGAAGAGTTGCCGCCGGAGTTGACCCGCGAGATCGTGTATTGTCGTTTTCCGCTCTTTGACGGCGCCGGCAACGCCCCCGAATTGCTTTCCGTCGCGATTGACACGACGGCCTCACTGATCGGTAAGCGTGTCCCGACTCTCGTTTCTTGCGGCGCCGGAATGAGTCGTTCGCCCGCGATCGTTGCAGCGGCCTTGGCGATAGCTCATGGCGATGCACCCGACGATTGCCTGCAAGAACTCGTTGCAGCCAATCCTCACGATGTGTCGCCGCCACTGTGGAATGATGTCAAGGTTGCGTACGCAAAACTGCTTGATTAACCTCTGTTGCGGAAAGTTGGGTGCCATGCCCACGCTTGCGTGGGCATGTCGTGAATCCCGCAAGAAACCGCTACATGCCCACGCTCGCGTGGGCATGTAGCGCATCGCCGAACTGGAGGCCACCATACAGTCTACATGCCCACGCGAGCGTGGGCATGGCACCTGAAAATCCGGCTTTCCGCAACAGGTACTGATTAACTTCTGCTTGCAATAAGCGGCCCGATCTGGGATAATTGCTTCTCGTTCCATAGCGGCCGGAGGAACCACGGAAAGGAGTCTCGAACGTGGCACTTCCCTTTGCGAAAACGATACGGCGGGTGATCGCGGGCCTGCTGCTGGTGCTGGTTCTGCTGATCGCCCTGCCATATATCCTGGCGGTGCAGCCGTTTCGGGACTGGATGCTCCGGGCGGTCCTGCCGGTCGGCGAGGGGACGGTCACCTCGGGCGGGGCGTCGCTGGGGTGGTTCTCGCGCGTGCGGTTCTACAATATCCAGATCAGGTCGCTCGACGGCGAGCCGGTCGTGACGATCCCGGCTTTCGAGGGCAACCGCCCGTTGCTGTTCTATCTGCTGACCGGGAAGGACCTCGGGACGTTCCGGATCGAACGGGCCGAGCTCAACGTCGTTGTGGTCGAGGAGGGGACGAATCTCAAGCGGGTTTTCGCCCGTGAAGGCGGAAAGGGCGAGCTGCCCGATGTGTCGGTCGCCATCGAGATCGTCGACGCGAGCTTTACCTTCCGCAGTCGGCACGCGCCGGAGCCGTGGGAGGTCGAGGACTTCAACATCGCGCTGGCGCTCGAGCCGAGCGACAAGACGACAAGCGGCCGGCCGGAGATCGTCGTGGAGCAGGGAAAGGCATTCGACCGGACGCCGATCACCACGCAGATGTGCGACGACATGCTCAAGTACATTGCCCCGATACTGGCGGAGGCGACCGATATTTCCGGCAGGTTCTCGATCGAGCTGGACGATTGGCGTCTGCCGGTGGGTGAGCCGGAGACGGCTGAGGGCTCGGGGCGGCTCGTGATCCACAACATCGACGCCGGGCCGGGGCCGCTCGTGAGGCATATCGCCCGGGTGTTCGGGTTGCCGGCGTCCGTCCGGCTGGCCGACGAATCGGTCGTTCATTTCGCCATGGCCGACGGCCGCATCGAGCACCGCAATCTGGAGTTCGGCATCGGGCAACTGCGGGTCCGCACACACGGGTCGGTCGGCCTGGACGAAACGCTTGACCTGGTTGCTGAAATCCCGATCCCCAGCGGCCTGTTCGCCGATCGCAATATTCTCGGCGTGCTGGCGGGCAAAACGATCAAGATCCCCATCCGCGGGACGCTCGGCGAGCCGAAGGTCGACGCGGCGGCCCTGGGGCAATCCAACCTCGAAGACCTGCTGGGCGACGCAAATATCCGCGACCTCTTGCGCGATTCGAACATCGGGGACGTGCTGCGCGATTCGAGCATCGGGAAGATATTGGACCATCCGGATGCCGGGGCCGTGTTGGATACGATCGGCGACTTGTTGAAGGATCTGCCGCGAAACGGAACCCGCGAGCGGCCGCTGCTGGACCGGTTTCGCAGGCGCCGGGAGCGTTAAGCATCCACGTCGGGCAAGCCCGCCCGCTCAACAGCATTTGACCTGTACAACCTACGTCGCAGCGCTGATTACGCCCAACGTTCTCGGCGGACGCGTTCGGCCTTGTAGCGGTCCTCGCCGGGCGGTTGCTCGGCGGGGTAGCCCAGCGGGACCAGGCTGTGCGGGATGATGTTTTCCGGCAGGCCGAGCAGGCGGCGAAAACCGTCGATGCGCGGCTGCCTCGGGTAGATGCCCGTCCAGACGGCGCCCAGACCCAGGGCGTGGGCCGCGAGCAAGAGGTTCTCGACGGCCGCCGCGCAGTCGACCGGCCAAAAACCTTGCGACTTCTCCAGGCTGAGATCGCCGCAGACGAGTATCGCGGCCGCCGCATGGGCGGCCATGGGCGCGTTGGGGTTGACCTGCGGGATCTCCGTCAGCAGTTCCCGGTCGGTGATGACGATGAACTGCCACGGCTGGGCGTTTCGCGCGCTGGGGGCGCTCATCGCCGCCGCCAGGACTTTTTGGATCAATTCTTCCGGCACCGGCCTGTCTTGAAACTTGCGGATACTGCGCCGGGTGCGGATGGCTTCGAGTGTGTCCATTATCTATGCTCCGATGTTCCTCATGTTTGTAAAATGCCTGTAAAGCCGCGACCGGCGGTCGCGCCTCGCGCCGGAGCACTCGCCGCGGTGTTCTGCGCGTTGACGAACCAACCGGGCAGTCTGCCAAACCTCGCAACAGCTTCGTTACCAGACGCCCGGCGCGACCACCGGTCGCGGCTTTATGACATGATGGACAACTCGCACTTGGCGCAGCGGACGGCACACGGAGTGTGCCTGCTACTTTTGTTGCATTGCTACTCGCGGACGCTCGCTTTATCCGCCGTGGGCATGTCGTCGGGGACCTTCTGGGTAACCTTTCCGGTGGCCGCCCATTCGGCGCCCCGCTGGAAGGTGACGATGAAGGCCACGCTTTTGAGGTGCTCGGCGGCGTGGCCCAGCGCGTTTTGGAAAACGCGGCCGTCGCCGTAGGCAACCGTAAACAGCAGCGGCTCGTGCTCGTCGGAGCCGCCCTTGCTCTTGGGCGCGAACGCGGTTGCCAGGACGGTCAGGTTCTTGGCCGGCCCGCGCAACCACCCGTAGAGTTCGTCGGACACGTGCATGAACTCCTTGGGCAGTCCCTTGGTAATCGGATGATTCGGTTCCCGGACCACGAGCTTGAAGGGTTGCTGCGGTCCGTGTCCGCCGCCGCGGTGCGGACTCGTATCGCGGACGATTTTCCCGTCGCGCCAGCGGAGCATGGGGCCGTCTTTCTCGCTGCGTCCTCCCCAGCCGCCGAGCCCGGTTATCTCGTTGTACTCTTTCCACTTGGGGAACGCGGCGCACGCGAAGTGATAGACCACCAGTCCGCCGCCGTTTTTGACATACTCAACAAAGGCCTTTTTGGTTTCCTCGGGCCACTCGTCGCCCTGGTAGTTCGTGACCACGACGTCGTAGTCGGAGAATTTCGGCTTGAAGCCGCTCATATCCTTGCCCTTCGGGGGCGACGTGGCCACATCGACTTCAAAGAGCTTGGTGTCCTTGAGGACTTTCTTCAGGACAGGCGTGGTCGCTTTCCAATTGTGGCCGTTTTGGCCGTCGACGATCAGCGCCTTCATCGGCGGTTTTGCCCAGGCAACGGTGACCAGGACAAGGCAGACTGCCAACGCGGAAAGCCAGTGTTTGTGCGACATGGGGTAAGTTCCTCCTGCGATTGGATCAACAAAGGGTTTATGGGACGCCGACAGTGTAGCATGGGCGAGATAGGCGGGAAAGCAGCCCGGCCGAGAAACCGTACTGTCGGGGGGCGAGCCAACGGGAGAGCGGATTTTCGCGGCCGAAAGCCCATTCTGCCCCTGCGGAATACGCTCTTTCATGCAGGGCGCGACCACCGGTCGCGGCTTTATGGTCGGCGCGACCACCGGTCGCGGCTTTATGGTCGGCGCGACCACCGGTCGCGGCTTTATGGTCGGCGCGACTACGGGTCGCGGCTTTATGGTTGGCGCGACTACGGGTCGCGGGTTTGTGGCCGGCATCGCAACACGACGTACATGGCATCGGCCGGCAGGTTGAACATCAGAACCCCGCTGTTCGACGTCGTGCCCAAATTTTTCACCGCGCGGCCGTTGGCGTCGAGGACGGTTGGGTACAAGGGTTCCAAAGTGGTCAGATCGAGAATCATCCGGGTATTGGCGATGTTCCACGGCGAGGAGCCGCGGTCGACGATCGTCTTGCCCTGGACCTGTTGTTTGCCTTTCGAGAAGCTTGTGTCGCGGGTTTTCCAGCCGTAAGGCCGGGCGATTGTGCCGACCTGGATCAAGATGTTGCGGGACTTGCCGATCGGGCGATCATCGAGCGGCACGACCATCAGCGTGGCGTATTCGTTTCCCGACCGAACGAGGATCGGGCTGAGATCGATTACTTTGGCCTTGCGCAGGAAACCGGTCACGCCCAGGAACTTCGGGGCTTTGACGGTGCAGATACCCAGGTCGTGGTTCAAGGTGATCTCGCCGGTGCTGCTGCGGACGATCTTCTTTTCCTTGTCGATGTAGGGTGACAGGTCGGCCGCGTAGCTTTGGGCCGGGTCGCCGCCGTAGGTGGCCAGCACGGGCCCGACGAGAAACGCCATCGGATCGACGCCGGTCTTGATGTTCGACCCCGGGGCGAGATTCTCGCTTGCGCGGTTGGGGTCGAAGCTGCTGTCTTCGGCGATGATGGGCGTTCGCTGCTGCCACAGATCGTCGTATGCCCGGCGTTCGTGGACGACCGGTTTCCCCTGGCGGATGTAACCCTTGCGAAATGCCAACGCTGCGGCCGGAAACTCGCCCACAAGGATCGGCGTGCCGAGCTGCCATTTGCCCATCGGGCGGCCGAAACCGATCGAGTCCATCGAGAACCAGTAGTAGACGTCGAGCCCCGTGAGCGAACTGTACGCGGCCACCAACAGCGGCCCCTCCGATTGATAACGCAACGGCGGCACCCAGGTGCTCTCCGAGATGATCGCCGGCAGCCCGGCGACCTGTTTGAAATTGGTCGGCAGCCCACGGGGATTCAGCAGTGCGGAAGTCGATGCGAAGTGGTCGCCCTTGCTCACCAGGTACCCGGCCTTGTGGCCTTCGCTGGGATTGACGTGCGGGCCGCCGTAATACTTGTTGGCCCCGATCACGTCGTTGGCCGCGTAGCAGAGCCGCTCGACGTCGAGCATCTTCACGTCGTCGGCCGTCTTCCAGTTGCCGGCGTTGATCAGTTGCTTGCAGCCGAGGCTCCGGTAGTAGTCGGCCATCATGCGGTTGAACGTCCACATGGTCTTGCCGTAGAAGGCCATCTGGTCGGCCAGCCGCTGCTCGTTGCCGCGCCGCTGGGTGATTTCCCAAATGGAATAGAGCCCGACGACGCCGGCGTCGAAATCATCGTCTTTATAGCCCGCGCCGCCCCACGCGGCCTTGGCCTTTTCGAGCGAGCCGTGCTTGGCTTTAAGAAACTCGCCAAACCGGCGGCCGATCGCCCGCCGCTGCTCCCCCTTGACCGACTGCATCGACCAGAACAACATGCTATCTTCGTTCTGGATCTGGATGATCGCGACGGCCGGCTCCCGGGCAAGCGGCACGCCGGTGTACGGGTTTTTTTCGGTGTAGAGGGCCTTGACCCATGCTTTGTAACCCCGCTGCAAGGTCTCGTCCCAGAAGAGCAGGGCCATGGGCTTGCCTTTCGGAAAGCCGTGTACGCCCCAGCTCGGCTTCACGTCGCACGAGACGCACCAGTAGGGCGAGACGGTCGTGTAGATGCCCTCCTTCTTCATCGCGGCGACCAGCTTCCAGCAGTTGTCGAGCTGCTTGCGGTCGACGTCCGTGACCTTCGAACCGTCGTTCTTGGGGCAAAGCTGCCCATGGAACCGCACCATGTTCACGCCGCGTTTTGCGAGCCACCGGGCGTGACGCCCGAGGTCCTCCATGCCGAGTTTCGTGTGCTGGTTGGTGTTGACCGCCCAGAACCGCACCGGCAGCTTGTTGCCCAGGGCAAACCCGCCGTCGGCTGTTCGCGTGACAAAACCCGACTCACCCGCCACTCGCTCGTTGAGGCCCCGCAGATCGAGCAGCGCGTCGCCGGCGAACGTGTCTGGGTCCGGCTCGAATGCCCAGGTGCCGGGGTCGTGATAGCCGAGCTTCTCGCCCGGCTTCCGCTGCCCGTTCGGCGTGAACGGCCGCAACGTGAACACGAAACAATCGATCGCCCCATGGTGTTGCACGCCGCCGTGCAGCTTGAACCGGATGGTGTGCTTGCCGCGTGTGAGCCGCACCTGGCCGACTTTGCACCACGCGACGAACCGCATGTCGGGCTTGTTGTCCGAGGCGAGATTGACCTGGTCGGAGATATTTTTCTTGAGATCGATTTCCTTCCACGCCCCGGTGTCGATCTGGTACGAGATGTGCGGCTTGGCAATGTTGTTCGCCCTGATCCAGAACGTGTAGTTCCCATCGGCCGGGATGTTCAGATCGTACTCACATTCGCCGTCGCGGTCGCCATAGTTCGACATCCACTCCTTGCCGGACAGCTCGATCTTCTTGACCGAGTTGTACCAGCCGTGTTGTTTGCAGTTGCTGCTCTTGGCCGCTTCGCCCTCGACCCAGACGAAATCCTGGGCACCTGCCCATTCCGAGAAGTTCAAACTCACAAGCAGGAAAGCGGCGGCCATGTAGCCGAAGGAACGATAGGAAATCGATAATCGCATGGTATTGGTTCTCAGCAGGAATTGGTGGATTCCCACGATGTCTGCCACGGGGCCAACCACTTTCTCACGAAACAGAATACGCCGTCCACCCTGCGGCTGAATTGTTGTGAATTTGCCTACCTCTGCCGCGATGCTATGGGTGTGCAAAAACCTCACGAACCCGTCGTTGAACCTCGGCCCAGTCGCCGTCAGTCAGACGGCCGATCGTCAGTTGGACGCGCGAGGCTGCAACGGTTGCGAGCAACATCCGTACCGTGGAGACAAGCCTCAATCCCGCGGCGTTCCAATTCTGCAACGCATAGTCCCATGACGAACGCGGAGTGTGTGACGTGATGCCGGCAATCACCAGATCACCAGTTTCGTTGTACTCGCGAGACGAAACCACGATGGCAGGACGGGTGCTTGTCGCATCGCGATCCCGGTATGGAAATGGAACTAAGACAACATCACCCGGTTCATGCGCCATACAATTCCCTCCAGTTGTCGTAGATGGCGTCGTCCGGATTAGTCCATTCCGACTCGAGGCGATCCATACCCAACTCGCGCCAGCCCTCGTCGCTTTCGCCGGAGACCGGGTGGATGTCGATCACGACTTCGGTGCCATCCGGCAACTCCACCGGTTCTTCCAGCCGCAGCGACTTTTTCTCGCATTTGCCTCTAATACGGATCATGGTCTTTCTCGAAGGATTTGTAGATCGGTATCCAACCCATAGTCCGGCGAGGTTGGCGACGCCCAGTATTGTACCCCGGCGCGGGGCACATTACCAGAGCGCCGTGACGAGGGAAAGCGCAACCTTGCGGAAAATGAATCCCCGGCGTAAGATCAACGGTGGACAGGGAGAATCTGCCATCCTGGGGAGCAACTTAGGGTGGGACAAGCGAAGCGCCGGTCCACCCTACGGCTTCGCTGCCCGACGAATAAGCAGAAAGGAGACTACCATGCACAACTGTTCGATTTGCCTGAGGCTAATTGCCGCGATTGTCCTCGCGGCTTTGGTCGTTCCCTGTGCGGCCGAGGAGCCGCTTCGGGCTGGAATTATCGGGACGACCACCTCGCATGTGCCGGCGTTTACCAAACTGATCAACGACCCGAAGGCGACCGGGCCGCTGGCCGACGTGAAAGTCGTGGCCGGCTTCACCGGCGGGATGCGCGACAACCCGTCGAGCTGGGACCGCCGGGAGAAGTATACCCAATTCCTCCGCGAACAAGGCTGTACGATCTACGATTCGATCGAGGAAATGGTCAAGAATGTTGACGTGGTGCTGATCGAGAGCGTCGACGGGCGGCCGCACCTGGAGCAGGCCCGGCCGGTGATCGCCGCCGGCAAGCCGCTCTATATCGACAAGCCGATGGCCGGCTCGCTGGCCGACGTGCTCGAAATCTTCCGCCTTGCCCGGGAGAAGGGCGTGCCGTGCTTTTCCAGTTCGTCGCTGCGGTTCAGTTCCGGGTTTCAGGCGGCCCGTTCCGGCAAGTCGGAGTTCGGCAAGATCGAAAGCTGCATCGCCCACAGCCCGATGAGCAAAGAGCCGCACCATCCCGATCTGTTCTGGTACGGCATCCACGGCGTCGAAATCCTGTTTACCGTGATGGGCCCGGGATGCGAGAAGGTCACCCGTACGGCCGACAACAAGGTCGAGGGTGTTTGGAAAGACGGCCGCAAGGGAACGTTCATCGGCCAGAAGGGCTACGGCGCGGAGGTCGTCGGCACGGGGGGCAAAGGCAACGCCGGCAAGTATGAGGGCTACAAGCCGCTGGTCGTCGAGATCTGCAAGTTCTTCAAGACGGGTAAGCCGCCGGTGGCCGAGGCGGAAACGATCGAAATCTACACCTTCATGGAGGCCGCCGACGAGAGCAAGCGCTGCGGCGGAAAGACGGTCTCGATGGAAGAGGTTCTCGAGAAGGCCCGGGCCGCTGCCAAGCAGAAACCCGCCGCCAAGCAGCGCGCCGCCGCCGAGAAACCCAACATTATTTACATCATGGCTGACGACCTCGGCTACGGCGATCTCGGCTGTTACGGACAGAAAGTGATCGAGACGCCGAACCTCGACAAGCTGGCCGGCGAGGGAATGAAGCTGACCGACTACTACGCCGGCTGTACGGTCTGCCGGCCGTCGCGGCTGGTGCTTTGGACCGGGCGGCACACCGGCCACACGCCGATCAGCTCGAACGCCGGTTACACGTTCAAGCCGGAGGACGTCACGGTGGCCGAATTGATGAAGAAGGCCGGCTACGCCACCGGCGGCGTCGGCAAGTGGGCCATGGGCAGGCCCGGCTCCGGCGGCGAACCGAACCGCCACGGATTCGATTTCTGGTACGGCTATCTCGATCAGGGCGAGGCGCACAACTACTACCCGACGCATCTCTACCGCTGCCGGGGTGATAAAGTCGAGAAGGCGCCGCTTAAGGGCAACGTGCTGATGGACGACAAAAACGCCCGGGGACGCGTCGCCAAACCGGAAAACCGCGTGACCTACTCCCACGACGAGATGACCAAAGAAGCCCTCGGGTTCATCCGCCGCAACCGCGAGGGGCCGTTCCTGCTGCACGTTCACTGGACGATCCCGCACGCCAACAACGAGGGCGGCCGCGTGCTCAAAGACGGCATGGAGGTGCCCGACTACGGCATCTACAAAGACAAGGACTGGCCGAGCACCGAGAAGGGCCAGGCGGCCATGATCACCCGCATGGACGCCGACGTCGGAAGGATGGTCGCCCTGCTCCGGGAACTCGAGATCGCCGATAAGACGCTGATCATCTTCACGTCGGACAACGGCCCGCACAGCGAAGGCGGCCACAAGCACGAGTACTTCGACGCCAACGGCCCCTTGCGGGGCTACAAGCGCGACCTGTACGAAGGGGGCATTCGCGTGCCGACCATCGCGTGGTGGCCCGGCAAGATCGCCCCCGGCACCGAAAGCGCCGAGCCGCTGGCCTTCTACGACTTCCTACCGACCGCGTGCGAGTTGGCCGGGGTCGAGCCGCCCGCGAACACCGACGGCGTCAGTTTTCTGCCCACCTTGCTCGGCAACAAGGACGGCCAGACGCACCACGAGTATCTCTACTGGAAATACGGCAGGAAGGAAGCCGTCCGGCTCGGCAGGTGGAAGGCCGTCCGCCCGGCCCCCGACAAGCCGATCGAACTCTACGACCTCGACACCGACATCGGTGAAAGCGAGAACGTCGCCGAGAAGCACCCGGACGTCGTCCGGCGCATCGAATCGATCATGCGCCAGGCAACTCGCTCCACAACCGCGCGCTTGCCTTGATCCCGCGGTGGAAATCGGCAAGCGAGAATTTTTCGTTCGGGCCGTGGGTGTTGTCGTCGTTCTGGCCCCAGCCGATCAGCAACACGTCGGCCATGAGCACGTCGTGGAACGTGTTGACGATGGGGATCGATCCGCCTTCGCGGGTGTAGACGGGCGGGACCCCGAAGGCGTGTTCGATCGCGCGGGCGGCCGCCGCCATGTAGGGGCTCTCCAACGGGATCAGCACGCCCGGCGAGCCGTGATGGCCGATCAGCTCCCACTCGATGCCCGGCGGGCAAAGCTCGGCGAGCTTCTGCTTCAATCCGACGGCGATTTTTTCGGGGTCCTGGTCCGGCACAAGCCGGAAGCTGAATTTGGCCCCGGCGGTTGCCGGCAGAATGGTCTTGGCCCCTTCGCCCTGGTAGCCGCTCCAGAGGCCGCTTACGTCGAAGGTCGGGCGGGCCCAGCGGCGTTCGAGCACCGTGAAGCCCTCTTCGCCCGAGGTCCCTTCAACGCCGAATTGATCGAGATACGCCCGCTCGTGGAACGGCAGCGCGGCGAACTGTTCCCGCTCGCGGTCGCTCAGCGGGACGACGTCGTCGTAGAAGCCGGGGATTTGGATTACCCCGTGGGAGCCGATCAGCCCGTCGAGCATGGCCGCCAGTGCGTTGGCCGGGTTGGTCACCGAGCCGCCGAAGGTGCCGGAATGGAGATCGCGGTTCGGGCCGGTCAGCCGGAGTTCGTAGTAAGCGATTCCCCGCAGCCCGTAAACGATCGAGGGCACGCCCGGGGCAAACTGGGCCGTGTCGCTGATGACCACGCAGTCGCACGAGAGGCGTTTCTTCTGTTCGACGATGTACGTCGCGAGGCTCCTGCTGCCGATCTCCTCTTCGCCCTCGATGATGAATTTCAGATTGACCGGCAACCGGCCTTCCGCCCGGATCCACGCCTCGGTGCTCTTGATGTGCGTGAACATCTGGCCCTTGTCGTCGGTGGCGCCGCGGGCATAGAGGTTGCCTTCCCGGACGGTCGGCTCGAAGGGGGGTGAAATCCACTTTTCGAGCGGGTCGGGCGGCTGGACGTCGTAATGGCCGTAGACCAGCGCGGTTGCGGCGCCCTCGATCCCGGGCGATTCGGCGTAGACGAGCGGGTGCCCGGCCGTGGGGATGATCTCCGTGGCAAACTGGAGCCGGCGGAATTGGTCGGCCGTCCACTCGGCCGCCCGCTGGATATGATCGCGGTATTGGGGATCGGTGCTGACGCTGGGGATTCGCAGCAGTTCGCAGAGTTCGGCCTCGAAGCGCCCGGCCTCGGCCGCCAGGTATTCATCGATTTTGGGCATGCCCTACTCCAGGGGGTCTGTCTCAAAAACTTGCCTTATACTATAATGGGTGTTGTCGAGTTTTGCCACATCCTCCGGGGTTGGCGAAGCGGAAAATCAGCGTCCACATGGTAGACGAAAGAGACAAGAGATGGGAAGAATCGTGGCCAGCGTCGACCTGTCGAACGCGATGCAGTCCGATCGTTCGCTGAAGATAGACGCACTTGTCGATACCGGCGCGGGTTACCTGACCTTGCCGTTGGCTTGGAAAGACCGCCTGGGAACATTCGGATCGGAAACAGAGGTCGAACTCCACATTGCAACGCAAGAGGTCGTCGAAGGCATCGTATGCGGGCCGGTGAGAATCGAAGTGGAAGGGTTCAGGGCGATATACAACGAGGTCTTGTTCGTGGAAATGCATCCCGACAATGGGAAATACGAACCGCTGGTGGGCTATATTGTGCTTGAGCAATCCGGCATTGCTGTCGATATGGTCGGTCAACGACTGTTGCCGGTGAGATACATAGACGCCAAGTCGTTTTTCTAGGGAACTTGTCTCATGGAAGACGCCAAGACAACCGTTGCCGAGCCGCTGGTGGAAACGACCCGGCGCCGCCGCGCCGCGGACGGTTCCCGCCCCAAGCGGCAGCCCCGCTACAACGTCGTCCTCTGGGACGACGACGACCACACCTACGGGTACGTGATCATGATGCTGCTGGAGCTGTTCGGCCATCCGGTCGAGAAGGGCTTCCAGATGGCCGAAGAGGTCGATACGGCCGGGCGGGTTATCGTGATGACCACAACGCTCGAACACGCCGAACTGAAACGCGACCAGATCCACGCCTATGGCAAGGACGACCGGATCAAGGGCTGCAAGGGGTCGATGTCGGCAACCATCGAGCCGCTGCCGGGGGATGGGGAGTAGCCGGATGGTCGTCTGGCGGGGCTTTGCAATGGCAGGCGGTATCGGCTAACATAATCGGGATGTTCCCCTGAGCAAGTAAGGAGAGTCCCGATGCGATCATGCCGATGTCTTGTGTTGTTTCTGCTCGTCGGACCGGCGGGTATTGCCGCCGAGCCGGCGGCCGATTTCTTTGTCGCGCCGGATGGCAACGATGATGCGACGGGGCAACTCGCCGCGCCGTTTGCCACCGTCGAACGTGCGCAAAATGCCGTTCGCCAGTTGAAAAAAGACCAGCCGCAGCGCGACAAGCCGATTGCCGTCATGCTCCGCGGCGGGACGTACTATCTGAAGCAGCCGGTCACGTTCCGCCCGGAGGATTCCGGCACGCCGAAGGCCCCGGTCGTCTACGCCGCGCATCCCGGCGAGCGGCCGGTCCTCAGCGGCGGCCGTGCAATCACCGGTTGGAAAGCCGGCGGCGACGGGCGATGGACCGTCGTGCTCGATGAGGTGAAGCAGGATAAGTGGACCTTCTCGCAACTCTTCGTCGACGACCAGCGGCGGTTCCGCCCGCGACTGCCCAAGCACGGTTATTGCAAGATCGCCAGGCAGCTTGATCCGTCGCCGAAATCCGGCAGCAAGGGCCACGACCGGTTCGGCTTCTCCGGCGAGGAAATCCTCGCCGATTGGGCCAACCTGGGCGACGTCGAGATCATGCCGTTCCACCAATGGTCCGCCTCGCGGATGCGGATCGCGTCGGTCGATCCCCAGCAGCGCATCGTCACCTTCACCGGCCACACCCGCGGCACCAGCCACTGGGCAAGGTTTGCCAAGGGCCACCGCTTCCTGGTCATCAACGCGAAAGAAGCGCTCAGCGAGCCGGGCGAGTGGTATCTCGATCGGCCGACCGGCCGGTTGACGTATATCCCCAAGCCGGGCGAGAAACCTGACAAGGCCGCGGTGATCGCCCCGCGGCTGGAGCAAGTGCTTCTGTTCGCCGGCGACACGGAAAAACGAAATTGGGTTCGCCACGTTCAATTCCGCGGCCTGACGTTCGCCCATACCAACTGGGTCCTGCCCGACGCGGGCCAGGTCTTCCCGCAG
Organism: uncultured Planctomycetaceae bacterium; assembly: GCA_964547995.1. Classification (GTDB taxonomy): domain Bacteria; phylum Planctomycetota; class Planctomycetia; order Pirellulales; family Thermoguttaceae; genus CAZJRB01. The sequence continues at coordinate 72,014 of CAZJRB010000016.1, read as the reverse complement.
GCCGACATCGGGCTCGACGCGGCCGTTTCGGCCATCGGCGCCCGGGACGTATTGATCGATGGTTGTGCCGTGCTTCACACCGGCGGTTACGCGATGGCTTTCGGCACCGGCTGCCGGAACAACCGGATCGAGAAGTGCGAGATGTTCGACCTCGGCGGCGGTGGGGTCAAGATCGGCCACGCCGGCCGCGGGCTCTGGGGCGACGTCCGTAAAGTCGCCTCCGACGACGAACTCCGCGTCTCGCACCACGCGGTCCGCGACTGCCTGATCGCCCACGGCGGGCGGCTACACCCCGCGTCCGTCGGCGTCTGGATCGGCCACTCGCCGCACAACACCGTCGAGCACAACACGATCTTCGACCTCTACTACACCGGGCTGTCGGTCGGCTGGACGTGGGGCTATGCCCGGAGCCACGCCCATCACAACGAACTCGCCTACAACCACGTCCACACGATCGGCCAGAGCGTGCTCTCGGACATGGGCGGCATCTACACGCTCGGCATCTCGCCCGGCACGACCGTACACCACAACCGCTTCCACGACGTCCAATCCTTCAGCTACGGCGGCTGGGGGCTTTATACCGACGAGGGCTCCAGCGGCATCGTTATGGAGAACAACCTCGTCTACCGCACCAAGACCGGCGGGTTCCACCAACACTATGGCCGTGAGAACCGCGTGCAGAACAACATCCTGGCCTTCGCCACGCAGCACCAGATCCAGCGCACTCGGACCGAGAAGCACATCTCGTTCTTCTTCGAGCGGAACATCGTCTACTGGGACAACGACAGCCCGGCCCTGGGGAGCAACTGGAAGGACGACAACTTCCGCATGGCCAACAACGTCTACTGGGACGGCGGCCGACCGATCAAGTTTCCTGGCGGGCTCGATCTTGCCCAGTGGCAGGAGAAGCGCGGCCAGGACAAGGGCTCGGTCATCGCCGACCCCGGCTTCGTCGACGCGAAGAACGGCAACTTCACCTTGAGGCCAGGCTCACCGGCCCTGAAGGTCGGCTTTAAGCCGTTCGACGTCTCGACGGCCGGCCGCCGCGGCCCGCCGATCTTGACCAAGAACCTCCCACCGGTGCCGCGGGCGTTTGAGTGAGGTGAAACCCCAGAACACAAAGCCGCGACCGGTGGTCGCGCAAAACACAAAGCCGCGACCGGTGGTCGCGCCTTGCGTGGGAACAAGTTTTCCACCGGTGGCACAACGTTCGCGAACCATTGCAACGATCCGCGTAGTCGTCCGTGATACCAGCAAACCATAACGATACTGATAACCGTCGGGCGCGACCAACGGTCGCGGCTTTATGGCACGATTGACGCCCAATCTAGGAGACGTACCATGTTTCCGATAGCGAAATGCAGATGGATATTTCTCGTTCTTCTATGCACGGCGACTTTCGCCCGGGCCGACGACTGGCCGACGTTTCGTCGCGATAACCATCGCGGCGGGCGGACCTCCGAGCAGCTTCCGGCCGACAAGCTCCACTCGCAATGGACGTGGCAAAGCCCGCAGCCGCCGCAACCCGCCTGGGCCGGGCCGGCGAAGTGGGATGCGTATCGAAACCTCAAGGGACTGAAGTCGATGCGCAATTACGACCCGGTCTTCCATCCGACGGCGTCCGGCGACGCGATCTACTTCGGCTCGTCGGTCGACGACGCGGTCCATTGCCTTGATGCGGCGACGGGTATGCAGCGGTGGTTGTTTTTCACCGACGCCCCGATCCGGATCACTCCGACGATCGCCGGCGACAAGGTCTATTTCGGCTCCGACGACGGGGCCGCGTATTGTGTCCGCGCAGATAATGGCAAGCTCGTATGGCAATTCCGCCCGGCCCCGAACGATCGACGCATACTCAACAACGGGCGGATGATCTCACCCTGGCCCGTTCGGACCGGTGTGCTGGTCGACGGCGGCACCGCCTACTTCGCCGCCGGGATGCTGCCGTGGCGAAAGTCGTGGCTCTGCGCCGTCGACGCCGAAACCGGGAAACCGGAAGGCAAGGGCTGCTACGTCGCCGAACACAACGGGCTTACCATGGAGGGGGCCATGCTGGCCGCCGACGATCGGCTTTTCGTACCGCAAGGCCGCGTGCCGCCGCTGATGTTCGACCGCGCTACCGGAAAATCGCTGGGAAGCGTGCAAGGCGGCGGCGGGTGCTTTGTGATTCTGACCGAAGACGAACACCTCCTGCACGGGCCGGGAAACAAGACCGGATGGATTACCGACAGCAACGCGCAGAGCCGGGCGAAGGTCGCCTCGTTTGCCGGCGGCAACGCCATGGTCGTCGACGTCGATACCGCGTACCTGCTGACCGACACCCAGTTGATCGCCGTCAACCGCAAGACGCGAAAGCCGATCTGGACCGTGCCGTGCGACTGCCCTTACGAACTGATCCTTGCCGGCGATACGCTCTTTGCCGGCGGCCGCGACCGGGTGGCGGCCTTTGCGGCCAAGGATGGAACGCTGCTCTGGGAGGGTGATGTCCGAGGGAAAGCATTTGGCCTGGCCGTCGCCGGCGGGCGGTTGCTCATCAGCACCGACGAAGGGGCTGTCCATACCTTCCGCCCCGGCACAAAGCCGCCGCCGAAGTCCACTGCACCTGCCGCCGAAAGACCCGCCGCCGAGAAACCAAAAAGCAACGCATCCCTCGAACCGGTTCCGCCGCTCGACGACAAGGACCTCGCCGGACGCTGGGTCTTTCAGGGCGACCGGGTCGCGCGGAACAAAGTGAAAGACCTTGCCGGAAAGCTCACCGGCGCGATCGCCGGACGCGCGAAACTCCAGCGGGTCGGCGATCGTCAGGCACTCGTGACCGACGGCAGCACGAACAGTGTGCTGCTGGCCCCCGATCACAAGACGGCCAATCTGCCGGCCGAAAAGATCACGGCCGAGGCGTGGGTCCGCGTCGATCAGCCGCTAAAGTGGGGCGGAATCGTCGGCGCCGTGCAGGACAACGGCAACTACGAAAAAGGCTGGCTGCTCGGCTACAACGGCTCGCGGTTTTCCCTCGCCCTAAACGGGCGCGGCGGGCCCGATCGCCTGACGTACATGGCCGCCGGCGCCGATTTCAAGCCGGGACAGTGGTACCACGTCGTCGGTACCTACGACGGCGCCGAAATGAGACTGTACGTCAACGGCAAGCTGTCGGCCACCTCGACCGCCCAAAAGGGCCCGATCGACTATCCGCCCAAAGCGTTCTACGAAATCGGGGCGTACCACGACAAGGACGAGTACTTTCGCCTGAAGGGAATGATCCACGAGGTCCGCGTCTGGCGGCGCGTGCTTTCCGCAGACGAAGTGAAGCGGCACCATGCGGCAAAGCCGTTCGGCTCCTCGCCGGCGGCCGAACCGCAGTCGGCGCTGCACCTGGCCATGGGGCCGTATCTCCAGTTCACCGACCCGACCACGGCCGTCGTCCGCTGGGAAACGGAAAAGCCCGTGCCGACCATTGTAGAATACGGCGACGGCGGCGACACGCGGCGGGTCGAGGACAAAACCCCCAAAACCAGACACGAAGCGATGCTGACCGAGCTGCGCCACAACACGCTCTACCATTACACAATTCACTCGGGAGCCGGCGCCACAACCAAAGAGTACGAGTGCGACACGTTCTTCAATTACACCCCGGCGGCGTTCCCCGATCGGCCTTGCCCCTATCCAAAAGACGCCAGAATTGTCCTCCCGCAGCTCGACGAGATAACACCCGCACAATTAGCCAAGGACCTGCTGGCCGACGAGGACAAGATCGGCATTTGCCTGGTTTTCGCCAGCGGCAACGGGCGACTGCTGTATGAAATCGCCCGGCAAAGCGACCTGCGAGTAATCGGTGTCGAGACCGACGCGGCCATGGTTGCCGAGTCCCGCAAGGCTCTAAGCGAAGCGGGAATCTACGGCTCGCGCGTGGCTGTTCACCAGGTCGATTCGTACGCGAAGCTGCCTTTTGTCGACCACTTTGCCGATGTCGTCTTTTGGGCTGGTCTTTCTCCCCATCGAGGGACCCAGCCACGGGTGCTGTATAGCCGGCGCCCAAGGCGGAAGGGCGAGCTTGGCGACGATGAAATCCGGCGACTGATGCGGCCGCACGACGCGGGCCGCGGCGCCTGGACGCATCAATACGGCCGGCCGGATAATTCCGCGTACGGCGGCGAGGCGCTCGACGGCGTCGGCGGCACCGCCAAGCTGACCGAACAGTGGCTCGGCCGCCCCGGCCCCCGCGCACAGGCCGATCGCAACGGCCGAAAGCCTTCGCCGCTTTCGGTCGGCGGGCGGCTTTTTATGCAGGGGCTCCACCGTATCATCGCGATCAATGCCTACAACGGCACGATTGCCTGGTCGCTGGAAATCCCCGACTTCGAACGCTTTAATATCCCCCGCGATTGCAGCAACTGGTGCGCCGACGACGACCACCTCTACGCGGCAATCCGCGACCGGTGCTGGCGAATCGACACGGCCACCGGCAACGTGTCGAAGACCTACGAAGTCTTGCCGGCCGCGGGCAAGGACTGGAAGTGGGAGTGGGGCTACGTCGCACGCGACGGCGACCAACTGTTCGGCTCCTCGGTCAAGCAGGGTACTTCCTGGGTCAACTTCTTCGGCGGCAGCGGGGCCGGATGGTACGACGCCCGGAGCGGGGCGGTCACCGATAAAATCTGTAGCGATCAACTCTTCGCGATGGACCCGGCCACAGGCAAAACGAACTGGACCTACCGCGGGTTGATTGTCAACCCGACGATCACAATCGGCGACGGCCGGGTCTGCTTCGTCGAGTGCCGCAACCCCAAGGCGGTTGCCGGCGAGTCGCGGCGCATCGGGGCCGACGTCTGGAAGGACCAGTTCCTTGTCGCACTCGATGCCAAAAGCGGCAAGAAGCTCTGGGAGCGCCCCATCGACACGGCCGACGGCACGGTCGTCTTCTACATGGCCTACGGCGAGGGCAAGCTGGTGATCGTCTCCTCCGACAACAAGTACCACGTCTACGCGTTCGATGCCGAAAACGGCCGTCCGGCGTGGAACGTCGATGTGGCGTGGGACGGGCGCGACCACGGCCATCACATGACCCGCCCGGCCATCCTCGGCGGCCGCGTCTTCGTCCGCCCGCGGGTGATCGACCTGACGACCGGCGAGATCCGGAAAACGCCGATGCCCAAGGGCGGTTGCGGCACCTACGCGCTGACCGACCGGGCGGTGATCTTCCGCGCGGGCAACGTGACGATGTGGGATTTCGTCGACAACAAGACGAGCAGTTGGTCGCGGCTAAGGCCCGGCTGTTGGCTTAGCACGATCCCGGCGGCCGGCATGGTCCTCTCGCCCGAAGCCGGCGGCGGGTGCAGTTGCGGGAAGTGGATGGAAACCTCAATCGGGTTTGTTCCGAAGGAAAGTGAGGCTACGAAGTAAGCGGGATCGTTGGGGGAAAATCCGAAATCCGAAGCTCGAAATCCGAAACGAATTCGAATGCTGAATATCGAATGACCGAAACAACGCGGTCCCGGCTGTTTCCGCATTCCTCACGGCGTTGCGTAATCCATGCCGGTCTTCTCCGCGAGTTCCTCCGGGCTGTAGCCGACCGGCTCGTAGTGTGGATCGGACGGGCTGTCCGGATACTGCTGGCGGACCCATTCCCAGATGCGTTGATTGTCTCGGGTGACGGGATATCGCGGTTCGCGCCGTTCGACGACGGCGGCGGCTTCCTCGGCCGCGCAGAATGCGTCGCACTCCTCCTGCGCCGATTTCGTCTTCGAGTGGACCACGGCGTGCAGTGCCTCGTGGTAGATCGGTTTGGCCAGTTCGCCCAGGCCGGGCCATTCGATGCCGTCGGGGCCGTCAAAGACGCCGAGGTACAGAACCGCAGAAGATCCCCGCTCTTTGTGGTAGAGCGCCTCCGTGTCGAGCGAGGCGGAGAAGCGGATACGGCCGCCTTCGGCAAGGCGGCGGACCTCGGCAGTGAGTCTCTGCCCGCGTTCGGTACGACCGAAGCCGCTCGCAGAGACTCGGTCCAACACCTCCTGCACCATGGCCAGGCCCTGCTCGGCTTCCTCGTGCGGCAGTTCCTTCGGGCGTCGGGAGATTCGATACACATAGGCGCCGGCAAACAAGAGCAGGCCGAGTGCCAGCAGAACCACGACTCGCCGAGCCGGTGGCAACGAGAAGAATCTGCGAGTCGTCGGACGTTTCATTCTGCATCTCGCGCACGAGTACCCTTGGTCAACGTATCAGAAGTGCCAATAACGTGCCACTGTTTCGCGTCCTCCTCGCCAGCCCAATCACGGGCACCCTCGCGAATGACCAAAAACCCACTATCCGCTCCTCACTGTCCACTGCCCAAAAAACGCGGAAAAATGCCCCGGCGCCGTCCTTGACGTAATGCTCATTCCGGGTATATTGAATCTCGGCTTTCCACCCGGGGCGGCACGCCCGGTGTGTTCAACCGATTTTTCCCGATGTCCTTTCCAAACCATCCGAGTAAGGAGCGAACGATGGAAGGGACGCGTACACAAAGGCGCCACGGGACACAAGCTCACTTTCACCGCGGCTCGTATCACGGGCAAGCAGGACACGCGCGACCTGGGCGAAGGATCGTTCGTGTTGGATCTGACGAAGAAACCCTGGAAAATGGATGCGACCTACACCAAAGGTCCCCAAAAAGGCGAGACCTATTTGGGGATCTACTCGCTGGATGGGGATATCCTCAAGTGGTGCGTCAGCGTACCGGGAAGCGAGCGGCCCACCAAGTTCGCCACGGGGGGCTCAAATTTCTTTCTCATCCTGAAGCGGCAGTAGTTCCTCGCGAGCGGGATCCCGCTACGATATCATAGCGGGCGAGAAAAAGGCGAAAAGAAAAAGGGAGGGGACATTCTACTTTTTCAGGCCTGCACAGGCACGTGTTAGAGGATCCTTACAATCGTCAGCGAATGCGGCGGCAGGTTGACCACGCCTTTCTTGAATTCCACTTTTGTATTCCCGGGCACAACGCGGTCGGGATGCTCAATATCATTAAAAGCTTCGGGCGAATCGCCGGCAAGTACTGTCGCATCATACATGCCGTCCGGAAACTGATCACCCAGCTTGACCGTGCAGGCGACGGCCTGTAAAGGATCGCGGTTGACCAGCGCGATTGCCCAGCGCTTGCCCGCCTTGTCAACGGTCGCGATCGCGTCAATCTTCTCGTTCGCTTTCTTCAACTCACCCGGCTGATCTATTTCCAGCGGGGCGACCCGCTCTTCAAGATCGTTGGCGTACATCTTCAGCGCATAAAAACTGGTGCGTTTGACAATGCCCTTGGGATGGACGTAAAGCGGGCCGCGCGTATTCACGGTCGGGGCCATATTGGCCATGCCTACGTCCTCGCAGTGGCGCAGACAGGCGTTCAGAAAACACGCATTGAAGATCGCGTCCATCATCGTGTATTGCTTGGCAACGTCATTCAATTTGCGCGCGGCAATGGACTCGGCGGCCTTTTCGTCATCGGGTTTGACAGGACTCTTGCGCGGGAAGTGCGGATGATACCAGCCGCGCAGGTTCCACTCATCGAAAGCGATCTTGACCTTGCCGCGATAGCCGGTCTCTTCCAGTAATCTGATCACATCGGATAACGACCTCTCTGGATACCCGATGCATTTCCTGTAAGGGGTTTCCTTGTCGGTCCGTATCCAGTACTGATGCACGCCGATGTAGTCAACATCATCACCAGCAGCACCGAGCACAGGCCTGTACCACTCGCCTTTGGGCCGCCAGACCGGAGCCACCAACTTGATGTCCAGATTGGCCGAAAGCATGATGTCCGCACATTCCTTCACTCTCCGCCCCCAGGAATCGGGACTATATTTGCCGATTTCCCAAAAACCATAGTTCTCGTTGCCGATGCTCCAAAATTTGACGTTGAATGGCTCCTCATGCCCGTTCGCTTTGCGCTTCTCGGCATATTCGCCCTCAGTCGCGTTGCAATATTCAAGCCACTGTTTCATTTCCTCGGGTTTTCTGTTGGCGTTAGCGCAGATGTAGGGCTCGCAACGGACCAGCCGGCACCACTCAATAAACTCGTCGGTACCGAACGTGTTGGGATCCGTGACGCCCCAGACCGGATCGGGCACTGGCTTGCGGTCCTTGCCCACACCGTCTTTCCAGTGATAGCCGCTGGCGAAACAGCCGCCGGGCCAGCGAATGACCGAAACCTTCATCTCTTTCAGAGCGGCAATGACATCCTTGCGGAAGCCCTTTTTGTCCGACAAGGGCGATCCGGTTTCAAAAATGCCGCCATAGACCTGGCGTCCGAAATGCTCTATCAATCCACCAAAGATCAATGGGCTGTAGGGTTTCGAAGACGCGGTGGTGTCTATCGAAACGGTAATTTGCTGCGCCGGTTTGGACCCGGCTTTCTGCCTGGCGGCCTGTACAGAGTCTTGCGCGGTCACCGGTGCCACAATAATAACAATGCATACAATTCGTTTAATTTTCTTCATATCACCTTCTCTTTTGTTTTTTATCCTTCAGGAACTCAATTGCAGGCAAAGAACTGGGGCCACCCAGCTAACTTGACGGACGGGACGTGATTCTACAAGCCGATAGACGGGACGTCAACTCGCTGTCCCACTCGGCCAAACTTTGAAATGGAGGTGCCTCATGGCTCGGCAGAATCGTTGTGAAGTCTTTGACCCGCAAGAAGTTGCAGTCCCCATGCGAAGATCATTCCGCTGTTGTTTGCTGCCGCTGCTGGTTGTCTTGGTTGTTGTTTCCAACGCCCGGGCCGACAAAGACGATGGATGTCTGGCCCGACAAGGCACCGGGGGAGAAGGGGGATATTGGTGAAGAGAAGGCGGTGAAATCGACCGGGAGGAAACCGATCATCCGTATCTCGAACGTTACCAAGCCGACGATCTCCGTCTTTAAGCCGCCGAAGGAGAAGGACACCGGTGCGGCCGTATTATTGCCGGAACCTACGCCGCTTGCAAGTCGGTCGAGCTTAAACGGAGGTGGTTGAATTTGACGGATTTCACAGGAGGAGTTGCCATTGCCAAGGGGCAAACGGAATGGTCCAATGGACGTTTTCGATTTTGGAGGAAGGACATCTATGGACTACCATCAATCGCGACGTGCCAAACTCCGCCGTGCTATCAAGAAAGCCGGGGCGGATGCCCTATTGGTGACGAACTTTACGAATGTGACTTATCTGACCGGTTTCACCGGTGACGACAGCTTCTTGCTGATCCGGCCCGATGGCGAGGTCCTATTGAGCGACCCCCGCTACACCACCCAATTGGGGGAAGAGTGTCCGGGTGTGGACCTTGCGATTCGACAACCCGGTACAAGCATGGTTGAGTTGCTGAAGAAGGTCGTGAAAGCCGCCAGGATTACCCGGCTGGGCGTCGAGGCCGATTCGATGACTCTCTCGCTGCGGGACAAGATCGCCGAAGCTTTGCCCAAAGTGGAAATTGTGCCAACATCAGGCTTGGTCGAAGAACTGCGGCTGATCAAAGACAAAGGCGAGATTGCCCGAATTCGGCGGGCGATTTGGCAAGCGGAGAAGGCGTTTGGAGTGCTGCGGGCGACGCTCCAACCGGAGAAGACCGAGAGGGAAATAGCCAACGACTTGGAACACCGAATGCGATTGTTTGGGTCGCGAAATCGCGGGTTTCAGTCGATTATCGCGGTCGGACCCCGGGCAGCACTCCCCCACGCGGTACCATCCGAACGAAGGGTGTGTGAAAATGATTTCATACTGGTCGATTGGGGGGCTGACGAGGGGCTCTATCGAAGTGATTTAACGAGGGTTTTGGTCACCGGTAGGCTTTCCGCCAAGTTCGAACGCATTTATAATGTGGTATTCAAGGCACAAACCAAGGCGATTGCTGCAATTCGGCCCGGCGCGGTCTGCGAGGACATCGATCGGGTTGCACGTCGTGTGATTGCCAAGGCTGGATTCGGTCGGTACTTCGGACACGGTCTCGGCCATGGACTGGGACTCGATATCCATGAGGCGCCGCGATTCGCCGCCAAGTGCAAGACGGTGCTGAAACCCGGCATGGTGGTGACCGTCGAACCCGGGATTTACCTTCCGAACTGGGGGGGGATACGGATCGAGGACGACGTCCTTGTGACGCGGGAAGGGTGTGAAGTTCTCACCACCGTCCCCAGGCGTCTCGAAGAGGCGGTCCTGGCGTATTGAGTGTCAAACACAACTTCCGAATGGAGAGATGGGATGGCCGATTCTTCGCCAAGCGACGACGTTTTTGACGTCGAGAAAATCCGCGAGCTGATCGAATTGATGAAGGAGCACGAACTCGGTGAGCTGGACCTGCGTCAAGGCGACAAGCGGATCCAATTGGTACGGACGCCGGGAGGGAGTGTGCCGGCGAACATTGCCCTGCCCAACACACCCGTTCAACCGGCCGCGGCAGTCGAACCACCCGCTGAGGACGAGCACATTGCCGTGGTCAAGAGTCCTATGGTCGGCACGTTCTACGCCGCCCCGAATCCCGACTCTCCCGCATACGTCAAAGTCGGCGATCATGTCGGCCCGGAGACGACCGTTTGCATTGTCGAGGCGATGAAGGTGTTTAATCAGATCCCGGCCGAGGTATCCGGCAAGATCGTTTCGGTACTGGTGGAGAACGGCGAGCCGGTCGAGTTCGGTCAAGCCATGTTCAAGGTTGATACGCGAGAGTAACGAGTAGGTAGAATACGGCTCGAAAAGATGTTCAAGCGAATTCTGGTTGCCAATCGCGGTGAGATTGCGTTGCGAATCTTCCGCGCCTGTCGTGAAATGGGGATCGAAACGGTCGCCGTTTTCAGCGAGGCGGACCGGGGCGCCGCCTATCTCGATCTTGCCGACGAGGCATATTGCATAGGCCCTCCACGGGCAAGCGACAGCTACCTGAAAATCGATCGGGTGATCAGTGCGGCAGAGGTTGGCGACGTCCAGGCGATTCATCCGGGCTATGGCTTTCTCGCCGAGAATGCTCATTTCGCCGAGGTCTGCCGGAGTTGCGATATCGAGTTCATCGGTCCCACGCACGAGGCGATGGCCCTGGTGGGCGACAAAAACGCCGCCCGAAAACTGGCAAGGCAGTCCGACGTTCCGGTCGTACCGGGCAGCGACGATTTGATCGAGAGTGAGGCCCAGGCAATCTCGCTTGCCAACGAGTTCGGCTTTCCGGTGTTGATCAAGGCGTCGGGCGGCGGCGGGGGACGCGGTATGCGAGTAGCGGTCAACGACCTCGCACTCCGATCGGCACTCCAGCAGGCGCAGGCCGAAGCCGAGGCTGCCTTCGGCAACGGCGACATCTACATCGAAAAATACATCGAGCACCCGCGACACGTCGAGGTGCAGGTAATCGCCGACCTGCACGGCAACGTCGTCCACCTTTGGGAACGCGATTGCACGATGCAGCGGCGGCACCAGAAGTTGATCGAGGAGAGCCCGGCACCCCACCTGAAAAAGGAAACCCGGAAAGCCATGTGCGAGGCGGCAGTCCGTTTGGTGAAGGCGGCCGACTATACCAACGCGGGAACGGTCGAGTTCATTGTTGATCGTCAAGGACACTTCCACTTCATCGAACTGAACGCGCGAATCCAGGTAGAACACCCGGTTACCGAGATGGTCACGGGCATCGATCTGATCAAATCGCAGATTTTGGTGGCTTCCGGCGAGGTCTTACCCTACAAGCAGAAGGACATTCGTCAGGAGGGCGCGGCCATCGAGTGCCGCATCAATGCGGAGGATACGGAGAAGGGCTTCCGGCCTACCCCCGGCAAAATCACGCGGCTGATCACGCCGGGGGGATTCGGGGTCCGGTTTGATTCGCACGTTTACGCAGGCTATATGGTTTCGCCCCATTACGATTCGATGATCGGCAAGCTGATCGTCCACCAGCCGAGCCGCAACGAGGCGATCCATTGCATGCAGCGGGCCCTGCGGGAGTTGGAGATTAAGGGCATCAAGACGACCGTTCCCCTGCACCGGAAGATACTCGAACACGCCGCCTTTTCCGAAGGAAAAATCGATACGACGTTTATTGAGCGGACTTGGTTGAGCTAAAAAGCGCAAGACAACAAGACAGGAGCAATTTATGAGGAGCACGTTGTCCAGACCTCCCCATTTGGAGTCGAGCATTCGCCGGGTGGCAATTCTTTTTGCCGGCGGCCCGGCCCCCGCGGCCAATGCGGTCATTTCGACGGCGGCCGTTTCCTTCCTGCGGAACAATATCGACGTGCTCGGCATCAAGTTCGGCTACTCCCGACTGATGGAGTTCGGCCCCGACCGGCCGATGGTCGAGGGAGAAGACTATATTCCGATCGACCATAAAGTGCTCAAACGCACCCGTAATACTCAAGGGATCATGATCGGCACGGCGAGAGCTAACCCCGGTAAGCAAGTGTCCAATCCGGAACACCTTGACGACCCCGAACGGGCCGCGGCGCTTAAGACCGTCTACGAGGCCCTGGTGTCGTTGGAGGTTGATGCCCTGATCTCCATCGGTGGTGACGATACTCTCAAAACGGCAAACAAATTCAAACTCTTCCAAGAGAAATTACCCGAGGGGAGCCGACGCATCCCCGTCGTTCACCTGCCGAAAACGATTGACAACGATTACATGGGCATCGACTTCACGTTCGGATATTTCACCGCCGTCGAGGTGCTGGCCTCCGAAATCCGCAACCTGCTGGCCGACGCCGAAGCCAACCGCAGCTACTTTATCACCGAGACGATGGGCCGAAGCGCCGGATGGCTGGCCTACGGCGCCGCGATTGCCGGTGAGGCCAGCCTTGCGATCAGCGTGGAGGACATTACCGGAAAATACGAGGCGAGCGAAGAGGTGACCGGTCCGGAAAGCGATAAGACCCGAATCCGCCGCGTTATGGACCTCGAGGAGGTCGTCAGGCGGATCGTCGCCACGATGCGGGTGCGCGAGGAGGCTGAAGGCAAGGAGTTCGGCGTCGTCGTGCTGGCCGAGGGCTTGGCCGAATTTCTCCCCAACAAGCACCTCGAGGGCGTACCCCGCGACGAACACGGCCATATCGCCATCTCGAAATTGAACCTCAGCCGGCTCTTCGCCGACCTGGTCGGCAACGAGTACACGGCACAGACCGGCAAGAAGAAGAAAATTACCGGACTGCAACTCGGCTACGAGAGCCGCTGTGCCCGGCCACAGGCATTCGACGTTATGCTCGGCAGCCAACTCGGAGTCGGTTCCTACCGCGCACTCGTCGAGAAACGACTCGACGGCGTGATGGTGTCGGTTTCCGGCCAGCTCGACCTGAACTATGTCCCCTTCAACCAACTGGTCGACCCGGCCACGCTGGTGACCGTCGTCCGTTACATCGAACCCGATTCCGACTTCCACCGCCTCGCGCGATTCTTGGAGACCTACGTCCACGATTGAGACTGCACGAGCGCTTTGCTACGGGCGGCGGTTGGCTAGGGTACTTGGCCCCTGAAAGGGGCGACCGATAAATAACTTTCCGATTTGGATTGGTCGATCTTCCTTGCAGACTGCCACATCGGGATCGTCGGACTCGACCGAACCCCCCTGCGTTTCTGTGTTCGGGATGAAGGTGTTCACGGCATGCATACAGTGCATTATTGGAAACTCTCACCAACAAGTGTATTGCAAACCACGCTGCAAGGCGACAACGTGACTGACACCCATTTATCGAGGAGTCCGTTGAGTGGCTACCACAGCCCCAGCGCATTTCCGAACCAGGCACACCAGGCAATGGCCGGCAGCAGTTGAAGCGGGAGCCAGAGTTTCCAACGGGTGCAAATTGCCCACGCGCCGCCCGCGATGCCCAACACCAAGGCAGCGGCAACGAGCAACCACCAACCCGGTAGCAAGGGCAGCGATTTGCCAAACAACTCCAGGCCCGAAAGATACCACGTCGCCGGCAATAACGTTCCGAGCAACGTAAACCCGATCAGCCCGCACGCCATTGCGCAGCCCCCCGACACCTTCCTGAAAGGCAAAACCACCCAGACAACCGGCAGCAATGCGATACCCAGAAGCACCATCGCCCCGATTCGGATGTACCCGAGAATCGCTTCCGTCAGCTCGACGTACCCCGCAACGTCGTTGCGGGCCTGTTCGACCTTCTTCGGGAGCGGTCGGTCGCGGAGCTTTGGGGCCGATCGTCGTGCCAGTGGGCCGTCAGGTCGCAACGATTCGATCTGCTCCCGGCGTTCCTGCTGGCCGGCGCGTCGTTCCTTGGCGACGTCCAAACGCTCGATCAGATCCTTATCCAACCGGATCAGGCCCAGACCTGTTACCGATTGATCGCGGATTCGGGTCCACGGCAGCAACATCGCCAACCCGATCAGAAGCGTCGTCCCCAGCGCAACCCACGCGGGCCAACGTGAAGACATCGGTTTGACGGGTGTTTCTTGTTCCATCGGGCTTGCACGATGCTCAAGCGGTATACGGGCCTGCCGCCATGATACCACAAGCCCGGGAAGGACGTGCTTGCGATTGGCGCATTTCGCTCGTACCCGGATTCTATCACGGCAGGGCGGGGGCAAGGAAGGGGGTTGAGGTATGTGATAGTTCGCTGCTTACCCCCCGGCACCGCAGTACCGGGGCGTTTGTGCTCTTCTACAGCGCGGTTGGTGTTGCACCTCCCCCCCAAATCCCCAGCCCCCAGCCCCTAATCCTCACTGCTGCATCGAATACAACACGACGTTCAGCCCGATCCTTGCGGCGTCCTCCTGGACGTAGCCGCGGCATTCCAGCGAGTCGTGTTTTTCCAGGGCGCAACTGATGTCGTAACGGGAGAAGATAACCGCCCAGCGGTCGCCGATGCGGATGCCTTCCAGCTCCGGCGGCACGCGGCGGACGGTTGCCTTCAAGGGGCCGCCGCCGGTGCGGGCTTGAGGGTCACGACGCTTGACCAGTTTCAAATCACTGCCGCCGTAGGCCGGCGTGAGCAACGGGGCGTCGACCGGAACCGGCTCGAGATTGTGTTCCGGAAAGATCTCGGCCATCTCCCGGCGAAACGAATTCGTGAACCCGCTGCTGGCGCAGATCGAATCGGCAAAGAGCATCCCGCCGCGTTCGATATAGACCTTGAGCTGCTGCTGTTCCTCGGGCGTCAGCCGGAAGCCGTTGCGGCCGTGCATGAAGACGAGGTGGTGGTCGAACAGGGCGTCGTCGGTAAGGCGAATGAGACGCGACTTGACATCGACGCGGATCTTGTGTTGATGACCGGTCGCTTCGAGCAGCCGGACCAGCGCCCGGGGCGCGGCGTTGCAGCCGCCGGGATGGCGGATCTTGGCGATTCGCAACCGGCCGCGGGGAAAAGGGTCGGTCGGTCGCGGTTCGGACGCGATGGAACCCAATTTCCGCTCATCCTGGAATTCCCGGTTTGTGGCATAAGCGAGGACATTGACGCCAATGGCCAAGGCGCCTTTGATTTTCGTCTGTACCGCCCGTCCGAGCCTCCTATACGAACCGGGCTGGTAAAGCTCCCAAAGGCAGGACAGCGAAGGGTGGTGTCGCGGGGCATAAACCACGCTGGTGCGGCATCCGAACTCGAGCCCCCAGAGCGGCCGGGCCTCGTCGGGCGGCACCGTCAACTCCGCGTACCAGATCGGGTGTTCCGGGCCGAGCGGCCGGAGCTGATATTCCGGCTCGGGAAACATCAGCTCGTTGACGAACTGCCGGAAGCCCTGGTCGAATCCGACGCCGCCGCAGTATCCCTCGGCCAACAGGAACCCGCCGCGGTCGATGTAGTCGCGGAGCTTGTCGGCAATCGCCCGGCGCTCCTTCTCGTCGTCGGCCAAGATATCCCGGCTGCCGCAGAGGTACAAAACCGGCGACGCCAAGAGGTCCTCGACCGACGCCGCCTTCAGATCGACGACCTGCCACGTCAGGTCCATTTCCCATCGCCGTTCGACGAACCGGGTGAGGTTATTGACGTCGCTACGGTGCTTGTCCCAGTCGTCGTCGGGGCCGTACTTCAGCTTGGCCACCAAGGTGGGGCGGCGTCCCTTCGACAGGAACAGCAGCGCAAAGCTCGTAGCGATCAGACTGTCCGACTCGATCTTGTCGATCCCCTTGAAGAACCCGTCGAGCGCGTCTTGGCCCTGGTTGACGAGATAGTCGGCGCCTTCGCGGTACCAGTCGTACTTTTCACCGGCCCGCTGGTTGTAGAAGAACCGCTGCGAGGTGAGTCGCCCGACGCGTTCGAGCGCGTAGAGGTAATAGAGCAACCACCCGCGTTCGCCCGGGTTCCGTACGACCGAAAAATGGTTTCCCAGCCATGCCATGCCGGCCTTGATCTCCTTGTTATCGGCGTCGCCCTGGCCGCAGCAGGTAATCCGGTCGCCGTTGGCCTGGGCGTTGCTCTGGCGCACCTTTTCGGAAGTAATGATCAAGGAGGCAATTCCGGCACAGGTCATGCTTCCGGTGCCGTAGTGACCTTTGAAGTAACCCCAGGAGCCGTCGGCCCTTTGGCAATTTTTCCAGTAGTTGTTGGCACGTCGCCACGTTTCCGGTTGGACCGGGGCGCCGGCCCGTTCGGCCTCGTAAAGCCCCAGTAAGGCAAACTGGGAGTTCGAGTTGTCGGCGCTGGCGCCGCGGGCGGCGGGATAGGACCATGCCCCCTTGTTGGGCCCGCTGGAAACCTGTTTACTTTCGAGCCATAGGACGTTCTCTTTGATCCTGAGCATGTATTGCTTCGGAGCGGCCTTGCAGAAGACCATGGTTTGCAGGGCCCTTGCGTAGGTTCTCTCGGGTTTGAGCTTTTCGAGATATCGTAGCGCCTGCTGGATGTGGGGGTCGCTCGGTTTGACGCCGGCTTCGAGCAGCGCGAGGGTACACAGGGCGGTGACCCCCCCCGGTTGCCCCGGCCGCCCCATCCAGGAACCGTCGTTTTTCTGCTGCTTTTTCAGGAAGCTGACGGCCCGGCTGATCGACTCGCGGACCTTCTGTGGCGTGATCTCCGCCCGCAGAATCGACCCAAACGGCCCAATTAGAACTCCCAGGGCCAACGCGGCGACGAAGCGGCGGTTCATGGTCCTTCTCTCCGAGCAAACAGGAAACGCGACATTACCATAAGTATATTCGATTTCAGAAGTTAAGTCGAGAACATCCTTGCCTGCCCTGGGGAAATTCCCGGTTCCACGTTAGAATATATGTAAGACTTCAGCCAGTTGCAGTACGATGGCCCTCCGAGGCCGTCGCTGTGACATCGCAAGCCCTTGACGACCTCGGAGGGCCATCGTACGAAGCGTTCCGCCATTCGGCTGAAGTGTTACGAATATAGGATGTCGTCCGGTGCCGCTCGGCAACGGCTATTATTGAGTTTACCATTCAGCAAGAGAGAGCAAGATCTTGGCCACCAAGCCCCGCAGTCTCGGCGACGTTTTACAGGAATTCAGCCAGCACCGCAAACTGATGCAGGAAGAATTGCAGAAGGTGATCGTCGGACAGTCCGACGTGATCGAGCAGATTTTCGCTGCCATCTTCACCCGCGGCCATTGCCTGCTGGTCGGCGTACCCGGCCTGGCAAAGACGCTGATCGTCAGCACGTTGGCGCAGATCCTCGACATCCGTTTCAAGCGGATCCAGTTCACGCCCGACCTGATGCCGTCGGACATCACCGGCACGAACGTGCTCGAGGAAAGCGAAGGCGGGCGGCGTGATTTCCGCTTCGTCGAGGGCCCGATCTTCACCAACATCCTCCTGGCCGATGAAATCAACCGCACGCCGCCTAAGACCCAGGCCGCACTGCTTCAGGCGATGCAGGAGCGCGAAGTCACCGTCGGGCAACAGACCTACCCCTTGCCCGACCCCTTCTTTGCCATTGCCACCCAGAACCCGATCGAGCAGGAAGGGACGTACCCGCTACCGGAAGCCCAATTGGACCGGTTTATGTTCAACGTGAAGGTCGATTACCCGAACGTCGAGGAGGAAGAAGAAATCCTGGCGACCACCACCCGGGGTGAGACGCACGAAGTCCGCAAGGTCCTCTCCGGCAAGGCAATTATCAACCTGCAAAACCTGGTGGGCAAAGTGGCGGTCAGCGAGTATATCGTCAAATATTCCTCCCGGCTGGTCCGTGCCACCCGCCCGAAAGACCCCTCGGCGCCGGAGTTCGTCAAGGAGTTGGTCGATTGGGGAGCGGGTCCCCGGGCGGGGCAGTTCCTGATCCACGGCGGCAAGGCCCTGGCCGCCATGGAGGGCCGCTTCTCGGTGGCCGTCGAAGACCTCCAGAAGATCGCCGTCCCGGTCCTGCGACATCGCATCGCCACCAACTTCCAGGCCCAAGCCGAAGGAATGTCGAACGACGACCTGATCGAACGGCTGCTGCGCGAGATTCCCCCGCCGGAGATACCGAAGTATGAGAAGTAGCTCGAGAGTCGAGAGCTAAGAGTTGAGAGCAAAAGCCCTGGCACTGCGTGCCAGGGTTCCGTTGAAACAGGAGTTTGAGTCGTTACTCGTGCTGCTCAGGAACCCCGGCACGCAGTGCCGGGGCTTTTGGCCGACCCTTAACCCTCTAACCTGCTAACCCCCAACCATGCCCCCTGCCGAACAGTACCTGAAGCCGGAAGTGATCAACCAGATCAAGCGGCTGGATCTCCGCGCGCAGTTCATTGTGAAAGGGTTTTTGCAGGGGTTGCACGCGAGTCCGTTTCACGGGTTTTCGGTCGAGTTCAGCGAACACCGGAAGTACACGCCCGGCGACGACCCGAAGGACATCGACTGGCTCGTCTACGCCAAGACCGACAAGTACTACGTCAAGAAGTTCGAGGCCGAAACCAATATCACCGGCTACTTGGTCATGGACCTGAGCCGTTCGATGGGTTACACGTACCGGCAAGAGCTGACAAAGTTTGAATACTCAATTTGCCTGGCTGCCGCGCTCTGCTACCTGATGATCCACCAGCAAGACCCGGTCGGGCTGTTGACGTTCGACGAGAAGATCCGCAGCAGCCTCGCGCCGCGGACGAAACGGAACCACCTGGGCACCATCCTGTCGATGCTCGCGAACCTCAAGCCGCAGGGCGAGACCGACATCGCCCAGAGCTTGACCCAGGTTGCCGCCATGTTGAAACACGCCAGCCTGGTGATGATTTTCTCCGATTTGCTGGCGGAGTCCGAGCCGGTCGTCGAGGCCCTTTACCGCCTTCGTCACGCCGGGCATGACGTGATCATGTTCCACGTCCTCGATGAAGCGGAGACCCGGTTTCCCTTCCGCGGCATGGTCGAGTTGGAGGACCCGGAAGACAACCGGCGGATCGCGCTGGACGCCGACGCCTTTCGGCGCGACTACCTCGCCGAGATTAACAACTTCCGTAACGACTACCGCCGCGAATGCTTCCAAGCCGGCGTCGATTACGTGCCGTTGGACACGAGCATGCAGTTCGATCGGGCACTGACCGAGTACCTCGTGAGCCGCTCCGCCCGGAAGTAACAAAAAGTCCGTAAATCGACATTCGATATTATATTCGACATTGAACTCATGACGTTTGTCAACGCTTCACTGCTGGCCGGAACCGCCCTGGTCGCGCTTCCGATTGTGCTGCACTTGATCATGCGCAGGAAGCCGAAGCTATTGGAGTTTCCTGCGCTTCTGTTTGTGCAGAAACGTCGCGACACGAACGTGCGAAAGCTGCGGTTGCGGCATTTGATTCTGCTGCTGCTCCGGGCGGCGGCGATTGCGCTTCTGGCGTTTGCCCTGGCCAGGCCGAGCGTGAAATTCGGCAGCATGCTGGGAAGCCAACAGGCGCCCGTGGCCGCGGCCGTGATCGTCGATACGGCCCCGCGAATGGAATATCGCCACGGAAACGAGACCCGTCTTCAAGCAGCGAAGAAGATGGGCAATTGGCTCTTGGCCCAGCTTCCGCCGGACAGCAAGATCGCGGTGATCGACACGGGTCCCCGTTCCCCGAACGATTTTCAGGCCGATCGGCTGGCCGCCAAACAGCAACTCAACCGGCTCGGGCCGATTTCGGACGCCCAGCCGGTCACTCGGGCGGTCGAGAAGGCGCTCCGCCGGCTTGCCGACAGCAACGATATCGACCGGAAGGAAGTCTACATTTTTACGGATTTGACCGAAAGGGCCTGGCCCGGCGAGGACGCGGCGACGTTTCAGGCCCGCATCGGCGAGGTCCCCGGTGTCGGCATCTACGTGATCGATGTCGGCGTGGAGGACCCCACCGACTTCGCGCTGGGCGAGTTGCGTCTTTCCGAGCAGGTTCTTTCGAGCCGCTCTCCTTTGGAGATACAAGCCGAACTCCGGCGGATCGGCCCGAAGGACAGCAGGGTCGTCGAACTCTTTCTCATCGACGAGGACGGCAACAAGCAGAAACGTTACGAAGAAAGCTACGAGCTGGCCGACGACGAAACGAAGCCGATCGATTTCCTGATCGGGTCGCTGGGAGTGGGAACGCACCAGGGCATCGTGCAGATCACCGGCAGCGACGCCTTGGAGGCCGACGACGTGCGTTACTTCACGGTCGAGGTCCAGCCGGCATGGCGGATCCTGATTGCCGCCCCGAAGCCTGCCCAACGATACGCGTTGTTCCTGGTCCAAGCGTTGGCCCCGGCCGAGTTTCGCAAGCGTGGGCGTGCCCGATTCGATTGCAAGGTGGTCGACTTGAACCAGTTACCCAACGAGCCGCTCAGCGACTTCGCAGCGGTGTGCGTGTTGGATCCGGCGCCGCTGGAACCGGTCGTGTGGCAGAGGTTGGGCGACTATGCAGCGACCGGCGGCGGCGTGGCCGTCTTTCTCGGCCGCAACGCCACGAAGGTGATCTCGTTCAACACACCCGAGGCCCAGGAGTTGCTGCCCGGCAAGCTGCTCCGTCAGATCCGCTGCCCCGACGGCAACACGTTCCTGACCTTGGAAGATTCGCAGCACGCGGTGCTGTCGCTGTTTCGGCGGGTGCCCGGCACCGTGCCGTGGAGCGACTTTCCCGTCTTTCGCTACTGGCAACTGGAGAACCCCACGGGCACGATCCTTCGCTACAATAACGGGGCTCCCGCGCTGCTCGAAAAGCCCGTCGGGGCGGGGCGGGTGTTGACCATGACCACGCCGGTCTCCGATGCCCCGACGCTGATCGCCGGCGATTCCCCGCGCGAAACGTGGAACCTGTTGCCCGTCGGCGAGGCATGGCCCTTCGGAATGCTCATGCACCAGATGATGTTCTACCTGGCCGGCAACAGCGAGCAGCGGTTGAACTACTTCGCCGGTCAGACGGCCACGTTGCCGATCGGCGGAAAGAATCCGCACAAGGAATACTTGATTACCACCCCGGACGGCCTGAAATTCCCACAGCCGGCCGACACGGATCGCCGCGAGCTGGTAATCGCCTCGACCGACCAGGTGGGCAACTACCGGGCCGAGGCCGGTGGGACCGAATCGAAAGTCGAACGGGGGTTCAGTGTGAACATGGCCCCGCGGCAGACCGACCTGACGCGCATCGAGCCGGACCGGCTCAAGGACACCTTCGGTTTGCCCGACGATTGCGTTGCGCGTACGAAGGAAGCGCTTGAAGTGGGGGTCAGCAGCGGCCGCGTCGGGCGGAAATTGTTCGGCCCCTTGATCCTGATGATGGTCATCATCCTCGCATTGGAGCATTGCGTGGCAAACCGATTCTACAGGGAGTAGAGCCGCACCACTCACTCATCACCCACCACTATTCATGACCCATTTCATCTTCGATCCCGTCGGCGAAAGCTACCTGCTGGTGGTCGTGGCCGCGCTCATCCTGCTGGGATTGTTGCTGATTCGCCCGGCAAGCAGCCGCGCGAGCCGGTGGCGCCAGGCGGTGCTCGTCGGCTTGCGGGTTGCGGTGATTGTCCTGATGATTGTCATCATGCTCCGTCCGACGATCGTATACACCCAAACGAAGAAGCAGTCGGCCGCGCTGGTCGTCATGATCGACGGGACGGGGAGCATGACGGTTGCCGACGCGCTGGGCGGCAAGACCCGCTGGGAAGCCCTCAAAGACGCTGTCGCTGATGCCGAGTCCGCCCTGGCCGACCTGGCCGAGGATTTCCAACTGAAGGCTTACGTCTTCGATGCGCAAACTCACCCTGCCGAGGTCAAGGGCGGAAAGATCATCCTCCCCGACACACCCGAAGGAAAGGAAACCGCCCTGGGGTTTTCTCTGGAGGAAGTGCTCCAGCAGGAAGGGGGCAACCGGTTGTTGGGTATCATCTTGCTCAGCGACGGTCGGCAGCGGGCACGCTCGCCGCGCGACAAACCGCCGCAGACCGCCGCCGCCGACATGAAACGCCAGGGCACGCCGCTTTATACCTTTCCGTGTGGCGAATCGCGCGGCCGCGGCCAGTCAAAGGACCTTTGGGTAAAGGAACTCCTCGTCAACAAAGACGTGTTTGTCAAAAACGAGCTGACCATCAAGGGCCAGGTCCGAATCGACGGCTACCTGGGCGAGGAAATCCCCGTCCGTGTCCTCTTCGAAACGGCGCCCGGAAAGATGGACGTGGTTGCCCAAACCACCGTGCAGGCAACGGCCAACGGCCAGGTCTTGCCGGTCACGCTCTATTATGCCCCCCAAGCCCCCGGGGAGTACAAGCTCACGCTCGAGGCCGTCAAGCAACCGGGTGAAGTCACTGTCAATAACAATCGGTCGAGCACGTTCGTCAACGTGCGAAAGGGCGGCGTGAACGTGCTCTATCTCGAGGGGGCGCTGCGCGTCGAACAGAAGTTCATCCGCCGGGCACTCGACGGCTCGCCGGACATCCACGTCGATTACGTTCGCATCGACCCCCGCCGCCCCGAAACACGGCCCGGCAACCTGGCCGAGCGATTCAAGCCGGGCAAGTACGAGGTCTATATCCTCGGCGACCTCGGCGCGAAGCTGTTCCAGGGCGATGAATTGAAGAATCTTGCAGCAACCGTCGAGCGCGGGGCCGGGTTGATCATGCTCGGAGGATTTCACAGTTTCGGGCCGGGTGGGTATGCCGACACTCCCTTGGAAAAAGTGTTGCCGGTCGATGTGGATCGCCTGGAAAACCAGGAATTCGACCAGCCTATTCGCAAGGACGTACACGTGGCCGGACCGCTGCGGATGCAACCGACCCAATTCGGACTGCTCCACTTCACCATGATGCTCTCCAGCGATAAGCAGCAGAACATGGCAACCTGGGTCAGGCTGCCGCCGCTGGACGGCGCCAACAAATTCACCGGAGCGAAGCCCGGGGCCCTGCCGCTGGCAGTTGCCGAGACCCCTGCCAGGCAAGTCCCGCTGTTGGTCGCCCACAACTACGGCAACGGCCGCGTGCTCGCCTTCGCCGGCGATTCGACCTGGCGATGGTGGATGCGGGGATTCGACAAGGCACACAAACGCTTCTGGCGGCAAGTGATCCTCTGGCTGGCCAAGAAGGATCAGTTAGGCGACGGCGCCGTTTGGATAAGACTCGAGCAGCGGAAATACGCGCCGGGCGAGCAAGTGAAATTCGTCATCGGCGCACAATCCTCCACCGGCGATCCCGTTCCCGACGCCAAGTACACGGTTCAACTTGTTGGGGCCGACGGAACCCGCCGTCCGCTGAAGCGGCTCGTGCGCGAAGAAGACATCGTGCGAGGCTCATCCCGCGAAACGCTTCCCCCGGGCGACTATGCGATTGAAGTCGCAGCCGATCACGAAGGCATGTCGCTGGGCACCGCCAGAGTCCGATTCATCGTACTGAAGCAGGATCTCGAAATGGACAACACGGCCGCCGACACCGATGTGATGCGAACCCTGGCCGCCCGAACTGGCGGCGAATCGCTCGCTCCCGAGCAGCTCTCCGAACTGATCGAACGGTTGGCCAAGAAGACCGACCACCTCGAGGTCGAACAGATCACCAAGGAATCGCTTTGGGACACGTGGACCATGTTCTTCGGTCTGGTGGCGCTCTTGGGCGTCGAATGGTTCCTGCGAAAACGCTGGGGGCTGGTGTAAGGAAGCCGAGCGGAATCCGGCTGGGAGGGTGAAGTTGCGTGCCCCCCAACTGGGGCCCGTGCATGGAGATTCCCAGAGAGAATTCTCCCGGTTGCAACCAAACACCAATTTCGATCGTATGAATATCATCAATTAGAGAAGCTGGGTAATACTCTTTCCCTATCAGTTGCCGCCCTAAGTCCATGCTACACTTGAGAATACGGTAAAAAACGGGTAGATATAAGAGTATGGCCTTTGTGCGCCCAAGGGACCCCGTGCCTGTCAGGATTCCATGAGTTCCGAACAATCGCTCGATCCCCAACTGATTGAACAGACGAAGCAGCAGATTCGCTCGCTGGTGAGCGAAATCGCCCGGCTTTCGAGGGAATCACTCTCGCCGGAGGAATTCTATACCGAGTTTCTCGGGCGCGTGGTTTCGGCTTTGGCTGCCATCGGCGGCGCAGTCTGGACGGTCAACGACGAAGGCCGCCTCGGGCTGCAATATCAAATCAACCTCCAGAAGACCAGACTTCGTGAGGACGAGGAAGGCCAGGCCCGGCACAACCGCTTGCTCTACAAGACGCTTGCCGGCGGCGAGGGGATTCTCGTGCCGCCCCACTCGGGCACCGGCGACGAGAGCGACGATCAGGCAGCCAATCCCACCGATTTCCTGCTGGTTATGGGCCCCTTGAAGACCGACCTGGAAACCGTCGGCGTATTAGAGGTTTTCCAGCGCCCCGGCTCGGGGCCGAGTACGCAACAGGGCTACCTGCGGTTCCTTTTGCAGATGTGTGAGTTGGCCGCCGATTATCTCAAGAGCCACCAGCTCCGCCACTTCTCCGACCGCCAAGTGCTCTGGACGCAGTTGGAGGATTTCACGCACACCACGCACACCTCGCTCGATCCGCGTGAGACGGCCTACACGATCGCCAACGAGGGCCGGCGACTGATCGAATGCGATCGGCTCAGCGTTGCCATTTCCAAAGGCCACAAGTGCCACATCGAGGCCATCAGCGGTCAGGACCTTTTCGACAAGCGTTCGAACGTCGTGCGCCTCTTGGGCCGCCTGGCCACGGCGGTCGTTGCCACCGGTGAGCCGATCTGGTACACGGGCGACACCCGGGACATGGCCCCCCAGGTTGAAGACGCCGTCCAGGAATACATCGACGAAGCGCATTCGAAAACGGTCGCCGTACTGCCGCTGAAACGGCCGGAACTGTCCGACGACGAGGATCCCGGCGAATACCATGTTCCCGAGCCGCCGTTTGGGGCCTTGATCGTCGAGCAGATCGAGGACAGCCGCGTGCCCGAGAGCATGAAGCAACGCGTTAACGTCGTCTGCCGGCACAGCGCAACGGCGCTGGGGAATTCCCTGGAGCACCAGAATCTCTTCCTGATGCCGTTGTGGCGGGCGATCGGCAAGGCACGCTGGGTGTTCCACGCGCGGACCCTGCCGAAAACGATCTCGATCACGGCGGCTATTCTTCTGTTGATCATCATCCTGATCGTTTGGCCGGCCAATTTCAAGATGTACTCGAAGGGCACGCTCGAACCGGTCGACCGCCGCGACGTCTTCGCCGAAATCGACGGCCTGGTCGACCAGATCTACGTCAAGCACGGCGACATGGTTGCCGAAGGGCAAATTCTCGCCAGGTTGCAGAACACCGATCTGGACGTCGCCGTCAGGGACATCCTCGGCCAGCGCAACGAAACCCGCGAGCGGATCAGTGTTATCCGCCGGGACCTGAACGCAAGGGGCCTGAACGTCCATGAGGAAAACCGGCTCCGCGGCGAACTGGCCGGACTGCTCGAAAAACAGCGGAGCCTCGATTCGCAGTGGATCCTCTATGAAAAAAAACAACAGGACCTCGAGGTCCGCAGTCCGATCGACGGCCAGATTGCCACCTGGGACCTGCACCGTCGCTTGATCAACCGCCCCGTGCAGCGCGGACAAGTGCTCCTGCACGTGGCCGATCCGGACGGACCGTGGCAACTCGAATTGCAGATGCCCGAGGACCAGATGGGCTACATCGTCCAGACCCAAAACGCCCGGGACGCCGAATTGCGCAAACGGTTGGACGAGGTGATGGCTCAGCGGTCGGATCCCTCGGGTGCGGAAATCGCGGAAGCATCGGATGACGTCCCCGGTTCCGAGTTGACCTTGAAACTCCGTGAATTGCTCGGCGACGAGTTGCAGGCCGACCTGCGCGAGCAGCTCGAAAAGATCACTCGTCGGATCGCCGGTAAGCCGGAGCCCCCCCCTGCGGAAGAAGCTGCCGAACCCACGGACGACGATGCCGCGGCAGAAACAAGCGAGCCGACCCCGTCCGACGCCGATTCCGAATCTGCCGCCGAAACGGTGAGCGAACCGGCGGCGGAAGCGACGGTCGAGGCCCCGCAGAATCCCTTGGTGCCGGCGCTGGAGCACGTCGCGGCGGCCGACAGCTACATCGAGATGCGCACACGGCTGGAAAACCTGTTGACTACCATGCCCGATAGCAACTTGCGCAACAAGCTTGTCGCCTTGTTGGACGACGGGTTGAGCAACCGGTTGAAGGTGGTCTTCCAACTTGCGACCGACCCGGGCACAAGCTATGAAGGCGCGGTCAAGGAAATTGCCCTCGGCGCGGATGTCCACGGCGACGAGGGGAATACCGTGCTGATCAAGGTGGCGATCGACAAGCAGGAACTCCCCAGTCTCCGGCCGGGGGCTTCGGTCAACGGCAAGGTCTTCTGTGGAAAGCGCTCGCTCGGGTTCACGATGTTCCATGATGCCATCGGTTTTGTCCGCTCGCGGATTCTGTTCCGGTACTTCTGATCTGCCCAACATCACGTTCATGACGAGAGCATACATGCGAAAAGCACGCTTGATTGGTATCCTCGCTTCCATACTGCTGGCGGGTTGTGCCGACGCGGAAACGGCCACTCGACCTTCCAGGGTAGCGCCCCGTACTCTTGCCGCTGCTTCTACCGCGGGTACGAAAAGGCCGCCTTCCAATACCGCCAAAGCGGCGTCCCGGGCAGGCGCCCCTTCGCCCAAACCGAACTTAGACCACACGGTCTTGCTGCCGCATTGCCTGGTTTCGCTGATTTACCAAGCGGAAGTCCCGGCCGAGGAAGCGGGGGTGCTGCTGGAGATCCTGATCCGCGAGGGAGACCAGGTCAGCCCTCACGACCTGCTGGCGAAAATCGACGATACCCACGCACGAATGCAACTCGACGTGGCCGAGTACAAATTGGCCGTCGCGAAAGAAACGGCCGAAAACGACGTTCACATCCGTTACTCCAAGGCCGCTGCGCAAGTTGCCTATGCCGAATACCTTCAGGCAGTCGACGCGAACAAGAAATTCGCCGGCACGGTTACCCAGGCGGAAATACGGCGACTGTTGCTGACCCACCAACGGGCCGTACTCGAGATCGAACAGGCGCAAATCAACCAGCGCATCGCGCAAAAGGAACTCCAGGTGAGCGAGGCGGAACTCGCCGCCGCGAAGGAGGGCGTCAACCGCCGGCTTATCAAGGCCCCGATGATGAGCCCCCCGCAGGTCGACGAACACGGCAAGGTTGTCCTCGACAAAAGCGGCGCCCCCGTCCCCCGCGATGACGTCAAGGCCGAAGTGGTCCAACTGCACCTCCATGCGGGAGAATGGGTGAAGCCGGGCGACCCCGTCTTGTACCTGGTGCGGATGGACCGTCTGCGGATCGAGGGCTTCCTCGACAAGAGCAAGATCTCGCCCGCCGACGTGATCGATCAGCCCGTCACGGTTCGGGTTTCGCTTGCCCGCGGCCGCGTCGAGGAGTTTCAGGGTAAGGTCGTCTTTGTCAGCTCCCTGGTTCAAGCAGGCGGCGAGTACCAGGTCTGGGCCGAAGTCGACAACCGCAAGCAACAACGAGGCAACCTCTGGCTCCTGCGACCCGGGCTCCAAGCGGAAATGACGATTCAATTGAAGAAGTAAGAGGGAAGAGAGAAGAAAGCACGGCAGGCGGAAGGGAATAAAAGCCCTGGCACTGCGTGCCAGGGCTCCGTTGGAACAGGGTGTGATCGGTTGTTCCCCAAATCTGTCAGAACTCGCTGCCCTCTCCCCTCGAAACACTTATGAGCACCCTTCACGACAGCCTGGTATCCAGTTCCGCCCGGAAAATGCCGATCCGGAAGCGACCCGACCTCTCCGCGCGGCGGCAGCAGTACCTCGGGCACAGCTACTGGGTCGTGAAGGAGCCGGTCGGGCTGAACTACTTCCGGTTCCAGGATGAGGAATACGCGATCCTCAACATGCTCGACGGCAACACCAGCCTGGATGAGATCAAGGACCGTTTCGAGGCCGAATTTCCGCCGCAGAAGATTACGCTGGAAGAACTCCAGCAGTTCTTGGGCATGCTCCATCGCAGCGGCTTGATCGTCGCCGGGGTCGGGGGCCAGGGACACCAGCTCCGCAAACGCCGCGACGAACGGCGCCGCAAGGAAATCCTCGGCGCGGCGAGCAACATCCTCTGCATCCGGTTCAAGGGTTTCGACCCGGAACGCCTGCTCAACTGGCTCTACCCTTACTTCAAGTGGTTTTTCTCGCCGATCACCGTCTTCTGCTGTTTTCTGCTGGCCTTCTCGGCGCTGAGTCTGGTGGTTGTGCAGTTCGACGTATTCCGGTCGAGGCTACCCGGCTTCTATCAATTCTTCAGCCCAACCAATGCCCTGTTGCTGGCGGCGACGCTCGGCGTCTCGAAAATTCTGCACGAGTTCGGCCACGGGCTCTCGTGCAAACACTTCGGCGGCGAGTGTCACGAGATGGGCATCATGATTCTGGTGCTCACGCCGTGCCTGTACTGCAATGTTTCCGATTCCTGGATGCTGCCGAGCAAGTGGAAACGGGCGGCAATCGGTGCAGCGGGGATCTACGTCGAAATGCTACTCGCTTCGATCGCCACATTTGTCTGGTGGTTTACGGAGCCGGGCCTGCTGAACAACATCTGTCTGAACATCATTTTCATCTCGTCGGTCAGCACGCTTCTGTTCAACGCAAACCCCCTGTTGCGTTACGACGGTTACTACATCTTGGCCGACCTTGTGGAAATCCCCAACCTGCGGCAGAAGGCCACGACCATCTTCAGCCGCAAGATGGGGGAGTGGCTGCTGGGTCTCGAACCGCCCGACGACCCCTTCCTCCCCCAGCGGAACCAGGTATTCTTCGTTCTCTATTCCTGCGCCTCGATTGCCTATCGATGGTTCATCCTTGCCTCGATCTTGTACTTCATGTACCTGGTTTTCAAGCCGTACGGCCTGCAGTGTCTGGGCCAGGTGATCATGGCCATGTCGCTGTACGGTCTGGTCGTAATGCCGTTGTACAAGCTGTTCAAGTTCTTCTACGTTCCCGGGAGGATCGAAAAAGTGAAAAAGCCGCGGATGTATACGTCGCTCGCCGTGATCGCGGCGCTGGTGCTGGCGTTTCTTTTCATCCCCTTGCCGCACAGCGTCATGTGTGTCTTGGAGGTGCAACCCGGCGACGCGGTGCCGGTCTATATCGACGTGCCCGACGGCGGCCAGTTGGGCGAACTGTTCGTCAAGTCCGGCGAGGTCATTACCGCAGGGCAACGACTTGCACAGTTGGAAAACGTCGACGTCGATCTGGAAATCGAGCAACTGACCGGTTCCCTGAATCAATATCGGGAGCAACTGAAGAGTCTCAACCGGCAGCGATTCAGCGACTCTCAGGCCCTCGGCGAAATCCCCCAGGTCAAGGAAGCCCTCAGCACCCTCGAGAGCCAGTTGAAACAAAAGACGAAGGACCTCGCGAGGCTGAATCTCGTTGCCCCGGCGTCGGGTATGGTCCTTCCCCCGCCCGCAAAGGCAAAACGCGAAGACCCGGAAGGCCAGTTGTCCGACTGGTCGGGTACGCCCCTGGAACGGCGGAATATCGGTTCCTACCTCCAGGAAGGTGCGCTGTTTTGCCAACTCGGCGATCCCAGACAGATGGAGGCGATCCTCATCATCGATCAGGTTGACCGGAACTACGTTCGCGAGGGTCAGACGGTTGAAATCAAGCTCGACGAACTCCCGCACGACATGCTCAAGAGCGAGGTCGTGGAAATCGCCCATGTCGATTTGAAGATTGCCCCCGAGCGGCTCTCGACCGCACACGGCGGCGAACTGCCGACCGTTGCCGACCCCGAAACCGGGGTGCAGCGAGTACAGAGCACATCGTATCAAGCCAGGGCGCCGCTGGGGCTCTTCGGCCATGGGAAGAAATATGAGTGGCTCCGCGGCCAGATCCAGCAAACGGGAGAGGACGGCGCCCGGCAGATCCAGTACTCGCCCGACAATCTGACCCTGGACATCTTCGGCGGCCGCGTCCCCGTTTCCGATTCGGCGGTCCGTAGATGCTCGCCGGGGGAATTCGTGGCCGTCGAAGGAAGTTGTCTTGTGGAAGTCGGCGGCGCCTTGACTGTCGAGGGGACGGGCAGAACCGTCGAAATCAGCGGCAGACTTCCCTGCCGCGCCGCAGAAGAGCTGACCGAAGTCGATGGTACGTTGCTCGACGCCGAGACGGGCGAACCCGCTCTGTTGCTGGAGCACTTCACCGCCAACCTCACCGGCACGCTGGCCGACGACGGGTCTAGCAAGGTCGTCAACGTCAGCGGCGAATTGTTTTCGCCCGAGTTGGGCCAATCGACCAACGTCACCGGCGAACTCGCTTGGGACCGTCCGCACTACGACATCCAACGCATCCGCAAACTCGACCCGGCCAACGCGCTGCTTCGCCAGGGCCTCCGCGGCCGCGGAAAAATCCATGTTGCCCCCATCCCCTTAGGAACGCGGCTGTGGCGATTTATCTCGCACACGTTCAACTTCAAGATGTAAAGGCAAGCAGGGAATTTCGGCGGAGAAATACGTCTCTCTGGTGGATTGCCGTCCCCGACAGCAGGCCACAAGGGGCCCGCCCGGGAAGCGGCTTGACCCCGCGATCCCCCCGTGCTAAAAACAGTACTCCCAAACAGATCGATCGCTGACCTTCGTGGTTTCAACCCTCCTGGAGGCCTCCATGGCGGTGATTACTTTACGGATTCTTGACGGAGCTGACCGGGGTCGCGTATTCCAGGACGTGCCCACTCCCCTGACCATCGGCCGGGAAGAGGGAAATCCCATCCAGCTCAACGATGAGCGGATAAGCCGCTTTCATATCAAGATCCAGGAAGACGAAAACGAAATTGTGCTGACCGATTTGGAAAGCACGAATGGAACGAAGATCAACAACGAGAACATTCAACTGTGGGTTCTTCGGCCCGGCGACGTAATCACCGTGGGTCGCACGGTGCTCTTGTACGGCTCGCGCGAGGAAATCGCCGAGCGACTGGCCGGTCTGCGGGATATCGACCGCTCCAAGGGAGTGACCATGGACGAGGAGGTCGACGATCCGGCCTCGCCTTCGCTTGACTACGAGATGCACTTTGGCGACGATCCCGACGCCCAGGCGACCCTTCACACACTCATGCCGCCCGAGTTACCCACTTCGCTGACACCCGGCCAGGCTGCCCAGCTCGCCGAGATGTTCCAGTTTTTCCACTTGCGTTTTCGCGGTTTGCTCCGCTCCGCCCGCACCGAGAAAAAATCGACCCAGGTCACGCTTGAACAGCGCCAGTGGCAAAACCTGCTCGATCTCCAGGACCGCCTGGCCGGTTATCTTCGTGCCATCGGCGAGCCGGGGGAATAGCGGCCCGCCCGTCGGAGCGGAAATCCCGGAAGCCTCTGGCCACGGCCACCCTGCCGTGATAGAATT
Source organism: uncultured Planctomycetaceae bacterium (assembly GCA_964547995.1). GTDB lineage: Bacteria > Planctomycetota > Planctomycetia > Pirellulales > Thermoguttaceae > CAZJRB01. Next base: position 40,361 of record CAZJRB010000016.1, on the reverse strand, counting down.
CCGCACAGGCTACGGGCCGTCGCCATTTCTTGGACCGGCACACGGACGATTTTTTGCTCAACACACGGAGGACATCTGTGAGCGACACACTCCCTTTTGCCCATCTCCACTGTCACAGTCATTACAGCCTGCTCGACGGGGCGGCGCCCCCGCGGCGACTACTCGAGCGCGCGAAAGCTCTGCGGATGAACGCCCTGGCCCTGACCGACCACGGCAATCTGCACGGGGCGGTGCAGTTCTATCGCGAGGCCAAGGAGTTGGGTATCAAGCCGATCCTCGGTTTCGAGGCCTACGTCGCACCCGGCAGCCGTTTTGCGAAGGAAAGCGGCAACATCAAAGAGGCCAGCTATCACCTCACCCTGCTGGCCAAAAACCGTGCCGGCTTCAAGAACCTGCTGAAGCTCTCCTCGGCGGCCTTCCTCGACGGGTTCTACTTCAGGCCGCGGATCGACAAGGAGCTGCTCGAATCACATTGCGAAGGCCTGATCTGCCTCAGCGGCTGCGCGTCCGGCGAGATCAGTCGCGTGATCCTTTCCGGGGGTGATGCGGCCATCGACAAGGCCGTTGAAATCGCCCGGTGGTACCGCCGCATCTTCGGCGACGACTACTACCTCGAAATCCAGAACAACGGTCTCGACGTGCAGCAAATCATTTTGGAGGGTTGCACCGAGATATCGAAGCAGACCGGCATCCCGCTGGTCGCTACCAACGACGTCCACTACGTCCATCGTGAAGACGCCGGAGCACAAGACATCCTGCTGTGCGTGAATACCGGAAAGTTTCGCACCGACAGCGACCGGATGCGGATGGAGGGGGACCAGTTCTACCTGCGGAGCCCCGAGGAGATGTACGCCGCCTTTCCCGGCCACGAAGACGCCGTGAAGCGATCGCAGAAAATCGCCGACGGTGTGAAGATCGAGCTGGAGTTGGGTAATCGCCACTTCCCGGTCTTCCACCCGCCGAAAGGGAAAACCTCGGAAGAGTATCTCCGCGAATTGTGCCTGAAGGGGTTGAAGAACCGCTACGCGGACAACCCCGTCCGGATGGTCGACGGGAATCTGACCGAAGAGGTCATGGCCCGGCTCGACCGCGAATTGGACGTGATCAACAAGCTGGGATTCCCCAACTACTTCCTGATCGTGTGGGACTTCGTGCGATTTGCCCGTTCCCGGGGAATCGAGGTTACCGCCCGGGGATCGGGCGTCGGGTCGCTGGTTTGCCACGCGTTGTATATGAGCCATGTTTGTCCGCTGGAATACGACCTGCTGTTCGAGCGCTTTCTCGACGAGAACCGCCGGGAAACGCCCGACATCGACATCGACTTCGATAAGGAACGGCGCGGCGAGGTGATGGATTACGTCAAGGAGAAGTACGACGTCGGGAACGTGGCCCAGATCGGCACTTTCAATACGCTGGCAGCACGCGCGGCCGTGCGCGATACGGGCCGGGCGCTGGGATTGTCGATCCCGCGAGTCGACGCCGTTGTCGCCATGATTCCGGACGAACTGGGGATCACGATCAAAGATGCGATCCAAAAAAGCGATCAACTCCGCAGGGCGCACGAGGCCGATGCCGAGGTCCGCGAGCTGCTCGAACTGGCGATGCAGATCGAGGGCCTTGCCCGAAACGTCGGTACGCACGCCTGCGCGGTCGTGATCGCCGATCGCCCGTTGACCGAGTACGTTCCGTTGCAGCACGTCGGCGGCAAGGAAGAAATCGTCACGCAATGGGCACACGCGGACGTCGAAGCGGCAGGACTCTTGAAGATGGATTTCCTGGGCCTGCGGAATCTTACCATCCTCTCCAAGGTTGCCCGGTTAATCGAACAGACGACCGGCGAGAAGGTCGATCCGTATCGCTTTCCATTGGACGACAAGGAAACGTTTGCCCTGCTCTGCCGGGGAGAGACGAAAGGAATTTTCCAATTGGAAAGCGGCGGCATCCGCGACCTGTTGCAGCGGATGAAACCGGACGACTTCCGCGACATCATCGCCACCGCCGCGCTCTACCGGCCCGGCCCGCTCGAAGGCGGCATGGTCGACGACTACATCCAAGTCAAACACGGTCGGCAGAAGGCCGTCTATCCGCATCCCGTCATGAAAGAGGTCCTCAAGGAAACCCACGGAGTGATGGTCTACCAGGAGCAGGTGATGCGGATTCTCAACCGGCTCGGCAACATCCCGCTCGCCAGCGCGTATACGTGCATCAAGGCAATCGGCAAGAAAAACCTGCCGATGATCGCCAAGTTCCGCGAGCAATTCGTCGAAGGCGCCCACAAGAACGGGATGTCCAAAAGAAAGGGTGCCGACATGTTCGAGCTGATCGAGAAGTTTGCCGGTTACGGCTTCAACAAGAGCCACTCGACGGCCTACGCCCTGATCGCGTACATGACCGCTTACTTGAAGGCCCATTACCCCGTCGAGTTCATGGCGGCCCTGCTGTCGAGCGACATTCCCGGGCGGAACTTCAAACGCAGGGACTCGCTCGTCGAGCATCTTGAGGACTGCCAGCGGATGGAGATCGAAGTCACAGCGCCCGACGTCAATTCCTCGGAACGGGAATTCACCGTCGAGAGCGGGAAAATCCACTTCGGGCTCGCCGCCATCAAGGGATGTGGCGACGCGGCCGCCGATGCCGTTGCCGCTTCCCGCAAAAAGGACGGTCGCTATCGCAGCCTGTTCGATTTTTGCGAACGCGTTGATCCCGGAATCTGCAACCGCTCCACGCTGGAAACCTTGATCAAGGCAGGGGCGTTCGATTCCCTCGGCGCACATCGTTCGCAGTTGTTTGCCGTAATCGACCGGGCCGTTCAATCCGGCGCAGCAGCAGCAGCCGACCGCCGCAGCGGACAAATGGGACTCTTCGGCCCCGACGAAGAACTGGAAGACGCTGCCGTCAATCTGCCCGATTTGCCCGAGTGGGAAGAGCGCGACAAACTCGCCAAGGAAAAGGAAGCCCTCGGATTCTACCTTTCCAGCCACCCGCTGGATGAGCATCGGGAAACGCTCAACACCTACTGCACGTATACGTCGACCGAAGCGGCAAACCTGAAACACGGCGCCGACGTCGTCCTCGGCGGGATGCTCGGCGCGATCAAGCTTTCCAATACCAAGAACCCCAAGCCGGGTAGCCCCAGCCGCTACGCCACGTTTCTCCTGGAAGACAGTGACGGCGCCATGCGATGTATCCTCTGGCCCGAGCCCTTCCAGCGGCACGGCGATATGGTCAAGAACGACACCATCGTGATCGTCCAGGGGGCGGTCGACAAACGGCCCGGCAGCGACGACGTCAACGTGATCGTCAAGGAGCTGATTGCGCTTGCGGACGTCGGTACCCGATACACCCGCGGCATGCTGATCCGCGTCGTCGAGAGCACTCACGGGCAAGAGGGCTTGGAGCAGCTTTACGAGATACTCCGGGGCTACCCGGGCAAGTGTGAATTGCAGTTGATGATCCAGTTGGCCGACGGCAGCCGCGTGGCGTGCAAATGCGAGAAGCTCCGGGTGGAGATCAACCCCGAAATGCGTGCCCGCGTCGACGACCTCCTTGGCCCCGGCAATGCCCGGCTGCTGATCGCACCACCCAACGGCAGCAGGCGCGGCAACGGCCGGTCGCGGAGATAGATGGGCCAAATTCCCGCCGGGGCATTGACACCAAGCCGCCCTGCAGGAAAAATGGGGAACAAGAAGGCAGCAATGCGCCGGCCCGCCAGTACTCCGGAAGTCTTAGTTAGAATGGAGGGAGATCTGAACATGTCTTGTCGAAAGTGTTTTCTGACGTTTACATTGACCGCCCTGACAGCGGTCGGCCTGGCGGGCAATGCCGCCGGCGCCGAGAAAATCAAGGTGTTGCTGTTGGGCGGCGGCGGCCACGATTTGAAAGGCTTCAACGCCCTCATGTCGGAGGTGCTCGAAAAGACGGGTGACTTCGACGTCACCTTTTTCAAGAACCTCGATGATCTCAAACGCGAGAACATCACCAAGTACGACCTGGTCTTGTTCTACGGCTCGGGGGGGAACTTCGCCAATCCCGAGCAGGAGAAGGGGCTCGACGACTTCGTCAGCGGCGGGGGCGGCCTCGCCGGCGTACACGCCACCGACTCGTTCAAAAAATCCGACGTCTTTTGGAGACTCTTGGGCGGCCGGTTTATAGGGCACGGCGGCGGAAAGTTCACGATTCGGATTGATGACAAAAAACACCCGATTACCGCGCCCATGAAAGACTTCGAAATCTCCGACGAAACCTACCGCGACAAGTATCACCCGGATTTCAAGCTCCACAGCCTCGGCCGAGTCGACCGCGGAAAAGAGCAACAGTCCATGATCTGGGTGCAGAAGTTCGGCAAAGGCCGTGTCTTCAACACTACCCTCGGTCACGGAAAGGCCGCTTGGACGAATCCGCACTTTCAGCGGCTGGTCGTCCGCGGGCTCTACTGGGCCGCCGGGCGCGACCCAAAAGATCCGAAGTCGGAATAAGCACTCTCCGTGCCGGCGGCCACGTCCGGCGTCAGCGGGAACCCCCGGCTTTCGCAGCGGTCCCGGCAACACGGAAGCCATAGTCGTTGAAAGATTCCGCCGGCCAGCCGGTGACGCGACATGCCGAACGTTGCCCCTCTGCGCCGAAGTTGAAGCTGCCGCCGCGGACCACGCGCCAGTCGCTGGAAGCCGGGCCCGGCGGATCAACCGACGGGGACGATTCATAGTAGGCCTTGCCGTAAGGGTCCGCACACCATTCCATCACGTTGCCGTGCATATCGTACAGCCCCCAGGCATTGGGTTTTTTCTGACCCACCGGATGCGTCTTGCCTGACGAGTTGTCGCTGAACCAGCCGAAGTCGCCAACCGGCGCCTCATCATCGCCAAAGGACCACTTGGTTGTGCTCCCCGCCCGGCACGCATATTCCCACTGGGCCTCCGTTGGCAAGCTGAACGTCGCGCCGCTTTTCCCGAACTCCTCGTTGAGCTTCTTGAGGAACGACTGGCAGTCTTCCCAGCTTACGGACTCGACGGGGTTTTTCGACCCCTCCAGCTTGCTCGGGTTGTTACCCATCAGTGCCTGCCATTGCTCTTGGGTAACCTCGTACTTGCCCAGGTAGAACGGTTGGGAAATAGTCACCTTGTGGGCCGGCTTTTCGTGGTTCTTCCCGGCAGCGTCGCCCATCACAAACGATCCGGCGGGGATCAGAACGAACTCCATTTTCACCCCGCCGCCCAGATCGAGCGTCATTTCGTTGCGAAGTCTTGACGTTCGCGGCGAGCCGACGGCCGGTTTCTTCTCGCCCGAAGCGACGGCAGTTCCGGATTCGGCGGGATGTCCGATCTTTTCGATCTCGGCGAGCCGGTTCGCGACCTTGTCCCTGGCAAAGCCTTCGGGAAGTTTGGGGGCCGCGTTTTCGTACCAGTTGCCGGCGTGGAGCATCATGGCGACCTTCTGCTGGCCCTCGTTTTGTGCGGCCAAAGCCCACCAGTCGTCGGCGAGTTTGACCTGGCCGCCCGGCTCGGCCGGCGGCGAAATCAGTTCCCGCACGGCCAGGCTTTGCAGGGCCGGGTCGCTGCACTTGGCCAGATGCGGCAACCCCTGCTCCCACTGCCCCTGGGTGAGACAGAGCCAGCGGCCAAGGGCCAGATTGGCTTGCGGATCATCGGGGTCGGCCTTCAAGGCTGTCCGGGCCTCTTGAATTTTCGCCCACGTCGCGGCCAGCTTCTGCACTTGGTTGCGGCGGTCGTACGCATGTTTCCGGAAGTTCTTGCCGGCCGATTTCTGGCTCAGGCCGTACGCTGCCTCGGCGAGATTCACGGCAACATCACAACGGCCCGCCGCCAGGGCCTCGTCGATTACCGCGTCGGCATGATCGAAAAAGGACTTGACCCTTTCCTCGCCGGGCGTGCCTGCGACGAAACCGACCAGGACCTTTTGCTTGACATTCAGCGCGTCGACGTCAAACTCTTCGCCGATCGAATCCACGACCTGAAGCATCAGGTCCGCGTCACCGTAGTCGCCGGCCAGCTCCATGGCTTTCCGGAAGAACACGAATTTCTCCACCGGTCCCCCTTGCGACCTCTTGCCCAGCTCAAACAGCCTCTTGGAGAGTTCCGCCTTCTGTGCAGCGGATATCTGCTGGGAGAATTTGTAGACCTCGTCAAATTGCCGGGCCATTTTCTCCTGTGCTTCGAGGGCGGGGAGGGGTAATCTTTTCGTCCCCGGTATTGGAGGCTCGACCGGCGGCGCGGCCTTTGCCGCGACATCTGTCGCGCCGTTGATCTTCGGCTCCGATAGCGGTTCTTGTTTTGCTGCTGTCACGGCCTGTTCGCCGGGCGCCTCTCGCTCGGTGGCTTGGGCATTCTGCCCTCCGGCAGGCCCGTCCGTATCGCGGGGCTTGCGCAACCCGGGATCGGCCTTGGCATCCTGCGATCTCTTGCCGGCAGGCGAGGGCGTCCGGGGAATGTCTGCCGGTTTCTTCGGTTGCCCGACCTCGGGCAATTCGGCAACCGGCGCAGCATGGTCACCCGGCTTGCCGCTCGACCGGAAAGCCCAAACGCCGATAGCCAATAAGACAAGGGCGCCGACGCAAATGGTTGCGCCGATAATCAACATGCGTTCTCGGCGCTCATGAGCTGCATGTAATTGTGCGCTGATCTCTCGCCCGTTTGCCCCCACTGTGTATCGTCCAGCGTGTTTTTGCTTGCCGGCAGTCAGTTGTCCCGCCTCCACGATTTCCAGGAACCCGGCCAGTTTCGAGGAGATTTCCCCGTCCTCCGCTTGCTCCTGCTCGGGGTACTCGACCACGTACTCCGGTTTGCCAAACGCCACAATGTCGCCCGGATCGAGCCGCTTCTTGGGGACAGAGACGCCGTTGACCCAAACCCCGTTCTTGCTCCTCTTGTCGAATACCCACCAATAGCCGTCGATGATCCTCAGTTCCGCATGGCAACTGGAGACCTCAGGATCACGCAGAACGATATCGGAGGACCGGCGTCGTCCAATGCGCAAGAACGGCTTCGACAACGGGATAGGGTCCCCGTCCTCCAAAGGCACCAGTTCACCATACATCGTGGCTCTGTCCCTACGGTTTGTGGGAACGTGGGTGTGAGGGAAAAACCCTGTTGGCAGGTTTGGCTAGCCGGCAGGATACCACACTGGTGGGGGAAATATCGGCTGTAAGCCGGCAAAAACTAATTATAATCCGACACACGGCTATTGCAAGAGATTGCAAGAGATGGATTCTCGCAATTAGAAAAAATTTTCCCTTATACGAGAGCCCCCCGAAATAGCGAGATGGGGGAGACGATCAACTACCCCGGAGGCTTTCCAGCGCCTCCTCAATCGCTTTGCTGGTCAAGAAGTCCTCGGTTTCGTGGAAGACTTCTTCGAGGGCCGGGATGGCGGACTCGGCTTCCGGGCCTATGCTCTTCAGCGCGTTGGCAGCGAAATACCGGATCTCTTCCTCCTTAAGTGCTTCGGTCAGGGCGGGAATGGCGGATTTTGCTGCCGGCCCCAGTTCGGTGAGGGCCTTGGCAGCATGGAATTGGGCTTCCTTGTCCTTCAGTGCTTCGACGAGGGTAGGCACGGATTCCGCACCGATGACCCGCAAGGCCAGGGCCGCATTTTCCCGCACGCCTTCATGCCTCAGCAGGGCGCCGAGGACGGGAATCGCTTGCGGACCGATATTGCCCAAGGCGAAGGCCACGCTCGTCTGCACCCAAATGTCTTCGTCCAGGAGCGCCTTCTCGAGTACGGGAATGGCTTCCGAGCCGAAGGCGCCCAGGATGTGCGCCGCCCTGCGTCGGACTTCCACGTCTTCTTCCTGCAACACCGATTCGAAAGCGGGTATAGCGTGTTTTCCCATCTTCACCAGGGCCAAAGCGGCATCGTACTGGACGACCTCATCCGGGTCGTGTGCAAACACCCGAACGAGAGTCGGGATGGCGGAGGATGCCGCCGGTCCCATGTTCCCCAACGCCTCGGCGGCGACATCTCGTACCGCGGCAGCCTCATCCTGATCCTCAAGCACAGCTTCCAGGACCGGCACCGCTTCCGAACCCATCTTGCTCAGGATCTGGGCGGCATATTTCTGGATCCCCTCGTTCCCATCGTGGAGTGCCTCGACGAGGGCCGGAATGGCCGCCGGCCCCATGTACCCCAGGGCGGTAATCGCTTCTTTTCGGGACGCCATGTCTTTGTCGGCCATCTTTTCCCTCCCACAATTAGTTGCCCGCCGCCATGCGGACCGGGATCGGTTTTTCCGGGCATTTCTCAAAAATGCCCCTCGGACACGGCATTTTGTAGGCAATCCGCTGGAATGTCAACCGCTGCTTCCGCCGGAAAGACTTTCAACCACAGCATGAACAGAAAGAACACGATCGCCCCGATCAGCAGCAAGGCCGTAAACCACGAATTGCGATAGTCCCGCCCGACCAGTTTGCTGCGGCCGTTGAGCACCAGCAAGGCGACGGCGAGCATGGGGATGAACATCGCCCCGATCACGGCATAGTATTTTTGGACCTTTTCAAAACCGATCCATAACAAGACCGCCGGGACCGTCGCCAGGGCGAGCATGTAAATCTGGTAGGGCCACGACTTCGTATCCACCCGGCGCCCGGCGTCGCTGCGGCCGCTTCGGGCCATTCCCCAAAAGTCGGCGAACAGGTAAGGTACGCTCTGCCAAACGCCCAACAGGCTGCTGAACACGGCCCCGTACGCCCCGACCAGAAACGCCCATCTCGCAACGGGCCCCAGCACGCTCTCAAGTCTGTCGGCCAGGTTGACGATCAGCGTGGTCCCTTTCCCGCCGGGTTCGATGGTGGTGCCGATGATGACCATGGCGAGCCCGAACAGGGCGGTCATCGCGTACCCGACGGCCAGATCGATCCGGCAGACCGCCAGGTCCTCGGCCCCCGACCGCCCTTCCTCCCGAATCCAGTATCCGTAGCAAAGGACCGTGACGGTACCGCCGACGCCGCCCATCAGGGCGACCGTCCAGCCGATACCTTTTGGCGGAATCGTCGGCCGGAAAATCCCGCGGGCGACCTCGCCCCATGCCGGCTGCAACGCCACGGCCGTCGCCACTACCACGACGAACATGACGGCGATACACACGCTCATCACCTTCTCGAACAGCCGGTAGCCGCCGAGCCGGATCAGCAGAACGGCCAGCGCGCTGTGCATCAGCCCGTAGATAATCTTGTCGGTCTCGGGACCAAGGAACGGGGCAATCGCGTGGTACGTTACCCCGCACGCGCTCATCAATGCACCGCTGACAAGGAAGCTCCAGACGAGCAGGTAGGCGAGAAACAGCATCTGGACCGGCCGGCCGAAGTTGGCCACGCTTCCTTCCAAAAGCGTGGTGCCGGTGGCGAGTTGCCACCGGGCGAGCCCTTCGTTCAACAGGAACTTCAACCCGGCCCCGAGCAGAACGGCCCAAAGCACGGCCACGCCGAGCTTGCTGCCGGTAAACGCCCCGGTCGCCAGGTCCCCCGCCCCAACCCCCGTAGCGGCAACCAGAATGCCGGGACCGATGATCGTCAACAGGCGTTTCTTCACAACTTTCGCCTGAATTATGTCGTGAGCAGCCGTTCAATCTCGCGGTAACACTTGTCAAAAGAATCGGAACGCGACCGGGCCGCTTCCATGTCAAAGACGGCAGTCAGCGCCGGTTGGTCAGCCCGCTCGCTGTAGGCCGTTCTCGGTGGCATGAGATGGGTCAACACGCCTTTGGCATTGCGGACCGACTCGGGATCGGCAATGGGATCAACCTCTTTGGGCAGGCTGCGCCGGCCGGCGAGCGATTCCACTGCTGCGAGGAACCACGCCTCGAACTCGCGTTTCGCGAGCACGATGCCGATGGCAATATCCGGCCGCGCTTCGGCGGCACGGGCAAGCAGCGAGGGCCCCAGCTCGGCCGGGCAGTCATCGTCGGCATCGATCAGGACAAGGATCGCACGCGGGACCGCCAAACGCCTGGCCAACTGCTCGATGCCGTTCTCCAGCTCGCCTGGCTTGACGAGCCGGTAGCGTCCCATGCGAAACGGTCGCTCGATGTTTAGATACAGGTCGGGTTGTAGTTGTTGGCCAAGCCGTTGCAATAGGACCGGTACTGCGGCTACGTCGCCATGCCCTTCGACGATGCAACCGAGATTCAAGACCATCGCTCACCCCGCAACACGAAACGTTAGCTCTCGTCAGTATCAGCACGAACGGGTGTCAGCGGTTGGCCTACAACCCTGAACTGGTTTTGCCTCAGCAGCTCTCCCGCAGTGGCCAGCCGATCCCGCATGATCGACCTGCTTGCCTTGTCTACCGGGCCGATGACGGTCTCACCGTCCACGATGTCAACCATGCGAAGGGCCTCCGGGTCGAGATCCTTGATGTCCAGCAAGTCGGCACTGTGCGTCGTCACCAGGACTTGTGTGAAATGAGATGCTTCGTGAACTGCATCGAAGAGAACGCCCGCTGCTGCGGGATGCAGCGCGTTCTCAGGCTCCTCGATACCGACTAAGGGAATCGTGTGCGGGTCGGATCGACCAGTGCATTGAAACAGGGCAAGTAACACACCGAACGCACGCAGTGTTCCGTCAGACATCGCCTGAGGAGAAAAATACACCCGTCTGCGGTCCAGCGAGAATACGAACGACAGGCAATCGGGTTCGTCTCCAAAATCCCTCTTTGAGGTAGGGCTGCAAAAGTCTCCAGTTTGGCGTCGCGCATGTTCTGAAAGCGACTCCACTTTGACTTCGGCGAGAGCCGGAAGAATCTCACGCATATACGTGTCAATTCGCTGCTTCGTGCGAGTCTCTTGAATGCCCCACAGCACGATGGCAGCGCCGCTCCCGTCTCGCAACAGAGTATGGCTGCTATCCGACTCTAGACTTTGCTCTTCCCACCGCATCTTTTCGGGATTGATGTTGTAGAACCTCATTCGAGAGAGGAAGTCATACACGTTGCGAAACTCGGGAAAGCTTGATGCAACAGTCAAGTACAATCGATTCGGAACGACAGGGGGGCTCGGTTGAAACGTCGCGACCTCAACTTGTCCCTTGTTGATTCGGTAGCTGTCTTTTGCGGAGCCTTTGCCGAAAACATGACACTCCTCTTCCTTCACTTCAAATCTATTCTGCGGATTTGCGGCAACAGTAAATGCATAGGATGCTTCTCGACCGTCCGGCAACGTCAACTGCAATTCAACAGAAAAATCATTTGCATCCTGCTGTGAATGGTAACAAACCTCTTTGATCCCCCCTCGCTCCCGAAAGGCCAGTTCTATCGTGGTCCAAAGCGAATCGCCGACAAACCGCAACGCATCCAGAAAATTGCTCTTCCCCGAACCGTTCGGGCCGACCAGGAACGTCAACGGCCCGAGCGTGACGTCGCAATCCCGGATGCTCTTGTAGTTCCGCAAAATTACCCGCCGGATGAAAGGGGGCTTCGGCTCGCTCATTTTCTCAACTCCGCAAATAGGATGATCCAATGCTAATAATACCAGAAAACGAGCGAACCGGCCAATGGGAGCCTCGCACGGCCGACATGGCCACTTGGGGGGACTTCCGCTCGGCGGCTTCCCCGAACACAATAGGGGCTTGGCCTGTCCGATTCAATAGATCAGAATAGGGCTCCGTGTCCCCAACCTTGGAAGCGCCTCGATGACCAGCCGCGAACTGAACATCCTCCGAATCAACAGCCGCACGGACGACATCCGCGCGGCCATGGGCCAACTGCGGCGGCGGCTCAGCCCGCTGGGGGATGTCGTCAGCGGGCGGGGAAGGCAACTGACCGTGGAAGTCTTCGGCGAACCGCTCTCGCCGGTGCAAGTCGTCGAGCGGATTTGCGACGACGTGCGGCAAAAGGGCCTTGAAGCCGTGCTCGACTATTCGGCACGCATCGACAAGGCCGAGCTGACCGCCGAGACGGTCCGCGTGCCGGCGGAAGAACTCGCCGACGCCCACGCCGGGGCCGATCCCGAACTGCTCGAAACCGTCCGCCGCGTGGCCGAAAACATCCGCACGTTCCAAGAGGCGATCCTGCACGAGACGATCCGCATGGAGCGGCCCGACGGGTACCTGGTCCAGCGGTATCAGCCGCTTGCGCGCGTGGGGCTTTGTGTGCCGGGCGGGGCCGCCGCCTATCCGTCCACCGTCCTGATGACCGCCGTGCCGGCCCAGGTTGCCGGAGTCAAGCAACTGGCCGTCGTCGCCCCGCCGACGGAGTTCGGGGCCTACAACGCCGACGTGCTCGCCACCTGCCGCGAACTGGGGATCGACGAGGTCTACCGACTCGGCGGGGCCCAGGCCGTTGCCGCGCTGGCGTTCGGCGTCGAGGGAATCCCGCGGGTCGACAAGATCGCCGGGCCCGGCAACCTTTTCGTCGCGTTGGCCAAGCGTCGCGTCTACGGCGAAGTCGACATCGATTCGATCGCCGGACCGAGCGAGGTGGTCGTCATTGTTGACCCCTCGACGCGGCCCGACTACACGGCCGCCGACCTGATTGCCCAGGCGGAGCACGCCCCCGGGGCCAGCATCCTGATCGGTTGGGACGAAGCCGCGCTGGACGCCGCCGTTGACGAGCTGGGCCGCCAACTGGCCAACTTGGAGCGCGGCGAACTGGCCCGAGAAAGCCTCGAAGAGTTCGGGGCGGTGATCCTTGCACGCGATGCCGACGAGGCGTGTGCATTGACCAATGAGATTGCCCCCGAGCACCTGCACGTAGCCACCGAAAACGCCGAAGAGCTTGTTGAGAAGCTGCACCGCGCCGGCGCGATCTTTCTGGGCAACTACACGCCGGTCGCCCTGGGCGACTATGCCGCCGGGCCGTCGCACGTCCTGCCGACCAGCGGCACCGCCCGGTTCGCCAGCGGGCTCTCCTGCAACGATTTCCTCAGGGCAAACAGCATCCTCCACTTCGGTGAAGATGGAATGGGCAAACTGGCACCCGACGTGCAAGTGCTCGCTACGAAAGAAGGGCTAACAGCCCACAGGGCAAGCGTTGAAATAAGAATGAAAAATAATGAGTGATGACCGTTTAGCCGCCGACGGCACGTCGGCGAATGCGACATACAGATCATGACCCATTTTCGCCCCGAGATTGAAGCGATGGCCGGCTATGTGCCGGGCGAGCAGCCGCAGACCGATGATTTCGTGAAACTGAACACGAATGAGAATCCGTATCCCTGTTCGCCCGCCGTGGTTCGCGCCGTCGAGGAGACCGTTCGTGCCGGCCTGCAAAAGTACCCGGACGCCATGGCCGAAGCGTTTCGCAAGAAAGCGGCCGACGTGCTGGGCGTGGGGCCCGATTGGATTCTCGCCGGCAATGGAAGCGACGACATCCTCACGATCGCCACCCGGGCGTTCGTCGGCCAGGGTCAACTTCTGCGTCTCCCTTATCCCAGTTACATACTCTACAAAACGCTTGCCCAAATCCAGGGCGCCCGAAGCGAGGAGATTCGCTTCAACGACGATTGGTCGCTGCCGGATGCCTTTGCGGAAGGGGCGGACGGCCTGCGGCTCGTCTTCCTCCCGAACCCCAACAGCCCTTCCGGCACGATGATCCCGCCCGAGCGGGTCCTGGAGATCGCTGAGCGGCTCCCCTGCCCGTTGTTGGTCGACGAGGCATACGTCGATTTCGCGGACGTCAACTGCCTCGATTTGGTCGCCAGGAACGAGAAGATCCTGGTCTCGCGGAGCCTGAGCAAGTCGTACGCGTTGGCCGGATTGCGGTTTGGGTTCGTGGTGGCCCAGCCGCAGATGATTGCCCAGCTTGCCAAGGTGAAGGATTCGTACAACTGCGACACGCTGTCGATTGCCGCCGCCACGGCCGCCATCGGCGACCAGGACTGGCTTGTGGAAAACCGCAGCAAGATCGTGGCTGTCCGCAAGCATCTCCTACTAGGTCTGCGGGACATCGGGTTTGTGACAGTGGACTCACAGGCAAATTTTACATGGAGCACCCACCCCGAGCGGACAATACGACCCCTCTATGAGGCGTTAAAGAGAGATCGAATCCTCGTTCGATACATGGACTATTCCAGTTGGGGAGACGGCTTGCGAATCTCTGTTGGCACGGACGTGCAAATCAATGTATGCTTGCAACGCCTCAGGGAGATCATCGGCGGCCAAGAAAAGTAGCGGGCAAACGCCGAGGTTGTGATTTTTTGTAGGGAACGCTCTCCGTGGCGTTCCGGGAAGCAGTAACGAGCACGTTTTCCACGTTTCGGAACGCCACGGAGGGCGTTCCCTACAGGCCATCGATATTGGATCCCAAAAACTCACAACCTCTCCGTGTGCCGTCCTACCACCAAATCAAAATCTTTGCGAGTCGACCATGCCGCGAACCGCCCAAATCCGACGCAAGACGACCGAGACCCAGATCGAGCTGGACTTGGTGCTCGACGGAATCGGTGAGGCCCAGATTGCCACGGGCGTCGGATTCCTCGACCACATGCTCACGCTGTTTGCCAAGCACGGGGCCTTCGATCTGATCGTCAAGGCGACCGGCGACCTCGACGTCGACCAGCACCACACGGTCGAGGACGTCGGGATCTGCCTGGGTCAGGCGTTTTGCGAGGCCGTGGGCGACAAGAAAGGCATCCGCCGCTACGGCCACTTCACACTGCCCATGGAAGAGACCCTGGTGACCAGCGCCGCGGACCTCGGCGGCCGGCCCTACTTCCTGTTCGAGGCCGACTTTCCCTCCCCCAAAATCGGCGAGTTCGACAGCGAGCTGGTGGCCGACTTCTGGCAGGCCTTCGCGGCCAACGCCCTGTGCAACCTCCACCTGATCGTCCACCACGGCCGGAACAGCCACCACATGGCCGAAGGCATTTTCAAGGCCGCCGCCCAGGCGTTGCGCATGGCCGTCGAACTCGACTCCCGCAGAAATGACGTCCCCAGCACCAAGGGGACCCTCTGAGGTCTCACCCGCGCAACGGCAAAGGATGCCGACCCCCGCTCCCGGGGTAGTCCTGTGCCCGCCCATGCCTTCTCGCGGACGCCACGAATGCGAGTGCTTTGCCGCTGGGCATTTCCCAAACAGGTGTTGACATGAAAATCGAATTTGTTAGATTTCTTCAGACGCCGGACGTGAGACGGAAACCGATGGTGTCTGTCTTCGGCAAGGCGTAAAGGAGGTGTTGCAAGTCCGATGCCCCCCCTTCGGCGCCGCTGAATCGAAAGTGAAAGCCGGAGCGTTGCCATTATGGTGGGCTCCGGCCTTTTTTGCGCGAACACGGGTACTTCACACGAAGCAGAAAGGAAAGAGATCATGCGGGACGAACGCGTAGAACAGTTCCTCCGAGATAACCTGGCGGAGCCGGACTTCCTCGCCCTGGCGGCGCTGGAAAATCCCAAGCTGCACCGGTTCATTGCCGATTCCATCGAACTGTGCGAACCGGACTCGGTATTCGTGTTGAACGACTCACCTGCCGACGTAACCACTGTACGGAACAAGGCTGTCGAAACCGGCGAAGAAGCTCCCTTGGCAATCGACGGCCATACGGTACACTTCGACGGGATACAGGACCAGGGGCGGGACCGGGAAGCCACCAAGTACCTCGTCCCACAAGGTGAAACGCTCTCGAAGGCCCTCAACCAGATCGAGCGGGAAGAGGGGCTGGAAGAGGTCCGCGGTCTGATGAAGGGGTGCATGAAGGGGCGGTCCATGATTGTCCGCTTCTTGTCGCTCGGGCCGACCGGCTCGATCTTCACCATCCCCTGTGTGGAGTGTACCGACTCCTGGTACGTGGCACACAGCCTGAACCTGCTCTACCGCCTGGGATACGAGCAGTTCAAGCGGCTCGGCGACAGCCCCGACTTCTTCGCCATCCTGCACTCGGCGGGCAAACTGGACGAGAGAATGGTCAGTGCCGAGCCGGAAAAGAAACGCATTTACATCGACCACACGGCCGACACTGTTTACAGTGTCAACACGCAATATGCGGGTAACACCGTGGGGCTGAAGAAGCTCGCTCTTCGGCTGACGATCCGCAAGGCCGATCGCGAAGGCTGGTTGTGCGAGCACATGTTCCTCTCGGGAGTCTACGGACCGGGTGGCCGGAAGACCTACTTCGCCGGCGCATTCCCGAGTGCCTGCGGAAAAACCTCGACCGCCATGCTCCCCGGCGAAAGCATCTTGGGCGACGACATCGCCTATTTCCGGGCCGTCGACGGAGAGTGTCGCGCCGCGAATGCCGAGGCGGGGATTTTCGGCATCATTCAAAACGTCAACGCCAAAGACGACCCGGGTATCTGGGACGTGCTCACCAACCCCGTCGAGGTCATCTTTTCCAACGTGCTGGTCAAAGACGACAAGCCGTACTGGCTGGGTATGGGAATGGAGATCCCCGCGGACGGCGTCAATTTCTCCGGTCTTTGGCAGAAGGGAAAAACCGGCGGGGACGGTAATGAAATCCCGCCCGCGCACAAAAACGCCCGTTATGCCGTCTTGTTGCAGGCCCTGCAAAACTGCGATCCCGAGTTGGAAAACCCCGACGGCGTCGTCCTCGGGGGTATCATGTACGGCGGACGCGATGCAAAATCCTACGTCCCGGTCCAACAGAGCTTCAACTGGGAGCACGGCATCATCGCCTACGGGGCCTCGCTCGAGACGGAAACGACGTTCGCCACCATCGGAAAAGAAGGGGTTCCCGAAATCAACCTGATGAGCATCCAGGATTTCGTGTCCATCTCGTTGGGCAAGTACATCCGGAACAACCTGGACTTCGGCAAGGTTCTGAGCAACCCGCCCCTCGTCTTCGGCGTCAATTACTTCCTCCGCGACGACGAAGGCAACTTTCTCAACGCGGTCCGCGACAAGCACGTATGGATCAAATGGATGGAACTCCGCGTTCATGGCGACGCCGGGGCAATCGAGGGGCCGACCGGATACATTCCAGTGTACGAAGACCTTCAGCCGCTCTTCAGGCAGGTCCTGGACAAAGAATACGCACGCGAGGACTATGTCCGGCAGTTCACCATTCGTGTGCCAGAAAACCTTGCCAAGCTGGAACGCGTCGAGGAGTTCCACCGCGAAAAGGTGTCGGATGCGCCGCCCGTCTTTCTCGAAGTCATCGCCGCCCAGCGTGAACGGCTCCTGCTGGCCCAAAAGAAATTCGGCGATTACATCTCGCCGGAGGAGCTGCCGCGGGAAAATCCGGCGAAAAACTAGGAGGTGCTCGATGATGAATCCGCTGGCAGTCGAACTGAACGAAACCCTGCGGCGGGAGAACCCGCGCGCGTTCGGAATGCTCTCGGAACTCGGAAAAAACCTTTTCTTCCCCAAAGGAATCCTTACCCAAACGGCCGAGGCAAAGCAAAAGGCCAAACTCTACAACGCCACCATCGGCATTGCCAAAGAGAACGGCCAGGCGATGCACTTGCACTCGGTGATGAGGCACTTCGCCGACCTGGGCCCCGACGATGTGCTGCCCTATGCCCCGGCGATGGGCCACCCGGACCTGCGGGCCAAATGGGAAGCTTTGATCCTCGAGAAGAACCCGTCTCTCGGCGCCGGGACGTTCAGCCTGCCCGTGGTCACCAGCGGGATCACGCATGGCCTGAGTATCGTCGCGGACATGTTCGTCGAACCGGATGATCCGGTGCTCCTGCCGGAGATGTACTGGGGAAACTACAACATGATCTTCGGCGTCAGGCGCGGCGCGGCGGTCGGCCTGTATCCGTTCTTCACAACAGACGGGAAACAGTTGGACACCGAGGGGTTTCGCCGGGCCGTCCTGGCACGCGCCGACAGGAAGATCGTCTTCGTGCTCAATTTTCCAAACAACCCGAGCGGCTACTCGGTTACGGAGGCCGAGGCCGAGGCCATCTGCGAGACCTTTGAAGAAGCGGCGCAGCGCGGATCGGATGTCATCGTCGTCTGCGACGACGCCTACTTCGGCCTGTTCTACGAGCCGGAAGTCTTGCGGGAATCGATCTTCGCCCGCCTGGCCGGCCGTCACAACGGCATCTTCGCCGTCAAGCTCGACGGCGCGACCAAGGAGGACTATGTCTGGGGGCTGCGAGTCGGATTCATTACCTTCGCCGTTTCCCCGGCAAATCGCAATTTCTACGAAGCCATGGAGAAGAAGACGGGCGGCCTGATTCGCGGCACGATCTCCAACTGCCCGCAGCATTCGCAGTCCATCCTCCTCGGGGCCATGTCCGACGGTGACTACGCAAAAGAGCGCGAGCAGAAGCTGGCCGTCTTGAAAGCCCGGGCTGCCAAGGTAAAAGAGGTCCTTGCCCAGGAGCGGTTTGCCGGCGTCTGGACGCCCTATCCTTTTAACTCGGGCTACTTTATGTGCCTGAAGCTCCACAGCATCGATTCCGAGGCGTTCCGAGTCCGGCTTCTGGAACACTACGGAATCGGCGTGATTGCCACCAGGGAGACCGACGTGCGTATCGCGTTCTCGTGCCTCGAGGAGGGCGAAATCCCCGACCTCTTCGATGTAATGTACCGGTGCGCAAAGAATATGTAAGAAGTGGATACGGTTCCGCTATCCCGGATTATTCGTGGGGGAAACACTCTCTCCCACCCGGCCTGGAAAAAATTTTGCGACAACCCTTGACAAGGTTGTTGGCTGTTGCTAAATTTTACTTGTCACAAAGCTGTGTTGGTGGTCGGCCACTTCATGTTGAAGGGCCGACAAACAGGGAACTCCGGTGCAAATCCGGGACGGCCCCGCCGCTGTGACCGAGTACGGATCGGCCTGTTCTATCGGCCATTGTCGTGTTTTACGGCGTTTTCGCCGCGCGATGAGAAGGCCGGGCTGTTCTTCACTCGGGAGTCAGAAGACCTACCACCGCAGGTTCCGGCCTTTCGCGAGGGACAAGGGCCTGTGAACGAGAACGTCTCCCTTGAGCGGTAGCCCTTGGTTGAGCCCGCGGTCCATCCGTAACTCTTCCGGGTTTCTGCTGTTTTGATTCCCCTGCGCAGCGGGTTCGCTCGCGGACTGCGCTTGGGGTCCGGACGTTGGCACAGAAGCACACAGGAAGGGGTACAGATGCTAAAAGGAATGAAATACATCCACCGGCGCCACGCCGCGTTCACGCTGGTCGAACTTCTGATTGTCATCGCGATCATCGGCGTGTTGATCGGCCTGTTGTTGCCGGCGGTGCAAGCCGCACGCGCCGCGGCACGGCGGACTTCGTGCCTGAACAATCTTCGCCAGATGGGAATCGGCATGCACAACTATCACGGAGTCCATCGGACGTTTCCGCCAGGCGGAATCGAGCTGATCGCGAGCAAACCGGGTGGACGCCAGTACGCATGGTGCGCGTTTCTGCTGCCGTTTATCGAGCAGCGACCGCTCTACGATTCCATCGACTTCGACCAACCCTATTACGTCGGCGAGAACCTCGATGCCGCGCGGATGCCGCTTTCGATCTTCCTCTGCGCGAGTGTTCCGCACACGGACGGGGGGCTGGTCAAAGGGCTCGGCGCTACCGACTACGGCGGCATCTACGGCGAACGAATCACCGGGCCCAACGACCCGCCAAAAGGCGTGATGGTCTACGACGCCGCGTACCGGATCGCCGATATCCGCGATGGCACCACCAAGACGCTGATGATTTCCGAAGACGCCTTGTGGAAGGACGGCCAGTGGATTAACGCCCGCAACGTCTTCGATCAGGCATTCGCCATCAACAAGGCGCCCGCCTTTGAAAACGACATCCGCAGCCGGCACCCGTCCGGAGCGAACGGATTGTTCTGCGACGGGTCGGCGCGGTTTTTGGAGGAGAACATGGACCTGAAGACCCTGGCCGCCATCTGCACCCGCGACGGCGGCGAAATCGTTACCGAGTTCTGAAACGACACCACGCACGGGGAGGTGGAAACATGATGTGTGCAAAGATAATTCGCCGTTGGCTGTCGGTCCTCGCGATCGGACTCGCGCTCTTTGGCGTTGCCGCCGCGGAGATCGCCGACTTCGAGAACCTGACGCCCGCAACGCCCTACGGCGGACCGGGCGGCGGCAACTACTGGAACGGCTCGGACTTGTGCGGCACGCCGCGCGATGTGCTCGATCCGTGGAATCCGCCGTCGACGATGACACTCTACGAAAGCCAGTTCCAAAGCGGGGGCGTCACCATGCCCAACACGTACAACGCGACGTACGGAAGCTGGAGCCAATGGAGCTACTCGAACACGTCCGACACGACGACCGGCGACTGGACCAACCAGTTCAGCGCGTTTCCCGGCACCGGGGCAGGGCCGGGTGCCGACAACTACGGTGTGATGTACGGGCCGACAAGTTTCGCCGATCCGACGGAACTGCCGTGGATGAGCGTCGCGCCCGGAACCGCCTTCACGAGCATGTCGGTTACCAACACGACCTACGCCGCGTTGACGATGCAAAACGGCGACGCCTTCGCCAAGCAGTTCGGCGGCGCCACCGGCACCGACCCCGATTGGTATCTGTTGACGGTCTACGGCGAAGACAACGGCGGGTCGCTGTTGCCGCAGACGGTTGACTTCTACCTCGCCGATTACCGGTTCGCCAACGACTCGCTCGATTACATCGTCGACGACTGGCAGTCGGTCGACCTGACGTCGATGACCGGCGCCACGAAACTCTATCTCGGCCTCACCTCGTCCGACACCGGTGCGTGGGGTATGAACACGCCCGCCTACGTCGCGGTCGACAACATCGTCACGAGCCCCGTCCCCGAACCGGCCACGCTGGCCATGTTCGGCATCGGCATTTGCTGCGTTGGCGGATGGGCCGCGTGGCGTCGCCGAAAGAAGTAGTCTCCTGGCCAAAAAAGACGATCCGAGCCCCCACTGTCAAATCCCAAATCCCGTAACACTTCAGCCGAATGGTGAAACGTTTCGTACGACGGCCTTCCAAGGCCGTCGAGGGGTTGCGATGTCGCAGCGACGGCCTTGGAAGGCCGTCGTACTGCAGACGGCTGAAGTAGTACAAAATCCCTAACCCCCAGCCCCTGGTCCCTACCTCCCGTCCATAGTTGCGTCCGCCCCTTGGTCCATCGTTTCGTTGCCGGCGGCGTGGCCGTCGAGCAACTCTTGCACCTGCCGTTCGAGCAAGTCGGTCAGCTCCACGGCGGCTTCGCGGCGGCGGCCCGATTCCACTGCGATGGGTTCGCCGAAGTAGACCGTTGCCTGGCGGGCCGACCGGGCCTTGGCACCGTACTTACCCAGCGCGTCCTCTTCGAACTTGTCCAGCGTCTCGGCGAGCCGCTCGATGCTCGGTTGCTCGGCCACGTAGTCGCCGGGATAGCTGAACAACTGGACGACGAGGAACAGGTCGTCCAGACCGTCATTGATTTGCTCGCGTTCGGGGTGGTCTTCTTCGATGTCCTCCAACCGTTCGATGGCAATGCGGCGCAACTCCTTGACCCGCTCGGGGATGGTGGAATTGTCGGGCGAGATGCCGTGCCGCGTTTCCAGGCGCCGAAGAATTTCGTTTGCCAGGGCATCGATTCGTTCGGGCAACGAGCCCGAGATGGTGTGGCCGTAGAACTCCATCTCCTTCAGCGCCAAAACCGCCTCGGCGAACTTGTAGATCCGCTGGTCCAGCGGCAAATCGGGCCGGGGTCGCCAGTAAATGCTTTGCTCGAGTTCGGCCATCAACTGGAGCAACTCCCCGGTCGGGTCTTCCAGATACTCGTATTTCAAGGCACACGGCACACAGGCAATCGGCCGTTTTGCCCGTTTGGCCGCCGAGAGCGCGATCGCCGCGGCCCCCTCACGGAAAATCGTCACCCGGTCGTTGCAGTGGTAGACCTCCCCTTCGGGAAAAATAACGAGCGGGTGGGACGAGTTCTGGAGCGTTTTGACCGCCTGTTTGAACGCCCGCAGGTCCGTGCCTTCGCGGTCGACGCTGAAAACGCCGTGCCATTGCAGCATCCAACGGCCGAGGAAATTTCGCGAATCGAACAGATGCCACGTCGCCATGAAGTAGAACGGCATGCCGACGTGGTCCGACGCTTCGTAGACGGTGTAGGCATCGGCATGTGTCGGATGGTTGGGCGTAATCAGGACGCCGTACCCCTCGGCGAGGGCGTCTTGTACGTGTTTGGCGCCGCACACTCGGACGTGCGTCAACTTGTGCTCGCGGACGCATTGCCGCCGCCTCAGCGGCCGCAACATCCGGACCAGGCCGGGCTTCAGCGCGGGTGGCCACCATCGCGGCGGCGGCGCCAATCGGTAGGGGTTCATAAACGACAACCTCCCCGCTAAAGTGTCCCGCATCATCCCCGCAGCATAGTATACTCGAAACCAGCCGAATCCGTCCAACCCCTTGCCGCTCGGCCCACAAAACGCCACAATACCTCGATACGGCCCCAGCAAGGCGCCCCGTCGGCGGCCTGAGAGCAGTTGAGGTCCGGGTTCTCGGAGGTTACACTACCAGGTTCCATCATGAAGGGGTGGAGTGATACGAATATGGCAGAAGAAATGACGGAAATCCGGTGGCACGGCCGCGGAGGGCAGGGGGCGAAGACGGCCGCCCAGCTCGTGGCCCAGGTCGCGCTGGAAGAGGGCAAGTGCAGCCAGGGATTCCCCGAGTACGGCCCCGAACGCATGGGGGCCCCGATCCGCGGGTTCACGCGGATCAGCAACGGCGCGATCCGGGTACACTGTCCGATCGAGCGGCCGGACGTGGTCGTCGTGCTCGACGAGACGCTCATCGAGATGCCGACGGTGACCGAGGCGGCCGACCAGCGCACGATCTTTGTGATCAACACGGCCCTTCCACCCGTCGAGATGAGCGAGAAGCTTAACGTTCCGGGAAGCACGGTGTTCTGCGTGGACGCAACGAAGATCTCGATCGACGAGCTGGGACGTCCCATGCCGAACACCCCGATGGTCGGCGCCCTGATCAAGGCAACCGGCTGCATCTCGATGGACGCCATCAAGCGGGACATCGAGAAGAAGTTTCTGAAGAAATTCGGCGAGCGTGTAGCCCAAGGTAACATCCGCGCGATCCAGCGCGCTTATGAGGAGGTGCAATCACCGTGAGCAGGCTTCTGACTTGGAAAGAGATGCCCATCGGCGGCATGATCGTCGAGGCGGGCAACAGCCACGAGTATAAAACCGGCGGCTGGCGGACGTACAAACCGGTACACGATGAAGAAAAGTGCATCAGTTGCCTTCGTTGCTGGATCCTTTGTCCCGATTCCGCCGTGCTGGTCGAGGACGGCAAGATGGCGGGGTTCGACTACGACCACTGCAAGGGCTGCGGCATCTGCGCGCGGGAATGCCCGCCGAAGTGCCAAGCTATTACGATGATACTCGACGAAGGGGCTTGACAAGAAAAGTAGCAGGCACACTCCGAGGTTGTGATTTATTTGTAGGGAACGCCCTCCGTGGCATTCCGAAACGCGGGAAACGCGATTTTCGCCGCTTCCCGGAACGCCACAGAGGGCGTTCCCTACTGAATTATTGAGGAGAAACATGGCCAAACAAGTCGCACTGACGGGGAACGATGCGGGGGCCGAGGCGCTGAAGGACGTCAATCCCGATGTGGTCGCCGCATACCCTATCACACCCCAGACCGAACTCATGCACAAGTTCGCCTCCTACGTCAACGACGGCGTCGTCGACACGGAGTTGGTCCCGGTCGAATCGGAGCACAGCGCCCAGAGTGCGTGCTTCGGATCCGCCGCCGCCGGGGCAAGGACCGTCACGGCGACCTCGTCGCAGGGGCTGATGCTGATGGCGGAAATCTGTGCCATCACCGCCTCGACGCGGCTGCCGGTCGTCATGCCGGTGGTCAACCGGGCGATCAGCGGACCGATCAACATCCACTGCGACCACAGCGATACAATGTTCTGCCGCGACTCCGGCTGGATACAACTCTACTCCGAGAACGCCCAGGAGGTCTACGACAACGTCATTCAGGCCTTCCGGATCGGCGAGCACAAGAATGTCCTGCTGCCGGTCATGGTCTGTCTCGACGGGTTTATCCTCAGCCACACGATGGAGGGGCTGGAGGTCATCGGTCCCGAAGCCGCACAAAAGTTCGTCGGCCCGTACGGTCCCGCGTTCAGCCTGTTGAATACCGAGAAGCCGATTTCCATCGGCCCGCTGCACCTGACCGACTACTACTTCGAGTGCCGGCGCCAGTTGGTCGAGGCGATGGAGAACGCCCGTAGAGTAATCCTCGAGGTGGGCAAGGAGTATGGCAAATTGACCGGGCGCGAGTACGGCTGCTTCGAGCAGTACCGGCTCGACGACGCGGAGGTGGCGGTCGTTGCCCTCGGCTCGACCTGCGGCACCGCCAAAGCGGCCGCCGACCAGGCGCGGGAAAAGGGCGTCAAGGCCGGGGTTCTGAAGCTTAGGACCTTCCGGCCGTTTCCGGGCGAGGAGATCGCCGAGATCGTCCGGGGCGTCGGCACGGTCGCCGTCATGGACCGGGCGATCTCCTACGGGCTGCGCGGCGGGCCGTTGTTCAACGAAATCCGCTCGTTTGCCGGCGGAGACTCCCTGCAACTGATCAACTACGTCTACGGACTCGGCGGACGCGATATCCACACGCACGAAATCGAGAACATATTTACGGACCTTGTCAAAATCAGGGAATCCGGTGATCCCGGCAACCTTTACCGGTACGCGTGCCTGAGAGAATAGGAAGCAAACGTTATGGCGATCAACTTGAAGAAAATGTCGGCCGATTCGGAGTTGCTTGCGGGGGGGCACCGGTCGTGTGCCGCCTGCTCCGCACCGGCCGTTCTGCGCCAGGCCCTGCACGTTTCGGGCCCGTACACCGTCGTGGGATTCGCGACCGGCTGCATGGAGGTCTCGACCACGATCTATCCCTACACGGCGTGGAGGGTGCCTTACGTCCATTGCGCGTTCGAGAATTCCGCCGCGACCATCAGCGGCGTCGAGGCCGCCTACCAGGCGCTGAAGCGGAGGGGCCGGATCCCCGAAGACAAGAAAATCAACTTTATCGCTTTCGGCGGCGACGGCGGAACCTACGACATCGGATTCCAGTCGCTTTCCGGCACCATGGAGCGAGGGCATAACCTGCTCTACATCTGCTATGACAACAACGCCTACATGAACACCGGGATCCAGCGGTCCAGCGCGACGCCCCGCGGGGCCGCCACCAACACCAGCCCCGGCGGGAAGGTCGTCCCCGGAAAGCAGCAGCGGCGCAAAGATCTCACCGCGTGCATGATCGCGCACAACATCCCCTACGTTGCCCAGGCCTGCGTCTCGAACCACATGGACTTCATGCGCAAGGTTGCCCGGGCGCTCGAGATCGACGGGCCGGCCTTTATCAATATCCTGGCCCCTTGCCACCGCGGGTGGCGGTGCAAGGCGGAGGATTCGATCGAGGTCGCCCGGCTCGCCGTCGAGACCCGCTACTGGCCCCTCTACGAGGTCGACCACGGCCGGTGGAAAATCAACCGCAAGCCCAAGGAGTTCGTGCCGGTGATCGAGTTCTTCAAAACCCAGGGCCGTTTCAAGCACCTCTTGAAGAAAGATCCCGAGGGCATCCTCGACTGGCACCAGGAGCAAGTCGAAAAGAACTGGGTTGCATTGCTGCGGAGGGAGCAAGAAAGTAAGGAGGAAGGCTGAGAGAAGAGGGAGGAAGGCCGTACGACGTAGGCTCTTGCTGAATTGTTGCTGGTATGAGTGCAATAGTCAAACAGTACGACTACAAACCGAAGTGGACGATAGTTTTTCTTGCCGGTGGTTTCTTCGCGCTGTGTGCGGTCTCTTTCATCTACCTGGCCCTGACCGATGATCGCGGTGCGGTCATCAACGGAATCGTCCGCCTGTCCCCGACGGGCGCGAAGGTGTTCTATTGGGTTCTTGCCGCGCTGTCCTCGGGATTCGTGGTTGCGGCGGCGTTGATTGCCTATGTGCGGCTGACCGTCACACAGCGCATCGCAATCACGACCGACGGAATTCTCTTTCCGGCAGGCGGCTGGACATCCCAGGAGTGTTACGTCGCGTTTCGAGACATTGTGGCGCTGAAGAGGCTTGAGGCATACGGTGAAGTTTTCCTTTACGTGTATGCCGGAGGGTTGAGATACACCGTCATAAAGGGCATGCTCCCCGACAAGGGAGGTTTTGAGGACATAGTCTCAACCTTGGAAGCGCAAACGAAGCTAGAATTTGAATAGAACCCTTGTCCAGACCTTGGAACCCGTTTGGCGGCTTGTCTTTCGAGAGTTGAGGGTTCTCTTCCCCCACCTGCACTTGTGATTCCTGTCAAGTTGCCCGG
This sequence comes from uncultured Planctomycetaceae bacterium, assembly GCA_964547995.1. Taxonomy (GTDB): domain Bacteria; phylum Planctomycetota; class Planctomycetia; order Pirellulales; family Thermoguttaceae; genus CAZJRB01. The sequence continues at coordinate 14,176 of CAZJRB010000016.1, read as the reverse complement.
CCAAAAGGGCGGCTAGAACTCCTCTTCCTTTGCCGCATCGGCAGCCGTCTTGATTTCCTCGGGCGTCAAGTCGCGGATGCGGATTTTGCGTACGGCGCCGGTCGTGTCCCACGTGCAAATCCCCAGCGGCTTGCACAGGTCGCATTCATCGCGGATGCTGATCTTGTGGCCCTTGCGCGCCTGGTTGACGACCCGTTTGTCGTTGACCCAGACCTCGATCTTTGCTTCGCTGACGCGGATGCGGAAGCGGTACCAGGTTTTGTCCTTGAAATCGAAGAACGCGCTGGTACTGTTGTCAGCGGCGTCGTAGAAGTCGATGCACGAGAGGCCGATGACGGTGCCGCCCCAGCCGCCGGTGACGAAAGAACAACGGTCCTTACCGACGGGGAAGGTCGTCGTGGCAAAGAAATCGATGCCGTCGAGCCGTTGTCCTTCGAGTTCGATTTCGTAGTTGTCGCGAGGCAGTTCTCCGGTATAGGCGACGCCGGTCATCGACGCCCCCATCGGCATGACGATCATGTCGTCTTTGACGACGACCTCGCCCTCGCCGCCGAACTGGATCGACTTCCACTTGCCGAGCGTCTTGCCGTCGAAAAGGTCCTTCCACTGCACGGCGTTGCCGGCCGCGCATTTCGACGAGACACACACGCGACGGCAACGGCGCAAGCGACGGGACCTGCACCGAACCTTTCGCTTGCAGCAACAGCAAGATTTGTTGCACGACGGCGAAGAGGGTTTCGCAACATCCGGCGCCGCATCGGAAGGGGGCGGGATGTCGCTCGGGCTCGCCGACGGTTCATCCGCATCTTGGGCGAACAGCGGCAATGGTTGGACGAGCAGCAGCAAGAATGTGGAAACGATTGTCACCGAAAATGCGTACCGCGGCCGAATCAAGTGCCTGTTTGGGAAATAGCTTTTCATGGTTCTCGGACCCTTCTTTCGTCGGAATGAGCGTTGGCAAAGTTACCCTGTTTCCCCTATTCTGTTAGAAATGGGGAGTAAAATCCAGCGCGGGCATCCCCAATTTTTGGCCTAGAAAGAATCTCGTCACCCCCCCCTTTGGGGAACGTTGGCAACGATCCGGCCGCCCAATCGTGAGAAGGGCAGTGACTGGAGCCATATTTCACCCGGACCTGTGAGCATGGCGAAGAAGAGCCCCTCGTCGGGCACGAAGGCGTTCTTAACGCCCTCGACGAGTTGGATGTCGTATTGTACGCTCGCTTGAAGCGCCACGAGACAGCCGATGTCGACAATCAGTCCTTGTTCCTCTTGCAGCATCCGGCGTATTAGCGTACCCCCGGCGTGTACCAAGGCAATCCCATCGCCGCTTAGCCGTTGCAGCGTGAAACCGTCACTGCCGAACAGCCCCGCGGGGATCTTCTTCTGGAACGCGGTTGCAACATGCACCCCCGCAGCGGCACACAGAAAGTTGTCCTTCTGGCAAAGCACCTCGCCGCCGCCGATCTCGTCGAGGTAGAGAGAAACGATCTTGCCGGGACAAGGAATTCCGAAGGCGGCCCGTTCTTGCTCTTCTCCCGAGTTTTTGAAGCTGGTCAGGCGGATCGAATCCCCGGTAACGGCACGTTTTGTGGCCGACACGACCTTACCGATCAGCCCGGTTTCCGGGGCCGAGGGGTCGCCCAGCACGGTCTCCATCTCGATCTTGGGGCTCATATACATCAGGGCGCCTGCCTCGGCGATGGCGGTTTCGCCCGGATTGAGGATGACCTCGACGTGCTGAACGTCGGTTCCGAAGATTTCGTAGTCGAGAGTCTCGGGCTTGCGGTTCATGGGCACGTAGGGCGGCGTTCCGGCGTCGGACAGCGGTGCAACGTGCCGCGCTTCGACCCATTCGCTTACGCCCGGGCCATAGACGAGCGTGGTGGGGCCATCACCCGACTTCACCCGTTGCTGCAACTGCAACTGCGTCATGGGCCCCACCGTCTTCGATCCCTGCGCCAAGTACCAACCCAATCTCACCGTCATGGGGGAACTCCTTTGTTTTCAGTGCCTCCGGATCAGGATGCCGAACATTCTACTATGAAAGATTTTACCAGACGGGGGCCCCGTGTCGAGTCCGGCGGCCCATCGAGGAACACTACCTGATGGGGGAAGGTGTCGGCAACTCGTCAACAGCAGCTTTTATCTGGTATAACTATGGTCAATTGGCGGTATGCACCACCCTCTATGGGGTTTGGACGCCTCCTTCTACGGACAGACAAGGGGCACGCGACCTACTCGTGGGGGGATGGGTTCCATGTCGTGGTGTACGCCCTGGCAAAGGAAATTAGCGCGCGGCGCCATCCCGTTGGAGTGTCTCGTCCAGCCAGTTAAGAATGATTTCGTTGGAGAGAAAGGAGGCGCCCACCTGGCAGTGCTCTTCGGCGCCCTGCTCCGCAGTGAAGAGATGGAAATCCTTCGGACATTTGAGGGCGTCGTACAATTGCCCGGCCTGGCCGGGTATCAATGTATCCTTCTCGGAGTCGATGATGAACATGCGGCACGTGATCTTGCCGGCACAGTCCTTCATGTTGTAGGGTCTCGTTTTTCTGAGCAGCTCGCTCGGGGTCTTTGCACCGAACTTCCACATGCCGTCGTTGAAGAACCATCGTACGCCGGTATCGGTCTTCATGGCCTCATAGATTTCCTTGTCGATCTCTTCTGCCCGGGCCGGGTTGTCGAGCATCTTCTCCGCTTCGGGGCCCAGCTCTTTGACCTGCGGGGCGTGAAAATCGTATACTCCGCCGTTCGCCACGCACGCCTTGATGCGAGGTTCATAGGCAACGGCCCGCGGAGCCAGGTATCCTCCCATGCTGTAGCCGATCAGCGCGATTTTGTCGGGGACGACCTCCGGCTGCCGAAGGGCGAAGTCCACGACCGGAGCAACGACCGTCTCCCAATTGGGCCGGAACGGGATCTTCTGCTCGCGGATTACGCGGCCCTGTCCGGGCCCTTCGAACAGCAGGCAGTGGTAACCCCGCCGCACGGCAAAAAACGCAAGGGAGAAATAGAGTTCCTCGGCCGTACCGTCAAAGCCGGAATGGGCGACGATCAAGGGCCTCTTTTTTCCGGAACCGTCCAGGCACAAGTAACCGGGCAAGGTGGTTCCTTCAAAGGGTATTTCGACCGGGCGGATCGGTGTTTTCGACAGCCCGGCGGCCTTGATGAACAGCCCGCGGCTCTTACCCCAGGTCTTCAGAATGCGGGGGTCGTGCGGGTTTGCGTGAAGGAAGAACTCGGCGGTCCGGTAATAGTTGGATGCGCGGAAATAGGCCTCCTTCGCGCTTTCCCTGTGGCCTTTGGCCAGAAACCGGTCCGCCGTCTTCTCCAAGCGGACTGCGGTCTTGTGCCACTGGTCGTACCAGCTTTCGTCGCTCCCCGCCTTGATGCGGTAGGCCGTGCTCAGACATTCTCCGATGTCCGCGCCCCCGCCCGGGGCCGCACCCATCGTGCGGAGCGTCTGGAAGGACAATGTGGCGTCTTTGAATACGAGTTCCGCGCCCATTGAGGACCCGGCCGCAAGGGCAACCATCAAGGCCGCTGGGAACAAGAGCACGCGGCCCCCCGCATTCCGATTCTTCGTGGTGTTTTCCTTTTTCACGCTTCTCTCCTCGGATAAATTTGTGATCAGACACGAGAAACGCCGGCCGACTCCAGCGGGAATCGACCGGCGCAATGGTTCCGCTTTGGCAAGAGCTTCACACTCTGCGCTACGATCAGACGTCGCAGACCTGCACCGCTTGCCACAGCCCCTGAACGGGATCGCGGGTGGGGATGAACTCGTGGGCACAGTACATGTCGAAGCCGGTGCCGACGACCGCCTTCATGATGCCCGTGTAGTTAATCTCCTGCGTATCATCCATTTCGTTACGGCCGGGGTTGCCGGCGGTGTGGTAGTGGCCGATGTATTCCTTCCACTCGTTGATGCGGGTAATCACGTCGCCTTGCATAATCTGGACGTGGTAGATGTCGTAGAGGATTTTCATCTGCGGGGAGGCAATCCGCTTGCAGACCTCGCCGCACCACTCGACCGAGTCGCCCATGTAGCCGGGATGCCCTTTCATCTCGACGTCGACACGGCTGTTGAGGACCTCGATGCAGAGGGTAACCTTTTTCTTTTCGGCGTACCCGATGACCTTCTTCAGGCCCTCGACGGTGTTTTCCAGCCCGACGTCATCGGGGATATTGTTGCGGAAGCCGGAAAAGGTGATGACGTTCGGGAAGCCGGCCTCGGCGTTGGCGTCGACGGCCGCCTTGATCTTCTCGATGCACATGGCGTGGTTCGCCTTGTCGTTGAACCCCTTGACAAACCCGTGGCTGGGGGTCATGGCGCAGATCAGGCCGTGCTTCTTCAGGACGCCGAAATCCTTCGGATCGACCAGCTCGACGGACTTGATCCCCATGGGTTTGGCGGCACAGCAAAGTTTCTCCAGCGTCATCGGCTTGACCGAGCAGTCGTTCAGAAAGCACCAATTGCAGACCGAGTGGTTGATGTTTCCTTTCAGCCGGGGATAGCCGCTGGAACTGCGTCTTCGGCGCCCGAGGCGTCCGGCGCCCTGGGTGGTGGCTGCGATGCCCGTGGCGGCCATTGCCGCGACGGTCCCGGCGGTTCCCTTTAACATCCCGCGACGAGTCAGACCCTTGTCTTTCTCTTTCATTATTCAGTACCTCTTGCCAGATCGGAAACGGGGTGAAATTTGCCCAAGTAATACCACTATAGCGACGCAAGGGCGGGGACGCAACAAACCGAGAATGTTGGATCGACACACCCCCACCCTGCAGCGGGGGAGATGCCTTTTTCGTGTGACTGCTACAATCCTGACCCGAACTCGTTGATTAAGGGAGCGGTATCGGTGTTAAAAGCGTTAGCAGCCCGTTCAAAAAGGGTGGCACTGGCGTCTCGCCGGTGCTCAGCGGCCATGCCTCATTGCAGCCCCCAACTCAGGCACTGGCGAAACGCCAGTGCCACCAGTGCCACCCGAACCAACAGGGCCTCACTTTTTCAAAGGGCTGTTTAGAGGGGCTCGTTTGCCGGATCAATCAGGGAATCGCTTTGGAACCACCAAAAGCACTACCACAGTGAGGCATGTTGCCATGACGAGTCTTCTTCGTAGACCGCTCGCGACGGGATTTCCGGGCATCGCCTTCGCGCTGGCGGCCATCTGTGACGCTGTGAGCGCCCGTGCATGTCGACATCCCCCGCTTGTGGGTGCAGACTGCTTGCCCGGCGACTTCGCGATCGACTCCTGCCGAAGAATATGAGGGTTTGGGAAATAATCTGCGGGTGTGACCGCGATACCAAGTCATATTGATGCGGATGCGCACCGGTGTGTATAATCAATAGGTGGAGATGACGATGGTATCTACTCTAAGTTCAAGCACGGAAATCCTGCCGGGCGAGTTGGGGCTCTCCGAAACGGGCGCCCATGTACTCGGCTTCGATCCCTCGGGCCCATGGCGATCGGATGAAGAGAAGATCGTTAAGGTATGCGCGGCCTGCTGCAAAGAGGTCGCCCTCCGGGCCCGCGTCTGCCCGCATTGCCGCAAACATATCCCGAGATTGTGATTCGGCAGAGGTCCTCTCAGCGGGATCCTTTCTAATGCCGGAAGTTGTCGTTGCTCAATAACTTGCACTCGCGGTGTGAAATGCCGTGTATCGGGCGGGCTTGCCCGCCGCTGAGAATGCAGTCACCCCGGCAGTCAAAGCAGCAGGTTCCGGAGGAATGATACCCCCTTGAAGGCAGGGGGGTGGCTCTGGTACAAAGGAAAGCTGTAGGGGTTAGTTGCGCGGGTGGTGCGAGAATCGCGATGACAGGCGACCCGGCGAATCACAAAACAGAATTGTCCCGGGCTCGGCTCGACCGGATCGACGTCGTCTGCGACCGGTTCGAGGCGGCGTGGGCCTCCGGCGAGCGGCCACGGCTGGAAGACTTTGTGGCCGAGTTGCCCGAGGCCGACCGGACGGAACTATTTCGCGAACTGCTCTCCGTGGAACTCGATTACCGTCATCGGGCCGGGGAAAATCCGGACGAGGAAGAATACCGGGGGCGATTTCCCGATTATGGCGAGCAGGTCGGCTCGGTGTTTGCCATGACGCTCTGCCCCGCGGGGACCCACAACCGGGCCGACCCGATGGCCGCTACCGTGGATCGGCCGGGGCTGCTGACCATCTGTTGTCCCAATTGTCATCAGCCGGTCGACGTTACCGACACGGACGGGACCCTGGAGATTTTGTGCGCATCGTGCGGCACCAGTTTCAGCCTGGTCGGCGACGCGGACGAGGGGGCCGCCGGAGGACGCCGCAAAACCATCGGCCACTTCGAGTTGATCGATCGCCTGGGCGCCGGGGCCTTCGGCGAGGTCTGGAAGGCCCGCGACGTTCAACTCGACCGGACCGTTGCGGTCAAAATCCCGCGCAAGAATCAGCTCAATCGGGAAGAGACGGAGAAATTCCTTCGCGAGGCCCGGGCGGCCGCCCAACTCCGCCATCGCCACATCGTCAGCGTCCACGAGATCGGGCTCGAAGACGACCGCATCTACATCGTCAGCGATTTCATCGAGGGGTTGCCGCTGGACGAGTGGCTCGAGGGTCAGAGCCTCACGGTTCGCGAGGCGGCCGAACTCTCCGCATCCATCGCCGAGGCGCTGCACTATGCCCACCAGCAGGGAATCATCCATCGCGACCTGAAGCCCGCCAACGTCATCATGGACCCCGGGGGCGAGCCCCACGTGATGGACTTCGGGCTTGCAAAGCGCGAGACGGGCGAGATCACGATGACCATGGAGGGCCAGATCCTCGGCACGCCCGCATACATGTCGCCCGAGCAGGCCAAGGGCGAAAGCCACACGGCCGATCGCCGGACCGACGTCTACTCGCTCGGCGTGATTCTCTTCGAGTTGCTCACGGGCGAGCGCCCCTTCCGCGGCAACATCCGCATGATGCTGCAACAAGTGGTGGAGGACGAGCCGCCCAGCCCGCGGAAACTCAACAGCCGCGTGCCGCTCGACCTGGAAACAATCTGCCTGAAGTGTATCGAGAAAGAAACGGACCGCCGCTACCAGACCGCCCAAGGGTTGGCCGAGGATTTGCGGCGATACCTTTCTGGCAAACCGATCGTGGCCCGGCCGGTCGGGTCGATCGAACGGGCATGGCGGTGGTGCCGCCGCAACCCGGTGGTGGCCGGCCTGGCAACCTTCGCGATAGCGTGCCTGCTGTTCGGACTGATTGCTTCTACGGTCGGCTACGTTCGCGCAAAGAGGAACCTCGATCTGGCAAACGAAAGACTTGACATTGCCAAACGGACCGTCGACGACTTCTTCACGCTGGTAAGCGAGGATAAGCTGCTCGACCAACCGGGAATGCACCCCTTGCGCAAGAAGCTCTTGCAGCACGCTCGCGACTACTACGCGAAGGATCTGACGAACACCGCCGATACGCCCGAATTGCAGAAGGAACTGGCGCTGAACCACTTTCGCGTAGGGCGCATCTGTGCGGAGATGGACTCGCCCGATCGTGCCCTCCGGCATTACAACGAGGCGAGCACGATACAAAGGGAACTTCGCAAAACCGATCCCGAGAACCTGGACTTGCTGGCGGAGTTGGGCGACACGCTCAACGCAAAAGGAAAGGCCCTGATCAAACGGGACGAGTTCGAACGGGCACTCGAAGCCTACAACGAAGTGACGGAAATCCGCCGACAACTCGTCGCTCTTCAGCCGGATGATATGGAACCCAAAAGAAAGCTTGCGAACATACTGATGAATTCCGGCATCCTTCAGATGGATCGTTCGCCGGAACGGGCAAAGCAACAAATGGAAACGGCCCAAAAGATGCGCAAAAAACTCCTCGACAATCGCAAAGACAATCTGAAGCTGGTGCGCGACCTGGCGAAGGGGTACTACAATCTTGCAACACTGGAACTGAAAAACAATAAACTCGACGATGCCGGTGCAGCTTGCGAAGATGCAGTTCGGTTGTTCGAGCAATTGCAGCGAAGTGATGAGTGCGGGTTGGACGACCGCTACAACCTTGCCACCTGCTGTAGCATTCTCGCCGCCCTGAAGGATGCGCAGCGGCAGTGGGATGCCGGCCGCAAATGGTACAGGCAGGCCCGCGAGGTAATGGCAAGGCTTGCCCGCGAGAATCCCGCTGTCGTCGAGTATCAGCTCGCGCTGGCCGACATCGATATTAGCTGTGCCCTTGCGGAAAAGGACCAAGGACACCTCGATGAGGCATTGGGTTCGTTTCATCAAGCCAGGAGAATCTTGGAACCGCTGGTGTCCGACCTTGCCGGGATGGTTCGCTATCGGCTCGTGCTGATCAATACCTTCAACGCGATTGCGGGATTGCAGGTCGAGATGAAAGAGGATGACGAAGCATTAAAAACACTGAAGACGTTTCGCGGGCACTTGCAGCAGATGATCGATCAGGTCCCGGATGCCCCTCGAACCAGGCAGGCGCTCGAGGACGTCGAGAAACGGATAGAGGAATTGCGGAATGGAAGCTCGGCAAAGCCCGACAAAGCTCGGTTTCAGGTCAGCCTGTTTCCATGTTGCAGATTTTCGATCTCCATCTCGTAGATTTCATACCAGTCGCTTTTCAGATAGGCCTCGACGTCCTGACAATTGCGCGCGCCCTCCAACTCCTCTATTCCAACAGCGATCTTGCCCATCAACTGCTTCTCCAACGGGTTGCCGTTCTGATCGACCCCGCCGTCCAGCCAGAATGAGAACTCGATTTGCTTGACTTCCGGGCGGTTCTTGGCAATCGCGTAGATGTCCTTCATCAAATCCTCGCGGAGGTCGACGGCCGACTGCGGGAGACGCACCTCCTTGGGTATGTAACAGGCGCCGTCCTTCACCGAGAGGTCGTTCACGTCGGTTTTTTTGCCGGCAGATGGCCCCCGCATTGCAAGAACACCCCAGACAAGGGCTGCCACGACGAGGACACCCCCGCACCCAATGGCAACTTTTACGACGGTTTTTGTCCCCTTCTTGGCCGTTTTTTCGGCCGGCTCTTCGGCCGTCTTTTCGCCCGGCTGTGCGGCATCAGGCCTGGCTTTCTTCGAGACGGAGGCAACCAGCTTCTTTATTCCGGATGTCAGTGCCGACGCGCCGGTCCTGGCCTTGGCAACGGAATCCGGCTTCGCCTTGGCAGTGGCATCTTGAGTAGAAGGCGGTTCTTCCGCAGCCGTCTCGCCGGATGCCTCGGCATGATCCGCCGGCGCCGGCAGCGGCGCCGCCCGTGGAAGTTCGGCAGCGGTACGTACGGGCTGTGCCTCGCCGATGGGTTTCCATTCCGACGAGCCCTCCTTCCGAATATGGCAACCGGAGAAGTCTTTCTTGTGAATGAGCTGATCGAGTTTCGCTTTCTTCAGCGGGCCGATCTCCTGACCCTCGGGGGTCCGGATGAACCACGCATCGGCGGGCGGCTCAGGCGCCAAGGCCGCTGCGGCAAGTTCGGGATAAACGTTCTCGACCGGCTCCCATTCCGCATCATCCTTCCGGATCAGGCAGCCGGAAAAGTCTTTGGTGAGGATTAGCTTATCGAGTTTCGATTTTTTGAGGGGGCCGATCTCCTGACCCTCGGGAGTCTGAATGAACCACGCTTCGCCGGGAGTCTCGGGCGGTTCCCTGCTTTCCTTGCTTTCCTTGGGGGCAAATGCGGGATAAACATTGCCGATAGGTTCCCATTCCGACGCGTCATCCTTCCGGATCAGGCTGCCGGAAAAATCCTTGCTGAGAACCAGTTGATCGAGAGTCGATTTTGCGAGGGGCCCGATTTCCCGGCCTTCGGGAGTCTGAATGGACCACGCTTCGGCGGATGCCTCTTTGGATTGCGGCTTTTCTTCGGAAGGCGAGTCGGTTTTCTCGGCAGATTTCGGGACCTGGATCGGCCCCTTGCAGTTGGGACAGGGAATGGTCTTGCCGGCATGCCGTTCCGGGCAGGAATAGCGTTCGTTACACTTCGGACATTGAATTTCCAATGGCATAGCCCCGGCTCCGGAAGACAATCGCTTGCCATTCCTCAGAATGTGTTTTGAAATACAATACAGTCGGTACGATGGCCCTCCGAGGCCGTCGATTGCCAACGGTTTGACACATGCGACGGCCTCGGAGGGCCATCGTACATTGATTTCAAAACACGTCCTCAGAGGATATTCTAACGAAGCCGTCCGGGAATTCAAGATCGCGCAACTGCCGCAAAACAAAGGGTTTTTCCCGTGGCGGGCGGCGCATCGAAGCGTCCCCGCTCTGGTCCCGAGGAGCCCCCTGCCATTCTCTATCGGTTTTCCGGCTTTTCGGCCAAACGCAAACATAACGACCGGAAGCGGCAATCCTGCACGACGGCCCCGAGTTGCCGTCAAGCGGCTCCTTGACGGAAGGCCGGGTTGCCTGTAGAATCGTCCATTAGAATTTTTCCGAACCCTGTATCGAGAGGCGACGCCCATGAGAAACCGCAGTTTTGGTGCGATCGTGATCGCGGCCGTGTTTGTTTTCTCGGCTTCGACCGTTTCGTCGCAGAAAGCCCCACCCGCCGTGCCGCCGTCGCTCGCCTCGGTGCAATGGGCCGGCCGGCCGGCAAGCTTCGCCGCGCTGAAGGGCAAAACCGTTGTCGTGCTGGTCTACGCGAAGTGGTGCCCCAAGTGCAACGCCTGGTCGGGGGAGTTCTTCACCCAGTTGAAAGAAGCGGTCAAGGACAAGCCGGTCGTGGTGCTGGCGATCAACGCCGACGACAACCCTTCGGGCGTCCAGCAGTACCTGACGCAGCGGGGGTTCTTCGCCCCCAACATCCTGCACGGCTACGATCCCTCGATGCCCCAGCGGTTGGGTTTCAAGAGCAACCTCTATAATTTCGTTCTGTTCGGTCCCGACGGCGCGCCGGCCGAGAAGGGGCCCGGGGGCGCGTTCTTCAAGACACCCAAAGGCCGGAAGTTCGTCTTGCCGAAGGTCGTTTCCCAAAAGGGGAACGTCGGCAAGTTCAACTTCATCACGCCCGATATGTCGGACGAGGTCAAAGCGGTCTTCTGGCCGTGGGAACTCGGTAACATTTCGGAGGCGGCCGTCCAGTCGGCTCGCAGGAAGCTCGGCCCCGAGCAGAAGAAGGTGATCGACACCGCAATCGAGCGCTATCTGAACGAGCAATTGGCCCGGATTCGCAAGCTGTACAAGGGCTCGGTCGAGCAACGGATCGAGGCATACGAGGCCGCCGGCGCCCTGTCGGGCGCGTTCCGCGCCACCGCCCAGAGCAAAAAGGCCAAGGCGGTGGTCACCTACATGAACAAGGACAAGGAGTTCAAACGGGAACTGACCGCCAAGAAGACCTACGAAGGGGCCTTGCAGCGGGGGGCCGCCGATCCCAAACGCCGCGCGACGCTTCTGCGGGCGATCGCCAAGCGGTTCCAGGGCACGCATTACGGCAAAATGGCCGAAGAGGCGATTGCCGAAAATCCGCAGTGAATCACGCCGCGCGGGCCGCGGCACGCAAGTCACGGACGAACGCGTCATGGAAACCCGGCAGGCATTGCCGAACCGCGTGATTTGGCACAAACCATGACCACCGAACCCAAACCTCGCTGGTACGCACCGACCCCCGGCAAAATGATCGCCGGGCTGCTGGTGGTCGAGTTGTGCCTTTTCGCCGCCGACCGGCTTTCGCTCTTCGGCCTTCAACGGGGCAGCGGTTGGAATGTGATTGCGGCGGTTGCGATCTTTCTTTTCGTGATCTTGGCCGGGTTGGTTTGGTTCTTGGCTGCTTTGATTTTGAAGAAGCGTTTTCAGTTCTCGGTCTTGACTTTGTTTGGGTTGATGTGCGTCGTTGCTGTTGTTGGAGGTTGGTTTGGTTGGAAGATGGAGAGGGCGAGAAGGCAAGCGGCGGTCGTGGCAGCGATTGAGAAGATGGGTGGGTCGGTGACATACGATTACGAGTACCTTCCTGTCGGTGTGTTTCACGCAAAACCGATAAAGCGGACATGGTTCAGGAAAACGGGTTTTGTATCGGACGTGCTTGAGGTCCGGTTGCGGTACACGGACTTGGACGATACGAATGCTGTAGATCTGGGGGAGTTGCCTCGGCTACGAAAACTCGACCTCAGTGATACGCAAATCACTGATGCCGGCCTTGTCCATATCGGAGAACTGCCTGAACTCGAAACACTAACTCTTGCTGGAACTGAAATTACTGATCGGGGGAGGTTTTGGGGTCAGAGCTTGAACAATGAATAGGGGTTCCTTTCGCCACTTGAATTGGTAGAATGCCCATATGGCCAGACCGCTGAGAATCGAGTTTGCCGGGGCATTGTATCATCTGATGTCCCGGGGCAACGAACGCGGACGCATCGCCCGCGACGACGCCGACCGGGAAAAACGCCTCGATTGGCTCCGCCGAACCATCGAAACCTACGGCTGGCGGCTACACGCCTTCGTGCTGATGACCAACCACGACCATCTCTTCGTCGAAACGCCCGAGCCCAACCTCTCGGCCGGCATGCAGTATCTCAACGGAAGCTACACCAGCTATTTCAATCGCCGCCACCGCCGCGCCGGGCACCTCTTCCAGGGACGATTCAAGGCCCAGTTGATCGAGGAGGAGGGCTATTTCCTCGAGGTCAGCCGTTACATCCACCTGAACCCGGTCCGCGCGAAGATGGTCCGGCGGCCCGACGCGTACCGCTTCAGCAGCTTTCCGGGCTACTGCCGGGCGAGCCGGGCGTTGGAGTGGGTCGCGTACGACCGCGTGTTGGCGGACTTTGATGCGCGGCCGGCGGAGGCGCGGCGTGCGTACGGGCGGTTTGTGCGGTCGGGGGTCGAGAGCCCGCCGAAATCGCCGTTTGCCAGGGCCGTCGGCGGGGTGCTCTTGGGCTCCGAGGCCTTTGTCGACCGGATGCGACGCATGCTCGACAGCCAGTCGGTCGATCCGAGCGTTCCGCAGCGGGAGCATCTGCGACGCCGGCCGGCGCTGCCGCAGATTCTCGAGGCCGTGGCGCGGCAGTTCGGCCACGACGCCCCGCCGTGGGTGCCCGGAACCCGCAGTGACGACGCCGGCCGTGCGGTGGCCGCCTATCTGGCCCGTCGTCGGTTCGGCTACCCGGCCAAGGCAGTGGCCAACGCCCTGGGCTACCGCGACGCCGGCGGTGTCACGCACGCCATCAAGCGAATCGACGCCGCCGGGGCCAACCTCCGCCGCACCATCGCCAAAATCGAAAGAAGGTTAGCTCGCTGACTATTCATTGTTCAAGCTCTGACCCCAAAGGATCACTCAAAAAGACGACACTCAAGCGGTGAAACCCACGAGACAGCTCATGCAAAGCAAGGAAACGAACAGTAATGCCGATCGCAGTTCAACTGCCAGTCCCAGGCAGACTCCGCTCTTTCCAGTCCGACATCGCCGGAAATGGGGATACGTGGACCAAACAGGGCGCGTAGCGATTGACTACCAATTCGACGAAGCAAGGGCTTTCTCAGAAGGTTTGGCCGCGGTCAGGATGAGTGGGACGTGGGGAGTTATTGACCCAAGCGGACAGATCGTCGTGCCGCCGAAGTTCTCGACGATTCTGAGAGGTTACCACGAGGGACTTGCCGCCATTTGGGAGGGGGATGCGGGTGGCAAGGGTGGATTCATTGACACGCGCGGCAACATGATTATTCCGCCTGTGTTTGACTCTGTGGATGATTTTCAAGAGGGCCTTGCTGCCGTACGTAAGGGTTCGGAATATGGGTTTATTGACAAGACAGGTGAATTTGCCATCAGACCTGTGTACAAGTTCGCCCATGGTTTTGTCGAAGGGTTAGCAGTAGTCGTTGATGGCGAAGGCGCGCATGGATTCATCAACAGACAGGGGAAGTTGGTAATCCCGTGTCAGTATCGCAACGCGGGGTGTTTCTCAAAGGGGTTGGCGAGAGTTGCTTCTCGGGAGGAAGGTATCGTCTTCATCGATCGTTCGGGCAAGATCGTCCTGCGTCCTAACGCGGATTCCGTCGGCACGGCTTTCTCGGAAGGGCTGCTCTCGATTGAGAAGAACGGACAACTTGTGTACCTGGACCATGCAGGAAAGGTGGTGATTCGGTTGCCCTGGAGATCGAGTGTGGAAAGGCTGTACAGTGCAGGGGAGTTTTCCGAGGGCTTAGTTCGAGTTTTGCACTTTTTAGGGCGATTTTGCTATTTCTGAAAATGCGG
>CAZJRB010000015.1:0-95616 GCA_964547995.1 uncultured Planctomycetaceae bacterium | reverse complement strand
TGGCTCGGTGCGGCAGTCCCGCTTTGAAGGCCGTAGCGGCCGAAGAGCTTAGGCTTTGCGCCGAAACGTACGACGGGCTTCCAAGCCCGTCGGAAAAACCCGGGGCAGCGACGGGCTTGGAAGCCCGTCGTACGGGCGATCCGGAAAAGCAGGTCCGGCTTGCCGACGCCTGGTGGTCGCTCAGCGAGAAGGTCGAGGGCACGGAAAAGAACGCCCTGATGCTGCACGCGGGCGAATGGTACGAGAAGGCAGTGCCGGAGTTGCCGAAAGCCTTTGCCCGGGCGAGGGCGGAAAGCCGGTTGGCGGAGATCGCCAAGATCGCGGAGTCGTTGCCGGAGAAACCCGGGAAACCGAGACTCCCGAAAGAGCCGAAAATCCCGAAGGAGCTGGCCATCGACCTACCCGGCGGGGTGAAGATGGAGTTCGTGCTGATCCCGGCAGGAGAGTTTCTGATGGGGTCGACGGAGGCGGAGCGGCAAATTGCCCTATCTCAGGAAACGGAGGGTTGGGCGAAAGAGCGGATTCCGACGGAAGGTCCGCAGCACAAGGTGAAGATCAGCCGGCCGTTCTACCTGGGCAAGTACGAAGTGACACAAGCTCAGTGGGAAGCCGTGATGGGCAGCAACCCGTCGAAGTTCAAGGACCGGGGCAATCCGGTGGAGCAGGTAAGCTGGAACGATATTCAACCGTTCCTGGCGAAGTTGAATGCAGCGTTTGAAAAGAAAGGGATGCTGTTCGGCTTGCCGACGGAGGCGGGCTGGGAGTACGCGTGTCGAGCGGGCACGACGACGGCATTCTATTTCGGGGACAACCCGGCGCTGCTTGCCCAGCACGGTTGGTTCAAGGACAATTCGGGCGGGAAGACGCACCCGGTGGGTCAAGGGAAACCGAATGCCTGGGGCCTCTACGATATGCACGGGAATGTATGGGAGTGGTGTTCGGATTGGTATGGTGGAGACTATTATGCGAAGTCTCCGCCGAACGATCCGACGGGGCCGCCAGGAGGCTCGTACCGCGTGCATCGCGGCGGCGGCTGGCGCAACCCGCCGGGGCGCTGCCGGGCAGCGTTTCGTAGCCACGACAGCCCTGGCCACCGGTTCAACAGCCTGGGTTTCCGGCTGGCCCTAGTTCGGGTGGATGCATCCAGCAAGTAGAGCAAGCAGGTTAGCGAGCGGAGGTCGAACCGGAGGCATGCGCAGGCCCGAGCGGAGCCGGGCCGAAGCTGCCGTAGGTTTGTACCGGAGCGAGTGGTAGTCGTAGGACGGGTCTCCTGACCCGTCTGGTTGGGTGACGGGTCAGGAGACCCGTCCTACAGAAAAGGAGTTAGGCGGCGCAGCCGCCGTGGGGTCTGGGGCGAAGCCCCAGCGCAGTGCAAATTGCGGGGATGTTAATATAGACAAGCTGGAGAATCCGGTGCAATTCAAGATTTTGTCGATTCCGGCTACAGGTGACGTTTACGCTGAGGAGGAGTTGAACCGTTTCCTGCGGTCGCACCGTGCGGTCTCCGTGCAACGGGAGCTGGTACAAAGCGGCACGGCGGCCTATTGGTGCTTCTGCATCGAGCACCTTCCCGGCTCGGCGGGATCGGATGAGACGGGCGGCCGGCGTCGTCGGGTCGATTACAAGGAGGTCCTGTCGGAGGCGGATTTCGCCGTGTTCGCCCGACTGCGGGACGTGCGGAAAGAGCTTGCGGCATCCGAGGCGGTGCCCGTCTACGCCATCGCCACGAACGAACAACTGGCCGAAATGGCCAGGGCCCGGTCGGCCACGGCGGCGGATTTGAAGAAGATCGACGGGTTCGGCGAGGCGAAGGCGGAGAAGTACGGCGAGACGTTCTTGGCGGTCATTCGGGAATTCGATCAGGCGGAAGGCGGAGAGAAGAATGCGTCGGGCGGGGAACCTCATTGAGCGGATCGCGGATGCCGACAACCTGCGGCTGGCGTTTTGGAAGGCGTCGCGGGGGAAACGCACCCGGGCGGCGGTTCGGCGTTTCGGGGCCAACCTCGATGCCGAACTCCGGCACTTGCGCGACGACTTGCTTGCCGGAGCGGTTCGCTGGGGGCCGTATCACACGTTCTACATCCACGATCCGAAGGAGCGGCTGATCTGCGCCGCGCCGTTTCGAGACCGGGTGGCGCATCACACGATCATCAACGTTGCCGAGCCGGTGTTCGAGTCGTACCAGATCCACGACAGCTATGCGTGCCGCAAGGGAAAAGGGCTCGACGCGGCGATTCGCCGGGCGATTCACTTTTCGTGCGCTGGCCACTGGTACTTGAAACTGGACGTCCGCCGGTATTTCGATTCGGTCGACCACAGGGTTCTCAACTCGCTGCTTCGGCGGCGTTTCAAGGACCGCACGGTGCTGGAACTGTTCGCGGGGATCGTCGACTCGCACCACAGCACGCCGGGCTACGGGTTGCCGTTGGGAAACCTGACGAGCCAGTTCTTCGCCAACCATTACCTGCGGTTCTTGGACCACTTCGTCAAGGACGTGCTTCGTTGCCGGCGGTATGTGCGGTACATGGACGACCTGGTGTTCTGGGGGAAAAGCCGCGTTGCACTGCGCCGTATCGGAACGGAGGCAGGGAGGTTCCTGAAGCGGGAACTGTCGCTGGAGTTGAAGCCGGTCTGTTTGAATCAATGTTCGCGTGGGATGACGTTTCTCGGTTATCGTGTTTTTCCGGGCCGGGTGCGGTTGGCACGACGAAGCCGCGACCGCTTTCGCCGGAAATTGCGGCAGTGTCATGCGAACCTGGAATCGGGGTTCTGGGATGAAGCGGAGACCGCGCGTCACGTGCAATCGCTCGTGGCATTTGTGCGGCGTGCGGAATCGGTCGAATACAGGCGACGAGTATTGGCAGACATGGGGCTTTGTCCGAAGGAGGCTCGAACCGCGTGAATCGCGGCGGAAGCTGGAACAACCCGCCGAGGAACTGCCGGGCAGCGTTTCGTAACAACAACAGCCCTGGCAACCGGAACAACAACCTGGGTTTCCGGCTGGCCCTAGCTCGCTGGAAAGCGGATGCATCCACCGAACAGGACAAAGTCCCGTCCCCGAGCGGTGCGAGTCACCGCCCGGGGCGAACCCGAGAAGCACGGGCGGGGTTGGTAGCCCAAGCGGCGAAGACTCCGCCCGCGCGTTTTCAACCTCGCCATCGGAACGCGTGCGCAACGTTACTCCATCGGAGCTTCCTGGTGGGCCGGCGCTGCGCTTGTCCCACCCTACCAATGCTCCCGCTACTGCACAAAGCGCGCCGTGCTGCCGCTTCGCCCTGTAACCACTTCAAGCCGCACGTCGATCTGCTCGCGGAGTTCGGGCACGTGGGAAACGATCCCGACGAGCCGCCCTCCGCTCCGCAGGTCCTCCAGTGTCCGCAGGGCAAGGTCGAGCGACTCGGGGTCGAGGGCGCCGAATCCCTCGTCGACGAAGATCGTGTCGAGCTTGATCCCCCCGGCGTAGCTCTCGACGACCGCGGCAAGCCCCATCGCCAGCGACAGCGACGCCAAGAAGCCCTCGCCGCCCGAAAGCGTGCTGACCGGTCGGCTCGTGTCGGTGTAGGTGTCGTACACCTGGAGATCCAACCCGGCAGCGGAACGAAGATCGGCTGTTTGTGGCACTCGCTGCAACTCGAAACGCCCGTGGCACATCCGGCGGAAGTGGCAAGATGCCTCCCGGAGAACGTCGTCCAACAGCGCGGCCAGCACGAACCGCTGGAAGGTCATTCGATGGGGATTCGCCCCGCCGGCGACCTCGGCGATCCTTCCCACGGTGCCGTAGCGTTCTTCTTCCGCCTTCAGCTTCTTCGAGGTGGCAGCGATCTCCTTGAGCTGGCGATCGATCTCGGCCAGCCGCTCGCCGGTCGCCACGTGCTCACCGACGCCCTTTTCCAGGGCGTCCTTCTTCCCGCGGAGGTCTTCCTTCAAGGCACGAATGTCGGGCGCCGTGAGGTCCTGTGCGGCCTCGCGTGCGCGTTTGGCACGGTCGCCGGCGGCCTTTAGCTCCCCGTAGTAGTCCTGGATTTCCTCTTCGAGCCCGCGCAGCTCCGGCGGTTCCATTTTCGCGGCCTGAAAGTCGGCATCGTCGGCGAAACGGGCCTCCTGCAACCGGCGGAGGAACTGCTCGCGTGACTCGGCCGCTTCCGTTTCGGCACTCGCTTTTGCCTTTCCGGCCTCCCGGACGGCCGCTTCACAGGCGGCGAACTCCTTGTCGGCGGCGTTGCGCTTCTCATAGGCTTCCTCAATCGCGGCTTCCAGTTGTGCGGAGTGATCCTTTGCCGCGGTGACGGCCTTCTCCAGGGCTGTCGTGTCGCAGAGCGCCTCGGGAATGTGGCTGGCCTTCTCCTGGACGACGGCCTCCTGCTTCTCGCATTCCGTCTTCGCACGCTGGAACGAGGTTTCTGCTTTCTCAAGCTGTTCCTTCGCCCACACTTCGTCCTTTGTGAATTGCTCGATCTGCTTCCTGCACTCGTCCGTCCGCCCGACGGCGGCTTCAGCCTCTGCCAACAGCTTCTTCGCTTCTGTGACGCGCTGGCCGACGGCCGCGGGGTCCTGGTCCCGCAGCTCTCCGAGGGATTCTTCGAGGGCGCGGACTTCCGACTCGCGTTGGATCAGGGTCTCCCGCAGTTTTTGCGCTTCGCCGCGAACCTCTTCCCGCCGTTTCTCAAGGGAGCCGACCCGGCCGCGGGCCCCTTCGAGCGACTCGCTGGTGGGCAGTTCGTGGTCGCAGCTCGCCGGCGAGGGGTGCTCCGTGGAACCGCAGACCGGGCAAGGCGAACCGGGGTCAAGCTGCCGCGCAAGGATCGCTGCCTGACCCTCTTCCCACGCCGATTGCAGTGATCCCAATGCCGCCCGGGCCGTCGAGAGATTGCTTTCGGTCTCTTTCAGCCGTGCGTCGGCCCCTTCGTGTTCCCGCTGTGTCGTGTCGCGCCGCCCACGGAGTTCCGCGAGCCGGGCGGCCTGATCGAGCGAGCGCTGCGTGTTTGCGACCGCCTCGCGGCGCGAGTCGATCTGCACGGCAACCGCCTCGGCGGCGTCCAAGGCCTCGCGGGTCTCCCGGAGATTCTCGCAGCACTTCTCCAGGGAAGCCTTCGCGCACTGACTCTGCTCGGCGAACCCCTTGACGTTCTTGTCCGACTCCGCCAGGGTCCTCTTGGCCCCCTCCAATTCCGCCACCCGGCCGGTCATCTCCTGGAGCCGGTTGATTTCCTGCGCGGCTTCGGCCCGCTGCGGGTTCCGCTTCTGCTCTTCGGCCAGGGCCTCCGCGGCGGTCTGCTTCGCCTGGGACGCCTCCCCCAGCTTCTCTTCGGCATCGCTCAGGTCCCGCGAGGCCTTTTCCAGCTTTCCGGCGCGTTCTTTCAGCAGTGCTTCGGTGTCGCGCAAGGCACCGGCCTTTTTTGCCCGATCGAGGGCGGCCTGCCGGGCTTCGACGTCCTTCTTGCGGGCCTCCAGCCCGGCCAAAGCGGACTGGGCCGTCTTGCACTCGTTGATCTTCTCCAGCGTATCGCGTGCCTTGCCGAAACGCTCCTGTGCGGCCCTCTCGTCCTCGCGAAGCGTCTTGAGCCCGGCGTCGAGTTCCTCCAGCCGGGAGGCCAGCTCCCCGCGCCGCCCGGAAAGCTCCTGCTCCGATTCGACCGACGCCTGTTCCAGGATCACGGTTTTCCGTTGCTTCAATGTGTCGGCGGTTCGGTTGCTCGTCTTGGCAGCTTCCTTTAGCGCCTGTTGAATCTGGCGGTATTGTTCCGTTTGAAAAAGCGTTTCGAGGATTTCCTCGCGATCCTGTGACTTGGCGACCAGGAGTTGGCGAAACTGCCCCTGCGGGAGGACCACCACCTGGCGGAACTCATCGCTCCGGAATCCGATTAACTCTTCGACCTTTTTCGTAACGTTCTTTGATTGAGTCGCCAGCACCTTGCCTTCCTCGTCCTCCGCCGCACCGGTGCGTTGCCAGAGCGTCGCGTTGCCTTTTTCCGTCGTGGTTCCGGTGCCGCGTTTCTTGGGTCGCTCGTATTCGGGATTTCGGGTGACACAGTAGACCTCGCTGCCCAGCGCGAATTCGAACGATACTTCCGTCTTCAGGGCCGCACCGGCGTGATCGCTGCGCATCTGCCGCCCGTCCCGTTCGCCGCCCGATGTCTCGCCGTAAAGGGCAAAGCAGACGGCATCCAACAGCGAGGTCTTCCCCGAGCCGGTCGGGCCGTGGATCAGGAAGAACGTCCGATCGCCCAGCAAGCGGAAGTCGAGCACCTGCTCCCCGGCGAAGGGCCCGAACGCGCAGAGGGTCAGCTTGATCGGTCTCACCCGGCCACCTCCCGCTGCTGGCGGTGCAGTTCCTCGACGATGGCGACGTACGCCTCCCGCTGCGGGTCGTCGATCGGTTCGCCGGTGACCTCCTTGAAAAACGCCTCGAAAAGCTCGGCATCGCCCATGCGGCGGTAATCCTCCGCGGCGGCGCGCGGCTCCCCGACGGCTGCGAACTGCGGCCGTTCGATCTGGAGGACGTTCGGGTAGACCGCCCGCAGCTTGCCGATCGCGTCGAGGATCGGCTGCCGGTCCAACAGCGTCACCAGCAGGTAGTCGTCGGGCGACTCGCCGTTTTGCGGTCCCTTGAGCACGTCGTCGAGCAGCCCCTCGACCGCCCGGACATTGCGCCGCGGGGTCAAGGCGGTCCGCTCGATCTTGCATCCGCCTTCGGCGTCGATATCGACCAGCGTGACCGATTTGGCATGATCCGCTTCGGAAAACGAATACTTCAGCAGCGAGCCGGAGTATTGAATATCTTCCTTCTCCGCAACCGACTGTGGGCAGTGCAGGTGCCCCAGGGCCGCGTAGTTGAACCCGGTCAACACCGCTGCCTCGACCGTTCCGGCCCCGCCGACCGACAACGGTCGTTCCGATTCGCTCGCCTCGCCGCCGACAACGAACGCATGGCCCATCAGGATCGACCGGGCGCCCGACGGCCGCTTGGCCGATACCGCGTCGACCATCGCCTGCACGGCCGCCTGGTGATCGCGGACGTCTTCTCTGCCGAACCGTTCCCGCACCAGCGCCGGTTCCGCGTAGGGCAGGGCGTAGATGTGTACCGGCCCGTGCTCATCCTGCAAGACGATCTCGGCCGGGTCGGCTGTCAAGGATCCGACCACATGGAGCCCTTCGCCGGCCATCAGCCGGGAGCCGAACCCCAGCCGCTCGGGGCTGTCGTGGTTCCCGGCGATCACGACCACCGGCACCTTGCAGTCGAGGACCAGCCGCGAGAGCACGTCGTCCAAGAGCCCGACGGCCTCCGGCGGCGGCACCGCCCGATCGTAGACATCCCCGGCCACCAGGACCGCATCGACCTTGCTCTCCCCCACGAGTTTAACGAGCTGATCGAGCACCCAGCCCTGGTCCTCGGTGAGATGGACGCCGTGAAAGATGCGCCCCAAGTGCCAGTCTGCCGTATGGATCAGTCGCATCGCGCAGTCCAGTCAATCGAAGGCGTTTGCCGTACGTGTTTTCAGGATGTCAATATCTCGAACGTCATCGTCCATCAACTCTGTGCACCAAGCGTAATCGACAACCTGACCACGGTCGATCCAAACAACACGTCCGGCACCGCCGTATGTTTTCATCGCTCCGGGAGCAATGTTGTTCGCACGCCACAAATCTTGGCAGATTTTCCAAACGTCATTTGTTGTATCGTCCGAATCGATCATCATGGTCAGAGGACGATTGTTCGAAGTAGCAGCGCACCACTCTGCGAATTTGGCAAACGGTTGGCGAAATAAGACAATGTTGGCATTCCATTCACAGTCGACAAAAAGAATGCAGCGGCTGTTCCTGGTTGCAGATTCCCACTCAGAATAGCTCGTGATTCGGGTGATTGGATCGGGTCGGAAGAAGTAACGGGAAATGAATGCGGCAACAACCGCCGCCACAAGCGTCAGCACAAATAAATGCCACAGGCGGTACTGATACCAGCGGAGTTTGGGGTTCGGGTCGTCTTGCGGTGTTTCGCTCATGGCCGCGCGGGCGCGTGTGATTGAAAAGTGTGGCACTGCTTCGTCAGAAGCAGTGTTGATGTACGATGCTACCAGAATCCACATCGCGAAGCAACCGCCCACTGGCCCAACCGAAAACGGACGGCTACGGTTGCCACCGCTCCACACTGCTTGTGCCAAGCAGTGCCACACAAGCGCCGGACGAGTGCCTCGAAATGCCCACCATTGACGATGGTCGCCGGGCAAACCATAATGACACCGCCTGTTACGACCCCTTCCACACACCTCAACCAGGACCCGCCCCCATGAAAACGATCGCAAGCAGCCTGATTCTGACTTTGATGTTGCTGGCGCCCGAAGCAACGGCCCAGCAGAAAGACCCCAAATCTTCTCCGCCCGTTCAGCAAGGAAAAGGGCATCCCTTCGCGTGCAGCGACTACAGCCAATCGAAGATCTTCGTCGTCACGCCCGAGGGCAAGGTCGAGTTCGAATACCCGGCCCGCCACAGCAACGATATCTGGGTGCTGCCGAACGGGAACCTGTTGTTCAATTCGGGCAAGGGCGTGAAGGAAGTCAACCGCGACAAAAAAGTCGTCTTCTCGTACGAGTGCGACAGCGAAGTCTACGCCTGCCAGCGTCTCGAAAACGGCAACACCTTCGTCGGCGAGTGCAACTCCGGGCGGCTGGTCGAGGTCGACTCCAAGGGGAAGGTCGTCAAGGAAGTGCGGCTCCTGCCCAAAGGCAAGAACGGTGGCCACGGCTTCATGCGAAACGCCCGGCGTCTGAAGAACGGGCACTACCTGGTGGCCCACTACGGCCCGGGCTACGTCCGCGAGTACGACGCCGACGGCAAGCAGGTCATGGAGATCCCGGCCGCCGGCGGGCCGCACAGCGCGATCCGGTTGCCCAACGGCAACACCCTGATCGCCTGCGGCGACAAGGGGAAGCAGACCCAGGTGTTTGAAGTCGATCCCGACGGCAAGACCGTCTGGCAGATCAAGCGGGACGAGCTGCCCGGCATCCGGTTGGCCTTCATGACCGGGCTGCAACGGTTGCCCAACGGCAACACCGTCATGACGAACTGGCTGGGGCACGGCCAGTTCGGCAAGGGGCCCCACCTGATCGAGGTCACCCGCGACAAGGAAGTCGTCTGGACCTTCGCCGACCACAAGACCATGAAGACTATTTCCAGTATTCAGTTGCTGGACGTTCCCGGCGACGTGACGAAGGGCGAAATCCTGCACTAAGGATCGGCCGCCCACGGCGGTCACCATTTGTCGGGCGGACAGGCACGAAAGTCAACGATCTCGCCCTTGGGAAACGCGAGCGCCTTGAACAGATTGTCGACACCCGATTGCTTGGCATCTTCATCGCGGAACAACAGCAGGAACTTATCGCCTTTCTCGAAAGGAACGTCGGGAAGACGGGCGAAGAATCCGCTCACAAATCGACCTCCAAGCCCGCGGTCGACGACCTTCAGAACCACCTCAACCTTTTCGGCCAAAGGCCGCCCGTTGGCAGCCAGGATACTCACTCGCATTTCCAGAACCTCCACCTGTCTACCCATAGTATACAACTCGCAACAGGCGAGGAAAAGTCCCGGGTGGCCTTTGGGTAGCCGTCCTCGGACGCTCCTCATCGGGGCGCCGCCAGCTCGGCCAGCGGGCCGATCGACAGCGTCGTGTTGCGGCTGAGCGGGTACTGTGACATGACCGCCGCCAGGTCGTCGAGCGAAACGGCCGCCAGCACGTCCAGGTCGTCGCGGACGCTCATGTACTCGCGCCGATAGACCCAGTCGCTGCCGACCGAAAACAACCGGCCCCGGGGACGCTCGCTCGAAAGCACGATCCGCGAGCGGACCTTGCTCTTGGCCTGGTCCAGCTCGGCGGCGGTGATGCCGTCGTTTTCCGCGTTTCGGAAGAGGTCGAGAATCCGCTGAAGGTTTTCGGCGGCCAGTTCCGGGCGGCAACTCATAAAGGCGACCATCATCCCGGCATCGAGGTGCTCGGCATGGCTCAAACCGGCGTGCTCCGCCAGGCCGGGGTCGATCAACTCCCAGTAGAGCCGGCTACCCCAATCGTCGCCCAGGACGTTGGCCAGCAGCTTGGCCGCGAAGCGGAGTTCATCCTGGGAACTCGGGGCAGGCGACAGCGAGAGAGCATACTGCTGCGTGGCGGTCTCCTTCTCGATGATGCCGAACCCCGTCCGCGGCGACGGCTCGGCGGGAGTCCTCCCCGCCTCGAACGGTTCCCAGTGTCCGGCCGCCCGCTCGGCGGCGGCGACCAGGGCGTCGAAATCGACCCGGCCGCACGCCACCAGCGCGACGTTGCCCGGGCTGTAGCGGTGCTCGATATACCCGCGCATCGCCTCGACCGACAGGTCCGTGATGCTCTCGACGGTGCCCAGGATGCTTCGCCCGAGCGGGTGGGAGCCGAAGAAGGCCGCGCGGCACTTCTCGTCGGCCCCGAACGGCGGCTGGTCCTCGTACATCCGGATCTCTTCGATGACGACCTGTTTCTCCGTGTCGAAGTCGTCCTCGCGCAGGGAGGGGCGGAGGATGTCGCCGAGCAGCTCGACGATCGGGTCCTGGTACTCGGGCAGTGCGGCCGCGTAGTAGACGGTGTTCTCCTCGCTGGTTCCGGCGTTGTGATGGGCGCCCATTTCGTCGAACTCGCGGTTCACGTCGTCGGCCGAGCGGGTGGGCGTGCCCTTGAACGTCATGTGTTCGAGAAAGTGGCTCACGCCGGCCACCTCGTCGGTTTCGTCGCGCGAGCCGGTCTGGACGAAGAACCCCAACGCGATCGAGTGGGCCTCGCCGTTGCACTCGGCGACGACACAGAGGCCGTTTCCGAGGGTATGCTCACAGAACTCCATCCGGCACCTCCAACTCCTGCGGCCCGACCGTGACAATCGTGAAATCGGCCGGCGGATGCCCGGCCAGATAGGCATTGATGCTGTGGTGGGTCAAGGCGTCGATCTTCGCGCCCACCTCGTCGAGCGTTTGGACACGGCCCAAGTGATACCAGTCGCGGGCGATCGACGAACTCCTTGCCGAACTGGATTCCTGCTGCATGATCAAGGCGCTCTTGATGCAAGCCTTTAGCCGCTTCAACTCATGGTCCTCGACTCCGCGGGCAATCCGCGTCAGTTCGCCGAGAGTGACGCCGAGCGTCTGCTGGGCGCGATCGGCGCTGGTGCCCGCATAGCAGAACACGGCCCCGCGATCGCGGAGCGTGTGGTACGTGGCGTAAACGGCATAGCAGAGCCCGCGGCGTTCTCGAACCTCGGTGAACAGCCGGGCGCTGGCGCCACCGCTCAAGACACCCAGTGCACCCCGCGCCTGGTAGTAATCCCCGTCGCGATACGGCACACTAGGATAGGCAATGCCGATTTGGGTTTGGTTCGAATCGTAGGCAAAATGCGTATACCTGGCCCCCGGAACCCGTTCGGATATCGGTTCCGCAGGACAAGGTTCCCAATCGCCCAGCAGCTTCCCGGCGAGTTCCTTCAGCGGTTCCCAATCGAAGGATCCGGCCACGCCGAGGATGGCGCCGTCGGGGCGGTAGCGCCGGGCGAAATGAGAACGAATATCGTCGATGGTCGTGGTTTCGAGCCCCTCGCGGTTACCCTGGGCGGGTTGGCCCCAGGGGTCGGGATAATGGCGGCGGCGCAGTTCGAGCATCGTCTTCTGGGCCGGTTCGTCCTCGACCGCACAGAGTTCCTGAAGGGCGACCTGGCGCGACGACTCCAACTGGTCCTCCGGCAGATGGGGACACCGCAGCATATCGGCGTAAAGGGTCAAAGTGGCAAAGAGGTTCTCGGCCACCGTCGCACCCCCGAAACTCGTGTGCGAATTGGAGACCGACTCGTGATGCTCGACACCCAAATTGTCCAAATCGAGGATGAACTGCCGGCTCCCCCGCTCGCCCGCCCCGCGCATTGCCATGTCGCAGGTGAAACTGCTTAGCCCGCCGCGGTCCGGCGGGTCGTGGGCACAACCGGCCGGCACCAGCAGTGTAAACGCGGCCGATTGCACCGATCGCATCGGCTCGCCGAGCAACATCAGGCCGTTCGGAAAGGCATGGGAAAGAATCGACTCGGTCACTTGCTCCAACTTTCAGCTTTCAGCTTTCCGCTTTCAGAAACGGCCTTGAAAACGGTCTTGACGGGGGCGAATCCGAGCCGTCGGTAGAGCCGGATCGCGCCGTCGTTCTGCGCGGTTGCCTCGAGATAAACGCGCCGAATCCCCGCGGCGCGAAAACCCTCGAGCGAGTACGCCAGCAGGCAGGTTCCCAACCCGCAGTTGCGATGCCCCCGCGCCACGGCCACGTTCTGGATCGACCCGAGCCCTTCCTTGTCGCGGATGCCTTGGATGGTACCGCAATACTGCACCGTGCGCTTGTTGTTGCGGGTACAGGTAATCAACCACGTTGCACGGGGCAGAAATCCAGCTTTTCCCACAAGCTCCCTCATCAACCGCCGGCAACCCGAAAGCTCGCCGAGGCAAGGAAAGACGTTTACGTCGATCTCGTCGCGGAAACCGGCGTATTTTGCCTTGATATGGGCATCCAAGAGCGCGGGATCCCACGGCAGAAAACGATAGCCGTTCGGCACACCGACCGCGAAATCGCGGCCGGCCAGGTCGATTTCCATCCGGTATCGCTTGAAGTAGGTCAGTTTCATGGGACCGAGGGCTGTTTGGTTACACACAAGTGTACCCCCAATTCTCACCGTTTTGTAGCCCGATGCCCCGGGTCGGACACTTTTGGGGGCGTACACACACTGTCGGGGGCCTTCCAGCCGCCCCAAACTTGACCGACCATGAAAGAACACCTACACTTGTGCGAAACGATTTCAGCCCGGAAAAGGTGGGATTATGGGTGGATGCTGTCTCTTGGGGCTGCTGCTTTTGTTGGGTCCGAGGATCGTGCTGATCCTGATCTGGCTCTTCACGAACTGGTACGATGCTTTTAACTCGTACCTGATCGCGTTTCTCGGATGGCTCTTCCTCCCCTACACGTCGATGGCATGGATGTACGTCTATTTCCAAAACGACGGACAAATCGAGGGTGGCTATCTCGTGCTGCTGATCCTTGCCGTGCTCTTCGATATCGGCGTCTTCGGGGGATCACACAAGGCCCGGCGAAAAGAGTGACTGCCGTTAACGAGGGGTGATCCGAGCCTCGTGCTCTGCCAGATTTTGAAGATTGACGATTGTAACTCCACTCGCAGAAACGGTTTAGAACTTCACTGTGCCCGGGATTGCTTCCACGCGACGTACTTTGCGATTTCCGGATGGGCCAGGAGCTTTTCGAGCGAATGGCAGTTCCGGCCGAGCTCCTTTTCGTTGGAGATCAGATCGTGGATTGCCCTGTGGCACTGCCGGCAGACGTCAATCCCGGCCGCCATTTCTTCCCGCGTGAACCGCTTCTTGAACCACTTGTTGCTGTGGACGGTTCGCGGGATGAGATGGTGGAAATTTCGGGCGTCGTCGCATTGGCACAATTCGCAAAGCACGGGGGAATTGTACGCGGAATCGGCCCGGTTCTCAACCGAAGCAGCAGGCACACTCCGAGGCTGTGACTTTTTGTAGGGAACGCCCTCCGTGGCGTTCCGAGACGTGGGAAACCAGTTTTTTGCCGCTTCCCGGAACGCCACGGAGGGCGTTCCCTACAGACCGTCCATATTGGATCCAAAAAATCACACCTTCTCCGCGTGCCGTCCGCGGCAGGACCGTTTTGCAGATTGTCCTTGGGAGGGCAGACTGGGGGCTGGTTACAAGCTCTTGCAGCAGCCGAACGCGCGATGTAAAATACAAATACACATTCGAGCCCCGCGCCGCATTGACGGGCTTGGTCTCGGCGCACGTGAAGATGACTAGTGACAAACTGCGCCGCCGGGTCGCCTTCGAGGCGGCTCGGCTGATGTACGAGCGGGAGGAATCGGAGTATTTTCGGGCGAAGATGAAGGCCGCCCGGCGAATTACACGCGACGACCTCAAGCCGAGCGATCTCCCCAGCAACCGCGAAATCCGCGACCAGGTCCAGGCCCTCGCCCGAATGCACGAGGGCGACCGCCGCACCGAAAATCTCCGGCAGATGCGTATCGAAGCCCTCCGGGTGATGCGGATTTTGCGCCGCTTCCGGCCCCGGCTGATCGGCAGCACGATGACCGGCCATGTCCGCCGCGGCAGCGACATCGACCTGCACCTCTTCTCCGACAGCGTCGAGGCGATCTCCGCCGCCCTGGAGGCCGAAGGGATTATCCACGAGGTCGAACACAAGAAGGTCCGCAAGCAGGGGGCCGAGCAGATCTTCACGCACATCCACGCGACCGACCGGTTCCCCTTCGAGTTGACGATCTATCCGGCCAACAAGGCCCACTACGTCTTCAAGAGTTCGATCACCGGTAAGGCCATCGAACGAGCAAGCATCACCGAGCTGGAGCAGTTGCTCACCCGGGAATACCCCGACATGGCGATCGAACAGGCGGTCGAGGAAGCGGAAAACGTGGTCGACCGGTTTCAGATCTACGAGATGCTCCTGCTGCCGTTGGAAAACGTGAAGGAAAGCCGCAAGCACCATCCCGAGGGCGATATCCTGTACCACAGCCTTCAGGTGTTCGACCTGGCGCGGGACGAACTGCCTTACGATGAGGAGTTTCTGCTGGCGGCGCTGCTGCACGACGTCGGCAAGGGGATCGACCCGGGCGAGCACACGGCGGCGGCGCTGGAGGCGCTCGACGGTTTCATCACCTCCCGGACCACCTGGCTGATCGAGCACCACATGGAAGGCCACGCCCTGGTGGACGGCACCCTCGGCGCCCGTGCCCGTCGGCATCTCCAGGCTTCCGATGATTTTGAGGAGCTGAGGCTCCTGGCCCAATGCGATGCCCAAGGCCGCGCCCGCGGCGTCGAGGCCCCGGAATTGGAGGAAGCGCTGGACTACCTCCGCGAACTGGCCGCGATGTGCGGCGGGTAGCGAACGCATACCTCATGAGTTGAGAGGCGAGAGTTGAGAGTCAAGAGCAAAAGCCCTGGCGCTGCGTACCAGGGTTCCTCCACAACGTGGCCCGAGAGTTGGCCCGGACGCTAGACGCAGGGGGAAGGAATGTTAGAATATTCGCGGTCGTGGGCTTGGATTGTCTTCAGGCCGAAACCAAATAGGCAATGCCAGTTAACGTAACCCAAACGTTGCAAACGCAAACCTGTAGGACGGATGGGCGATCCGTCCGGTGGACGCCTACATCTGTTCCAGGATGGTTGCCAGAGGAGGACACCCGGGGTGAAGTTCAGACAATTCGCCAAAAACGACGATCTGCTCTACTCTGGACGGATTAACAATCCGTCCTCCAAGGTCTTTTTCTGCAACTGACGGGATAAGAGGATACGAGATGAGCAGGAAACGAAAAGTTGCGATCATTTGGAGTATGACGATTTGTATTCTGAGCACGTCTGGTTCGTCCATAGCGGAAACCATAGACACCGTTACGCGGCCGGATACTGGCAGGAAGAACAAGTTCTACGTTGGCAATCGGGAGCCTTTGCTTCAGAGCCCACTCATCAAACTCCCGATCGGTTCGATTGAGCCGAAAGGATGGCTGCGCAAACAGCTCGAGCTGCAAGCAGGCGGGTTCTTCGGGCACCTTCCCGAGTTGAGCCGATTCCTGATAAAGGAAAACAATCCGTGGCTCAGCCCGAAAGGCGAAGGCGAAAAATTCTGGGAGGAAGTGCCGTATTGGTTGAAGGGCTATGGCGACCTGGCCTACGTGTTGGGCGATCAGAAAATGATCGATGAGGCCAAGGTGTGGATCAATGGCGTCATCGGCAGCCAGCGGGAGGACGGATGGTTCGGGCCGAGAGCCAATCTTAAATCCCCACGCCGACACAGCCCCGGCAAGCCGGACCTGTGGCCTAACATGCCCATGCTGAATGCTCTCCAATCGTACTACGAATATTCCGGCGACGAACGCGTTATCGGCTTGATGGCCAAGTACTTTCAGTGGGAACTCGGTGTTCCTGAAGCGGATTTCCTTCTGCCGTTCTGGCAACAGCAGCGTGGTGGCGACAATCTCGCCAGCGTTTATTGGCTTTATAACCGCACGGGGGACAAGAAGCTTTTGGAGCTGGCAACTAAAATTTACCGCCACACGGCCAACTGGACCGCAGGCGTACCGAATTGGCATAACGTCAATATCGCGCATGCCTTACGCGGACCGGCAACCTATTACCTGCAATCAAAGAATCCGCAGGATCGGACCGCCCCGGAGCGAAACTATCAGACGATATGGGGACTGTACGGTCAGGTGCCGGGCGGAATGTTCGGCGGCGACGAGGACTGCCGACCCGGGTTTCACGATCCTCGACAGGCGGTGGAAACCTGCGGAATCGTCGAAATGATGCATTCCTGTGAAGCGATCTTGAAGATCACCGGCGATCTCCGGTGGGCCGATCGATGCGAGGACGTCGCCTTCAACTCGTTTCCCGCAACAACAACGCCCGACTTCCGGGCGCTTCGCTATCTGACCGCACCCAACCAGGTCATTTCCAACAGCAAGAACAAGAATCCAAGGATCTCAAACAAAGGTGCCAAGTTCCAGATGAACCCGCATGGACACCGTTGCTGCCAGCTAAATATGGGGCAGGGTTGGCCCTACTACGCGGAACATCTATGGATGGCGACACCCGATAACGGCATGGCACTCATCTTCTACTCAGACTCGAAGGTAAAGGCGAAATTGGGTGACGGCGCCGAGGTAAGCATTACAGAGACCACGCACTATCCATTCGACGAGAACCTTGTTCTTTCTGTTTCATTACCCCATCCCCAAAAATTCCCGCTGTATCTTCGGATACCCGGGTGGTGCGACGAGGCCGAGCTTAGCATTAACAACCGGCAGGTCAAGGTGCAACCAAAGCCGCAATCCTTTCTCCGGATCGACCGTCAATGGAAGAACGGTGACCTCGTTCAACTCAGATTACCAATGCAACTGCGCGTAAGGACATGGGCCGAGAACGGAAACAGTGTTTCGATCGACCGAGGGCCGCTCACTTACTCCCTGAAAATTTCCGAGAAATACGTGCCTATAGATGGAACGATCCGGGAATACCTTCCGAACTCGTGGCGTCGAGAATTATCACAAGAGCAACTCGACGCATGGCCCGCCTTTGACATCTATCCGACCACACCGTGGAATTACGGCCTGGTACTCGACAAAGAGAATCTTGAAAGATCATTTAGAGTAACAAAGAATGAATGGCCGGCAGACAACAATGCCTGGGGAAGCGCAGAAACGCCGATTGAGATCAAGGCGAAAGCACGTAGGATTCCCGGCTGGCGGAAAGATGAACTGGATCTGGTGGGCCTTCTTTCGCAAAGCCCCGTGAAATCAAATGAACCCGTTGAAGAGATAACTTTAATCCCCATGGGCTGTGCAAGGCTGAGGTTATCGGCGTTCCCTGTGATAGACAATGGGCCTGACGGCCATCCATGGAAAACACCTCCAGAACCTGCTCTTCATAATAAGAAAAGAAAGTAAATGCCCAAGGGCTCTCCGCTACCGCGTGATCTTGCACTTCGGCAGGGCCTTTTGGAATTTCTCGACGCCTGCGCCGGTGATCTCGTTGTTCAGCGAGAGGTCGAGGTTCTTCAGATTCGGCATCTTCTTGAGCTGTTCGAGCCCGGCGTCGGTGATGCCGTTTTCCTTAAGGTTCAGGGTTTCGAGACTCTTGATTTTCGCGAGCTGCTCCAGGCCGGCGTCGGTGATTCCGGTGTCCTCGAGGTCGAGATACTTCAGTCCGGGCAGGTTGGCGAGGTGTTTCAGCCCTTCGTCGGTGATGGAGGTGTGCCAGAGACTGAGCCATGCAAGGCTTTCCAGGCCGACCAGGTGTTCCAGGGCGGCATCATCGACGCTCGTTTCGCGGAGATCGAGTTTCCGCAACGCCTTGGCGTCCTTGATGTGGACCAGGCCGGAACCGTCGATGTACGTATCGCGAAGGAAGATTTGTTTGAGGTTCTTGAAGTTTTTCAAGCACTCCAGCCCGTCGTCGGAAATAGCATAACACCGAAAGAGGGTGAGGTCCTGCAAATCGAGGTCCTGCAATTGCATCAGCCCCTTGTCGGTGACGGACGATTCCTCGAGCGACAGCCCGATCAGCTTGGGAAATCCGGCCACGGTTGTCATGCCCTTGTCGGTGATCGAAGCACTTCCCAGCTTGAGGCTTCTGAGGTTTTCCAATCCGGTCAGGTGTTTCAACCCGTCGTCGTCGATCCCCATACACCCCCGAAGGTCGAGCAACTTGACCTGGTGCATGTCTTTCAGGTGTTTCAGGCCGTCGTTGGTAAAATTATTGTACAGCAGGTGCAGGTACTGGAGGTTGGGCAGATCCTTGATGTGTACGAGCCCCACGTCGGTGACTCTGCTGTTGCGTCGGATGTTGAGCGATTTGAGGGTCTTGATATCCTTCAGGGATTTGAGTCCGTCGTCGGTGATCTCGGTATAGCTCATGCTAAGCGTTGCCAGCTTGGGGAGCTTCTTGAGGTGTTCGAGCCCCGCATCGGTGATGTCGGCGCCCCAGAGGGTCAACGTGGTGATGCTTGGGAGTTTTGCGATTTGGGCAATGTCATCGTCGCCGGTTTGGATCTCGTCGAGATTGACGCCGACGACGTTGTTCGCCTCGTCGTAAGTGACGCCGCCGCCGAGTTCTTCGATTCGCTCGACGGCGTCCTTCTGTTCTTGGGTGAGCTGGATGGGCGACGGCTTTTCAGGTGGTTTCCCATCAGGCACTATTTCTTCGCCCGTTTGCACGGGTGGCGGCGGCGGGCATCCGGGCAGACAAAGAGTGCTCACGACGACCAATGAGAGGACCCACAATTTCTTCACGGCAAGACACTCCTTTGGAAGGAACGCGGACGACCCCACGCTCTGGCGAGCGTGGCTACGGGTAGGTTATTCCTTGCAGATTACCTCGTTAGGATACTGGAGGATTGATTCGGATGCACTCCCCCCGCAAGAGTTACGCGTTACCCCGTCAAGCCTCGCGATCGTGCGGGAACTGGTCACTCCAGAACGCTTGCAAAACGAAACCCGCCTCGCTATCGTAAGTGTGGTATTGATGAACAACACGGGGCAGTTCCCGCCTAACCGCTCGCAAGGAGCAAAGGAGATCATTTATGGCACGCAAACCTACTCGTCGAGAGTTTGTGAAGACGACCGCGGCGATTGGCGCCGGGTTCTGGGTTGCCGGCGGCCTTCAGGCTGCTGATAGTAAATCGAAGAACGAGCAGATTCAAATGGCCAGCATCGGCATCGGCGGCAAGGGATCGAGTGATTCGAACGATGCGGGGCGTTCCGGCAAGATGGTCGCGATCTGCGACACCGACACCGGCCGATTGGACGGCGCCGGCAAGCGGTTCAAAGAGGCCAAGAAATTCACCGACTTCCGCGAATTGCTCGATCAAATGGGCGACAAGATCGACGCGGTCACCGTGAGCACACCCGACCACACCCACGCGGCGGCCTGTTTGAAGGCTATGCGGATGGGTAAGCATTGCTTCTGCCAGAAGCCGATGACCCACTCGATTTACGAAGCCCGGTTGATGGGTGAGGTCGCGCGGAAGATGAAGGTTGCCACGCAGATGGGCAATCAGGGCACGGCCGGCAGTGGCTTGCGAAAGGCCGCCGCCATGATGCGAGCCGGACGATTGGGTACGCTGAAGGAGGTACACGTCTGGTCAAACCGTCCCATCTGGCCGCAGGGATGTCCCCGCCCGCAATCGAAGCCGTGTCCGCCCAACCTCAAGTGGGATCTGTGGCTCTCCGTCGCTCCCAAACGACCGTACGCCGACGGCTATCACCCCTTCAAGTGGCGCGGCTGGTGGGATTTCGGCACCGGGGCTCTCGGCGACATGGCCTGCCACACCGTCAACATGCCCTTCATGGGATGCGATATTCGCAATCCGACTTCGGTCCAGGCGGTCACTTCCGGCCACAACCGCGACAGCTACCCACAGTGGTCGATCATCAAGTTCGAGTTTCCCGCCAACGATTGGCGCCCGGCGATCAAGTTCACTTGGTCCGACGGCGGCAAGCGGGTCGACCCCTCCGTGCTCGACGGCGATAAACCCCGCGGCAGCGGCTGCGTGGTTATCGGCACCAAAGGCAAGATCTACTCAGGCAACGACTATGGCGGAATCGACAAGCTCTACGGCGACGTCGATGCCAGCGATGAAGGTCTCGAGTACCCGAAGTCGCCCGGACACTTCAAGGAATGGGTCAACGCGATCAAGGGCGGTCCCCCGGCCATGTCGAACTTCCCCGACTATGCCGGCCCGCTGACCGAGACGATCCTGTTGGGCAACCTGGCCGTCTGGGCCGCCAACGAAGGCGAGGGACCCAAGGTCGAATGGGACGCCAAGAATCTGAAGGTCAAAAACCGCACGGATCTCGATAAGATCGTCAAGCCCGACTACCCCGCCGGGTATACGCTCGACACCTAGACCCTGAGATTTGCGTTCACGCAAAGAGAAAAACGAGTTGCGAGCGCCGGTCGTCGTGTCGTCGCTCGCAACTCTTTCCTTTCCGGCTTCCCCCCGAATAAAGGAGTGTCCGCCATGCCTCGCCAGACTACCCGCCGTCAGTTTCTGAAGACCACCGCAGCAACCGGAATCGGCTATTGGGTCGCCGCAGGGGTCCGGGCCCAGGAGAGCAAGTCGCCCGGCGAGAAGATCGCCATGGCCAGCGTCGGCATCGGCGGCAAGGGGTCGAGCGACTCTCGCGACGCCGGCAATGCCGGCCAGATGGTCGCCATTTGCGACACCGACACCCAGCGATTGGAGGGTGCCGGCAACCGCTTCAAGGAAGCGAAGAAGTTCACCGACTTCCGCGAGATGCTCGACCGGATGGGCGACAAAATCGACGCGGTGACCGTCAGCACGCCCGACCACACCCATGCCCCCGCCGCATTGAAGGCCATGCGGATGGGTAAGCATTGTTTCTGCCAGAAACCGATGACACGATGTATCTACGAAGCCCGATTGATGGCCGACGTGGCACGCGAGAAGAAACTCGCAACGCAGATGGGCAACCAGGGAACGGCGAGCAACGGTTTGCGCGAGGGCGCCGCGATCATCCGATCCGGAAAGCTGGGTGAACTCAAGGAACTGCACGCCTGGACGAACCGCCCCATCTGGCCGCAAGGAATTCCGCGGCCGGAACCGTCCGACCCGCCCGAGTCCTTGAAATGGGACCAATGGCTCAGCGTCGCCCCCAAGCGACCCTATGCCGACGGCTACCATCCCTTCAAGTGGCGCGGTTGGTGGGACTTCGGCACCGGGGCGCTGGGCGATATGGCGTGCCACACAATGAATCTTTTGTTCATGGCCTGCGACCTCCGCAACCCGATCTCGGTCCAGGCGGAAACCTCCGGCCACAACAAGGACAGTTTTCCCGCCTGGTCGATCATCACCTACGAATTCCCGGCCACCGATAAGCAACCGGCATTGAAAATGACCTGGTACGACGGCGGCAAGCTGCCCGACAAAAAACTGATCGGCGGCCGCAACCCCGACAAATGCGGTTCGCTGGCCATCGGCAGCAACGGGACGCTGCTGGCCAACAGCAACGGCAGCAAGATCGAAGTCCTTGGCATGGAAAAACCGCAGGTCGAGTACACGAAATCCCCCGGCCACTTCACCGAATGGGTCAACGCCATCCGGGGCGGCCCGCCCGCCGTGTCGAACTTCCCCGACTACGCCGGTCCGCTGACCGAACTGGTGTTGCTGGGCAACCTCGCCGTTTGGCCCGCCGACAAAGGCAAGGGGCCAAAGGTCGAGTGGAACGCCAAGGAAATGAAGGTCAAGAACATCAAGGGCATGAAGAAGTTGATCAAACCCAAGTATCCCGCCGGGTATACGCTCGACACGTAAGGTCACACCGTATAGAGACGCCGTGCCCCTACGGCGGAATGGTCGCTGGATTCCCGCCCGCCATCCGGGGGGCTTTGCGACGGGCCACCAGCTCCGTATCATAGGCGATTCCCGGCTGTACCCTACCCGTAATAACGCGAGAATCCTCATGCCTACCCGGAGTGAAGAATTTGCCGGCCTTTCTGTGGCCATGATTACCCCGTTTCGTAACGGCCAGGTCGATATCGAGGCAATTCAGCAACAAGTGGAGTTCCAAGTGGAGGCGGGTACCACGTGCCTTTGCCCGGTCGGAACCACCGGCGAGTCACCTACCCTGTCGCACCCCGAGCACGAGAAAGTCATTGCCGCCGTGGTGGAAGCGGCGGCGGGCCGAATCAAAGTCATGCCCGGAACCGGCTCGAACAGCACGGACGAGGCCCTGCACCTGACACGCTGGGCCGCCGAGAAGGGCGCCGATGCCGCGCTGGTGGTTGCCCCCTACTACAACAAGCCGACGCAGGAGGGCTTCTATCAACACTTCAAGGCGCTGGCCGAAGCGGTTGAGATACCGATATGCGTCTACAACATCCCCGGCCGCACCGGCAAGAACATCGAGCCGGATACGATTTGCCGCATGGCCGAAATCCCCAACATCACGATGGTCAAGGAAGCGACCGGCTCGATGGACCAGGCATCGCAGATTCTCTCGAGGACGGACCTGACGCTCCTCAGCGGCGACGACAGCCTGACGCTGCCTTTTATGTCGGTCGGCGGCCGCGGGGTTATTTCCGTCGTCGGGAATATCGTCCCCAAGGACATGATTGCCTTGGTCAACGCTTTCAACTCCGGCGATATCCGGGAGGCCCGGCGCTGGCACTACAAGCTGTTTCCGCTCTGCCGCGACATGCTCGGGCTGGCTACCAACCCAATCCCCATCAAGGCCGCCATGAAAATGCTCGGCCGCGACACGGGCGAATTGCGGCTGCCGATGACGCCGCTGACCCAGCAGCAAGAAGCCAGCTTAAGGGCGACGTTGACGGAATACGGGGTGTTGTAGGGCTGTGTATCGCAGCAAAAGCCCCGGCACTGCGTGCCGGGGTTCCGGAGCAAAATTTCCTTATTCTCAGCGTACTGTTGAGCGACAAGATGGCCGGCCTCCTTCTGCTTTGCGAATACGGCACGCTGGGCGGCGAAGAGCAGTCGATGCTTTCTACGCTTGCAGGCGTGGAGAAAGCCGGATTGGCGCCGGCGGTTGCTGCTCCACCCCAAGGGCCGCTGGCCGAAATATTGCACGCCCGTGGTGTTGAAGCGATTTCCTTTGACTTTTGCGACCGCGATCGAAATCGCTTGCGCCAAGGGCAATTACGGGAGAAGCTCGCCGGATTGCTTCGCCGCCGCCGCCCCGATCTGTTACACGCGAACAGCCTTTCGATGGGCCGGCTTTCCGGTCCGGTTGCGGCGGAGTTGGGCGTCCCGAGCCTCGCCCATCTCCGCGACATCGTCAAGATCAGCCGTCGGGCGATCAACGACCTGAACCGGCACAGGCGGCTGCTGGCGGTCTCCGAGGCGACCAGGACGTTCCATGTCGGCGAAGGGTTGTCGGCCGAAAAAACGCACGTGCTGCTCAACGGCGTTGATCTCGGGAAATTCCGCCCGCGACCGGCCACCGGCTATCTTCATCACGAGCTAGGAATCCCGGCCGCCGCGCCGTTGATCGGCAACATCGGCCAAATCGGTCTGCGCAAGGCACAAGACATCCTGGCAAACGCAGCGGTCGTGGTTGCCAAGGGGTTCCCCGACGTGCATTACATCTTCGTCGGCGAGCGATTCTCCGAAAAAGACGAATCCCGGCGGTTCGAATCCGACCTGCGCGCAGCCGCAACCGGAGCACTCGCCGGACGTTTCCACTTCCTTGGCTTCCGCAACGATGTCGACAAGCTGCTAAACGAGATGACGTTGCTGGCACACACGGCGCGGCAGGAACCGCTGGGGCGGGTATTGCTCGAATCGGCCGCGTCCGGCGTCGCAGTGATCGCCACGGACGTGGGCGGTACGCGGGAAATCTTTCCCCCGGCGGCCGAGTCCGCTCGGCTCGTACCCCCCGACGACCCCGAAACCCTGGCAGCGGCGATCGCGGACCTGCTGGGCAACGGCCCGCAACGAACCCGGCTGGGCGATGCCGCTCGCCGGCGCGCCGAAGAGGCGTTTCCCGTCCAACGTGCGGTCGCGGGATTGGTCGAGCATTATTGGGACGTGAGCCGGGCATAAGGCGGACCGAACGCCATCACGGGTCCACCCGACGGGCACGCCCGATTTCCTTTGGGAGAGAATTCCCATATACTGAATACCAGGCCCCTGCTTGGAATAGGAGTTTTCCGTATGACCGATCTGAAACTGTCGCTGCGCCACTTTCTTCTCGCGATCCTGCTATTCGTTTTGGCGGGGATCCTGCTGACTCGAGCGAACCTGGCCGAACGGGACAAGAAGCAAAAAACGCCGCGAGGGATTCGAGGGCAGATCTCCAAGGAGGCCGATGAAACCGATCTCGCCGAGGCGAAACAGTTCTACTTCGAAAGCCGCGCAGACCTGCTGAGAAACCGCCGCGCGTCGCAATGCGGCAGCGGACTCGGGCTGAATAACGACGAATCGAAAGCAAACAGGCATCTCGTCCGGCTCCGCGATAAACTGATCTCGGACTACAAGCAGCGGGGAGCGTTTCCGCCGGCGGAGTATTTCTTTGCAGCAAAGCCCCATATCGAATCGACCGAACTCTTTCAAATCCTCCGAGAGATGCCCAAGGGCGGTATATTGCACATCCACACGTCGTCGACCGGCAGAGCGTCGTGGGTGGTCGAGAACGCCGCTTCCCGGCCGAACTGCTATGTCTATTGGGAAGACGACAACGGCGACCATCTCAAGGGGCAGCTCGGGTTCTACGAGTCCGGTTCCGAGCCGACCGGCTTTCGCCCGGTCCAGCAGGTCCGCGATGAGGTTGCCGACTTCGATCAGCAACTGCTCGGTCTTATCACCCTCGGCGAGCAAGACGCCCGTGCGCCCGACGTCTGGAAACGTTTCGGCGACATCTTCCACCGCCTGCACGGGTTCTTGCACTACCAGCCGGTGTTCTTGGACTACTACCGCGACGCGTTCGAGACCTTGCTGAACGACAACATCCAGTACGTCGAGTTGCGCGCCGGGCTCGGAACGCTCTACGACTTGACGGGCAAGAAGTGGACGCCGCTGGAGTCGGTCGGATTCTTCAAGCAGGTCCGCAACAGGGTACGCGAGAAACATCCCGAATTCGATCTGAAACTGATCGCTTCGTTCTACCGCGAGGCCGACAGGCAATCCGTGTGGGAGAACCTGAAGCAAACCATGGAACTGAGAAATATCCATCCCAACTTCGTGATCGGGTACGACCTGGTCGGCGAAGAGGATACCGGCCATACGACCCTCTACTACCTCGACGACTGGCTTCGCCTGAGGACGCTGGAACACGAGTATCGCATCGATCTGCCCTTCTATTTCCACGACGGTGAAAGCGACTGGCCCGACGACGAAAACCTCTACGACGCCTACCTGCTCGGCTGTCGTCGAATAGGCCACGGTTTTGCGTTGTTTCGTTCCCCGCACCTGGAACAGGACATTGTGAAGGCGGGTATCGCGCTGGAAGTCTGCCCCGTAAGCAACCAGGTTCTTCACTATGTGGGCGATTTGCGCATCCACCCGGCCGCCGGTTATCTCGCCCGCGGCGTCCCCTGTGTCATCGGTTCCGACGATCCCGCCATCTTCGGAAACGAAGGTCTATCGTACGACTTCTGGGAAGCCGTGGTGGCCTGGGAACTCGATCTCAAGGCGGTCAAGCAACTGGTGCTCAACTCGTTTCAGTACAGCGCGATGACGCAGCAAGAGAAGGACCTCGCGGAGGCAAGCTGGGAGAAAAAGTGGGAGGAGTTCATCAAATCAGTCCTCGCCAGGGCAGAAAATGCCGAAGCCGGTGGTGGTGAAACCGGTGGTGACGAAACCGGCAGTACCAAAGCCGCGACCGGTGGTCGCGCCACCATAAAGCCGCGACCGGTGGTCGCGCCCCAATAGCCCCAACGCAACGCGTCGCGGAATCAGAACCGAGTCCCCATCTGGAGAGACACTAATTGCTGACCGACACGCCCCAACTCACACCCGGAGGGTGGTGGCAATGGCGACGGTAACGCCGCGGATAGAACGGGGGACCGTAGTGATACTCTTCGACGATCACCGGCGGCGGGACCGACTCGCGAATGATCACCGGCTGCCCGACCGGGGACGATACGACCGGCCGGGGCGGGTTCTGCATCGTCTTGATCACCGGCGCCCTGACGCCCTGCTTGGTGAGAAAGATCACGTCGTCGGTGGAAAGGGGTGCGGCGGCGCCGTGGGCGCGGATGTGGTTGATAATCAACTCGTCGGCCACGCCCGCGCCGCTCATCGCCACGACGTCGTCGATGGAGACCGCGCCGGCGGCGATCTGGCGTCCGAGCTGCTGCTCGATCATGGCCCGGTTCCGGGCCTCGATCTGGTCCAATTCGCTGCCGACGGCGGCGCCGGTCAGTGCCCCGATGCCCGCCCCGATTGCGGTTCCCGCGCCGGCGTTTCCGACCGCATCGCCGACGATGGCGCCCGTTCCGGCCCCGACGAGCCCGCCGAACAGGGCCCCCTGATCGCTTCGATAGGGCGAACAACATCCGGTCACCGATAGTGCCGTGAAAACACTCAATCCCACGAGGACAAAGCTGGTACAACGCACGAGAAGGCTCCTTGGCGAATAGCGAATAGCGAATAGCGAATAGAAGAACAGGTGGACGGCACGGAGGTACTCAAGTAGAGGCGGCGATTATTGGGATAGGGCAACGCCGCGTCAAGAGAAACTGGGGGGGTTACGCAAAAGGGGGGCGCCATTTCGGTGATTGACCGCTGGGAGCGACCACGGATCGCGGCCTTATGACGTGACCGGTTCACTTCGCGGGACGATCCGGCGCCAGGTCGTTGATCTTGGGCTTCGCGGCCCCCGTGCCCGTGTTTTCGAACCAAACCGGGCCGCCCCATTTACCGGTGACGACGATGTCCAGATCGCCGTCGCCGTCGAGATCGACGACCGGGATCTCCATGCCGGACCCGATGCCCTGGTCGAACGAGACGACGTGCTTTTTCCACTCCGGCTTCGGCCCGCGTTTCAACTCGTACCAGTAGACACCCGGCGGGTCGTTTCCGCCCGGATCGCGGCCGTTGTGGGCCTTGAACCGCTTGCCTGTGACCAGGTCGAGATCACCGTCGCGATCCATGTCGGCCAAGGTGATGGCGTGGGCTTGGCTCCAGGAATCGTCGATCGTGTGCTGCTTCCACCTTGGCGATGGGAGCGGCTTGTCGGGTGGATCGAAAAGCCACGAGGTCACAACGTCGCCCCTTTTCATGGGACACTTCAAGTACTCAGGCATGATCTTGCAGGCTGATCTGTCGAAAGTGGTGCTAGCCACCTTGATGCGTCCAACATAGACGGAATGACCAGATCTGCGCCGATAGACCGTCAGCACATGTCCTTTCTTGAGCCCGTCGTCGGAACCGCCACTGATCTCACACAGATCGGGGTGTGGTACGGCTATGACATTTATTTCAAGAGAGGTCGCAATATGGGCCGATTCGCTGTCGGCCGCCCTGTCGCCACTGTCTGGGGCGTCGGCGAGTTGTTCGTACCAGAAGATCCCATACCGATGTGCCGAACTCGTGACAATGTCGTTCAGCCCGTCATCATTGACGTCGTAGACCCAAATCTGGGGCGTGTGTTCGGTCTTCCCGTCTTTCCCGCCGAGCGAGAGCGGGTGTTTTCTCCACCGGTCGTTCTTGGGATATGCCTGGAACCAGGCGTCAGGGCGCAGGAAATCGATCAGCCCGTCGCCGTTGACGTCGCCAACGCCGACGCCCCAGGTGAGCGGCTTGTCGGAAACCCGGTGGATCACCATGCCCGGCTTTCCGTCGGGCAGCTTGCCGGCCTCGTACCAGACGGTGGTTTTGGTGGCCGGTACGACCTCGTCCCGTTTCCCGTCGCCGTCAACGTCCCAAAGCTCGCCGGCCTCGAAGTTGTCCTTGACCTCGATGACCGTTTCGGGCCACTCGCCGCCCTTGGGGCCGGTGTTGCGGAACCAGACCGACCGCTTTTCGTGCCACGAGCAGGAAACGACGTCCAACAGCCCGTCGCCGTCTACGTCGAGCGGGGCGTTCATGAAGTCGTACATGTAGCCGTTGCCCTTTTCGTCGACCTTGCCCTTCAACGTGCGGACCTTGACCTTCTTCCAATCGGGCGCGAGGTAGAGATACGGCCCGGCGATGATGTCGAGCTTCTCATCGTTGTTGAAATCACCGACGCCGCAGGCCTCGCTCCGGTAGTTGCCGACCCGGTGCATCTTGAACGTTGGGGTGATGGGCTCGGCGGCGGTGGCCACAACCGCCACGATGGAAAGGGACGAAAGTACGCGGAGTGTTGTGCAAATACGCATTGGGACACCTTGGCATGTTATCGTTGCGGGCTTTTTCTGGTGAGTCGCCGCACACCCCCCCGGGACCGCAGTCCCGGGGCGTTTTTCTCTTTTCTTTCCGCAGTCCCGGGGCGTTTTCGTAGTCCTGCAATTTGCAATCTACAATTCCCGACTCCCTTACCAGGGTTTCGTCACACCCGGCATCGGCAGCGGTGAATAGAACCCGTCCTTATCCGGCAACACCGGTGGCTTGGCGTCCATGGCCAGCTTCTGCGGCAGGAGGCCCTTGTTCGACTTGATCGCTTGGTCCCAGGTGACCATCTGGCCGCTGTAGAGGGCCATGCGGCCGAGGATCCCGGTCATGGAACTCATCGCGCCGAAATCTCCTTCAAAGAGCGGCTTGCCAGCGCGGATGCTCGCCAGCAGGTCGTCCTGTTCCTGCTGGAAGGGGTTGTTGCCCTCGTAGCCCGGTTGCCGCGTGCCACCGTAGGGCCCGACGCCGAGCGTCAGCTCGCCCTTGTCGCCGGTGACGTGCTCGCCGACATACTGCCAGGCGCCGGGAATCTGGCGCGCCTGGGCATAGTACCGGGTGCCGTCGGCGTATTCGAACTCGACGAAGTCGTGATCGAAGACGTCGCCGGACCACGGGCCGACACAGACCTCGCGCCCGCCCATCCCGTTTGCCTTGACCGGATAGCCCTGCATGACCCAGTTGGCCACGTCGATCGTGTGTACCCCCTGGTCATGGAAGTGGTCGCCGGAGAGCCAGTTGAACCAGGCATAATGGCGCAACTGGTGTTCCATTTCGGTCGCGTCGGGGCGGGGCTTGGGACCGTCGACGGTGCCGGACATGTTGAAGTAGGTGCGGACCAGCATCACTTTGCCGACCACCCCGTCGTGGAT
Organism: uncultured Planctomycetaceae bacterium; assembly: GCA_964547995.1. Classification (GTDB taxonomy): domain Bacteria; phylum Planctomycetota; class Planctomycetia; order Pirellulales; family Thermoguttaceae; genus CAZJRB01. The sequence continues at coordinate 66,324 of CAZJRB010000015.1, read as the reverse complement.
CTTCTTAACGAGTTCGAGGTAGCTGTTTTGGTGACGTCGCTGCAGGCCGACGCCGACGGCGAGCCCCTTCTTCTTCGCGATTTCGTTCGATGCGAGCAAGCTCCGCACGCCCGGGGCGTCCACGGCACAAGGCTTCTCCATGAAGACGTGTTTACCGGCTTTGACGGCGGCCTCATAATGGGCCGGCCGAAAGACGGGCGGCGTAGTCAACAGCACCAGATCGACCCCGCAATCGATTGCCTTGCGGTAGGCGTCGAATCCGACGAATCGGCGTTCGGGCGGGACATCGATATGATCCGTCAACCGTGCGGCGTCGACGGCCGGGATGATTCCACCCTCGCTGAGGTACTTCAGGCTCCGTTCGAGGCGGTCCTTAAACACGTCGGCCATGGCGACGAGTTTGACGGGCCCCTTGGTCGAAAGGGCCTCGGCAGCGGCCCCGGTCCCACGCCCTCCGCAGCCGATCAGCGCGATCTTGATCGTTTCGTCGCCGGCGGCATGGGCGCTTCGGGCAATACTCAAACCTGCAACGGTTGCCGTGGCCTCCAGAAACCTGCGCCGTGAAGTGCGGCCTTCTGCCGGAGTTCCGGTCGGGTCGTTCATCAACAATCCTTTTGTGCAAGTGATATCCTTGATTCACCTTGCCTCATCCCCGACCTTCCCCAACTCCTACATCATGGTAGACCGGGACGCTGGTGTTGTCAAACCGGCGGGCAGTCGAGCATTCTGGCATTTCGGCCCCGCTCTTGGTAGGGTATAAAACAGTGAAGATTTGCTCAGCCTGCCGCCGAGGCTCTTGAAAACGAGGTTCACAACATGCGACTAATCAGCATCGTCCCACCCACATTGGCCATCTGTATGTGGGGAACGCTCGTCGGCGCCCAGCAAGAACCGCAACAGGACTCTCCATTCTACGAATTGATCATCAACGGCGAGAGCTTCGTCGTCCGGAAAAACCGCCCTACCGTCCTTGAAAGCAAGAAAAACCCCGAGGTGGTGTACGAGGTCGCAGTTCGGGTGGAACCCGCCCAGCAAATGGACCTCAACACCGTGAGGTTCCATTATGATTGGCTCTTCACCGTTCACGACAACCACGACAAAAAGTTGCGACGAGTTCGACTGGTCCATGAAGCGGGATTCACCATGATGATCACCGACCTGGGTGGACCAATTCCCCCCGATCAGCAGATCAAGGCAACCACCGACCTCGTGAAGGAGGTGCTGGCCCTGTACAAGGGTGCGAAAGATCTTCGCACGGAGGACCGACACAAGCTGGACCTTGGAAACGCGGTCTTGCGCGGGGTCGTCATCCGCTATACCGATGCCGAAAAGATCAAACACTCGGTCCTCGTTCAGACGATCTGCGGCAAGGAATTTGCCGTTACCTGCATCAGCCAGTACTTGGATAACGATTTCGAGGACATCAAACTGCTAATCAAGGGAACCGTGGAGTCATTTCGGCCAATTCCCATTCCTGCTCGCGTTCAACCTCCTGTCCCTCCCGGTCGATGACTGCCGTTTTGGCCTCCCATTGACAGGCTCTTCGGCGGGCCTACAATACGGGGTTTCCCCGGCTTGGGAGCCCCCGGGCGGAGTTTCCGGCCGGGGTCGTCATTTCAGGATTGGCTGCCGCCCGTTTGAGGGGCAAGCCCGGAGTCCTCCCTTTGAGAGAAGCGATTGAAAAGGCCGATGTCCTGATCGAAGCCCTCAGGTGGATCCGCCAGTTTCGCGGCAAGATCACCGTAATCAAACTCGGCGGAAGCGTCATGGAAGACCCCGACGCCATGACCCACCTCCTGCTCGACGTGGTCTTCATGGAGACGGTCGGCATGTTGCCGGTGGTCGTCCATGGCGGCGGGGCGGCCATCAGCCGCGCAATGGCCGAGGCGAACATGGAATCCCGCTTTGCCCTGGGACGCCGATGCACCGACGACGCGGCGCTGCAAATCGTCGAACGCGTGCTGGCCGGCGAAGTCAACGAGGGGCTGGCCGGCCGGATTAACGAACTCGGGGGACGGGCCGAGCCGCTGAACTTCCGCACGGGGAATGTGCTGACGGGCCGACGACTCCGTCTGCTCGACGGGGACGGGCAACCGGTCGACTTGGGCCATGTCGGTGAAGTCACCGGCGTTGATCGAAAAACCATCGAGTCCCTGTGCCGGGACTGCATTGTGCCGGTTATTCCCTCGATGTGCATCACCGGGGACGGGGAAAAGCTCAATGTCAACGCCGACACCGCCGCCACTGCCGTTGCCCAGGCCCTGAAGGCCGAGAAGCTGGTCTACCTCAGCGACGTCAACGGCGTCCGGCGCGACAAGGACGATCCGGAATCGCTGATCCACTCGCTCAATACCGAAGAGGCCTGTGAATTGATCGACGCCGGCGTGATCGAGTCGGGGATGATTCCCAAGGTTCAGGCCTGTCTGGAAACCCTGGAACGCGGCGTACACAAGGTCCATATCATCGATGGCCGGTTACGCCATTCCCTGCTGCTGGAAATATACACCAGCACGGGGGTGGGAACCCAAATTGTCAAGGAGAATGGTTGATCGAGGACACCGGGCGGCAGATCGGCGATATTGCCCCGAACCAGGCCGTCGTGTTTCGTGTCCCGTCGGATTTCACAAGGAGAGCCACCCATGGGGTCGAATACGCCGATGAGTTCGCAAGAGACCATACAACTGTTCGACAAGTACGTGATTCCCAATTACGGCCGGTTTCCCGTGTCCCTGGTACGCGGCGAAGGGTCGTACGTCTGGGACAGCGAGGGCAACCGCTATCTCGACCTGTTCCCCGGCTGGGGGTGCAATCTTCTGGGCCACTGCCCCAAGCCGGTGGTCGAGGCCGTGCAAGAGCAGGTTGCCACGTTGATCCATGTCCCCAATACCTGGTACATGGAGGCCCAGGGGCTTTGGGCGAAACTGCTCAGCGAGCGGAGTTTCGGCGGACAGGCCTTCTTCTGCAACTCGGGGACCGAAGCGGTCGAGGCGGCGATCAAACTCGCCCGGTTGCACACTTCCAAGCAACGCTACAAGATCATCACGTTCGAGGGCGGGTTCCACGGCCGCACGCTCGGCTCGACCGCCGCGACGGCACAGCCGAAGTATCACGAGGGCCTCGGGCCGTTGATGGCCGGTTTCGTCTACGCCCCCTACGGCGATCTCGACGCGGTGACGGCTTTGGTCGACGACGAAACGGCCGCGATCCTGGTCGAGCCGATCCAGGGTGAAGGCGGCATCCGCATTCCGCCCGACGGCTTCCTCGCAGGACTGCGGCAACTGGCCGACGACAACGAGCTGCTGCTGATCTTCGACGAGGTGCAAACGGGCTGCGGGCGGACGGGGAATTGGTTCGCCTATCAGGGCTTCGACGTGACGCCCGACGTGATGACGCTGGCGAAGGCGATCTGCGGCGGGATAGCCGGCGCAGCCATGCTGACGACCGCCGAGATCGCCACCAGCTTGCGCCCCGGCATGCACGCCGCCACCTTCGGCGGCAACCCGATCGCCGCGCGGGCCGGCATTGCCGCTATCGAAATGATCGAAAACGAAAACCTCCTCGAAAACGCCGAACGACTCGGAAAATTGTTCCGCAATCATCTCGAGCAACTCCGGCAGCAGTGCGATCCGGTCCGGGAGGTCCGCGTGTGCGGCCTGATGGTCGGTATCGAGCTTTCCATCGACGGGGCGCCGATCGTCAAGGAGTGCATGAACCGAAAACTGCTGGTCAATTGCACCCAGGGCACCGTCATCCGGCTGTTGCCCGCCATGACCCTGACCGAGGACCAGGCCGAAACCGGCTGCAAAATCCTCACCGAAGTCGTTCGGCAGCACGCCGGCAACGCGGCGGGGGAATGAAAAACCAGCGAAGGGAACGCGGTCATGCGAAACCTGATTACCCTGGCCGACCTCAACAGGTCCGAAATCGACCGGGTCTTCTCCATCACAGAAGACCTGAAATCGAAGTATGCCAAGGGGCTCCGCGAGCCGCTCTTGCCGGGCCGCGTGATGGCGCTTCTGTTCGAGAAACAATCGCTGCGGACGCGGGTCAGCTTCGAGGCCGGCATGGCCCACCTCGGCGGAAACTCGATGTTCCTCGGCCCCGAGGTCGGGTTCGGACGGCGCGAGAGCATGGCGGATTTCGGACACGTGCTAAGCCAGTACGTCGATGTGGTCGTCGTTCGCGCCAACAAGCACGCAACCGTTACCGAACTGGCCGAGCATTGTACCTGTTCGGTGATCAACGGCCTGACCGATTTCGCACACCCTTGCCAGGCCATGGCCGATCTCTACACCATCCGCGAACTGGCCGGACCGCTCGCCGGCCACACGCTCGCGTGGGTCGGCGATGCCAACAACGTCGTCCGAAGCCTGGCGCTCGGTTGCGGGCGGGTGGGGATGGACCTGATCATGGCAACCCCAAAACAGTACCAATACGACAGCGATTCGCTTGCCTGGATCCGACAACAGGTCCCCGATCTGGAATTGACCGTCACTACCGATCCGATCGAGGCCGTTTCGGGTGCGGTGGCCGTCTACACCGACGTTTGGGCCAGCATGGGTCAGGAAGACGAACGGGAAAAACGCCGCCGCGACTTCGCCGACTATCAGGTCAATGCCGAACTCATGTCGCACACCCCCAAGGGCACGGTCTTCATGCACTGCCTGCCCGCAAGACGCGGCGAAGAAGTCACCGACGAGGTGATCGACGGCCCGCAAAGCGTCGTCGTCCAACAAGCCGCCAACCGGATGCACGCTCAAAAGGGAATCCTCGCGTGGATGCTGGGCGCAAAAGGGTAGACAGTCGAGTCGTGTTCGGTTTTTGGTCAACCGGGTCGCCGTTTTCCGGAATTGGGCTCTGTCTGAAAATCCGCCACCTGGGGCATCGCTTCGCTGTGCCCCAGCCACCCATCGCTGTGGCTTGCCTTATAGCTCTATCTGGGGGGTACGCTATAATTTTTCCGAATCGGAGTAAATTTTTAGTCCCGGATAGGGGGGAGTATTGAATTGGTCTTCCGTTTTTGATACAAAGAATGATGGAGGGTAAGATCAGGCTTCAAGCGTTTCGTCCGTTCGGAGCCCTTCACAACACAGGAGCATCGTTCTTTCCGTGATTGAAAACCGAGGCGCGCAGTATGCCATTCTTGGTGCGGCCGTGGTCGTGTTGGTCTTGATTGTAGGTTGGCGGATGTTTTCCCACAAGCCGCCGCCGCCCACGCCCGAAGAACTCGTGCAGATTGCACTTTCGAGTGCAGCGGAGGGAGAGCGGGAGAAGGCCGTGGTGGAACTTGCGCGGCACCCCGACGAGCCCGTTGCCGAGTTGCGAACGGTGTTTCGGCAGACGAACTCGCCCCGGGTGCGGGCTGCGGCCATCCGCGGGTTGGGTATGTTGCGGGATTGGGAGAGCATTCCTGAATTGATCGAAATCATGAGGACCGAGCCGGAGTTCCTTCGCGGGCGTGCCGCGGAGGCCGTCAACCGCATCGCTTGCGAGGATTTGCTTTATCGGGCAAACGATCCGGAACAGAAACGGCTCCGGGCAATAGAACGCATTGAAGAGAAATGGCCCCTCTTGTACAAGGGCTATCAAGCCAAAGCCAACGCAGCGAAGATACGAGCCGAATTCGAACGTGTCCGAAACAACCCGGAAAAAGGGGTGATTCAGACCGTCGAGGGAACAGAAAACCAATGACCCGTCTTGTACGGGGTTGCGGAAGTAAGCAACGTCACTTACCAAACCTTCGGAGGGAATCATGAAATCTCCAAAATCATCAGGTTTCACGCTGATTGAGTTATTGGTGGTGATCACCATCATCGGGATTCTTATCGCCCTTCTGTTGCCGGCGGTTCAAGGGGCCCGAGAAGCGGCGCGATGCTCCCAGTGTAAGAACAACCTGCGCCAGATCGGCATCGCGTATGAGAACCGCAGAGCACAACTCGTTGATGCGGACAAGACGTCGGCGCCGTTGAGCGGGACGCCGGCCTGGATGCCCACCGGCGGGCTGCCCGGCAGCTCCGGCAGCGTGGCCGAAGTGAACTACGACTGGCCGAACGTGCTGGCGCCCTATTTGGAGAGTAACAGGGGGGTTTACATCTGTCCCAACGGCGGCTTCGCGTCTGGCGGCTCTATGGTTCTTCAGGATCTGACCGTCCATTGGGGCGGCGGTAATAGCCCCATCCCGTGCGACCCGAGCCACCCCCGCTGCTGGGTACACCAGGAAAATCCGTACTGGCTGGGGTTCGAGGACTGGAGCGACTGGGACTACAACGACATGTGGCTCCAGTTTGATGAATTGCCGGACGGCGATGTTTCGATCACGGTTACCGGGCACAGTTCCGCCTGCCATTTCGACGTGATTGGACCGGATGGACAAGTGGTCGGTAACCTGCAGGACATTCACGACGGCAACTTTAGAGAGAAGTCGGGCACCATCCCGTCCTCCACCGCCAAGAACCTCTCCTACGCGATCAACATCCGGGGCCATCGCCTCGAGAATGCCGAGCACAAGGTGTTGTTCATCGAGTACGAAAAACGTGTAGCCAACATCGTCGGCGCCCCGGCAACGGACGACTATCACGAGATGATTGCCCCGCGCCACAGGGACCTTTGCAACGTATTGTTCGCCGACCTCCACGTCGGCTCGGTGACGCCCGACGACGTCGACCCGGAGATTCTCGATCTCCAAGTGAAGCACTGGCTGCCGAAAAGCGATCCCATACCGACGCCGGCGGCACCGTAGTACAACCCGGCAAACGAAACAACAACGGTTGGCACGGCACTCCGATGGCCGTGCGAACCGTTTTTTTGTCTTAGGACCGGCCTTCGCCCGAAAGCGGTGCCCCCACCGTCATTCCCGCGTAGGCGGGAATCCAAGGGGCACGCGTCTGCGCGGGAATGACGGTTCGGTTTTCTCGGGTCGCTGGATTCCCGCCTGCGCGGGAATGACGGTTCGCAGACCGGGATTGGGGCGATCACATAGCCCCTTTGGGGGACTGTGGGATACACTTCCCCCCAGTCAAGGCACGTGTCGGCCGGCGGGAATATTGAATTATTTCCCGGTTTCTGATACAAAGAGAGTTAGGGCATAGGATCAGAGAGGCTATTGCCCGAGGCGTGAAAAGCCCCTTATCTTCAGTGGCTCCCTATCCCGGCCCGGCCGCGCCCCCCGAGTGCTATGCGCTGCTTGACATCAAGCTGAGTAATCCTCGACTTACAGGAGACCGACCATGAATCGTCCGCGCCAACAAGGATTCACGTTAATCGAACTTCTGGTGGTGATTGCGATCATTACCATTCTTATCGCCCTGCTCTTGCCCGCCGTGCAAAGTGCCCGTGAGGCGGCGCGCCGGGCGCAATGCGCCAACAACCTCCACCAGATAGGCATTGCCTACCACCATTTCTATGAGGCCTACGACGAAATCCCGTCGAAGTGGGTGTTTGCCACCGAATGGAAGGCGTCGCTGACGCCGTTCCTCGAAGGTCAGACGAAGGTTTTCACCTGCCCGAACGACATAGAAGCGCATGCAACCTCGCTCTGGGATTATACGTTCTGGGTCAACGAAAGGACGTTCGAGGAATACGGGGACACCCACGGTATTTCGTTCCAACCCGGCCCTCGCTGCCGGATCGCCGATCCGAGCAATCCGGGCGGCGACAGCGGCGGCGTGGGGGCTCCGTACTGGGAGGAATTGACCGGCTCGGCACGCAAATTCCCGGACAGCTTCATCCTGGAGTTCGAGGACAACACGGACTGGGACTACAACGACATGATCGTCCTGGTCGATCCCTATCCCGACGGCTCGGTCCATTTCCAGTCGATATTCAAGTCCGCCGCATTCACGTTCCAGTTGCTCGATCCGGGCGGCCTGGTCGTCAGCCCATCGTTTTTGCCGGGCCATGATTGGTGGGCGGACAGTTCGTGCAGCTACGGCATGAACAACCGCGCACACCGCTTCATGCGGGACGCCAACAAGATCCTGATGGTCGAGTACTTCAAGCTGGAGGCCAATGTGGTCGGGGTGGACGCCACCGACAATTGGCTGGAGCATTTCCGGCCGCGGCACGTCGGCATGTCGAACGTCCTGTATCTCGACGGGCACGTCGCGGCCCACACCTCGGACGAGATCGACCCCCGGATTCTCCGGGTTCACGACACCATGTGGCGGCCCGCGAGGGATCCGAAGCTGGTGATCCCGTAAGGGCTACAAAGGAACGACTCGCAAATAGCTTCGGTGTTCGGCCGGTAGCTACGGTCTGGCGACCGTGGCTGCTACGAAGTTGTTTTTGAGTTATCTCCAAGGCGGCCTGAGGCCGAAACCAAAGAGATTGCAAATTGTAAATTGTAAATTGAAAATTGTAAATTAAAGATCGGTGATGCAAGCTCGAACCGATTTGCAGTTTGCAGTTTTCAATTTTCGATATCCCCGCGAGAAAACATGCGCGCACGGCGCGCAGAAGTTACGACGTAAGACTCTACGCTTTTTCCGGGACTGCGCCCGGAAAAAGAGGCCGGAACGGCAAGAACATCGACAATTTATTGTTCCTCAAGAAGCTCTAAGGGCCTAAACAACCGACTTAGCGCTGTCGTATAGTCAGGTGCTTTCTTTCATGCGGGCGGCCAGGGCCTGCAAATCGTTTCCCCGCAGCGTGCCCTCCACCAGCTCGGGCAGCTTTTGCGGGGAGCATCCGAAACACGGGATACCCAGTTTCGCCAGCTTTCGGGCAAGGCCTTCGTCAAACGACGGAACGCCGCTGTCGGACAGCGCCAGCAGGCACAACACGCGGACCCCGGAGGCGACCATCTCGCCCAACCGGCGGACGAGCTGCGATTCGTTGCCGCCTTCGTACAGATCGGTAATCAGGATGAATAGCGTGCTCGCAGGTTCGGCGATGAACTGCTCGCAATAGGCGACCGACTTGTTGATGTCGGTGCCGCCGCCGAGCTGGATGCCGAAGAGCATGTCGACGGGATCGTCGCCGCACTGTGCCGTCAGGTCGACGACTTCGGTGTCGAACGCCACCATGCGCGTGTCGAGGGCGGGAAGGCTGGCGAAGATCGAGCCGACGACCGCGCCGTAGACGACCGAATCGGCCATGGAACCGCTCTGGTCCATGTCGACGATGACGGTCCAGTTGTTGGTCCGTTGCGCCCGGGAGAAGAAGTAGACGCGTTCGGGGATCAGCCGCTCGAGCTGCCGGTTGTAGTTTTTGAGGTTCCGCCCTATGGTCCACTTCCAGTCGATGCTGCTGACGTTGGGGATCGGCGAGTGCTCGTTTCGGTTGAGCGCCCCCATCACGGCCTGGCGGATTTTCTGTTCCAGGGTGAGCTTGATCTTCTCGACGACCGCTCGGACGACCATCCGGGCGGTCTCCTTGGTGCGTTCGGGGATTTGTCCGCGAAGCGACATGAGCGTGCCGACGAGCTGGACGTTTGGCTGGACGTTTTTGAGCATTTCGGGCTCGAACAGCAGTTGATCCATACCTTTCCGTTCGATGGCGTCCTGCTGGATCACCGAGACGACGTCTTCGGTGAAATAGGTACGGATGTCGCCGAGCCATTTCGCCAGCCTGGGGGCCGAGCCGCCGAGCCCCGCAGAACGTTTTCCGCTCCCGGAGCTTTCTTCCGTTTCGTCATAGATGGCGGCGAGCGCATCGTCCATCAGGACCTGGTCGGCGGAGAGTTCGCAACCGCCGGCGCCGAAGCCGCCGAGGCATTCTTGCGAGTCCTTGCCCAGGATCAGCCGCCAGCGCTTAAGCTGCCCGGGATCGATGGGCGGTTTCTTCTTGGTCATGGTCGTCTCTATCTATGTAGGACGGATTGTCAATCCGTCCAGAGGCGAGTGTCCTCTCTCGGACAATCATCTCACAACGAGTTTTGAGACTCCACGGGACGGATTGACAATCCGTCCTACGAGCTCGCGTTTGCAACGTTTGGATTTACAGGTCGTCGAAGTCGAATTCATTGAGTTTTTCCAGCGACTCTTCCTCTTGCTCGGTCAGGGGCTGTTCGATCATCTCGCTTGCGATGTTGCCGCTCACGCCCCAGTGCTCGCCGAGGTTTTCGGCGATGTTTCGTTTTTCCTGCGGGCTGAAGCCACCGAACGCCCGACGCAGGAAGACCAGCGCCCGGCGGAACTCCTCGTCGTCGAGGGACCGGACGTATCCGGCCAACTGCTCCCACAGCGGCTGCCTCGCGAGCAGGGCATATCGGTTGCGTTTCGAGAGTCCCTCGAACCAGCCGGCGCCGAGGTCGGCGGCGATGCCCGGCGAGAGCCTTCGCGACACCTCGCGGGCGAGGTCCTCGTTCGAGATGAGACCCCGCTCCAGGAGTATCGCGCACGCGTAGCCGGAGAGCAGCGGGTTGCGGTCGTCGGCGTCGGAGAGTTTTTTCAGCTTGTCCACCCAAAGGTCCTCGTCGACGCGGTCGTGGTACTCGAGGCTCACTTTGTTCATCTCGTCGACGGCGACAACCGTTTTGCTCGCCGCGTCGTTGTCGCAGTTGGCCGCGGCGAACAGCGAAAGCGATCCTTGCACGAAGAGTTCCTCGATCAGCGGCAGAAGCGGGGCGGGATCGAACCGGCGGACGTCGCCGTACCGGACGACCATTCCCAGCTCGTTCGCCGCGTGGGCGACGGCCGTGAACTCGGTGCTCTCGGCGGCCAGCTCCTGGAGCCGGCTGCGGGCCTGTTCCATCGAGCCCATCATGCCGCACTCGCACGCTTCGCGGACGGCGGCGGCGGCTTCATGGACGGCGTTGCACTGGTCGAGGCGCGTTTTGAACTTGAAGGCGGCGGCCAGCTCGACGGTTTCGCCGAGCAGGACGGCCTCGACCAGCTCGATCTCGCTTTCGGGCGTCCACTGGACGTGCCACTTCTCCGCCCAGGTTGCCGAATCCTGCCTGGTAGGGAGCGGCTCGGCGAAGCTGATTTCCAGAACGCGTAGCCGGTGCAGAAACGACGAGCGGTTCAGGTCGAGAAAGGCCGCTTCCTCCGACTTGACGCGGCGATTCTCACGGAGGTCGAGCCCGATCTCCTGCTTGACCGCCGTTTTGTACTTCGCCAGTTTCAGGCGGGCAAGCTCGCGCTCGAAGTCCATCTGGATCGACGTCTGGCTGACGCCCTTGGGCAGCAGGCCGATGGCGGTGCCGACCTCCACCCGTGCCAGCGATTCCTTGACGGCGGAATGCTCTCCGTGGCCGACCAGGGTCACCGCCGCATCCTGAAGGTCCTGCAAGACGGGCGCCAGCCCGTTCTTCATGGCCGAAAGGGTCCTCGCCAGGCGGACGCCCTCGATCACCTCGGCGGTGGAGCGGTGCGTTCCCTCCTTGCGCATGTGCCGGACGACCATCGACAGATAGCGCGGCGCCAACTCGGAGAGGTCGTCCTGTTGGAGCGATTCCCAGAGCAGTTCGAAGTAGGCGGGTGCCCGGTTTCCGGCGCCGTATCCCGACTGGGAAGAGAGCTTGAAGTACGAGTAGGGCATCAAGGTGAGCTTGCTGGGAAGCCTCTTGAGCGACTCGAACTCCTCGTCGGTCATTGCCGGATATTCCGGGCCGAGCACCGGCGCGTGAAACGCCCCGACCACGGCCACAATCTTCTCCGGCGCGCAACCGGCCGCGATCGTTTCTTCGATGCGCCGCCGCATGTAGGCCTCGCGGACCAGGTTCTCGGCCAGCGACCGGGGAGCATCCTGCTCCAGTTCGCGAAGGCCCCTGCCGAATTCGAACGCAGCGAGCCGGTAGCTGTCTTCCGACAGGTTGTGCTCGAACCGCCGTTCCCAGTAACTTTCGTAGTCGGTCTCGCCGGACTCCCGGGCGATGCCGTCGTAGATCGACACCCGCTGTTGCGGCGTGCAGGACTCGCCCTGTTGGCCTTCGGCGTCTTCTTGCTCCGCATCCTCTTGCTCGGCCTCTTGTTCGGGGGCCTCTTGTTCCCCGGTGTCTTCCCGGTTCCCGATCGTTCCCGGTTCTTGCAGTGCAAGGAAGACGTCGGAGGGCAGATCCATGAATTCCGCCCGGACCTTGTGCTCTTTTGCCCAGGCCAACGCCTGGTACTCGGGGCTGTAGCGGGCGATCGGATAGACGAGCGTTCGGACCGGCAGCAATTCGGTATAGGCCAAAATGGCAATCGGCGGCTTGGTGTTCTTGCGCGTGATGTCGGAGATCAGCTCGCCGGCGTCGGCGAGCCCCTCGATCAGCACGACCTTCGGTTTGACGCGGTCAAGAAAGTTGCGCAGGTGCCACGCCCCCGCCGGCGAAAGGTGGCGGACGCCGAAGGTATGGACTTTTGGGGCTTCGGATGTCTTAAACATTAGGCTCTTCCGGGTTTTCGGTGGGTGATGCCAGGGCCCACGGGGCCAGAATCCCCCCAAATGGAGACGGGAGCCCCCGGATTCCCCGGAAAACGCCTCGATTCCGCTCCACGGCAACTACTCCTTTGTTCTGAAAACGCACCCTTCCAGTAAGTGAAACCGCCATCAGCCACCCAAATGCCGGAATACCCAAACATTATGCTTGGCGTCTTACGCTGTAAACCCTGCTCGCTGAGAGCGGACATTTTCCCGGGGCGATATTGTAAATTGAAAATTGTAAATTGAAAAATGCAAATTGTTTCGAGCTTGCATCACCGGTCTTCAATTTACAATTTACATTTTGCAATCTCTTTGGTTTCGGCCTCAAGCTGGCTTCACGACTTGTATCGCCCAACTCTCAACTCTCAACTCCCGACTCTGGACTCTCAACTCACGCGTTATGCTCCGTACAGGCATTAAACAGCGGTCGCCAGGCCGAGCCGCGTTTTTTCATCACGTTCTTGAGATACTCTTCCCAGACGACCCGGTCTTTCTCCTCGTCCTTGACGATCGCGCCCTGGAGCCCGGCCGCGATGTCGTCCTCGTCGACCTTGCCGCTGCCGAAGCTGCCCGCCAGCGCCATGCTGTTGGCCAAAAGCGAGATGGCCTCGGCGGTGGAAAGGACGCCCGACGGGGCCTTGAGCTTGCTCTTCCCGTCGAGGGTTTGCCCTTTTCGCAATTCGCGGAAAATGGTGACGACTTTTTCGATCGCGTCGTCGGTCGGGACCTTTGCATTCAAGTCGAGATTGACCGCCATTTCGCCGACGCGTTTTCGAACAATGTTGACCTCGGTCTGCAACTCGGCAGGGGAGGGAAGCACGACCAGGTTGAACCGGCGTTTCAGTGCCGCCGACATGTCGTTGACGCCCCGGTCGCGGGTGTTGGCCGTGGCGATCAGCGAAAACCCCTTCCGGGCCGCCACTTCGGTCTTCAGCTCGGGCACCGAAATCCGCTTCTCCGACAAGAGCGAAATCATGGCGTCCTGGACTTCCGACGCGCATCGGGTGATCTCCTCGAACCGTGCGATGCTACCGTCTTCCATCGCGCGGAAGATGGGACTCTGGATCAGCGCCTCGGTACTCGGGCCGTTGGCGATCAGCATGGCGTAGTTCCAGGTGTAGCGGATTTGCTCTTCGGTGGTGCCCGCGGTGCCCTGAACGACCTTGGTCGAGTCGCCGGCGATTGCGGCGGTCAGATGCTCGGAAAGCCACGACTTGGCAGTACCCGGCTCGCCGATCAGCAACAAGGCCCGATCGGTCACCAGCGTGGAGATGGCGATTTCGACGAGCCGCTGATGGCCGATGTACTTGGGCGTGATGTTCATCTTGCCGCACTTTCCGCCGCAGATGTAGGTTAGCACCGATCGGGGCGACATCCGCCACCCGGTCGGCTTGTCGTGCTTCTCGGCCTTGATCAGCTCCGCGATTTCCTCGGCGTAGAGGACCTCGGCGGGCAGACGAAGGGTATCGTCGCCGCCAGCGGATTCTCCGTTGCTCTTTGCAGGTTTCTTGGCCATCGGAACTTGTTCCTAATGTTAGGTTTTTACGATTTGTTTTTCAGCTCGGTGAGATAGGGCACGAGATTGTCGACCGCCTTGTCGGGGAGCGAGGCCAAGAGGGCCTCGATCTTCGGGGCATCTTTCTTCGGCAACTCGGGGATCAACCGCCCGAGCCAGTAGCCGTAGTAGTAGCCGTAGCTGCGACTCTTCGAGAGTTTCCTCAGGGCTTCGACGAGGATATCGGCAGACTTGGGGTGGCCGATCCGGATCATCGTCTCCAGAATGTTGTCGATTTCGTAGTCGTTGCTGCCCGACTTCTTCAGCTTCTTCTCGACGGTACGTTGCAGGTACTTTTCGGCGGCCTTGTGCTTCGGGCGTGCCAGAGTCAGAACCAAGGGTAGGTCGTCCGCCTTGACCGCCGCGTCGAGCCATTCCGGGGCCCACTCGGCGCCCTTCAGGAGCGCCGCGTGTCCTTCGTGGTAATACTCGTAGTAAGATGCGTACTCCTCGGGTCTGATGAGCAGGACTTCCCGGATTGCCTCGTACTTCTGCTTTGCCGGGTCGCGGCTTTTCTTGCCGCTCGCTCTTGCCGAGAGGTACGGCGAGAAATAACGGTATACTTCTTTCGGCTTCTTCGTTCTCGCGGCGGCGACAAAGGCCAGTTGCAGGACATCCGGGGCAAGCGTCGAGTGCGAATCGATCAGAATTTTCTGCACCTTCTTCGAATCCATCGCCACCAGGAGTTGGGCCGCCTTCAGGCTCACGTCCTCGCCGCTGATGTCGCCCTTGAGTTTTGCGAGCTTGTCCCGCTGCTCGAAGCACCCGAGCAGAAACTCCTCGGTCTTCTTGTCGGTGCGAGTAGCGAAGCAGGAGAGCAACTGGTGGAAACAAGCAAGTTGCTTTTTCAGCTTGGCCTTGTCCTTCGTGGTGAAAAGGCCGCCGAGTTGCGTGTCCGCCTCGGCAAACAGGAACTTGAGCAGTTTCGGGCTCCGGTTCCGGCTTACCGGTTCGGCGGCTATTTCGATATCGGCGCCGGAGACCGCCTTCATCAGGGTGTCGACGACCGTGTCTTCTTTGAACCCCGACAACGCCCGAAGCGCCGCGCGGCGGACGTCTTTCGCCCGGGCGGTCGCCTGTTCGAGCAGGTAGGAGACGTCGTCCTTCGAACCGCTGAGGCACTCCAAGGCGGCCACTTTCAGTTCCTTGGAACCGGAGTCGAGGACTTCGCGGGCAACGGGTAGCGTTCCCTCGGGATCGAGTTGGTACATCAACCGCAGGCGGCGCACGTGGCCGCCTTTGCCCTTGGGGTCGAACGTGGCCTTGATCTCCGGCAAGATGGCCTTGCCGTAGAGAGGCAGGACCTTGTCGGTCACGAAATCGGCGATTTCGCCGTAAACGTCGTCGATGGCACCGACGGCCGGTTTCACGAGACGGAGATCGTTGAACGCGCCGCGGCGATGGGCGTCTTCGATGATCTCCTGCCGGCCGGAACCGGTCGTGGTCAAGGCCTCGAGCAGCGGTTTGAGCACGCGGGCGGCCGCCTGGGTCGAGTGGATTCCCATGTCCGTCGTGTCGATCGGCTTCAGTTTTCCATCTGTGCCGGTTTTGCCTTGCGTATAGAGGATCGCAGTGACGAGCGTGCTCAATTCGAGCATCGCCTGGGCGGAATCCTTCTCGGGTCCTTCGACGAGCTTTTCGACGGCGTCGGCCACTTTTCCGAACACGGCGGCCTTTTTGCCCGCCGTGCGCAGCGGCTCGATCAGCTTCTTCAGCCGAAAATCGCCGCACGCCAACGGGCTCCCGGCAATCGAAAGCCGGCGAGTCTCACTGTAAACCTGGTTCAAAACGGCAATGCTCATTGGATTGCATCCCGCATCTTGCAAGGAGATTCTAGTAGGTCAAACGCACGATTTCTGTGTTCGTTATGATCGACAACGGCTTGATCTTGAGTTCGCACGTGTCGAGATCGTGGTGGAAGCGTACCAGCACGGTCTGCTTCGCGAAAAGCTCTTTCGGCAACACGTGCAGGAGGTGGCAGCTCTCCGGTTCCTCGGACATGCCGGCATCCGTCAAGACCAGGCGTTCGCCCTTGGCGTCTTCGGCCACGAACGTCGCATCGTCGCCAAGTTGGCCGATCTTCGCGTAGTTGAGCGCGAACAGGGGGTGCTTGTCGGCCAGCGGCGACTTCAAGTGAGACTTCACCTGTTTGACCACGTTGGCGAAATCCCCGCGGCCGTGCGAGCGTATCCGCGCGAAATCCTTCTTTTCGAGTGATCGCGGCAGCATCTCGTCCCAGCGCACCCGCGGATTGACGTCGCCCGGGTAGACGCAGAGTTCCTTGATCTGGGCAACATGGAAGAAGCTGTCTTCGCTCTTGATATACTTGACGGCCTTGTACGGCCGGAACGTCTGCGTGAGTTGAATGCGGCCGGTCGAGAGATTCATCCAGATCCCGGTATCGACAAACTCGCGGCGGGCGACGTCGTCGTACGAGTGGAAGGCCAACTGCACCAGCTCGACGCCGTTCTCGACCAACCCGGCGTCCTTCAATTCGCGCAACTGCCACGCGTGGCCCAGCCACGCCGCAATGGCAGTGCCGGTCTCCGGTTGCAGCTCCGGGTCTTCCAGGCGCTGGTTGAGATAGGTCCTGCCCTGTTTGACCAGCGAGTGTAGCCGGGTGAGTTGGTCGAGCGCCTCGCCATAGACCATTTCCCGCCTGGCCGCAGGGACGTCGTCGTCGAAATACCCTTCCGCGCCGAGAAACAGTTTCGTATAGTTGTACAGGGCCGACTGGGCGCCGGGTAGATAGGCGTTGCCGAGCTGTTTCGCCTGGTCTTCGATCTGGTGGGCCGTCTTGGCGTTGAGGTTTCCCATTCCCATGCGGACCAGGTCGTGAGTCAGGGTTTCCAGCAGGTCCAATCCTTCGAGCTGCGTCTTGATTTTCTTTGCCAGCGCGGCCTTGTTGACCTTTTTCGGCTTAGCCGCCTCTTCCTTTTTCTTGGCGACCCGCTTTTCCATCTTCTCCCGCTTCGACGCGACGTCCTCGGGCACGCCCGCAACTTTGAATTTGCTGCCCTGGGTGTATGCGTACATCAATCCCAGGCAATGCTTACAGGGGAACTGGCGGCTGGGGCAAGTGCAGCGGTAGGTAGGGCTGTCGGGGCGGACGAAATCGCAGGAGCACTTGTAGTTCGACTTGCCGCTTCCTTTGCACTCGCCGAAGATGAGGGTTTCGTCCTTGGTCTTGTTCAGCGAAGCGAATTTCCTCTTCAACACGAGGCCGCGGCCGTTCTTGATCGCACTGGCATTCGGAGCAGCCGCGTCAACGTACGATTCGTCAATCTCGATCATGGGTTTCGGTCCTCCGTCGGGGCGCTGCTCATCCTAACCCGGCCGCCGGGGTTTGACAACCGGCCGGGCCGGCTGAAGGAGACCTTTTTGGTTTACCACCATTGTGTCAATACCGGGAAGAGTTTCATCCAGGCGATCGCCCCACCGGCCACGAGCAGGCCAAACGCCGAGAGCCACAGCATCACGTCCCAAAGCTTTCCCGGCGCAATTCGCCGGTCGCAGCGGCGGTAGCGGAAGTAGAGCGTGGCAGCCGCGAGCATCGGCAGCATGATCGCCTGCATGACCCCGCTGGCCAGGATCAGCTTAACCGGGTGACGGATGAAGACACAGAACAGCAGGGCAATCAGCGGTAACAACACGCTAAACGCCCGAACCCACCAGAACTGTGCCCGAGACGTCCGCTTCGCCACGCCGTAGACGGCCGCCGCGTCGGCCGACACCCGGGCGTGGCCCGCGATGGCCACGAAGAACGTCGAGTAGAGCACGGCAAACGCCCCGAGCAAGAACAGCCACAGTGCCCACTCACCAAAAACGTGAACATAGGGCCGGCTCAGGGCGTGGATCATTTGGGTTCCTTCGGGATCGAGCCCTTCGCGGTGCAGGACCGTTGCGCCCAACACGTAAAACGCCACCGTGGCAAAGGTATAGATCACCATGGACAACAGCGCGTCCCACCGCATCACCCGCATCCAACCCTGGGCGCGGGTTCCCCATTCGGCCGTCTCGTCTCGGGGACCGGTGAACCGTGCGTAGCCTTTCTCCAAACACCAATATGGGTAGGCGATCAGTTCGGTGGCCCCCACACCGATGATCCCGAAGGTGGCAAGCGCCGTGACTAGCGGCGAGGTCACTTCCCCTTTGGCCAGCGCCAGGCGCGACCGTGTCACGACGTCCCACGACGGCAACCGGAACTCCAAACCGCGAGCCAAATCCCCCCAGCGGAACGCGTATTCCGTTTGCTGTACTGCGAACACGCAGAAAATAGTGATGCCGGTGAACGCGGCCACCAGCGCCGTCGAAACATTTTGAACCAGCGCGTAGCGGCCCACGACCAGAAGGACCATCGTTACCAGTGTCATCAGCGACGCCCAGTAGATGTCGTCCCACGTCGGGTTTTCCTTCAAACCGGGCCGGGGGCCCAGCCGACCGACCAATTGCGGCCAGACCCTCCGGCGAGCATCGCGGCGGACCTGCGGGTCGCGGCCGGCCAAGGGGCGCGTCTCCGACTCCGGCATCCGGTCCAGGATCTCCGTGGCCCGGGCGTCCCACTCGTTCTGCCGATCCAGCAACCGGCGGAAGTCGCCGGTAATCGGAAAGCTCGTCGCCATCGATTGCCCCACGCCGCCGGCAATCCCGCCAAGCTGTGCCAGGCTGACGACGAACATGACCAGCCAATACCAGACCAGCCAGTTGCCGACCAGGCGCGGCCCCGGCACTTCGTCCAGGGCCGCCATCGTCGCCTTGCCCGAGGAGATCGCGTAGCGGCCGAACTCGACCTGGACGAAGACCTTGATCACGCAGCCGATGATGATCAGCCACAAGAGCCAGAAGCCGGCCTGGGCCCCGGTTTTGGTCGTGGCGATCAGTTCGCCCGAACCGACGATCGACCCGGCAATGATCAGCCCCGGTCCCAGGCGGCGGAGTATGCCCAACACCGTGCCGGGCGGCTGTTCCGTGCTCGTGGCCTCCAAGGGGTCGGTATTCATGCCGGAGATTCTCGCCACTCAGGAGGTATCTTGCAAGCAGGCGGTGATCTTTCCTAAACGGCCCGGCCACCCCATCTTCCGACTTGGGCCCGCTTACTCCGCCAGTCGCGACAGGGAAGTCGGTCGCTTCCATGCCCAGGCTCCTATTGACGCAGGTGCCAGGATGGGTATGCTAGCGTCTTGGGTAGGGTACCCATTGTCGTGGGAAGCCCAACGTCATTGGGAGGGCGCGCCGTTAACAAGTCCGGAGAACGGAACCATGGAAAAAGAAGAAATCCTCAAAAAGCTCGCCGCCGGGAAAATGGACACCAACGAGGCTTCTAAGCTCCTGGAGGAAGCAGAACAGCAAAAACGGAGTTCGCTCTACTGCAAGGTCAGCCAGAAGGGCGCCATCAGCGTCTACGGCCTCCAGCGGATGCCGGTGACGCTCTACGTCGAACAATGGGAACGGCTGCTGGAGTTCGCCCCCGAGATCAAGAAGTTCGGCGAGGCGCACGACAGCGAACTGAAGCGGAAGGGGCAATAGCCCATACGCAACGGCAGATCGGAAGGGGTAGCGGCAATTGACCCTGCGACGCCAGCTCGACTGTTGGCGTCGTCTGGCAGGTTTCTTCTCATCGAGATCGCCACTCTTCACTCCCGAGTTCCGGCAAGTTCTCTCTACTCGGGGATTTCAAAACCCTGTCAACACCGGTGGAGACATCTATCCGCTTGGCAAACCGCCAAGTGCCCGACATGACCCCCGTCCAGCAGGGGGTATCCTGCGTGGCCCCCGCCTTGACACTTGCCCGCCCCACCGGTATGCTTATGAGTTTACAGACCCCACTAAGTTGTGTTCTCACAACATTTTGAGGCGTCTTGGCCGTTTTTAGGTGGTCAAGAGGGGTGGGGAATGTATTGTTTGGTGGCCCCGGTCGACCACCACCGGTGGTGCATGCGCCGGCACCGGCAGGAGTTGTGGTTACTAAAGAGATGGTAGTTCCTTGAATCACAAATGTCCCCTTTTAGGGGGAAAGTAAGAATCGATGGACCCGAACGAATTGCTGCGGATCGTTGACACGATTCACCGCGACAAGAAAATCGAAAAGGAAATCGTCTTCGACGGAATCGAAGCGGCGCTGGTCTCCGCCGCCAAGAAGCACTACGGCGAAGAGGAGGAGATCGTCGTCCACATCGACCGCAGCGACGGATCGATTTCGGGAAGCCACAACGGCGAGCCCCTTTCGCCCGAGGAAATGGCCGAGCGGATCGGTGCCCAAACGGCCAAGCAGGTAATGATCCAGAAAATCCGCGAGGCGGAACGGGACGCTCTGTTTATCGAATACGAACAACTCCGCAACCAGTTGGTGACGGGCGTCATCCAGCGTTACGAAGGCGGGGCCGCCACCGTCAGCCTCGGCAACGTCGAGGCCATCCTCCCGCGCGGCGATCAAATCCCCGGCGAAACCCACCACGCCAACGAACGAGTCCGGGCAACGGTCTACGAAGTCAAGAAACAAGGAAGCCGGGTGAAAGTAATCCTCAGCCGCACAACGAAACACCTCGTACAGCGGCTCTTCGAGCAGGAAATCCCCGAAATCAGCGAGGGCGTGATCGAGATCAGGTCGATCGCCCGCGAGCCCGGCTATCGCACGAAGGTGGCCGTCAGCAGCAGCGACCAGCGAATCGACTGCGTGGGCGCCTGCGTCGGCGTCCGGGGAAACCGGATCAAGAACATCGTCGACGAGCTGGCCGGCGAGCGAATCGATATCGTCCGCTACAGCGACGACTTGCAGGTCCTGATTCCCAACGCCCTGCAACCGGCCGAGGTCGAGGAGGTCATCCTCTGCCAGATGCTGGGACGCGCCATCGTTCTGGTCCGCGAAGATCAGCTCTCGCTGGCCATCGGACGCAGGGGTCAAAACGTCCGGCTGGCAAGCAAACTGTCCGGCTGGGATATTGAGATCATGACTCGCGACGAACTGGACGAACAGATCGAACAGGCCATCGTCGGTTACACCTCGCTGGAAGGCGTCGAAGAGGAACTCGCCGAGAAACTCGTCGGCGAAGGCTTCCTTTCTTACGGCGATCTTTCGGTTATCGAGCCGGAGGCCCTCTCGGAGATGGGCGGCGGACTGACCGGCGAGCAGGTTGATCTCATCGTCCGGCAAGCCGAAGTCAAGTACGACGAAGCAGAAAAGGCAGCCGCCGAAGAACGACGCAAGCGACGCGAGATGGAACGGCTGGAAGCGGCCGAAGCCGAGACGAAAGCCGCCGCCGGGGACCCCCCCGAAACCGAGAAGGACACCCAACCGGAGGAAAGCGAAACCGCTCAGGAAGACAGCGAGGCCGCTGAGGAAAGCGACGAACAGATCGCCGATCAGACGGTTGCCGACGTAAACGATACGGAAACCACCGACGAAAGCCTCGAAGAAGAACCGGCCGTGGATCCCCAAACCGCCGAAGAGGACGTAGCAGAGCCGGAAACCTCGCCTCCCGAAGAAGGCGATCGGGTCCCATCGGAGGAAAGACAGACTTGAAGGGAGCGACCACTTGCCCGTCCGCATCTACGCTTTAGCGAAGAAGCTGAACCTTGACAACAAGGTTCTGGTGGATATCTGCAAGAAGGCAGGTATCACGGGGAAGGGGTCTGCGCTGGCAAGCCTGTCGGACGAAGAGCTGGCTAAAGTCACCGCCTACATGGAGAAGGCGGAAGAAAAGACCAAGGGGGCCCGCTCGGCGACGAAAGGAAAAGAGCCGGAAACCAAGGCGATCCGCCGCGAGGATTACGTCGCCCCAGGTGGGGCGGCAGCGTCCGGAAAGGTCCGCGTGCTGGAAGTCAAGCCGGACAAGCCGAAGGCAAAACCGCCATCCGCCAAAAAACCCTCCAAGAAGCAGGAAACACCGGCCGCGGAGAAGCCGAAAACAAAACCGGCTAAGGGAAAGGAAGAACGGGCAAAGGAGCCGCCGCCGGAAAAAAAGCCGGCCAAAAAAACCCGCAAGAAGCCACAAAAACCGCAACCGGACGAAAAGCACGAGCCGACGAAGTCTTCGGAGAAGGCGGCCCCCGTAATCAAGCTGGCGCCCGTGCCCGCTTCCAAGCCCCCTCCCAAGAAACCGAAGTCCAAAGAACCGACTCCCCAAAAGCCGGACATCAAACTCCCCCCCGACGCCCTCCGCGCCGCCAGCAAGGCCGGCACCAAACCGCTTTCCGAACACCTCCGCAAACACGAGAAGAAGAAAAAGGCTGCTGCACAAAAGACCTCGGCGCGCAAAGAGGACGTTATCGACCCCTCGATCCCCGTTGAGCCCTCGCGCCCCCGAGAGCGCTCTCGCCGCAGCCGGTCGGGGGTTGCCGAAAAGGACGCCGATGCCCCCGTACTCGGCGGTCGCGAAGCGCGCCAATTAAAACGCAAGCGGGCCGGCGCCAATCGGCGCCGGCGCCAATCGGAAGATGACGACCAGGCTCTCAACCGTCGCCGCACACACATCCGGCGGACCGGAGCCAACACCGCCGCGCCGCGGAAAGGAAAGGTTACGGTCACGGCGCCTTGCACGGTTCGCGAATTATCCGAAGCGATCGGTATTCCAAAACAAACGATTCTCGGCAAGTTGCTGGAACTCGGAATTGCAGCCGACTTCAGCAGCATCAACATCAACAGCCGCCTCGACCACGATGCGGCCGAACTGCTGGCCGTCGAGCTGGGGGTCGAGGTCGACCTGCAGGCGCAGGTCGCCCTGGAAGAGAAGCTCCTGGCTGAACTCCAACAAGAAGACGATCCGGCCACCCTTCAATCCCGCCCGCCGGTGGTAACCTTCCTCGGCCACGTGGACCACGGGAAAACATCGCTCTTGGACCGCATTATCAATACGGACGTTGTTTCCGAAGAGAAAGGCGGTATCACCCAACACATCCGCGCCTATCGGGTCGAAAAGGACGACCGTGCCGTGGCGTTCGTCGATACCCCCGGCCACGAGGCCTTCACCGAGATGCGGGCGCGCGGGGCAAATGTCACGGATATCGCCGTTCTGGTCGTCGCCGCCGACGACGGTGTAATGCCCCAGACCGAAGAGGCCATCAGCCACGCGAGGGCGGCCGAAGTACCCATCGTCGTGGCCTTGAACAAGATCGATCTGCCCGGCGCCAGCGAGCAAAAGGCGTATGAGCAACTGGCCGCCAACGAGCTGCTCCCCACCGAATGGGGCGGCGATACCGACGTGATCAAGACCAGCGCCGTCACCGGCGAAGGCATCGACGAATTGCTCGAAACCCTGCTCACCGTCGCCGAACTACACGAGTACACGGCAAACCCGGAACGCGGCGGCATCGGCACCTGCCTCGAAGCCGAACTCCACGAAGGACGAGGCGTAGTCGCCAAGCTTCTGGTACAGAAGGGCACGATGCGCGTCGGCGACGTGATCGTCTGTGGGGCGGCATACGGGCGAGTCAAGGCCATGTACGATACACTCGATCCCCACAAGAAGCACGATAGCGTTTCGCCCTCAACCCCCGTAAACGTGACCGGATTGAACGCACCTCCCAACGCCAGCGATCCGTTCTTCGTGCTCGACAGCATTTCACAGGCACGGACCCTCGCCGAACAGCGGGCGGTCGAATCGCGGCAGCGGGAACTCAGCGGCCGCCGCGAAAAACACGTCACGCTGGAGAACCTCATCGAACACCTCGACCAGCAAGAGGTACAAACGCTCAGAATAATCCTTCGAGCCGACGTGCGAGGATCGATCGAGGCAATCCGCAAAGAACTCTCCAAGCTGGAACATCCCGAGGTCGAAATCAGGATTCTTCAGGCAACCGTCGGCGGAATCACCGAGGCCGACGTCCACCTGGCCGACGCCTCCGACGCCGTGATCATCGGGTTCAACGTCGTACCCGACGAAGGGGCTCGACAACTGGCCGATCAACGCGGCGTCCAGATACGCCGGTACGATATCATCTACCAGGTGGCGGACGATCTCAAGGCCGCCCTGGAAGGAATGCTCGAACCCGAACGACAAGAGAAAGAATTGGGCCGCGCTCTGATCAAACAGACCTTTCATATCAGCCGCGTGGGAACCATCGCCGGGTGCCAGGTGCTTTCCGGTACGGTCGAGCGCGACGCCCGCGCCCGCGTGATCCGCGAAAGCCGCATTATCGGCGACTACCCGGTCGATTCGCTCCGGCGCGAAAAGGACGACGTCCGTGAAGTCCGCAGCGGGTTTGAATGTGGGATGAAACTGAAGGGATTCAACGATCTCAAGGAGGGAGACGTTCTCGAGGTCTACCGGATCGAGGAGATTCGCCGAACCTTCGAAGGCAATCCCGCCACCTAGAACCGCCGCCAAGAACCCCGAGCCCATGATGGAGCCATGCCGTCCCGACGTGCCCAAAGAACCGCCGAGGCCATTCGCGAAGTCGTTAGCATGGCAATTCTGGCCGAACTCCAGGATCCGCGAGTCCGCGACGTCACGGTCACCTACGTCGAGGTATCGGGAGACCTGCGCCAGGCGAAAGTACACGTCTCGGTGATGGGGGACGAAGCCAAGCAGAACTTGAGCCTTCGCGGCCTGCAACACGCCGCCGGCTTCTTGCAGTCGAAGATCGCCGAGCGGATCGATCTCCGTTACACGCCTCGGTTGAAGTTCGAGCTGGACCAGGGCGTGAAACGATCCATCAAGATTTCCGAGATCCTCCGGGAGGTCTTGCCGGACAAGGAAGAACCCGACAACCCGGAAACGGAAACCGCGAAAACCGCCGAGACCGAAACGCCGCCGCCCCAGTAAGTTCTTCAACTCCGACGCAGAAAGAGCAGTCTCTATGGCACCCGTCAGTCGCACCGCACAGTTCGCGAAAGTTTCCAAGATTCTGAAAAAGCACTACAAGGCAGTAAGGCCCGACCCCGAACGCCCGGTGCTGGAGCACCTCCTTGTCGCCTGCTGCTTGGAAAACTGCCACTATGAGCCGGCGGAGGAAGCCTACGCGGCATTGAAGCACACGTTTTTCGACTTCAATGAAATCCGGGTAACTTCGATCGCAGAGCTTTCGGAAGTAATGGCGGCGCTCCCGGACCCCCGCACCGCGGCCAACCGCTTGAAACGCGTACTGCAAGCCGTATTCGAGGCAACCTACGAGTTTGACCTGGAAGAATATCGCAAGAAGAACCTCGGTCCCACGACAAAGTGGCTGGAAAAACTCGATGGAACCACGGGGTTCTGCATCGCATACGTCGTCCAGGCGGCCCTGGGTGGTCACTCCATCCCCGTCGACTCCGGCACCCTGAAGGTGCTGCAAATCTGCGATCTGATCACCGACAAGGACGTTGAGGCAGGGGTGGTACCCGGCCTGGAACGGGCCGTTACCAAGGCCAAGGGCATCGAATTCGGCTCCATGCTCCACCAGCTCGGCGCCGATTTCACCGCCAATCCCTACTCGGCCGCCGTCCGCAAAATCCTTCTGAGCATCGACCCGAACTGCAAGGATCGGTTCTCGAAACGGCGAACTCCAAGAAAAAAGACGAAAACCGCCGAAACCGAAGCCCCGAAAGCCGTTACCGAGACCGACAAGGAAACCGCGGCCGCAAGAAAGAAGAAGACAAGGGCCAAGAAGGCCGCTTCCAAACAGGAAAAGCCGGTCCCCGCGCAAGAAGCAGGGCCGGCAACTGCCAAGAAGACCGGCTCGAAGAAAGAGCCGGCCGAAAAACCCGCTTCGTCGAAGAAATCGACCCCCGCAAAGGGCCTTTCCAAGCGCAAACCGCGATGAGACACCTGGGAGATTTTCCCGTGCAAGTCTATCTCCGACCGATTTTCGGCCTGCTGATTGTCTTGATGCCGGCCGCACACGCCGCGTGCGGTGATGCCCCGGTTGCACCCGCCGAGCCGAAGCCCTATCAGCACGCGTTGGGTCCGCTCACCCTCGACGACGTTCCCGAGAAGTTCATCCCCCCGCACCCGCGAACCGAGGCCGATAAAGACCGCCTCGAAGCCCTCGCGCTGTTCGCGACCGGACGAACGCTCGAGCGGCAGCAGCGCTACGCCGAAGCCCTCCGGTTCTATCAACGGGCCTTCCGGCACGATCCGCAAGCGTCGGCCATCCTTCACGCGATCATCCACATGGCGGACCGGCTGAAGCGCCATTCGGAAGCACTCCGCTACGCGCTGAAGGCCGTCGAAACGGACGAGGCCAACCCCAAGTTGCTGCGGCGGCTGGGAGGATACCTCACCGGCAAAGGCGATTGGAAAGGCGCGCTAGAACTCTACGAGAAAGCCCTGGCCGCCAGGGCCGGCGAAAAGGAAACCACCGTCGATATCCTCTACCGAATGGAAATGGGCAGGCTCTACTACCTCGTCGACGAGTCCGCCAAGGCCGCCGACTGTTTCGCCCGCGTCATCTACGCCCTCGATCACCCAAAGGAATTCGGACTCGACGAGGATTTCGAGAAGAAGGTATTGACCGAGCCGGACCGGGCCTACAGCCTCTTCGGCGAGTGTTTTCTGCAAGCCGATCGCTTCGACGAAGCAACGGCCGCATTTGAGAAATCGCACGAACTCAAGCCGAACAAGTGGCTCTTGCTGCTCCATCGAGCCCAAGTCCTCAGCCGCCGGGACAAGCCGGCCGAGGCCCTGAAATGCCTCCAGGCGTGTTTCGCCGAGGGTGTCGACGACGAAGGAGTCTCGCCCTACCAACTGCTGGCCGGAGTGCTGGAAAAACTCGGGCGTTCCGAGGAACTCATCGAGCGGCTCGAAAAACTCTGGACCGACAACCCCAACAATCTGCCCCTGGCAGCATACCTCGCCGCACAATACCTCAAGGCGGAAAACTATGCCAAGGCGGAACCGCTCTATCTCACCCTCTCAAAGAAAAAGCCCACCCTCTCCGGCTACCGGAGCCTGCTGCAAATTTATCGGCAAACCAACCGACCGGACGAATTGCTCAAAACGCTCGGCGAAGCGGCCCAAGCCGCCGGCACGCTCGACGCCCTCGATACCGAATTCGAAAAGATCGTCTCCGACGAAAAACTCGTCCGCACCCTCATCGACAACGCGCGGAAGCAATTCAAGGCCGATCCGGACGGGTTCGGTTTCGGTATGCGCCTGGCCGTCGGCTTGCTGGCGCTCGAAACCGAGCAGTTCGACACGGCGGCCGAATTCTTCGACTTGGCGATCAAGGCCGATCCCGAACAGGCGGCCGACCTCCGCCTGACCTGGGGATTGCGGCTGATCCTCGAAGAGCGCGCAACCGAGGCAGCCGGGATATTTCAGCAGGCCATCGACGACAAGCTTCTCCCGGACGACAACTCCATCTTCTACTTCTACCTGGCCGGGGCGCTGGCTATCGACAAGCAGACGGACAAGGCCCTGGCAGCCGCGAAGAAGGCAATCGACCTGTCCGCCGCGGCGGCGCGCAACGCAGCCGACGAGGCCATCACCGCCAGAGAAACCGCCCAGAAAAAGCCGGACGACCAGGAAGCTGCCGAAAAGGCCCTCCGTGCCGCCCAAACCGCCGACAGGAAAAAGGCCAATTCGATCCGCTTTCGCAGCCGCGACGCATGGATACGCTTCCACGCCAAACGCTACGGCGAAGCAACCGAGGCCTACGCCAAGTTACTCGAAGATTTCGACGCCGACCGCCAACCGCCCGAAGTCCGCGAGATACTCCGCGATGCCCGACTCGCGCTCTCGAATCTCTGCGTCCTGCAAGACGACCTCCCCAAAGCCGAAGAGTGGCTAGAAGAAGTCCTCAACGAGTTCCCCGACGACATCGGCGCTTCGAACGACCTCGGCTACCTCTGGGCCGATCAGGGCAAGAACCTCCAGCGGGCGCTAAAAATGATCCAAAGGGCCGTCGACGCCGAACCCGATAACGTCGCCTACCGCGACAGCCTCGGCTGGGTCTACTACCGGCTCGGGAAACATAAGGAAGCCGTCGCCGAACTCGAGAAAGCCGTCAAGCAGACCGAAAAAAACGACGAGGAACCCGATGGCGTCATCCTCGACCACCTGGGCGATGCCTATCTCAAAGTGAAACAAATCGATAAAGCCAAAGACGCATGGCGACGAGCCGTCGAGGCCTTCAAGAAACAGGAAGAGCCCGACAAGGCAAAAGCCGTCGAAGAGAAAATGAAAAAGCACTAAGGGATCTCACCATGGCAGGCCACTCGCACTGGGCGGGCATCAAGCACAAGAAGGCACTCGTCGACGCCAAACGCGGCAAACTCTGGAGCAAGCTCTCCAAAGCCATTATCGTCGCCGCGAAGACCGGCGGCGGAGATCCCGACATGAACCTCCGCCTGCGATACGCCATCGACGACGCCAAGGCCGTCAGTATGCCCAAGGACAACATCAAGAGGGCAATCAAGAAAGGCACCGGTGAAATCGCCGGCGGCAACCTCGAAGAAATCGTCTACGAGGGCTACGGCGCCGGCGGCGTCGCCGTGCTCTGTGAAGTGCTGACCGACAACCGAAACCGCACCGCACCGGAAATCCGAAAAATCTTCGAAATGTGCCACGGCAAGCTCGGCAACACCGGCTGCGTCGCATGGATGTTCGAGAGCAAGGGACTCTTCCTCATTCCCGAAGACCGGACCGACGAAGACCGTCTGATGGAACTCGCCCTGGAGGCCGGCGCCGACGACGTCAACCTCGACGGCGGAAAGTTCGAGGTCACCTGCGACCCCGCCATCTACCAGGTCGTCTCCAAGGCCCTCGAACACGCAGAAATCGAAACGGAAGTCAGCCAGATCACCCGCGTACCCCAGAACACCATCGACCTCGACGCCGACGCCGCCCAAAAGGTCCTCAAGCTCATGGAGCGACTCGACGACCACGACGACGTCCAAAACGTCTCGGCCAATTTCAACATCCCCGACGAAGTGATGGCGGAGATTGGAGAGTAAGAAGTAGGGGAGTCGGGAGTCGGGAGCTCACTGCTCGTTGATCCAGACCGTCATCATCCCGGGCTCGCGATTTTGCCAGGCGTAGTAGGGCACGGCGGTCAGCGCAATCGGGTGTTGCCCGTCGGCAAGGGCCTTGCCTTGGAGAATGGTAACGCCGCCCAACAGGTCCGCCCGGTGGTGGGCTGATAGCTTGGTGTCGCGCGGCAGCGTGATCTTCCGGACGTCGGCTTCGCCGTGGTCGGTGGATTCGAGGCAGTAAACGATCGGGCCGCGCATCAGGGCCGCCTTGCCGCGGTCGGCTTCGACTTTCTCGTGTGCGTAGACGCGATGGATCGGCATCGGCAGGTCTAATTCCACCACGTCGCCGGCCTGCCAGCGACGTTGCAAGTACACGTAACCGTCGTCCTTCAGCGTGGGCTCGACCGGCTGACCGTTGACTTTCAACCCAGCGGGTGGGACATTCGCCTCGGCGAAGCGGTACAGATCGCTGGGAACCGGCCAGCCAAGCGCCCAACCGGGGATCCGCAGACAGAGAGTGAATTCGGATGGCCGCTCGGGTGTGACTGTCAGCCGCACGCGGCCGTCCCACGGGTAGTCGGTCTGCTGGGCCAGCTTCACCTTCGTGCCGTCGTCCAGTTGAATGGTCGCTTCACCGGACGCATAGAGATTGACATAGACCTGATCTTTACTGCGGGCGTAGACCAACCCGCCGACCTGCGGGATGATGCGGGTGAGGTTCGTCGGGCAGCACGAGAGCCCGATCCACGTGCTGCGGCGGCCGCTGCCGGTCAGCGGGTTCTGGTAGAAGAACGAGTTGCCCGCAAGCGAAATCCCCGAGAGCACCCCGTTGTAGAGCGCCAGTTCCATCACGTCGGCATACTTGGCGTGCCCTTTGAGGAGACTCATCCGGTGCTGCCAGAGCAGGTGGGCGATGGCCGCACACGATTCGCAGTAGGTTCGGTTGGGCAACAGGTACGGGTCGCCAAAACCTTCGTCGTGGTATTGGGCGGTGCCGACGCCGCCGGTGATGTACATCTTGCGGCCGACAACGTCGCTCCAGATGTGCTCGACGGCCCGTTGGTAGTCGGGGGCGTCCATGAAACGGGCGACGTCGGCCATCGCCGCGTAGACGTATCCCGCGCGGACAGCGTGGCCGATCGCCTCGTGCTGCTCGACGAGCGGCTTGTGGTCCTGCATCCGGCCGTTGCGAATCCAGATGCGTGCCCGGCGTTTGGCGGCCCGTTCGGGCAGATCCGGATGCGGCTTGTACGGCGGCATTGGGGCGCCGGGGTCGAACCGCTTGCGCTCGGTTCCGTGGGCGTGGCCCCGCTCGTCGAGAAAGAATCGCGACAATTCCAGATAGCGGCGCTCGCCGGTCGCGCGATACAGCTTGATCAAGGCCAGCTCGACCTCCTCGTGCCCGTCGACGTCGTAGCGCTTGCCCGGCCCGAAAATGCGGTCGATGTTGTCGGCAAACCGCCGGGCGGCATCGAGCACCTTCGGGTCGCCGGTCAGGCGATGGTGTTCGACGGCCATTTCGAAGAAGTGCCCGGCGTTGTACATCTGGTGCATGAACCGAAGTTCGTCCCAGCGGCGGTCCTGTTCCTGGATGATGAAGTAGGAGATCAGGAACCCGTCCTTCTGTTGCGCGGCCAGGATTCGGTTGAGAATGCCGTCCACGCGATTTTGCAACTGGGGGTCGTCGTTGTGTTGCAGCGAATACATCGCGCCTTCGAGTGCCTTGTGAAGATCCGAGTCAAAGGCCCCGTGTCCGGAAGCGCGGCCGGTGATCAGCCCGGCGGCCTTGTCGAAGTTCGTGACGTGCCCGTCCTTCTCCAAGCAATCTAGCGCGTGGGGGACGGTCACCTCGTGGGCCGTCTTCAGCCGCGGTCCCCAGAACCCGCCGCGGAGTTCGACCTGCTTGTGATGGACTTCTTCCAAGCCGCGCTTCGGCGGCAGCTCGGCCGATGCCGCGACGTTCGGAAGGCTTAGGGCAACAAGAAACGCAGCTCGATAAAGGGTATGCATCGAAGATACTCTTGGCGGGTGGTGTTGGGGCATTCATCGCAATATAGGTCGCGGCCGGCGCGTTTGTCAAACGTTCTCTTCGACTTGGTTGATTCCGCTGTGTCGATGTGCGAGAATGACGCGGACAATAAACCGGTACTGCCGAAGAGAGGTCCGCATGAAAGTCGAGAAGAGATTTGTCTATCGTTCTGTGCTGCTTGCGGCGCTGGCCCCGATGATGTTTGCCGGGCCGGCTTCGGCCGAAAAACCCGACAAGGGGCCGTGGAAGGTGTTCATCCTCGCCGGGCAGTCGAACATGGAGGGGCACGGGCGCATCGCCGGAGACCAGAAGGGCACGCTGGAAACGCTGATCAAAGACCCGGCCACCGCCGAGCGATTCAAGCATCTTCGCGACAAGGATGGGAATTGGATCGTGCGCGACGACGTTTGGCTTTCGTATTACGAGACGAAGTGCCCGCTGACGATCGGCAAGAGTGCGGCCAAAAACGCGATCGGCCCCGAACTCGCTTTCGGCTGGATCGTCGGCGACTATCTCAAGGAACCGGTGCTGCTGATCAAGTTCGGCCCCGGCGGCACCAGCCTCGCCGGTCCGTGGCGGCCGCCAAGTTCCGGAGGCACCGTCGGCGACCAGTACAAAGGCATGATCGCCGGCGTCAAAAAACAACTCGAAAACCTCAAGGCCGACTTCCCCGACTACGACGGCCGCGGCTACGCGATCGTCGGCTTCGGATGGCACCAGGGGTGGAACGACGGGTGCAGTGCGAAAGACGTGGCCGAGTACGAGACCAACATGGTCAACTTCATCAAGGACGTCCGCAAGGATCTGGGCGTGCCGAAGCTGCCTTTCGTGATCGGCGGCAGCGGCTTCGGCGGATGGGGCCAGAAGATCGGCCGCCGGCTCGGCATCATGAAGGCCCAAGAGGCGGCGGCCAACCGCGAGGAGAACGTCAAGTACGTCGAAACCCGCAGCTTCTTCCGCGACGGCCCGGTCTCGCCGCGCCCGATCCGCTATCACTGGTGCTGCAACGCCGAAAGCTACTACCTGATCGGCGAAGGCCTGGGCAAGGCAATGGTCGAACTGCTGGGCGGCCCGAAAGCACCACCCAACCCGACGGGGCCTCCGGTCAAGGAAAGCCGAACGCATGGGGATTGTACGACATGCACGGCAATGTATGGGAGTGGTGTTCGGATTGGTACGGTGGGGACTATTATTCGAAGTCGCCGCCGAATGATCCGGCGGAACCTCCTACAGGCTCGTACCGCGTGTCTCGCGGCGGTAGCTGGGGCAACCCGCCAAGGCACTGCCGGGCAGCGTTTCGTAACTACGGCCCGCCCGGCGGCCGGGACGGCGGCCTGGGTTTCCGTGCAGCCTTAGTTCTGGTGGATGCATTCAGCAAGTAGAGCAGGCAGGTAAGCGAGGCCGACCGGTGGGAAAGCCCGCCGGACGTTCGTACCGGAGCGAGCGAGAAGAAAATCCCGCCGGTTCGTCCGGCGGATGGTTCGGCTTCGGACTACCCAGCGGCTCCCCCAGCCCCAGAAGCAAATCCCGCCGGCTTGCCCGGCGGATGGTTGGGCTTTCCGCTACAATGGTAATGACCGTTTAGGGGCGACCGAAGAATAACTTTCCGATTTGGATTGAAAGTAGGGGGCACCCGCCCCCGGCACTTGGCTCGTTCGGTTATGGGCCGGGGGCAGGTGCCCCCTCCTTTATTCCTGAATCCGGAAAGTTATTTATCGGTCGCCCCTTAGCGGGCGAGCCCGCCCGCTAAACGGCCTCCCACGAATAATCCGGTCCACTACTCGCTACTCATCCTCATGGTGCTCGACGTGCGGCCAGTAAAGATCAAACTTGAAGTCGGGGCTGTTGTCCAGGTCGTGGCAGGTAACGCATTGCCCTTTCTTCGCTTCTTCCTTGGTAAGGACGACGGCCTGGCGCAGCTTCTCCTGGAGGGCTGTGTCGCCGCCCGTCTCGGCCTTGACGTGCTCGCCGCCGGGACCGTGGCAGGTTTCGCAACCGGTGTTGATCAACTGCGGCGTCTTCTCCTTGCTCTGGTAGCCGCCCTCGTAAGGGAAGAACTTCGTCGGGTGCCAGCCGACAACGTGGCAGCTTACGCACTCGGGATCGAAGTTCCTTGGCGGGGCAACCTCCTCCAGGGTCTGATAGGCCTTGGCGTGCCCGCTCTTCTTCCACACCTTGTACGACTCCTCGTGGCACGATTTGCACTTGTCCGAACCGACAAACTTGCCGAGGGTTTCCTCTTGCGGATGGGAGACCGGACGAATCCCCAAACCGCCGAAGCCCAGATGCTTCAACTGGTCCTGGTACTGTTCCATCAGGAGCCGCATGTCGGACGAGTTCTTGAAGCGGGAGTCGAGGGGAACCCGCTGGTACCGCACCGGCTTTTTGGCATCGTCGTAGAGTCCCAGGACGACGGCGTCCATGCCTTTCTCGCCGACCTCGATCAACTTGGATTCGGAGCCCTTGATGTCCACCCAACTGTTCGGCGGCACCGGTGCACCGCCGGCGGTAACGACCAGGTCGAAGTCGGGGAACTTCCGGGCCAAATCCAGCGTCTCCTCCATCGAGGCATGGGCGAGCAGGATCAGCAGATTGCACTTCTGCTTCAGCTTGGGGACGATCTGCTTCAGTGCCGTCTCCGGATCGACCAACTTCAATCCGGGGTTGTTGATCGCCTTTTGAGACTGCTTGCCCAACACGCCGGTAACGCCGATTTTCATGTCGCCCTCCTCGATGACCCACGCCTTTGCGGTCATGGCCGGGTCGAACACGACGACGTTCGCCGAAACAAAAGGGCTCTTGTTGGCATCGGTGTTGGCGGTGACGGAAAGCAATTCCATGGCGGGCAACCGCAGGTCGCTCTTACCCAAGGTGATCGCATCGTAGCCCATCTTCCGCATGCCTTCGACCATGATCTGGAACTTCAGCTCCGCCTGGCGTCCGAACCCCTTGGCAATCCCTCCGACATCGACGGCCACCACCGGCCAGCCCTTCTTGCGCAGATCTTGGAACATCGTGTGACGGCGGCTCATGCCGCCTTTCATGCGGTCCAAGCCGGCACACCCGCACGGCTCCATATAACCTTCCTGGCGGCCCGTGAGGACCAATGCCAGCTTCGGCTTCGGCCACCCGACGAAGATCGGCCCGTTGACCGCAATCGGATCGAACGGGTCGCCGCGTTTGCCGGGCATAACGCCCTTTTCGGCATCACCCGTGGCAGGTTTCGCGGGCTCGACCGGCTCGACTTGCGGATCGGGTTCGACGGGCGCCCCAGGATCCTTTGGGGACGCCGACTTGTCCCGCAAGGGATTCGGCCCTCCGTCCAATTGGGTAGTCGATCCCCAGCCCGGCTCATCCGGCTCGATTCGGGGCGGAACGATCGGTTGCTCCGGGATCGGCGTCATAGATGGTCCGCTCGGCTCCAATCCGGACAGCGTTTTGGTCGGGTACGGCCCGCCGAGTGGCTCCGTTGCGGCAGACTCGGGCAGCAAAGCGGGTTCCGCCAGCGAGCCCTCGGGCTGAACGGCATCGCCTTTTGTATCGCCCTCTGATTGGATGGACACACCAGCCCCCTCTGCAAGCGGGGGAGATTCCTCGCATTCTGTAGAAGGGGTTTCCAAATCGCTGCCTCGCTCAGCGGGCGAAGGACACCCAGTCATGAGGGCAAATACGACGACGATGATCGAAAACCGCAGGAATCTGGATCGGGGCATGGGCAGTTCCGAATTCAGGTTACCCCTTGATGATAAAACTGACGCGGATGAGCAACTGGGGTGATTTGGGATGATTTGTGTCCAGCACGATTTCGCCGATTTTGCTTGGTCCGGAGCCGAGGTGGTTGACGGGCCGGCTCCCTTTGGGAATCTGGATAGTCAGGGGAACTTGGAACATGTCACTCTCGCCAAGTTGCTTCTTCTCGCCCAGTTCCACCTTCAGCGATTCGGGGAAAACGCGGGCAATCTTGAATTTCACCTCCTCGCGGTAGGGACCGCGTACAAAGAGCGACAATCGGCGCTCTCCGCCCGTTTGCGCGTCAACCGTACCCCAAACAAGCACGTTCTTTTCCGCATGCCATCCAGCGGGTCCGACGACCGAGATATCACCGACGACCTTGCCTCGGATGGGGATATCCAAGGAGCCGTCAGGGCCCAGACTGGTGGCGACAAGGATTTTCTGCTGAAACTCCCCCGGACGCAACCCCGGTTCTACGGTAGGATCGACGGTGACCTTGACCAACTGCCCGCTTTTTGCCTCCGGCTCCGCCTTCAACATGCCTTCCGGCAGGGGTTCAAAGGCAATCTGGAAATGCTTGGCGGTATCCTGATCTGCCAGCTTGAAACTGACGATCTCGAACGGTTCGTCGAGATAGCAATAGACGGGAATCTCTCCGGTGGTCGGCTCCTCGGCCGGAATGCTGCTGAATACCAACTCCGAGGGGATCGTTTGTACGACCGTGGTGATTTTGCCCGAAACCACAAATTCGATCTGCGGCATCGCGGGATCGTTGGTAAGGATTGTGGCCGACTGGCGGAACTTGCCCACGTAACCCTTGCCGGTCCACGTAATAGTAACGGTGGCCGATTCACCGGGCTCGAGCACGGTCTTGTCCAACTCGCTGAGCGTACAGCCGCACGAAGTCTTGCCCTTGGTGAGGACCAGTCTCCCTTCGCCTCCATTGGTGATTGTAAAGTCGTGCTCCCCTTTGTCGTTCACGTCCTGGAGGCCGAATTGGTGCTCTTTCTCGTCCACCACGGCCCGCGGGTCGCCCCTTTTCGCGGGCACGGACATCGGCGGTGGAATCTCTCCGCCCGGATCACCGTCCCAGGGCACCAGGTTGACACGTATCGAGGCCGTCCACATGCCGGCGGCGATTCCGAGAATCAAGGCAACGGCAACGGCAATGGTGATTCTCATGGTTGGGGTTCGAAAAGACCGTCGATTGATTGTCCAAGACCCAGTAGACAACAGCCGCCAGCCAACCGTCAACTGCTATCACCCCTGTTTACGCAGCAGCTCCCCGCGGAGTTCCTCCGGCAGCTTCTTGTCCAAATGGGGGGTCTCGTCATCGAGTTCCAGGGCCGTCTCGGCCTCGCGGCGGAATGCCTCCCAGCGACCGGCTGCGTGCAGGGCAAGGGCCAGTTTGGCGTGGCACAGACCGCTGTTGGGATACATCTCCACCGCATTGCCGTAATAATCAATCGCTTTATTAATGTGCTCCTGATTGCTGGTGGCCTTGAAGGCCTCCAGGTACCAGTCGCCGGCAATCCGGTGGGCGTGGCTGGAGTGGGGCATCCTCTCCAACGCAGCCGTACAGTAGGTCTCGAAAAGTTCGAATTTCCCGGGCATCGGAGACACTCGCCAATCTCGGAAGACAATAGCGGCCAATTGCCGGCACGGTCGGCCATCCAAAGGATCCTCCATGGCAGCGTTGGCCAGATGGACGGCCGCCTTGGCCGGATTCCGCTCGGCGGCCGCCATCGATCCCCGGCAGCGAAGTACCGGCCCGTAGCCGCTCAGGTAGCAAGTAACCGCCAGGGTCACTGCGAGGATCAGCCCGGATAGTGCAACCGCGCGGGGGACGGTCCGCCACCGGCCGCTGTCCGCCTCGTTCAGCCCCAAAGCCAGCAGCAACCACAGTGTGCCGGCCACCGCGGGGAATCCCATCGCACCGGCCGCCAGCAGATTCACCAACAGCACGGCAACCCCAATCGCCGGCAACGCCTGGGGCAGCTCTCCCCCGTCAACCCAGTCGTGCAGCAGCCACAGGCAACCGGCCGCCAAGGCCAATGCCAGGGGTACGGCGGCCGTGCTCGGCGGCGCCGCAACGATCCACCTCAGCAGCATCGCCAGCAGGAAACCGCATACCGCACCGCCGTAAACATAGTCCGGCTGATCCGTACCAGATGACGCTGCTGTGCCACGGGCATCCTGCCCGTGTACTGGCGAGACGTCGTACACCGGCGAGACGCCAGTGCCACCCTGTTCATCGTCGCGAGGAAAGAAGAACTTCCACGACACCCCGGCAAACCCGCCCAACACCACGAGCAAGGCCAGCAATGCGGGCATGCCGGCGGTGCCGCCAACCTCGAACAAGAAGTTGTGGGGGTCGGCCACCTCTTCGCTGGCCTCGGGCAGCTTGTATCGGGTGTATTCGTCCTTGAAATTCCCCGGGCCGCAACCGAGCAGCGGTTTGTCGGCGATCATCTGCGACGTCGATTGCCAATACTGCAGGCGGAAGAGGACCGACTTCGGCGCCCCGGCAAGCAAATCGCGGTCGAGCCCGCCAGCGACCAACGCGACGGCGGCGAGAATCGCTGCCAAGACGGCCGCGGCGGCGACCGGCAGTTTCCAGCCGAATCGTCGCGCACCTCCCCGGCAGAATAGCCACACCAGGACGATTCCGAACGCCGTGGCGATGTAGGCCGTTCGACTCTTCGTCAGCAGCAGACAGATGCCGATTGGAATCAAGCAAGCAAGGAGCCGCTTGCGACCCCATTTCGATCCGGCCGCAATCCCTGCCCCGACCACTAGCCACGGTGCCAGATACC
This sequence comes from uncultured Planctomycetaceae bacterium, assembly GCA_964547995.1. Classification (GTDB taxonomy): domain Bacteria; phylum Planctomycetota; class Planctomycetia; order Pirellulales; family Thermoguttaceae; genus CAZJRB01. The sequence continues at coordinate 28,957 of CAZJRB010000015.1, read as the reverse complement.
CGGCCAGCGAATTGGTCAGCCCCCCGAATGTCGCGTACGGTTCGGGACTATCGAGTCGGTCCTCATACCGTTTGCGTTGGGGTGAACCCGGCGAAGACCACTCGCCAGCCTCGCGAAGTGCCTTGTCCGGATCAGCCCGATAGTACGCCCGCGTCCGCGGCATTTCATAGCAGTATTGATACAACCCGTAGCCGGAAAGCCCGGCCGCCAATGCGATCATCACCACAACAACCGCCCGGGTCTCGCGGGAACCGACAACCAGTTGCCTGGCAAAAAAGAAAGCAATCCCCATGCCGATCCATTCCCAGAGCATGTTGACGGCCGGCCGCGGACTCGCGTACAAGGTCGCCCAAATGCCGGCGAGCGTGTGCAACGCGATCAGCACGAGTACGGCGATGTCGACCCAGCCGAATCGCAGGCGGAACTCCGCCCGTCCTATCAAACCCAGCCCCCAGAAGACCGCCAGGGCGATCCAGAGCATCACGACCGGCAAGCCGTCGCCCTCGACCGCCGCCGATTCGCTGGGATAGAGCAGCCGCACAACAAACAACGCGGTCATCCCACCGAGAAGCCACGGCCGGAGCTGATCGCTCGGCGTCGAAACGGCCTTTTTCGACCTCTGCTTGGGTGCGTATTCGCGACTGCTACGCGTGGCGCCGGTCCGCTTTTTCTTCTTCCTTCGGCCCATCGACCTATTCCCGCCGTTTCCGCCCGGTCGTTTCCAGGATGGCGACCAGGATCAGAATGCAAGCAACCAACAAGAGGATAACACACGCCCCAACACTGTCGACCTTGCGTAGCAACAGTGCCCCCAACCCGCAGGTGGCCGTGGTCAGGTAGATCGTCCAGACCGCCTGTGACTTGCTCATTCCCAGCTCGACGAGCCGATGCGAGAAATGGCTGCGGTCGCCGACGAACGGGCTGCGATTCTCCCGCAAGCGGATCCACACGACGGTCAACGTATCATAAATCGGTACGGCCAACACGCAAAGTGGGGCGAGGATGGCGTGCGGGACGCTCTCGTCGGCAAAGGTGGCCGTCAGCGTCGCCACGGCGAGCATGTAGCCGACAAAGTAGCTCCCGGCGTCGCCCATGAAAAGCCTCGCCGGCGGGCGGTTGTGCCAAAGGAAACCCAGGAGCGAACCGGCCAGCACCAGGAGGAAACCACCGACGAACAGTTGCGGCTGGTTGTTTCCCGGCTCGGGGGTCAGAAGCACAGCCGCCAGGATCGCCGCCGCAATGGCCGCCACCCCGGCCGAAAGACCGTCCATGTTGTCGAGCATGTTGAACGAATTGACCAGGCCGACGATCCAGATCACACTCAGCGCGCCCGTGAGGATCGGTACGTCGAGAAACAGGCTCAACCGTAACTCGGGCATCACCATCACGAGCGCAACCGCGACGAGCACCTGCACGCCGAGACGGACCGGCCAGCCGAGCCCGCGCCGGTCGTCGATCAGCCCGAGGACCATCATAACCGTGCCGCCCGCCAGGAGGATCCACAGTTTCGGCGACTGCTGCTGCAAGCCGGAAACGTACGGCCGGACGAACTCCGGCAGCCATGCATCGCCGGTGATCGAAACCACCAAGAGCAACAATTGGCCAACGGCAAACGGCAACACGACGCCGAGCCAGATCGCCAGTCCGCCACCGGTCGGCATCGCCGTTTCATGAACCTTCCGCTCGCCCGGCCGGTCGATCAGTCCGCAAGCCGGCCCGCACTGCCGCACGAACCATGCAGCCGCCCAGCAGAGGAGCATACTCGGCAACAGGGTTCCGAGGATCAACCAGGCCATCAGGCTCTGTCCTCCTTTTGCTTGCGGTGCAGGTACTCGCGGCACTGCGTGAAGAACTCCTGGTAGTCCTCGCGTCGGTAGTCCGCAAACGTCCACTCGTGCGGTTCCCACCGGCCGTGGCGGTAGAAGAGCGTGATCTCCGCGTAGATGCCATCGCTGAGATAGATTCGATGGGCGAAATCCTTCGCGGAGGCCAGCACGAGCTTGCCGAGAGTGAGATAGCCGGGGTCAAGATTCAACGGCCGCGGCTCGGGATGATCGCTCGCGGCGGCGTACTGCTCTTCCCAACGATTGCTCAACAACTTCGTCTCGGCCAGGCGCCCGGGATCGAACGGCCGCTCGAATGCGAAGAACGTCTTCTTCAGGTCAGGCCCCATCGTCGGCTCGTAGTAGTCGGTCTGCGTAAACTCGAACCGCGGACTCTCCAGCGCCAGCGGTCCCCAGCTTTCCACCGCCCGATCGCGCCCCCAATCCAACGCCGTATCGCGGCGGCTAAACGCCGCCATCAACAACAGGGCAGGGCAGGGGGGAGCGGGTTGGGTCATCGGACTTGGGATCTTCTGATTTATGATTTGGGATTTGGGATTGATCCCATCCCGATACTTGACGTTGCCCACATAGCATTCTACCATAACAAGCGATTTCTGATAACCCGCCCCCGCCGCTTGCGGCCTCGCACAAACCAGGGCTGCGAAGCCGCAAGCGGCCGATACATCTGCGAGGAAAGAACGATGCGTAATACCTTGATTCTACTGGCAGCACTCTCAATCAGCTTTTCCGGCATGGTGGCACAAGCTGACCAGGAAGGGGAGGGCGGCCCGGCAACCATACCCTTGCCCGCCAAACAGTCGCTTAACGTCAATATCGACAAAGACGGCCAGTGCTCCGTCGACGGCAAGCCTGTTCCGCTCGACAAACTTTCCGAGGTTGTTGCACGAGCAGCCAAAGGTAAGCCAGAGGGGTTCGGGGTCAAGTTAATCGCCGCTCACGAATGTAGGTTTGACCGCATCAACCAAGCCATTATCGAGATCAGTAAGACCCGAGTAAAAAAAGTGGTGATTGCTCAACTTGTTCGCGAAGTCCAAGGGAAGGATTCTCGGCCCAACGTCCTGTTGATCCTCGTCGACGACCTCGGCTACGGCGACCTGTCGAGCTACGGGGCGAAGGATATCGACTCGCCGCACATCGACCGGCTGGTCAAAGACGGGATGAAGATGACCCAGTTCTACGCCAACTGCCCGGTTTGTTCGCCGACGCGAGCCGCACTGCTGACCGGGCGGTTCCAGGACTGCGTCGGCGTGCCCGGCGTCATCCGCACCCACGCGAGAAACTCCTGGGGATACCTCGATCCCAAGGCCGAACTGCTGCCGAGTGTGCTCAAGAAAGCGGGGTATCACACCGTGATCGACGGCAAGTGGCATCTGGGGCTGGGCGAGCCGAATATCCCGACCGCCCGGGGCTTCGACGAGTTCTACGGCTTCTTGGGCGACATGATGGACGACTACTACAAACACCGCCGCCACGGGGTCAACTACATGCGGCTGGGCACCAAGGAAATCGACCCAAAGGGCCACGCGACGGACCTGTTCAGCGATTGGGCGGCCGAGTGGCTCGCGAAATACAAGGGCGACAAGCCGTTTTTCATCTACCTTGCGTACAACGCCCCGCACAGCCCGGTCCAGCCGCCGAAGGAGTGGCTCGAACGGTATCGCAAGAAGCACCCCGACGTGCCGATGAAACGGGCGAAGTTCGCCGCGTTCGTCGAACACCTTGACGACGGTGTTGGACGGGTCATGGCCGCGCTGAAGACCTCGGGCAAGGCCGACAACACGCTGATCTTCTTCACCAGCGACAACGGCGGCGCCGGCTACCACGGCGCCAGCAACGGCATCCTCCGCGGCGGCAAGCAAGACATGTTCGAGGGCGGCATCCGCGAGCCGATGTGCGCCGTCTGGCCCGGACACATCAAGCCGGGCAGCCAGAGCGACCGCGTGGCGATGACCATGGACCTGTTCCCGACCATCTGCGAGGCCGCCGGCGCGAAATTCGACAAGAAGATCGAAGGCATCAGCATCCTGCCCACGCTGCTCGGCAAACCGCAGCCGCCCGAGGACCGCTATCTCTTCTGGGTCCGCCTGGAAGGCGGCCGCCGCTACAACGGCAAGCCCTACTACGCCGTCCGCCACGGCGACTGGAAACTGCTGCAAAACGCCCCCGGCCAGCCGTATCAGCTTTTCAACATCAAGGAGGACATCAGTGAAAAGACCGACCAGGCCAAAGAACACCCGGAAATCTTCAACCGGCTGAAGAAAGCACTGGACGAACACATCAAAGCCTGCAAGAGCGTCCCCTGGCAAGCCCCCGGCGGTGTGGGGCCGGGAGAGCTTCAGTAGCGAGGAAGAAACTCGAAATCCGAAGCTCGAAATCCGAAACAAATACGAATCCCGAAATCAGAAATTCAAAACCGGGACACTCATGAGTGAATCCGATCACAAGAAGTACGACCTGGAGAAGCGGACGTTCGAGTTCGCCAAGAGCGTGCGGGCGTTCGTTAAGAAATTGCCGCAGACTGTCTGTAACAAGGAAGACGTGAAACAATTAGTCAGATCGTCCGGTTCGGTTGGTGCAAACTACATCGAGGCAAACGAGTCGCTCAGCAAGAAGGACTTTCGGATGCGAATCAAGATTTCACGCAAGGAAGCCAAAGAAAGCGGCTACTGGCTGCGTCTACTCGAAACCGGCAACGATGCAGAGCTCGACAGAAAACGCAACGGCCTAGCACAAGAAAGCACCGAACTCATGAAGATCTTCGGTGCCATCCTCCAGAAGAGCGGTTGACCCAAACCGTTTAAGACATTCCCAATTCGCATTTCGAATTTGTTTCGGATTTCGAAATTCGGATTTCGGATTTCTACTTCCTCCGCCACGACCGAACGTACTCGATACTAAACGTCGACGGCAGATTCTCCGCCTTCGGCAACCCGTACCAGTCAGGCATCGTCTCGCTGTCGAAGTTCATCGTCAGCGGCTGGTGCCAGTGGGTGTTCTTCATCGTTCGGACGACACGGCCGTCGACGTAGTATTTCAGCTCGTCCTTGGTCCACTCGAGCCCGTAGGTGTGGAAATCGTCGGCCAACCGGAACGGGGCGGTCCACTGGCCGCCTTTGTTCCAATGCTTCTTGCCGTCTTCGGGCGTTTGGAACACATGGGCGTTCATGTAGACGATCTTTTCCCGCTTCGGGTCGCCGCCGCCGCAGATCTCGAACATGTCGATCTCCGTCCACCAATCGGGCAACTGGTCGTAAAACCAGAACGCACTCGACGCCCGGGAGTCCATCGGCCGGCACTTGATCTCGAAATAGCCGTACAGAACCCGGGCCTTGCTGCGGACGGCCGCCGTGGTGAAGGTATGGTACCCCTTGGGCAGATTCGGCAGATCCTCTTTTCGCGCGGTCAGGTGCAGCTTGCCGTCGCTTACCGTAACGTTCTTCTTCGAAAAGAACCCCGGCTGGCGGCCTTTCCACGTCGGATTGTTCGGATGCCACTTCTCGGGATCCAACTTGTCGCCGTCGAATTCATCGCTGAACTCGGCGATCAGCTTCCATTGCCCCGGCAAAGGACACTTCGGCGTCTCGGCCAAGACGGTTGCGCTGATCAACACCGCAACAGACGAGATACAAAGGATTACAGGTGTGATAGATCTCATAGCTGTTCTCCATGGAATCCGCGAGCAAGTTGCGATGTTCGACTACTCAATCGTGTATTATGGTAGCGTCCGGCAGTGCCCGTTGAAGCTCTGCAACGCCGGCAGGGGTTACCGCTGTGTTGGAAAGATCAATGTACCCCAAGCGGGACAGTCTGTGCAGGTATTTCAACCCCGCATCGGTAACGGCCGTGTTTCGCAGAGTCAACCCCCAAAGCCCGGACAGATTCTCAAGGTGCTTGAGCCCTGTACCGGTTATCTGAGTTCCTTGCAGATTCAGAGAACCCAATCCGGTGAGATGCTCGATGTGTGCAAGCCCTTCGTCGGTAACCGGACACCCGGAGAGATCGAGCGTGCCGAGTTCGTAGAAGTGCGCCAGGTCGGCCAGGTCCGCATCGGCTGGCCTCTTCACGCACTGTGAGAAGTCGAGTTGCAGAGAACCCAACAAGGACCAGGAAATCGCCGGCTTAAACCGGCAGAGCCGCACCAGGGCATCCGTTTGGCACTGATCCCGCCGGTAGCGGATTCCAAACCAACTGAACGCCGCACTGGCCACGAGCAGCAGCAAGAACAGGGCAGTCAGGGTGAATTGGAATCGGGCGGGTGCCGCCTCGGCCGGTTCACCGGAGGATTCGGATGCCGCTTCGGGCCGCCGCAGTTCGTCCTCGGGGATTGTGCCCGTCGCGTCGCGGACTTCAACGTGCTTGACCAGAACGGCCGTGACCTCGCGCATTTGTTCCGGGTCGATGCGATACCTCTCGGAGAACCATTTCCGGTGACGTCGGATGCGGAGTGTTCCCGGCTTCGCTGTCCACTCGCAGTAATTGATGCCTTTCCACGGAAGAATAGTCCGACGACTGCAGTACCGTATGATGCCACGTTCGTGTAGTTCAAGAACGGTCAAGAGTAGCTGCGTCACCAGGGCACTTGCGAATACCAACATGAAAACACTGAATATCATCATTGCCAGCAAGAAGCCGGAGCCGGGGAAGGGAGGGATATCACGCGGCATGATAACCAATATACCCAACGCAACGACCGCCGAAAGAACAACGGAAACCCGATTGAAGTACCCCAGCCAACGTGGACACTTCACCACAAGCAGCGGGCGTCCCGCCGCTTGCCTTGCCCGCCGGAGACTGTCAGTCAGGCAGTAGTAGACGAATATCCAGAAGAACAGTGCGGTCAGGAGGGCTGTGAGGAGTTCCATGGTATTGACTAGCGTCGAATAAATCCAAAATCCGAAGCTCAAAATTCGAAACAAATTCGAAATCCGAATACCGAATGTCTCAAACAGGAGGAAACGTGAACATCGACGTTTTGGATTTCTGATTTAAGAATTCGTATTTGTTTCGGATTTCGAGATTCGAATTTCGAGTTTCCTACTCCCGCTCGCGAAACCGATTCCCGTCTTTCCGCTCTTCGCCAATCCACCCGGCCATGGTCTCGACGGCCGTGGCCAGCTCGATCATTTCGGGCTCTTTCTGCCAGCGCCACTTGACCTCGAGCTTATTGTCCTTCAGCCCGCGGGGTCCGATCACGACGCGGAGCGGGATGCCGATCAGGTCGGCGTCGTTAAACTTGACGCCCGCCCGGGCGTCGCGGTCGTCCATGAGGACCTCGACGCCGGCGGCGGCCAGCTCGTCGTGCAAGCGGTTGGCAATGCCCATCATCTTTTCGTCATTGACCTTCATCGGCACGAGTAAGACCTCGTAAGGGGCCAGGGCGACCGGCCAGATGATGCCGTGCTTGTCGTGACTGGTTTCGATCACTCCGGCCAACAGGCGATTCACGCCGATTCCGTAGCAGCCCATGATGATCGGGTGCTGCTTCTCCTGATCGTCGAGGAACATCGCGCCAAGGGCCTCGGAGTATTTCGTGCCGAGCTTGAAGACGTGGCCGCCCTCGATGGCGTGCCGCAGAGAAAGCCGCGAGCTACAGCGGGGGCAGGGATCGCCGTCGAGCGCCACGCGGAGATCGGCGACGTGGTCCGGCTCGAAATCGCGGCCGGGGTTCACACCGGTGAGGTGCGCGTCGGCCGCGTTGGCCCCGGTCACCGCGTTGACCACCGCCTCGATCGCGCGATCGACCCAAATCGGAATCTTCTTCGCCATGCCGACCGGCCCGGCAAAGCCGACCGGCGCCCCGGTGACCTCTTCAATCACGTCGGGCGGGGCCAGCTCGAGCGACTCGGCCCCGACCGCCCGGCGGATTTTGCCCTCGTTCGCGTCGTGGTCGCCACGGATCAAGGCAGCGATCGGTTTGCCGTCGGCGACGTAGATGAGCGTCTTGATCAGGTCCTGCGGCCTGCACTTCAGGAATTCGCTGACCTGCTCGATCGTGCTGGCGCCGGGCGTGTCAACCTTCTTAAGCTGCTGAAGCTCGACGTCAGGCCGCACAGTATCGATCGGGCCGATCTCGGCCTTTTCCTGGTTGGCCGCGTAGCCGCACGCCGTACAGTGCAGAATGGAATCCTCGCCGTTTTCGGCGGGGACCATGAACTCGTGGCTGGCGTCGCCGCCGATCGGCCCGCTCTCGGCCTCGACCGCCAGGTAGTCGAGCGAGCACCGGTCGAAGATCCGGCAGTAGGCGTCGTACATCGCCTGGTAGCTTTGGCCCAGCGACTCGATCGACGTGTCGAAGCTGTAGGCGTCTTTCATCAGGAACTCGCTCGTGCGCAGGACGCCGAACCGCGGCCGCTCCTCGTTGCGGAACTTCTCGGTGATCTGGTACAGCGTGATCGGCATCTGCCGGTAGCTGGAGATGTGGCGCGAGATCAGCTCGGTGATGATTTCCTCGTGCGTCGGGCCCAGCACAATGGGCACCTTGTGTCCCCGGCGATAGAGGCTCAACTGGACCAGCACCTCGCCGAAGGCCTCGACGCGTCCGGTCTGCTCCCAGAGCCCTCGCGGCGACATGCAGGGCATGGCCATTTCGATAGCCCCGGCGGCGTCCATTTCCTCGCGGACGATCTGTGCGGCCTTCCGCAGCGAGCGGAGCCCCAGCGGCAGGTACGTATAGGCCCCGGCCATCACCTGGCTGACGAGCCCCGCGCGGAGCATGAGGATATGGCTGGGGATTTCGGCCCCTTCGGGCGTTTCCTTCAAGGTGGGGATGAAAGTCTTGGTCCAGAGCATGGGGCTACGGGGCAGGGGTTAGGGGCTGGGGATTAGGGACTGGGGATAAAATCCGGTCAACGGCTGGTTCCCAAGCTCCGGCTTGGGAACCGATTTCCAAAACGTCAGTCTATTTTTGCAGAAGTCAAGCTTGCCAAAGGCACGTTCCAAGCCGGAGCTTGGGAACGAAACTGCAATCAATCGTTCGCTTCGGGCGGCGGAAAACGAGTATTCTACGCGGAATGGGACAATCGGGGCAAGGGGAAGTCGGAAATACGGAATCACGAATGACGAATTCCGAATTCGCAATTCGCAATTCTCCCACTCCCCCTTGTGGAGGATTTCCCCAGACCCTAGAATTGAGCGCCGTCGTAATCCCCGCTCGCCCCAACAGCCCTTCACAGAAAGTCCCTCCATGTCGCGACGCTACGCCAAACAACTCGCTCACCAGGAGACAATCGACGAGGTCTTCGTTGCCAGCGACAAGCAGCTCCGACCAAATCGAAGCGGAAACCTCTATCTCCAGGTGAATCTCTCCGACCGGACCGGATCGATCTCCGCCCGGTTGTGGAATGCCACGGACAAGGTCTACCAGTCGTTCGACAACAGCGACTACGTGCGCGTTGAGGGTACGGCCCAACTGTTCCAGGGGGCCATGCAGGTCATCGCCACCCGGATTCAAAGGGTCGATCCGTCGCAAGTCGACGAAGAGCAGTTCATCCCCGTCCCGGCAATCGAGGTCGACAAGCTCATGCTGCGGGTGGGCGAGATGCTCCGCGGCATGTCCGATCACTGTTTGCGGACCCTGGCCGAGTGTTTCTTGATGGACGAGGCCCTGATGGCGAAGTTCGCCCGGGCGCCGGCCGGAGTGAAGCATCATCACGCCTACCAGGGCGGGCTGTTGGAGCACGTCGTCAACCTGATGGAAGTCGCCTTGAAGATCGCCCCGTGCTATCCCCAGATCGACCGCGACCTGCTCCTGACGGGCGCCTTCCTGCACGACATGGGCAAGGTCGACGAGTTGAGCTATGACCGCGACATGAGCTATACCGACGAAGGCCAGTTGATCGGCCACGTGGTCATGGTGGTCGAGCTGCTCAATGCGAAAGTGGCCGAGGCCGAGAAGCTCTCCGGCGAACCGATCCCCACCGAAACCGTCCTCCGGCTGAAGCACATGCTCCTGAGCCACCACGGCGACTACCAGTTCGGCAGCCCGAAACTGCCCATGACCCTCGAAGCGCTCGCCCTTTGGTGCCTCGACCATCTCGATGCGAAGATCAACGCCTTCGGGCAATTAATGGACGACGACCCGAACGTCGACAGCCCGTGGACTCACTATCACACGAACCTCGGGCGGAAGCTGTTTAAGGGTAGCGGACAGAGGACGGCAGACAGTGAACAGTAGTGGGCGCGCGATTCGAAATTCCAAATCCGAAATACGAAACAAATACGAAATCTCAAATCAGAAATCCGAAACGTCGATAGCCCCCGTTTGAAACATTCTCTATTCGCATTTCGAATTTGTTTCGGATTTCGAAATTCGGATTTCGAGCTTCAGCCCCATGCAAGATATCGAACAACAAATCCTCGAACACGTCCGCCGTAAGGGTTACCAACCCGTCAAGGCCCGGGTGCTTGCCAAGAACCTGCACGTGCCCAAGGACCGGGCGGCCGACGTGAAAAAGGCCGTCAAGCAGCTCGTCCGCCGGGGGCTGTTGGATTATGGGTCGGGCCGCCTCGTGATGGAGGCCGATCCGTCCAAACCCAAGAGCGGTCGTGTGGTTGGGCGTTTTCAACGGACGGAAAAGGGCTACGGTTTCGTCCGGCAGAGCGTCCCCGCCGTACCAGCGCCGGCTGACGCAGACGCGCCGGAGGCACCGGAGGCGAAAGACATCTACATCCCCGCCAAGAAAACCAGCGACGCGGCAACCGGCGACGTGGTGGTCGTGCGACTGCTGAAGCAGCGCCCGCAAGACCCCGGCCCCCGGGGCGAAATCGTCGAGATCATCGAACGGCAGACACACCAGTTCGTCGGGACCTATTTCGAGGCGGGCGGGGTCTCGTTCGTCCGAGTCGATGGGAATCTCTTCGCCCGGCCGATCCATGTCGGCGATCCCGGCGCGAAGGGCGCCCGGCCGGAAGATAAGGTCGTCTTCGAGATGGTCCGTTTCCCGTCGCCGCTTCAGGAAGGCGAAGGCGTCATCACCGAGGTCCTTGGCCCGCGAGGCAAGCCGGGCGTCGATACCCTCTCGATCATGCGGGAATACGATCTGCCCGACGCGTTCCCGAAAGACGTGCTGCAAGAGGCCCGCGACGCCGCCGAGGAGTTTGATGAATCGATCGGCGAAGGACGAGTCGACCTGACCCGCGAAACCGTGTTGACGATCGACCCGATCGACGCGAGGGATTTCGACGACGCGATCTCGCTTGAGCGACTGGAGAACGGCCACCGGCGGCTCGGCGTTCACATTGCCGACGTCTCACATTTCGTGCGGCCCGCCACGGCGCTCGACCGCGTGGCCCGGGAGCGGGCAACCAGCATCTACCTGCCCGACCGCGTGTTGCCCATGCTGCCGGAGGTGATTTCCAACAGCCTCGCCAGCCTCCAGCCGGGCAAGGTCCGCTACACCAAGACCGCGATCATCGAGTTCACCGCCAAAGGACAACGCGTGGCAACCGACCTGTGCTCGGCGGCCATCAAGAGCAACAAGCGGTTGGCGTACGAGCAGGTCGACCGGTTCCTCGACGATCCGAAACCCTGGCGGAAGAAGCTCGGGGCGAAGGTACACGATTTGCTGGGCGACATGCACACGCTTGCGATGATCTTGCGAAAAAGACGCATGAAACGGGGGGCCCTGGAAATGACCATGCCCGAGGTAAAGATCGACCTCGACCGCAAAGGCCGTGTCACCGGCGCCCACGTCGTCGAAAACACCGAGAGCCATCAGATGATCGAGGAGTTCATGCTCGCGGCGAACGAGGCCGTCGCCGAGTTGCTGCACGGGAAGAAGATCGAATTCCTGCGTCGCATCCATGCCCCGCCCACGCCCAGAAAACTAAAGTCACTTACGGAGTTCGTCACCGAGTTGGGCATCAAGGTGCGAAGCCTGGAAAACCGTTTCGCGCTGCAGAAGCTGCTGGAAAAGGTCAATGGCCGGCCGGAACAACACGCCGTGAACTACGCCACGCTGCGATCGATGCAACGCGCGGAGTACTGCCCCGAGGAGGAAGGCCATTTCGCGCTGGCCAGCGATTGCTATTGCCACTTCACCTCGCCGATCCGCCGTTACCCCGACCTGACAATCCACCGGTTGGTCGAAGCGGTACTCGCCGGACAACCGCCCGAGCAACACTACGAAGAGCTGGTCCTGCTCGGCGGGCACTGCTCCGATCGCGAACGCCGGGCCGAGACGGCCGAACGCGAACTGATCAAGCTGAAACTGCTTCACTATCTCAGCGATCGGATCGGCGAAGAAATGGACGCACTGATTACCGGCGTCGAGAGCTACGGCCTGTTCGTCCAGGGCATCGAGCTGCCGGCCGAAGGTCTGATCCATGCGGACTCACTGACCGACGACTACTACTACTTCGACCGCAGCACGCACACGCTGACCGGCCGCCGTTCGGGCAACATCTTCCGGCTAGGCGACCGGCTTCGCGTGGCCGTTGCCCGGGTCGATCTTGATCGCCGCGAGTTGGACTTCCGGGTAATCCGCCAGACCGGCCGCCGCACACCGAAGCCGGCGCCCCCTAAGAAGAAAGCTTCCAAGGCCGCGAAAAAGCCCGCCAAACGCACAAGCAAGAAAGCCCGCAACAGAAAAACCGGCACAAAGACCGTCAAACGCCGCAAACGCCGGTAGCCGCGGCGAGTATTCAACGGCCCTGATTCCGTCAGAAAAGGCCGATCTGCCTGGTGGCTTCGCGGCTGGCCGCTCGCCGCCCGGCGATGTAGCAACTGCCGCTGGCGATGTCGGGATTCTTGCAGGCACAGACACGCACATCGAGCCCGAACTCCGCCGCCTCCGACCGGAGCTTGGCGTAGATCTCACGACGGGACTGCTGAGGAAGGGCGGTGATTGAACTGCCCTGGGCATGGATGGCAAGACGGTTTCCGCGAGCAAAGGCGTCAAGCAGCCGCTCACGCATCCGCTCATCACGGAGGTTCTTCATGAGTGAACCTGTGACCGCCGGGCGAAGGAAAAGCGTGCTGGCGGCAAGCGTGCTGACGCCGGCCTCCGCAAACGCGGAACACACGCCGCGCAGGGTGGCTTCGTCATCGGTCAACCCCGGCAAGATGGGGTCCAGGCGGCCGGTCGTCGCAACCGCCGCGTCCACAAGCTCCTTCGTCTGTTCGAGGCGCACTTGTGGCGGGGCTGCGTTTGGCTCAAACGCCCCAAGGATGCGTTCGTCCAGCGATGTCAGGCCGACCTGAGCTTCCACCAGCGAGGCATTTGCCTTCATGAGGTCCATGTGTGACCGGGGAATCCTACCCTTGCTGAGAAATGTCACGCCCACTCGCCACTCGAAAAGGATCCCCAGCGTTTCCAGGGCCAACTCCAGCACGGCCGGCACCGGCTGAAACAGGTCGCTCGAAGGACTGAAGTAAACGGTTTGAGGCAGTCGGCGCTTGCGTTTCAGTTCTTCCCGCAGCTTGGCGGCGGTGTTCGCGTACAAGTGAATCGCCCCTTCCCGAGGCGAATTTGCGTAACCACGCGTATAGCAGTAGACACAGCGATGGGCACACCCGGCCGTCAGATTGATCGTGGCGACATTCGCCAGACACGCCAGGCTCGAGCGAGTGAGAACTGTTGATTTTCGTTCAATCGGCACGACTCTCATTGGACTTTTCCTCCGTCACATCGAACCGAGTGCCAATCCTTCTCACGACGCCAGAGGTCATCTCTGTTTTCGCACGGTTTCGATCCGTTGTCGTCGTCACCAAATGCGGCGACCCGGAAGCAGGGATGCTCGTGTTTCCTCGGAAACGCAAAGGAGCTTGGCCGTGCGCATCTTGCACCGATTTGTGGCGTCCGTCGCTGCAAGATGGGTAAGGTTTCGTGCTTCCAGATGTCGTCGCAATGCCCGAGCATCCAGATCGACGTCTTCAATAATAACAGCATCCGCCAGCAGGCACAACTTCTCGAGAACACTGCTGCCATCGGGCATTAGCAGCGCCGAATCGCTGAATTGCCGGATCGGGAAGAATACGGCTTCGGGTCCGGCGTCGGGAGGCTGAGTTTCTTCAGTCAAGAAGTACAGCCCCCGGAAGTAGTCGCTCAGTGACAACTGCCGGAAAGTTGTTCCTCGACGCAAACGCAGACTGGCGTTCGACGCGAGCAGATTTTTTGTATTCGCAGCACCCGGTGTCAAGGCGACATGCGGCAGGTATGTACCGGCTTTCCATTTCCGAAAGGTCAGTGCCCCGCCGGAGAGCTTCCGCACTTGGTGGTAGGCGTCCACCCAGTCAATCCCGAACCGACTTGCGTTGTTAAGCAGCCGACACATCAGAATGACATGAAAGGGTTTTCCGGTGCTACCTGGTTCTTGGGAGTGTATCCACGAGACATAATCTGATCGCCGACACCTCAAGCTGGCCAGTTTCTGAAAGAAAGGCCAGTGATGAGCATGCCGCTTCGCGTTCCGGAACCCGACGTCCACCAATGTCCATGCGAACAGACGACCTTCGGCTATGGTGGGAAAACGTGTCGCCAAGCGCTCAATTAGGTTTCGGGCGAGATCGCCGGTACCGGCCCCCAAGTCCGCAATTCGAACCTCCGCTCCGCCGTTCCAGTCCGGATGCCGCACAAACCGCTCCAGAAACGGACCGACCGCCAGATCGCAAATCCGTCTGGAACGCTGGACCGCCCGGGTGTCGTGCTTGCGTGCAAGTCCCCCAGCCAAGGCTTGAATGCACCGAAAGGCTTCCGGCCTGTCATCAATTGCCACCGGCGGGTAAAGCAGGACGCGAATCCGAGCCGGTTCTCCCACTGCGACTTGCCGGTAGTGATAGAACAACGAAACCGGGACGCGACTCGACTCCGAACGATAGAAGGGTGCAATCAAGGGAAGGAACTTCGGGTCCTCGTATGCCCGGGGCTCTCGCAACTTGGCCAGCAGGTAGACCGGGTTCTTGATCGGACACGTCGCCGCAGCTAAGCGACTTGGGTGTGCAGTCCAGCCCACCGCAGCGCATTCAAGTCCGAGAGTCGCGTGGAGCAACGCAGGAGGCGCGTGTCCGGTGAGAACGCGATCAAGGGCAACTCGGAGAAATGAAAAGTAGGCATGGCAGAAGGGCGCTGCATAACTCAAGTCGAATCTCGTTTGGATGTACTTGCGACGACTTGAACGTAGCGTCTCCAGACGCCCTCCTAGATCGGGTGGCAATCGGCATCCGGTCTCTGACCAATACCGTTCCCAACAAATCGGCTCCACTTGAACTCGGGTGCCCGAAGAGACGCGGAGTCCAACGAGTATATCCTCGGATCTCAACACGCTCCGGATTTGGCTCCAGTTGTTCCGTCGGCTGCGGGTCCGAACGTGGCAAAGTCGCTTCGTGTCCATAGTGAAAAACCCTTAAGAACCGCAAGTCGCAAATCTAGTCCTGCAACCGCTTTGAATCTCTTTTCCAAAGTCCTCGGAATCGGTCACGCCCGCGGTGAGCGCGGTGGCCGATTTCAGTACAGAAGTGAACATGGGTATATCATATTCGCGGTCCCATATCAAGAGGAAAATGGGCCACCCGCGCGAAATATCGCAAAAACAGGCATTTACGTGCATGAATTCGCGACGTCCGACGGGCCACGGCTCAACGCACCCGGAAACCGACCCCTTGACCCGGGGGGTCCAGTGGCACACTATTGCCGTCCTTACGGCAGATACGCATCCAGGAGGATCGTCTTATCCTGCGGCGCCAGTTGCACTTCGCCAATCTCCGCCGGCAGCAGGATCGTCCCGCCGCGGGGCAGGGGGGTGGATGCCGGGTCGCCCTGCACCTCTAGCGAACCCTCGAGCACCGAGACGATGTGAAATCGGTCGTCGCCGCCGGCTGTCTGCGGCTGCTCAAATTCCCAGCGGTCGAGCACGAACTTGTCGCTCTCGACCAACCGGATGACAGCCGGCCGCTCGGTCGGCTTCGGCTGTTGCGGTCCACCGGGTCCGCGGTCGAAATCGATCGCTTCGAGTCCCGCTTCGACGTGCAGCGGGCGCGGCTTTCCGTCGGCTCCAAGACGGTTCCAGTCGAAGAGCCGATACGTCGTGTCGCTGGCCTGTTGGATCTCGGCGACCAGGAGCCCTTCGCCCAGGGCGTGAACCGTGCCGGCGGGAATGAAGACGCAGTCGCCCACCTCCGGCTGGAACTGGTGCAGGGCATCCTCGCAGTTTCCCGCTCGAATCGCGTCGGCCAACGTCTGGCGGTCGATGCCCGGCTTCAAGCCCGCGTAGATGGTCCCGCCCGGTTCGGCAGCCAGGACCACCCAGGCCTCGGTCTTTCCGAGATCGGGAGGGTCGAGCCGAGCGGCCCTTGCGTCATCGGGATGGACCTGGACGGAGAGGGTCCGGGCGGCATCGAGGAACTTCAGCAACAGGGGAAATCGGCTCAAGGGATGGTGCCGCCCGAGGAGTGCCGGCCCTTGCCGCGTCACGAGATCGTGGAGCGTGGTCCCCACGAGCCGTCCGGCGGCGACGGTGCTCTGATCCGCTCCGTGGTCGCAGATTTCCCAGCTCTCGGCGTAATTCGGCTCGGGGCCGAGTTCCTTGCCGAGCACGGTCCCAAGCCGTCTCCCCCCCCAAATATACTGTCTGAGGATGGGTCGAAAACGCAGCGGGTAGAGTGCTTCAGTCATGTCATGTGCCCCAACATCCAAGATGAAGGAGGGGAGTTCGTTGCCGGGATGGTTCTTCGGAGCTATTATAGAGTGTTTCACGCTGAGACAAACAACAAACAGGTCCCACCAACCAATCCCCTTTGATTTCCAGATGGTCGACCAAAAGACAAAGGATCTGTTCAAAGAGACGACGATGACCTTCGGCGAGCACCTGGAGGAGTTGCGGACGTGTCTGTTCAAGGCTTTGATCGGGCTGGTTGTGGGGTTCGTGATAGGGTTGTTCATTGCGAAGTACGTGGTCCAATTCATTCAATTGCCGTTAGAGCAGGCACTTACGAGTTATCGGGAAAGGCAAACGATATCGCGTCTGGAGCAACTCCAGGCAGACGGGGCCCTGCCGCCGGGTGATCTGGCGCAGTACGCGGATCTCGTTAAGAAGGACCATCTGCTCGCCAAGGAATACTATGTCGATCCGGCGGAGTTGCGCCACATTCAACCGGAACAACCAAAACCCGCAGACAACCGTACGGACAACCGTACAAACGACAGCGTGGACGACGGTGCCGTGACTGCGCCCCCGGAAGTCCACCTGATCCGCAAGGACAACCTGGTCCCGATGACGTTGTGGTATCCGGTCAGGGAGGACGTCAAAGTCACGAGCCTCAACGCGCACGAGGCGTTTGTGATTTGGATCAAGGCGGCGTTAGTCGCGGGCGTTTTGATCGCAAGTCCCTATATTTTTTACCAGATTTGGAGCTTCGTGGCCGCCGGGCTATATCCCCACGAAAAACACTACGTCCACGTTTTCTTGCCATTTAGCCTGGGGCTTTTTCTCGCCGGCGCCTCGGTGGCCTTCTTCCTCGTTTTCAAGCCGGTCTTGCAGTTTCTGCTGACATTCAACGAGGTGCTGGGTATCGACCCCGACCTGCGGATCAGCGAATGGCTCAGCTTCGTCCTGATCTTGCCGCTGGGGTTCGGGATCAGTTTCCAACTGCCGCTGGTAATGCTTTTCCTGGAGCGGATCGGAATCTTCGACGTTCAGGCGTATCTGTCGAAGTGGCGGGTTGCGATCCTCGTGATCTTTGTCCTGGCGATGTTTCTCACGCCGGCCGATCCGACGAGCATGATCCTGATGGCCATTCCGCTGACCGTTCTCTATTTCGGCGGGATCCTCTTGTGCAAGTACATGCCCCGCAAACAGAGTCCGTATGACGAGTGGGACGAGGAGAGTTGAGAGTCCAAAATCAGATCGCGTCGGAGCCGCGTTCACCCGTCCGGATGCGGATGCAGTCCTCCAGGGGAAGGACGAAAATCTTGCCGTCGCCGATTTGCCCTTCGGGACCGGTGCGGCCGGCGGTGGTGATGGCCTCGATCGTCGGCTCGAGGAATTCCTCGTTCACGGCGATCATCAACTGGACCTTCCGCAGCAGGTTGACCGTGAACTCGTGGCCCCGGTAGACCTCCGTCTGGCCCCGTTGCCGCCCGAACCCCTGGACGTCCGTAACGGTCAGTCGGAAGACTTCCACGTCGGCCAGGGCCGCCTTGACGGCCTCGAGACGGTTCGGCTGGATGACGGCGATAATGAGTTTCACGGCGGATCGACTCCGGGGGAAGAAACAGGCTCTCCCAAAGTGTATCATCCGTAGCCGGATGCCTCAAGGGGGCCAAACGCGGCGGATTCCGCCGGTTTTCGTCACCTGGAGGTCAGAACATCAGAATCATGTCCATCCCAAACCCTACTTGATTGTTCCGCGCCGGGTCGACGGTAAAACCATCGTTGTCTTGTTCCCAACGCAACTCGGGGCGAATGACGAAGTTGGCGTGCGGCCGGTAGTTGAAGCCGAAGGTTACTTCGTAGAGATCGGAACGGTCGCCTTGGGGATCCTCTTCGACGTTGAACCATTCAAGGCGAATCCCCGCCTTGAGACGCTCGTTGATTTCGTAGAACAGGTAGTTGTTTACGCCGTAGCGATACAGCAAAACCGGATCCAGTGGAAGGCCCATAAGCGAGGCTGGATGGGTGACGATGCCGTCATAGTTGATGTAGTCGCTCTGAAACACGTAGTTCAATTTCTCGCTCAACTGAACGTCCACTACAACGCTGTGTGAATATCCCGACAAATTAGTGCCGAACCCCAGTCGGCCAACCGTGCATGCGTACGTCGCGGTAACGTTTTCACCCAACCCGACGCTAAAGCCGCCCAGGAAGATGTCGCCCTCGAACCGGTCGAAACCCGTATCATATCCCGCACTCCAGCCTCCGTACCAGGTCACTTGATCGTTAGCTTCATACGTGGCCAGAAAACCGCTGTGGGTAAACGGCTCTGCGTAATACATCGTGAAGGCGTGCGAATAGAAAAAGTTGTCCGGTGCCGCGACCACTTCATACCCAATAATCGTGTAGAAGTGGCCAAGTTTGACCGAGAGGTCGCCGTAGCCCACCTCGCCGTACAACTGCGGAACAGCATGCCCGTAAAACGCTCCGTTAAACCAACCGAAGTCGTACGTGTTCAACTGGTTGCCAAAGGACTGGGTATCCGGGGCGTCGGTGCCGTAGACGTAGTCGACCCGGTACCCCCAGTCCCAGCCGCATTTGGCGTCCAACGCCTTCTCGGAGTAAAGCCACACCTGGTTCACGTTGAAGTTGTCGGGATAGTCGTTGAACATCCCCGTGTTGTAGTTGTAAAAGCCGCCCTGGACCCAACCACCGGCATCGACGTTGTGCGCCTTCATGCAGCAGGTCTGCAGGAGCTTGCAGGGATCGCCGAGTCCGCAGCCGTTGCCGCAGCAACCGTTGTCGCATCGGCAGCAACCGGATTCGCACTCGGAATCCCAGAACGAGTCCTGCACCGTAACCGGGGGCGGCGGCAAGTCGCTGGGCGACGGGCTCGGTACATCCTCGCCAGCGTAATAGACTCGTCCGTTTGCCGGGCGGTTCTCCTCCGCCGACGCGACAGCGGACAGTATCACGACCACGGCGCCCACCGCTGTGAGCTTCAGAATCCTTACAAGTGCCATAACACTCATGAATCCGGATCTCCATTCTCCGTGACCGTTTCGTACAGTCGTGTGTAGGGTGCCCTGAGACTGACGAAGCCGTCGCAGTGCCCATTTTTGGCAATCTTTCTGTATCCGTTATCGGGGCACACAATTGCCCCGCGTGAGCAGAATCGTTACTATTAGCCCCAAAGGAAACACTATTAGGATCGGACCGAAGGCTTCAACGGCGAGCGTGTCGGACTCTGACGATTGGGGAGGTGATACAGGGCGGACTACTCCACGCATCCGCCTACGGCCTCCTGCAACCGCTCCCGAATCGCCACCAACTCCGGTTCGCTGGTAATCTTGGAACCCTTGTTATCCACTACATAGAATACATCGATCACCTGGTTCCCGTAGGTGCTGATTTTGGCCCGGCTAACAGACAATCCCAACTCGAAAAGTATCCGCGTGATGACGTAGAGCAGCCCGCGACGATCTCGGGTGAAGATGTCGAGAATCGTGCACTTCTCCGATGTCGTATTGTCCACCTGGACTCGACTTGTCAGGGTCGTCGCCTCGCCGGAAAAGGGCTCCTGGGCCTGCCAGACCCGGCGGAAAACGGGGTCTTTGTCTGCGGGGGCCTGGAGTGATTCGACCAATGCTGCGTTGATCTCTTCGAGCCGGTCGTCCGGCGGCCGGCCTGCGTAGTCGGGATCGTGCGCCCGGAAACGATCCAGCACCAGGCCGCCGCTGAGCGTGTGGATCTCGGCGGATCGAATCTGTAGCCCTTTGCCGGTCAGTGCGCCGGTCAACCGGTGAAATATCCCCGGCACGCCTTCCTCGGACGCGCCAACGGTGAACTCCACGGTCTCCGTTTCAGGCCAATAGCGGGCCGTCGCAATCACCCTGCCTGACTCTGCCTGCGAGAGCACGCGGAGATCATCGGCTAGCTGTTCCGGCTTGGTTGCCAACAGGTAAGACGGCGGCAAACGATCGATGTGCTTCGAAGCCCCGGGCAGATTCCGCAGCCGGGCCAGTGTGGGAACGACGGTCTCCGGCCGAAGCTGAGATTGTCGGCCGTCTATGGTCGCGGGTGGTTCGCCGGCAAGGTGCTGCATTGCCCGGCAGTACAGGTCCGTCAGCACCTCGCTCTTCCACTGGTCCCAGACGCGCGGCCCCACCGCCGCCAGATCGGCCGCCGTCATGACAAACAGTATCCGCAGCAGTTCGGGCGAACCGACTTGCACGGCAAATCGCACGACCAGCCGCTCGGCGCTCGTGTCGCGGCGGAACGCGAGGTGGTTCATCAAGTCGTGGTGCCGCACCAGGAACTTCAAGGCCTCGGCTTCGCAAGGCGGCATCCCCAGCCGTGCGGCCGCCCGTGCTGCAATCTGCTCGCCGAGCTGCCGATGGTCTCCCTCAGACCCCTTCCCCAGGTCGTGGATCAGCAGCGCGAGGTGCAGCACGTACTTCTGTTGGATACGGTCGAATGCCCGCCCCAAAGGACCTTCGTCGCCGCCGATTTCTGCGGCCGCCTCCACCGACCGGAGGCAATGCTCGTCGACCGTGTACTGGTGATATTGATTGAACTGCAGTAGCCCGCGGGCGTGCTCGAACTCCGGCACGAACCGCCGAAGGATCCCGATGTCATGAAGATCGCGGAGCAGCGATCCCAGTCGCGCGGGATGGGCCAACAGCGAGAGAAACCGGCGACAGGCTTCCGCCGAGAGTATCTCGGGAAGCCGAGCCGCTTCGCGGCGGACTACCTCCCACGTGGCCGGGGCGATCGGCTTGTCGTAGAGGTTCGAAAGGCCGACCAGCCGCATGATCTCGACCAGGTTTCCGCGCAGCGACGCCAATCCTTGCTGCGTGAGAATGATACCCGTTATCCCCACACGAATGCCACCCTCGACGCGATGTCCGAACACGGCTGATGCCATCCGTGCAAGCCGGTCGCGACTTTCGGCGTTGGCGACAAACCGGTGGACAACGTGGCTGACCCCGCCCGTATGACGGAAGTAGTCCCGCATAAACTGTTCAACCGGCAGCAGGCCCCCGTCCTCCGGATACTGCCGAAGTCGGGCAATGCGAACCTGCGTGCCACGGTCGAGCACGTCGTCGGCACGCCCGCTGTGGAAGTGCAGCTCGTTGCGAAGCCGCAGCAGGAACTCGCGGGCCGCTTCAACGATAGTAGCGTCTTCTTCGGAGAGGACGTCTGCGGCGCGGAGCTGATCGGGATCGTTCAGACCGTAGCGCATGAGACCGACCCATCGAAGCAACTGCAAGTCGCGCAGCCCCCCCGGCGACCGTTTCACATTCGGCTGGAGCAGAAAGACCGTATCACCAAAGCGGTGGCGCTCGTCACGGCGGGCCTTGACGACGGCGCCGATCAGTTGGCGGCATCGTTGCCGGTACTGACGGCAGAACTGCTTTTGGAACTGCTCAAAGAGCGCCGCGTCGCCGGCCAGCAAGCGAGACTCGATCAGTGAGGTGCAGATCACCGGATCCTCGAGCGCCAGCCAGCAGGCATCGCCCGGCGTGCGGACGCTGTGGCCCACGACAAGGGTCGTGTCGAAGAGGTCGCGCAGAAGCTGCTCGGCCAGCGGGACGACGCGCCGCTTCACGGCGTCGTCGTGCAGGATCATCAGGTCGATATCGCTCAGCGGTGCGAGATCGCAACGCCCGTAACCGCCGTGCGCCACCAAGGCAATGTGCGCAAGCAGCCCCTCCCGACTATCCTCGCCCAGGTCAGCCAGCGCCGAGTGGAGCAGTTCTGTGACGATCGTGTCACGCAGTTCCGTGATTTCTGCACACAGGTCCACACCCGACGTGCCGTTATTGTGACCCTGCTTGAATTGCTCGTATCCCGCCGCCAACCGCTCCCTGGCGTCTACGAGGTTGGGGTGGAGTTGGGGCATGGCTCGGCTGCACGATTAGATGGCGTCTTTCCCCGTCTCACCCGTGCGAATGCGTATGGCTTCTGCCAAATCGCTGACGAAGATCTTACCGTCGCCGGTTTGCCCTGTCTTGGCCGCTTGAATAATCGTGTCGACGATGGCTTGAGTACGTTCGGCCGGTACGACGATTTCGATCTTGATCTTGGGCATGAATTCGACTTCGTACTCGGCGCCGCGATACGTCTCCGTATGTCCCTTTTGACGTCCGAACCCGCGGACCTCCGTGACGGTCAATCCCCGGACACCCTGGGTGGCGAGCGCGTCCTTGACGACCTCGATTTTAAAGTCACGGATGATCGCTTCTATTTTCTGCATTGGCCGGCCTCCTCGCGTGCCTGGCGATATCAGTTCCCGTCTTCTCCGCTTGGGTACCTCTCCGGATCAGATAAAGATATAACCTTCTTCACCGTGCTGGCTCAGGTCGAGCCCTTCGATCTCCTCGCTTTCGGGCACCCTCAGCCCCATCGTCACGTCAAGGACCTTCAACAGAATGAACGTGACGACGACTGCAAGCACCCAGGTTATGGCAACGGCGGCAATCTGCCCGGTGATGATCGTGCCACCCTCGATCAGCCCGAGTGGCGCGCCGTCGGCCATATCGCTGACCGCCCGAGTGGCAAATACCCCCGTCAGCACGGCCCCTAACG
This sequence comes from uncultured Planctomycetaceae bacterium, assembly GCA_964547995.1. Classification (GTDB taxonomy): domain Bacteria; phylum Planctomycetota; class Planctomycetia; order Pirellulales; family Thermoguttaceae; genus CAZJRB01. The sequence goes on along the minus strand of CAZJRB010000015.1, from coordinate 5,933 downwards.
TCCCACCCATGCCGTGTACTCCAAAAGCATCGAGAGAGTCGTCATAACCGAACTTGTTCTTGATTGTCGTGCAGGCAAAGAAGCAGACCACGCCGGCTGCCAGCCCCATGATGATCCCGGACATCGGTTGGACGAAGCCGGCGGCTGGCGTGACGCAAACCAACCCGGCCACTAGCCCCGAACAGGCGCCCAACACACTCGGCTTGCCCCGCTTGATCCACTCCATAGCGGCCCACGCCAAGGCCCCTGCCGCGGCGCCGAAGTGGGTGACGGCGAACGCACTGGCCGCAATGCCGTCGGCCGCCAGGGCGCTTCCCGCGTTGAATCCGAACCAGCCGACCCAGAGCATCGCGGCCCCGATGGCCGTATACGTCATGTTGTGCGGCGGCATCGGCTCGCTGCCGAACCCCAATCGTTTTCCGATGAGCAAAGCGCATATCAAGGCCGATACTCCGGAGCTGATGTGCACAACGGTACCGCCGGCGAAATCGAGCGCCCCGCCGCGGCCTATCGACGATGCGGAACTGCTGCCGAAAGCCAGGATCCCGCCGTCCCAGACCCAGTGGCACAACGGGCAATACACCAGCGTGCCCCATAGAATCATGAAGACGACCATGGTCGAAAACTTCATCCGCTCGGCAAATGCCCCGCAAATCAACGCCGGGGTAATAATGAAGAACATCCCTTGGAAGAGCATGTGCGTCAGCCGGGGAATGGTTCCTTCCATCGGCACGTCCGGTGCGCCGTCCTTCCACTGCGACTGCACGTTCTGCATGCAGAGGAATTCGTCGCTGCCGATCCAGGCCCCGTCGCCGCCGAACGAGAGAGTATATCCCCATAGTGCCCAAATGATGGTCATCAGCCCCATCAGGAACACGCACTGCATCATTAGGCCCAAAACATTCTTCTTCCGAACCAACCCACCGTAGAATAACGCGAGCCCCGGGGCGGTCATCATCAAGACCAGCGCGGATGAGGTCAGCATCCAGGCGTTATCGCCGGTGTCGATAGCAGGTTCGACCTCCTCGGCCGCAGCGGCGCCAAGTTCTTCCGACTCGGTCACTTCAGCCATGGCGGTTACAGCGAGAATCCAACCTGCCATCCACAGGGCTAAGCCGATTCGGACCAGCGTGCGCATAATCTCTCCAATGTGAATCAACACCCTTCCGGTGCTTCTCAGAGAATCAGCGTTCCTAAGCAGTCAAAGCAGGAGTGCAAACCATATGCCAATTCCTGCGGCACGAGTGGCCCGCGTTGATGAAACTCCTTTGACAACAAGAGACTTGGGGGATTCTCAATGAAGAGATTTGTTGTTTCTGCAAGAGAACGTCACCGGATGTGCCCGCGTGCTAGGCACATTGCGGCTGACATGTTGTGCAACTCTTGCCTCGCCGGGGCTTTGCTACCCACAATAACGTCCCGCCGCCAACGTCGTTTCGAACAGGGCGATGACGTTTTCCGGCGGGACGCCGGATTGGATGTTGTGGACGGAGGCTAATACGTAGCCGCCGCCGGGGGCCAGAATTCGGACGTTCTGCTCGACCTCCTTGGCAACGTCTTCCGGCGTGCCAAACGCGAGCGTCCCCTGGCAGTCGCAGGCCGCACCCCAGAAGGAAAGCCGGTCGCCGAACTCGGCCTTGATCTTGGCCGGGGCCATCCCCTTGGCGGTCGTTTGCAGCGGATTGAGGATGTCGATGCCCATTTCGGCCAGCGAGGGGAGCAGCGGATAGATCGCCCCATCGCAGTGCATGAAGACCTTCCACGGGGTGTTCTCGTGGATCCAGTCGAGCCCGCGCTTGTAGTAGGGCATAATCAGCTCGCGGAACATGGCGACCGAAAGAAACGGGGCGTCCTGCGTGCCCAGGTCGTCGTTGAACTGGTAGACGTGAATCCGGTCGCCCACCGCATCGCGGGTCCGCTTGAGGTTTTCGAGCCATGCTTCGGTCAGTTTCTCGAAGACGGCGTGGACATAGTCGGGCTCAGTGGCCAGGGTCATCATCCAGCTTTGGAAATCGCCCGTGCCCATGCCCCAGAAGAGTTCGTAGGCGGGTCCGCCGCGGAGGATGATCGCCTTGTCGGTGTTCTCGTAGTATGATTCCGCCTGGGTGCCCATGTGGTCGCACTCTTCGGCGGTCAACAACGGGGCATCGATCTCCTCGGGCGCGAGATGCAACGCGCCGGGATACTTCTCCATCCGGTCGAGATAGTGCCCGCCCTTGGGCATCTTGGCGATGATCCGGCCCTGCTCGTTCTTCAGCAGAATCGCGCCGCTGTCGTCGATAATCGGATGGAATCCGCCGGGGACCTCCACTTCCAGCCCGTCGGGAAACCGCCACGGCTTCCAATTCTCGTTGGCAATGCCGAACACCACGACCCTCGGCAGGATTCCCACGCAATCGGCCCCGAAGCGATCTAGAATCGGCTGCTCGATCTCGGCGATCATCTGGTAGACGTCGAACACCCGGGTCGGCGTCGTGATGCCGAGCTTCTGCTTCAGGGCATGGTAGGTCGACGCGGCGATGCCGGACTGGCGGGTGCCGCCGAAGTCGATCGGCACCCGGTCGGGTTCCCGGTGGCCCAGGGCACAAAGGACGCGTTCGCGGGAGTTCATGGATATGGGCCTGAAAAAGGGCCAAGCAGCCCGGCTGCTGCAAGCAGCCGGGCTGCTGAAACTGCTCATCGCTTCAGTTTTTCGCAGACGGCCTTGATGAACTCGGGCGTGGTGCCGCAACAGCCGCCGATGAAGCCGGCCCCCGCTTCGACCAGGTCCGGCACAAAGTCGGCGAACTGCCGGGGCGTCTGCCTGTAGACGGTCCGGCCGTCAACCGCTTCCGGCAGGCCGGCGTTGGCCTTGATCCAGATGGGCAAGTCGGTTGCTGCCCGAAAACGCTTGCAGATGTTGACGAATCCGGCAATTCCCTGGCCGCAGTTGGAACCGATCACATCGGCTCCGGCGGCGGAGAACGCCTCGACGGCTTCCTCGGGCGTGGTTCCCATCATGGTGCAGTCGCCGTCCGGTCCGCTGCCGAAGACCATGCAGCCAACGACCGGCAACCCGGTTTCGACAGCGGCAGCCACGGCCAACCTCGCTTCGGCGGGATCGGCCATTGTTTCGACGACAATGGCGTCGGCGCCCCCCTCCGCCAAGGCGCCGGCTTGTTCAGCAAATGCGGCTTTCAGCTCGTCTTCGGTGGCCTGCCCCATCATGAGCATCACGCCGCTGGGCCCGATCGAGGCGAATACTTTTGCCCGCTCGCCGGCCGCATTGCGGGAGATCTCGACGGCCGCACGATTGACCTCGGCTACCTTATCGGCAAGGCCGTGCCGCTTGAGGATGAAGCGGTTGCCGCCGAAGGTGTTCGTCAGGATCACCCGGCTGCCGGCATCGACGTAGGCCCGAGCGACCTCTTGGACCTTGTCCGGCTGTTCAAGGTTCCACCGCTCCGGGCAGTCGCCGACGGGCAGCCCGCGGGCCTGGAGTTGGGTTCCCCAGGCGCCGTCCGTGACAACGGGTCCTTCGGCCAGAAGTCTTTCGAGTGTTTCGTGCATCATATATTCCTTCATAAAGCCGCGACCGTTGGTCGCGCCGGTGTAAGTGATAACGGTTTACGGTTTGAATCGGCGGCGGCTCGTCCGTCCGCTGCATTCAATAGGTTATGTCGCGTGTTTGCTGTTGTTATCAACATAGTGGTCAATCTCGATTTCGATTCCTAGAGATTCGGCACGTTTTCTGATACTGCGAGGTAGTGATGGCGGGTTTGGTGTCGAACCCAACGAATAACAGAAGAAATCGACTCGTGTCCCGCTCGCTATCAGCTCCTGGATAGCGTCAGCGTGAGGTTCAAGTTGCGAAAGAAGCCATTCGAGGTGCGTTTCCAATCGCGGTGATTCCACCCAGTGTTCAGATGACATTGACCAATGTCCCCCACGATAAGCGCTGCGCTCTTGTACCTTTCCCTTCCGTGTTCGTGTGAGTCGTGGTTCGCCGTCGCGGTACTGAAGGTCTGGCGGTAGTCGCAATGCCTTCGTCACTATCAGTGGATCAAGGTCCGGCGACATGAACCGGACGGACGCATACGCACGACTATAGACTCGTTTTGGCATTATCTTCGGTTCAAGAGGTATAACAATGTGCTACGGTGCTTGGCGACACTGGGCGCGACCACCGGTCGCGGCTTTATGGCCCCGATTGCCGGAGCTGTCTCTGAGCGATCCCTAAACAGTTGCTCCCATATCCTCGAACAGGGCGTCGACAAACGGATCGGCCTCGAACAGTGCGAGGTCTTCGGCCTTCTCGCCGACGCCGACGTACTTGACCGGCAGGCCGACCTGCTTGCGGATGGCGACGACCACGCCGCCCTTGGCCGTGCCGTCGAGCTTCGCCAGGATGAGGCCCGTACACTGCACCGCGTCGGTAAAGTGCATCGCCTGGCTGATGCCGTTCTGGCCGGTGGTGGCATCGAGCACCAGGAGGACCTCGTGCGGGGCCTCGGGAATCTGCTTGCCGAGCACGCGATGGATTTTCGTCAGTTGTTTCATCAAGTTCTGTTGGGTCTGCAATCGCCCGGCCGTGTCGACGATGCAGACGCCGGCGCCGGTCTCGATGGCCTTTGCCACGGCCCGATGGGCGACGCTGGCCGGGTCGGCGCCCGGCTGGCCGGTGACGATCTCCGCCCCCAGCCGGTCGGCCCAGACGGTCAACTGCTCGACGGCGGCCGCTCGGAAGGTATCGCCGGCGCCGAGAACCACTTTTTTGCCGTCCGACTGGAACATGTGGGCAAGCTTGGCGATCGTGGTCGTCTTGCCGCAGCCGTTTACGCCACAGACCATGATCACGGTCGGCCCGCTTTCAGCGAAGTCGATCGGCGCGGCGGGCTGGGCCAGCAATGACTTGAGCTGCTCGCGCATCCGCTCGAGGACTTCTTCCTTCTGGACCACCCGGGCGCGGAAGGTCTCGCCGATTTCGTCTGTGATTTCCTGCGATGCCTCGACGCCCATATCGGTCTTTATCAGCATCTCGAACCACTCGTCGAGGAAATCCTGATCGACCTGGCGACCCTTGGTTTTGAAGATGTCGCGGACGTCCCGATTCATCAATTGGGTCGTCTTGGCCAGCCCCTTCTTGAATTTGTCGAATATGCCCATTCTGGATTTGTGCTGTCTGATTTCGGGTTTCTGATTTGGGATTCTATCCCGCAAATCCGTCAGCCGCTTGTAGCTTCGCGACAACTTCGGAGAACTTCGGGGAATGATAGCAGAAAACGGGTTGCTGCAAAAGGACAGTGTGCTGCGGATTCCTGCGAAGCCGCAAGCGGCCTGCTACTGTCCACTATCCTCTGCCCTCTGTCCTCTGTCCTCTGTCCTCTTTTTCTCCGTGCATCAGCCGGTCGAGAATCCCGTTGACAAACTGCGCCGACTGGGCCGAGCCGAACCGTTTGGCCAGTTCGAGGGCTTCGTCAACAGCGACGCGATCGGGGGTGTCAGCGTAAAGAAGCTCATAGGCCCCCAACCGGATAACGTTCCGATCGGTGGCAGCCATGCGGCCGAGGGTCCAATTCTCGGCGGCCGCTTCGATCTTCTCATCAATTTCCGGCCGATTGTGCCGCGTGCCGGCAACGAGATCTTTGGCAAACCGGACCAAGTCTTCCGAACCCAAGCTCCGCTCAATCAGCGCATCGCCGTCGGCGGGATCGTTTTGCAGATTCAAATCCTCCTGATAGAGGACCTGGAAGGCAACGTCTCTCGCTTGACTGCGTTGGGCCATAGGATTTGGGAACTCGGAATGGGAGCGATTACTGCCGTTAAGTCTTGTGCCCCGTTTTAGGCTCTAAAAAAATGTCAAAAACAGTCTATGTATGGTCGTTTTTTCTCCGGACCCCGTGGGGCTCACGGCCACAACGTCGGCGTCGAGCATCATGAATGCCAAGCACCGG
>CAZJRB010000014.1:79973-98978 GCA_964547995.1 uncultured Planctomycetaceae bacterium | reverse complement strand
CCACAGAGGGCGTTCCCTACAAAAAGTCACAGCCTCACCGGTCGCGGCTTTATAGTAATAGATTACCGGTACCCATTAGCTCGGCATGACACCAGACCACTCAGCTTCCGATGCCCGAGAGACTGCCAGGGAAATCCTGGGCTACCTGAATCTGTCCAACGGGGCGCCGGATGCCGGGTTCTTGAAAAACCTGAACACGTTATATGCCATGATTGAGGGGGAGCCGGCATGGGAAATGCTCGGCCTGCTGCTGGAAGCCGAGTTGCAGGAACTCCGGGGCAAGTCGGACGCGTTCGGGCAGGTAGAGCAGGCCGAGGCGATCATCCCCCTGGTATTTGACGAGTTTCTGTTCGCCTATCGGGAGCATCATCAAGATCTGTTGTTCCACCAACCGGCCGAGTTCTTGTTCCAGCCCCTGTTCATGGGTCGGGTGTGCGAGGCCGTCTTGCATCAGGCAGGGCCGTGGAACGAAAAGGAGCGGATTATCCAGGGGGCGATCAGTCAGATCAACGACTATATCGGCCACCGGCCGGTGGCGGTCCTGGAAGGCGAACAGAGGATCCAACCCTACACCCATGAGTGGGTCCGCCCCATCCCCCTGTGGATACGGGACGCCGGCGTATCGGCGGGGCCCTATGCCGAGTTGATCGAAAAGGCCTTGGAGATCCTCAACTCAACAGACTCATCATTGCTGTTCGACGCTTGGTTCGATCCGAACCTGCTCGACGAGTTGGCGGTTGACCCTCGGGCGTATGATTTCGATCATCCGGTCAACAAGCGTCCGAACTACCTGTTCGGGCAGTGGGACATGAACCACCTGGACAATTCGGGCCGCTGCCGGCGGTTCGTCGTGCAGCAGGTCTCGCTCGATGCGATGCTTGCCCGGATCGAGCATCGCGGCCGGTTACCCCGCGAGGAAGTCCTGTTTGAGGAAGCGGCGGTGCTGGCCGGGACCATGCTGATGGGTTCCGGCGTCAGCGGCAACAGGCCCGACGCACACGACTCGGAGACGACGTTGGGCACGCTTGTTCAGCACATCGCCCGCTACCGGGACGAGTTCTACGAGCGGCTCATCGAGCGGGTGAAATTCCCGCACGTCGAGCGGTTGCGGCTCGAAGCGGTCAAGCTCCATCAACCGTTCGGCGGCGCGCGGCAGGATTTCAATCATCGCCTGGGGCTCCGCCGGGCCGAACAGTCGCAACACGTACATCTTGCCCAGCTCTTTGCGAGGATGGGCAACACGAAAGCCGCCGCCCGGCAGATCCGCGTTGTGCCGGTCGCCTCGGCGCGGATCCTCTGCGACATCTACTGCCGGCTGTCTATCGCCCAACGCGAGATTAAGTCGGGCGAACTCGACGCAGCCGCCGACATCGCCGAGGAGATCGTCGAACTCCTGCACCGGGGGATCGAGTGCGGGGCGATTGTCGATCCGTGGAACATCCTCGGCTTCGGCGGCCAGTATTCCCTTTTTCCCGCCGTCGAAAACAGCATCCACGACTATCGCATCGACGACCTGATCGACGTGGTCAGCGAGTTGTTCGGCCTTTACGTCCTGATTGAAAAAGAGTCGGCGGCGACGGGAAATACCGAATTCCGGGAGATCATCTCCCGGCAGGCGGGGAAGCTGGCTGCCTGGTGGGACCCGTTCGCCAGTACGGAGGTCGGATCGGTCGAGGGGATCTCGGGACGCGAGACGCGCGAATCGGCCGACCACGTGGCGGCCGCGCTGGGGGCGTGGCACGAGGCGGGAACCGCCGCCGGCGACATCGCCTTCTGGCGGGGGCACGTCGACCAGTTTCGATCGCCCAAAGCCTACGCGCTGGTCGTCGAAGCCCTGCTTCAGCAGCGGGACCTTGTCGCTGCCATGGCCTTGTTGATTCAATGGCTCAGCCAATCCGAGCACATTCCGCTGGTCGAGGAAAACTACGCATTCCACGATCTGGCACTCAGTTGGATGGAGAACCTCTGGCGGCCGGATGACGACACGACCGGGCGGGAAATTTCGCCGGCAGAGCGGTGGGGCCTGACGCAGAAGTTCTTCGACTGCCTCGAAGCCAACGCGGAAGACTATTGGGAGATACCCCAGTCCGAGCTGGTCGCCGAGAACGCCGCCGGCGACGACGACAAGGAGACCCCCAAGAGAGCCCGCGATGATGATGACCTCTTCAGCGCAGCCTACGAAGACGTCACTTACCGTGACAGCACGGACGACGGCTTCGAGGGGGAGACTTTCGACGGCGGGCACAATCCGACCGATTTCGAGTTGGTGCACGAGGCCAACCGGATCGTCGCGAGATTGGGCTTCTTGAGCGTTCTGGCCCAGTTGTGGAGGCTGGCCGCGACGGCCTCGGCTCCCACCGACCCGCCCCGACTGGACGAGTCGGTTCTCACCGAGCGCGACGACGTGTTGGCCGGGTGGTTTCGCCGGGCGATGACCAATCGCCGGCATCTGCTGGAGTTGTTGGACGCCGTCGGCCGGTATCCTATCCCGGCGCCGCGCGGCACTCAGGAAGCCCTGATCGAGTACGATCACCACAGGGGTATCAAGGAGACGCTGTTGGACCAGATCATCGCCACTTGCGTCGAGACGGTCGACGCCGGGCGGATGATCCATGCGGCCATGCGGCGCGATGAGCCGGCCGAAGGATGGGAGGACTGGGAAGTGCCGGCGGGGCGAGTCCTCCGCGCCGTGCTCCGGGGCGATGTGGCCGGCGTCCGCGCCGTGTGGCAGGAGCTGGTCGAGGCACTGCTGCCGCAACCGCTCCTTTACGTTGCCCTGGCCCGCAGCGGCGATCCCGGGCGGATCGTCGCCTCGCGAAGTCTCCAGTGCCTCCTGCGCCGCCTGTTGACCTACTTGCCCCGGCTGGGGCTCCTCGACGAAACGAACCGGTTGATCCAAACGGTTCAGGACATGGAGATCGATCATCCGGTCGGCCACGGCGCTATCACCGAGTTCGACCAGATGTTCCAGATCGGGTGCAAGGCAATTGTCCGTTGTCTGGTCGTCTCTTCCGAGGACTGGTACGCCGAGAAGGGCGAGGAGGCGACCCGGCACAGCGACATCGATTTAATTGCCATGTTGGAACAGACCAGCGAGGCGCTGCTGCAATGTTGGCTGGTTCACAGCCGCGGCGTGCGGCTTTCCGTGCTCGAAGCAGTCAACGACCGGCGGCGATGGCAAACGGTTAAGGAGTTCATCGAACGTTTCGGGAGTGACTTGTTCACCCAGCGGTTCATGAGCCTCGGCAATCTTCGGGCCATCCTGCACGAAGGGGCCGACGCGTGGCTGCGGTCGCTCGAAGAAGAGCCCGGCGCCCAAGAAGAATTCCTGCTGCTGCGTGAAATCGAGAAATCCATCCCGCGCAACGAAGCTGCGCGACACTTGGACCTGATCCTCGAGGCCGTCGTCGAGAACTACAACGAGTACATCGATTACAACAGCACCACGACCCAATCGGACCGCGGGGAGATGCTCTACACGCTGTTGGATTTCCTCCGGCTGCGGGTTCACTACGACCGCGTGGCGTGGAACCTGTTGCCGGTCGTGCTCGCACACGAGGTCCTCGTCCGTTGCGGCCGCGACAACGCGGCCGGCATCTGGCACCGGGCCATCGCGCAGCGGACCCGCGAGATCGCCGAGGATCACCAGAGACGCCTAGCGGGCCTGGTGCGGAAGTACGGGATGCGGTTGCCGAGCATTGCCGACCGGTTGGGCGAGCGGTTCGTACGGCCGCTGGCGATCGACCGGCTCCGGGCCCTGGTTGTCCCGGCCGTCGCGGAGCTGGAGAGTGGCGGGCAATCGAAGGCGTTCGCGGCGCTCGAAAAGGAAATCGGCCAGTTCACCAAGATCACCACCGGCGCCGGTTTCGACATTCCGCCCTGGCTCGACGCCCTGGAGCAGGAGATCGAACAGGTCCAAAACCCGTCCACCGACGACGAAGAACAAACGCTCACGCCGTTCTTGCACATCCCCCAAGTGCGGCTGACGATCGAAGAAGCCGAACGGCAAGTGCGGTCCATGATGGATGAGGAGTAAGGTCACGCCGTCCCTTTTGTTGGAACCCTGCGGGCAAATAAACGGGACGGGTCGGACAGTCACCTATTTTCGAGAGATGCGCCTTCAGGAAATAGGTGATTGTCCCGAATGGCACTGCCGCGCCCCTTGAAAACCACAACATCTTGCGCCGATAGCAGTGCTTGCGATACAAGGGGTTGTACCGAACAACGCCCACGGCAGTGCCATTCGTGACTGTCTGACTGTCCCTATTTTCCCCCATTCGCGTCCGCCGTTGGCAAAATCCCCTACCAACTCTTTCTTTTTGGTTCATCCGACTGAAGCGCGCGCCGGGCTGATTGGGGAGTGCGTTTTAAGAACAAAGGAGAGTACTTTGCGGCAACCCTCTGGTAGGGTGCAACCGGCAATGAAACCAATGAATCGAAGGGACTTGACGCGGATTAGGCCACGAATATGCTGTACATCCAGTCGGGCTCTGCTGGCGAGCAACCCGATCGAACGAAGGGGAGGGCCGTGTTTTCCGCTGGAAATCGCGGCCCTTTCCGTTGACGACAGCTCCCCTTTGTTCTTAAGGGAACCGTCCTACTCCTCGTCGAGGCGGTCATAGAGACTGATGGGGCTGACCGGGTTGATTCCGGCGCGGGCCAGGGCGGAGATGGCGGCATCGATGTCGTCGAGCCGGAATACCAGCACTGCGCGAGCGCCCGCAAAGGCGTACATGTACTCGACGCTGATCCCCGCCTGCTCGAAGATTCCCAACAGCTCGACCATGCCGCCGGGCCGGTCGAGGACCTCGATTGCCAGGACCTCGGTCACGGCGACAGCCAGTCCGGCCGCCTCGAGCACTTCCTGTGCCCGTTGCCACTCGCGGACGATCAGCCGCAGGATGCCGAACTGCTGTGTGTCGGCCAAGGAGAGGGTGACGATGTTGATTCCCGCGTCGGCCAGCAGCTTGCAAGGGGCGACCAGGCGTCCGAGCTTGTTCTCGATGAAGAGCGAAAGCTGTGGGATTCTCATCGGCGGGTTCCTGACGGTTCTTGTGTTCTCTGTTCGCTAGAGTCTTACGTCGTAACCTCTGCGCGCCGTGCGAGCATGTCTTCTCGCGGGGATATGGCAAATTGAAAACTGCAAATTGAAGATTGAAGATTGAAGATCGACGACATCCCGGCTGGAAATCGGCTTCCAATGGGGTCGATCCGCAGCCACAATACCGCAAAACCACCGACCGGGTGCAAGCTCGAACCAATTTGCAGTTTGCAATTTTCAATTTTCAATTTGCAATCTCTTTGGTTGCGGCCTCGGACCGGCTTAGGTGCTCCGCTTGTCTACCACCCGCTCGGCCGTGCCCTCGGTGCGCTCGATGGTGTGCGGTTCGACGAGCCGCACGGGGATGTGGATGCCCGAGGTGTGCTCGATCTCCTCAGCGAGCTTGTTTTGCAGGCTTTCCATGGCGCCCACCTGGTCGCTGACGATCTGCGGTGTGACTTCGATTTGCACTTCGGCCCGGTCGAGCCCTTTCTCCTGTGTCAGCATGATTTGATACCGGGGCAACGTGCCCTCGACGGCCAGCAGGACGGCCTCGATTTGCGAGGGGAACACGCTGATGCCCTGGACGACGAACATGTCGTCGCTGCGCCGGCCGATCCGCCGGATCCGCCGCATAGTGCGGCTGCACGGGCAAGGCTCGGCGACGATTGCCGCGAGATCGGGCGTGCGGTAGCGGATCATGGGCATGGCCTCCTTGCTGAGCGTGGTGAGCACCAGCTCGCCTTCCTCGCCGTCGGGGAGCGGGTCGCCGGTCGCCGGATCGACGATCTCCGGGTAGAAGTGGTCCTCGAAGATGTGCAAGCCGCTGCGGCGGGTACACTCGGCGCCCATTCCGGGGCCGATGATCTCCGGCAGGCCGTAGGTGTCGTACGCCTTGGTTCCGGCCGACTCCTCGATTCGCCGGCGCACGGCCTCGCTCCAGGACCCTGCGACCAGGACCACGGCCCGCAAAGGGAGTTCGCGGAGGTCCACGCCGATCTTCTCGGCCCGCTCGATCAGGTACAGGAAGTAGCTGGGCGTACAGCAGATGGCCGAGACACCGAAGTCTTTCATGACCATGATCTGATGATCGGTGTCGCCGCCCGAGATGGGGATCACGGTGGCTCCCAGGGTTTCGGCCCCGTAGTGCAGGCCGAGCCCGTCGGTGAACAGATTGTAGCCGCACGCGTTCTGGATGATGTCGCCCTGGTGGATCCCGCAGGAGGCCAGGCAGCGGACGATGACCTCGGTCCACACTTCCAGGTCGCGCCTTGTGTACGCCACGACGACCGGCTTGCCCGTCGTGCCGCTGGGGGGGTGCAGCCCCGCGATCTGCCGGATCGGCACGGCGAACATTCCGACCGGGTATGCATTGCGCAGATCGTTCTTGACGGTAAACGGGAGCTTGTGGATGTCGTCGACGCCGCGGATGTCCGCCGGCGTCAGGCCGTGCTTTTGCATCCGCTGACGATACAGCGACACGTGCTCGTAGGTCTGGCCGACCACCTGCCGCAGCCGCTGGGATTGCAGGTCGCGCAACTGCTCGCGCGGGACGTAGTCGGGGCTACTGGCCGGATGGAACGGACCCGGCGTGTCCTTGGCGGTGGTGGCGGGATTCATCGTGAAGTTTCCTGTTCGCGGGGGTCCATCAACACCTGAGTGGGATTATTGCAGGAAACCCGTGGGTCCGCAAGACTCGCAGACGGGCCGTAGTCCGCATGGCCCGGTTGTGGGGTAACATGGCGAGGCTCTTGGCCGCAACTATAAGGAGGAAGGCTGAGGATTTGGAGTTCAGGGTTCAGGGTTCAGGACCCTGAGGACCCGTTTGTAGGGAAATCCTGAACCCTGAACCCTGCCCACCCCCTTGCAATCCGTTTCCGATAGGATATCTTCAGAGCCCCACATTTTTCCCACCACTTGAACCTGCCTACTTGAAGAGGAGCAACCGATGATTGCGAAGATGGCATTGTGCGCAGCGGCGGTATTGCTGGGCGCGGACCCGGAAGGTAAACAGGAACCGAAATCCAACGAGAAGGATGTCGAGCTGATCGAGGTCGAGAAGAACATCATCCACTTCACGAATCTTCAGCGGGAGAAGTACAAACTGAAGCCGTTGGACATTTCTCCCGATTTGATGAAGTCGGCTCGAAGGCACGGCGCGTGGATGGCGCGAAACCGGAACATGGTTCATTGTTACGGGCCGTTTGCCGAGAATATCGCGATGGGTTACAAAGACAGCAGGACTGCGGTCCGCGCCTGGATGAATTCCTCGGGCCACCGCGCAAATATTCTCAGTTCCCGGCACCGCCGGATCGGGGTTGCCGCCTATCGCACGCCCAGTGGAACCATCTACTGGTGCCAGCAGTTCAGGAAGTAGGATCGGGCGATTTACCCGCCGGCAAGACCCGGCTTGTAGAGCCGGCCGGCCAGTTGCGGCTCGAAATCGGTGTCGCCGGCGAGCCGGGCAATCTCCTTGAGGAAACGCCCGGTCAACTCTTGGAGAACCTCGCGGTCGCGCTCACGACCGTAGTAGGGCGAGAGATCGATCGGCTCGCCCACCTTCACGTGTACCTTCGCCGGCAGCAGCATGCTTCCGACGATCGAGCCGTTGAACTGCGAGCCGCTAATGTAGCAAGGGACCACCGGCACGCGTGCCTTCAGGGCGATCAACGCCGCGCCGGCGCGGCCGGGCAACAGGGTCTGGTCGGTCGTGTTGATGCGCCCTTCCGGGAACATTCCCAACAGACCGCCTTCAGCCACTTGACGGATTGCCCGTTTCGTGGCCGCCGTATCGATACCGCCCCGGCCGACCGGAATGCTCTCGGCAAGCCGCAAGAACCACGCGCAGAGAGGTTTTGAGAAGTACTCCTTGGCCACCATCCAGTGTACCAGCCGGTTTGTGACCAGGTAGATGAACGAGGGATCAAAAGGGCAGCGATGGTTGCAAACGATGACCGCGCCTTGCTCGTCGGGAAGACATATAAGCCCGCTTACACTCGCCCGCCAATGGATTCGGCAGACCACGTAGTTCAGCCCGAAGAAAGCGGACTGGACCGGCCCGAACGGCAAGCGGCGGACCTTGAGAAACCCCCAACCGGCCAGCACCAGGCCCGCTGCACCCAGCAGGCCGATTGCAAGCATCTCCGCTGCAAACGCCGACAACATGGGACGATACCCTGCGTGTATTGACCGGCGGGTAAAAATTGTTCCCGAGGTTTCGGAGCGAACCGTTCAGCCCGCCAGGCGCGAAATCCGGTTGACCGGTTCGAGGACGGCCGGTTTTTCCGGGCGGTAGCGAAACTGCATCAGGTAGGCGTCTTCCGGCGTGTCTTCGTAGTAGGCCCTCATCACCGAAATGGCGCGAAAGCCGCTCTCGCGGAAGAACAACTGGGCAGGCAGGTTGGTCTCGCGGACCTCGAGCACGATCCGGCTGCGGCGCTGCGACGACAGCTTTCCGACCAGCTTCGCTATCATCTGGCTGCCGACGCCCTGGCGACGATAGCCGGGGGCGACGGCGAAATTCAGCACGTGGATGCGGGTCTTGTGGAGTTCATAGATCATGAACCCCACCACGCGGTCCTCGTGTTCGGCGACCATGCCGATGCAGTTGCGCTGCCGCAGGCAGTGAATGAAATCCTCTTCCAGCCAGGGAAACTCGAAACTGCCGTCTTCGATGTCGAGCACTTCCGGCATGTCGCGCCGGATCATCCAGCGGATGTGGACCTGGGTTTGTTGGGTCTGGTTCAGATGCATGTCGGCCTCCTTCCTTGTCGGCCAGTCGGACCCGATCTTGGGTCTCGACAGACACACGAATTTCCCGTGACGCTCCCTCGCGTCAACCAGCACGCCGGAGGCCCAATTCCATGCCGCCGAGCAAGCCGGTTTTTGTCACCGGGGGCAGAAAGGGTAGCATAAGAGCCGGAATTCGCCAATACGGGTTGGCCGGGATTCCGGGCCTTTGCACTACCCAAAACCGCCCGTCGAACGCGAATACCCGTCCACTGCTAGCACTCGGATTTCTCGCGTTTTCCGGGCATCCGGCCCCGATCTCCCTGGGTTACCTTCAATTGCCCTGTTCCACACCGCAGCCAGCCGATATTCTGGGTAAGTTGGGGTGAATTCACAAACGCAATCCCGGGTAAGCACCATGGTTGACCGAATCCCCGGCACAGCCCGGCAACCGAGGTCCCGTTTTCGAGCGATTGTCGCGTATGTCGCGATCATGACCGTCGGGATTGCGCTGTTGGTAGCGTGGGGTTTCCGTATCCGGGCGACTTTCGACACCCGACGCCCGGCGGACATGGACGCCCGGTACGTGGAAATGATCGTCGGCGTCTGGGCGAATTTCCACCATGGCGAGCGGACCATGACGGTACGGCCCGACGGTACGGCCACGATGGTCATCGAACTGACCGGTTTCAAGGCCCGCCTGTTCACGCCCCGTCTGGAACTCGACATGGTCTGGTCGGTCGAAGACGGCTGCATGAATCGCCGCAACGTTGGCGGCTCTCCCCCGGCAAAAGTCGATTTCGTCAACCGAACCTACGGCGACCGGGTTGCCGAGCCGATTCTCGAACTCACGGCCGATCGGATGGTCCTGCAGGATCAAGAAAGCAACCGGGAGTACGAATGGCAAAGGGTGGAGTAAGGGCAGAAGGCAGAGGAAATCTGCTTGGCTTCGTAACCGGCCGCGGATTGGGCAGGTGCCCCCTGCTTTGTTCTTGCTTTCAACCGGCGGACGGCACACGGAGTGTGCCTGCTACTTTTCTTGCAACTCGCGGATGACGATGTCTTTGAAGCGTATTCGTAGTTCGTCGCCGGAGTGGAGTTGCAATGCGATTTGGCCCGTAAGCCCCACGTTGTGCTTGCGGTGGGCCTCGTTGTCTAACACGCCTTTTCCGTCGTAGTCGCTTATGGTGATGCCGTTGACGATGGTTTTGATCTTTGTGCCGCGGCAGATAATCTGCATCGTGTTCCAACCGTCCCCCTCGTCGGCGTACTTGAATTTCCACTCTTTCGGCCCTTGCTCCTTCTTGATGGCCCAGTTCTTCAGACTCGGGGAGATCCACCGTTTTTCCTCGCGGGTTTCGTCGTAGATCAGTCCGGTTCGCCAGGGGGCCGGCGGGTGGATGTCGATCTGCGGCCCGTCGAGCCAGCCGCCGCGCGGCGTTCCAGGCCCCTCGTCGTACCGGCTGCGGACCTGGACGCCGCTGTTGCCGGGGCAGTTGCGGAATGCCTGGAATTTCAGCTTCAGCTCGAAATCGCCAAACTCTTTCTCGGTTATCAACCACGCGTCAGCGTGTTTCTTGCGGCCCATCGAATCGCACTCGATCGCGCCGTCGGCAACTTTCCAGAAGACCTTGTCGCGGTCGCCCGGAAGACACTTGACGGTCCAGCCGGCGAGGTCCTTTCCGTTAAACAGGGACGCCCAGTCCTCGGTTTTCCCCGTTTCGGCGGCCGAAACAGAAGTCGCGAGAAAAAGACCAACCATTGCGACAACAACCGACCCAATCAAACGGGCAACCATGGGATCCTCCGAGTTGTTATGGTCCTGCTCTACGATTTCAGCGTAGGGCCAATTCGCCAGTGGGTTCCGACAGAACCCTGGCACGCAGTGCCAGGGCTTTTTTTGCTCTGGACACTCGACTCTCGACTCTCGACTCTCGACTCACGACTCACTGACAACACCGGCTCACCTTATCCGATGGTTGCGCTCCAACCATGTCCATCCGCGGGGTCTTCTTGAGCATCTCCGTGACCGGCTCGAACGTGGCGAGGATTTTTTGGTAGTCCGGATCGTTCTTGTCTTGGAAAACGGCCTTGCCGCACTTTTCGCTGCCGCCGGCCGACTTGGCCAATGGGGCGACCAGGAACGGATTCAGTTCCGGCTCGGTGATGCGGGTCCACTCGCGGCGCGGGACTTTGCCCTTGTGGCACTCCGCACACCGCCGCTTGGCTACGTCGCCCAACACGGCGTTCAACTGCGGCGGCACGATCTGCCGGCACCCGCGGTTGTCGGGATAGGCCGTTTCGCTGGTGCCGTAGTACGGGACGTTCAGGTCGATCCACGCCAGCACGCGGCGGCGGCTCTTCTCATCCATCGTAAACCGCGGCTTGCCGTCCTCGTCGAGATGCTTGCCCAGCACCACCTCGGCCAGCTTGCTCTGCGGCGAACCCCAGGCCTTCGGCGTTACCTCCAGGATGTTTTGCTCGTGGCCGTTGTAGGTCGGGATCCAGTTGACGAACTCGGTGCCGGCGCGTCCCTGCTTTTCCCGGGCAAGGCAATCGTAGGAGACGTTGAAGAAATCGGTCGCACCGCCGGTCAGATCGAGATTCTTTGGCGGGTCGATCGAGTTGTGGCACTTGACGCAATGTTTGTCGAAGACCGGCTGCACGATCCGGGCGTAGTCGAAGCCGCCGCCGCCCCATTCCATCGGTTCGAGGTCCATCGGCGTGCGGCTATAGGCCGTGCCCATTTGCGGCCGCGACGCCCCGAGCCGGTGCTCGTGGCAGCCGATGCAGCCCTGGACTTCGCCGGGCATGAAGTGGGTGAAGCTCCGCATCCGCTGGACCGCGCGGCCCTCGGCGTCGATGGCCATGAAATAGATCGGCATCATGGCCGGCACGCGGAAACAGGCCGAGCCGTCCTCGCCCACCGGGACTTCGCCCAGCACCTGCTTGCCGGCGTACGTTGCCCCGCACGAAATCACCGGGAACTGGAACCCGAATGCCCGCTTGCCCGGGTCGATCCGAAGCGGCTTGGCCAATTCGCGGACGACGCGGATTCGCTTCACCTCGCCGCGCTTGACCTGCGGCTCCAAACCGTTGTAGACGTCCTGCATGTAGATCGTCGCGTAGGGTTCCTGCTCCCCTTCGGCAATCGTCGGAGGAATGATCGGCGGGCGGCGCTTGGGCCGGATCGGCTGGGCGTTGAAGTATTGCATCCCGTCGCCGGGCGCCGCAACCGCGGTCGACTGGCACGTGCCGTCGATCGTCCGCACCAGGATCGGGCCCCGGGCGGAGATCAGGAACCGCTGGCGGTCCAGCGGCAAGGGGCAACTGTACGGCTTGCTCCCGCCGGTGTTGCCGTTGCCCTGGTTCACGGCGCTCAAGGGCGTGTCGGGCGTGATGTTCGTGATCGCTTCCTGGGCGTTGACGCCCCGGCTCCGGTCGATCACGCCGATCGCCCCGCGCGTCGGCCCGTTGTGGCCGGTCATCGTGCAGATGATCTTCTGTGTGCCGGGGATCGACCGGGCTTCCATGAACGTACCCGGCGTCAGCACCCGGTTGCCGAAGAAGCCCGAAAGGTCCGTCCCGTCCGGATTGATCGTCCACAGGCTCTGGATGGGGATGGCCGGCTTGTCGACGTATTCCCACCGGGAGTAGATGATCCGGCCGTCGTTGAGGACGTAGGGCGTGAAGTCGTTCAGGTAGTTCGACGAGAACTTGCGGACGCCCGACCCGTCGGCGTTCATCCGGTGTACCACCCCGACCGGGGCGTGCCAGCAATAGGCGAACTGCGGCTCGCGGGTGCTCAAGAAAGCGATGCCGCCGTCGGGCAGCCAGCAGGGGTTGTAGTCGTGCCACTCGCCGTCGGTCAATTGCGTGAGGTTCTTGCCGTCGATGTTCACGGTCCAAAGGTGGTAGCCCCCGCCGGGCTCCCGCCGCCAACTGAACAGGACTTTTTGGCCGTCGTACGAGAGGTCGCAATCGAGGATCTGGCCCGAGGGGGACGGCAGGATCTCGACCGGCTCGGCGTCCGGGTCGTGCGGCGAGAGGATGTACAGCCCGCCCCCGTCGCGCTGGCCTTCGTAGTGGTACGTGTAAACGTGCGAGGCGTTGATCTCGTGGCGCTTGATCGCCAGCAGCCGCTCGACGTCGAACAACAGGACCTCGCGTTGCAGCTTCTTGAGTTCCTCGGCGTCGTCCTTGATTTCCTTCAGACGATCGAGATGCTCAGGGGCCCTGTCATATTTCTCGCCGTGGATGGCAACCAGTTCGACGATCAACGCCCGGAGCTTTTCGGGATCGACTTGATCGGCTCCCGCGACTTGCACGGCAGGTCGCGAAGCCGGGCGCGGCGCGGGACGGCCCGGCGCCTTGAGCGTCGCTTTCTTCTCCACCGCCGCAAGGTCTTTCGGCGACGGGCTCTGGCCGAAGACCATGATCTCGGCCGCGCCGGGATTGTAGCCGCCGTAGGAGTTGAGAAACTTCATCGTGATCCGCTTGACCTTCGCCGGCTTGGGCAGCTTGATCCGTTGCGCACCGTGCATCATCTTGAACTTGCCCTTCACGGCCGGTGTCTTGGCGTCGTCGAGATAGACCTCGTAATCCTTCCAGCACTCGTTCACGAACCACGCGGTTCGGCCGAAGTAGACGATTTCGGCCACCTCGACCGGGGCGGGCCACTCGAACGTGAAATCTGCCACATCGCCCGACTTCTCCTTCAATACACACCACGCCGCGCCGCGATCGGCCGCCGAACTCCCCTCCGGCGGAATTTTGCCGTCGACGGCGAATTTCGAGAGGTACTGGGCATTATGTTCCGAAGTGGCCGAGGTCTTCGCCTTCGGCGCAAGATTCTCCGGTGCGGCAACGGCCGTGGCACAGATTGCAGACACTGCCGAAAGAACAAAAAGGATGAAAAACCGGCGAGACGTCATGTCCATTCTCCTGCTTCAGTCGGAGGGAAGGTCAGCCGAGAACCGAGTTTATTGTATCCGGAACCGGGCCGAATGGCAATCCGGGCAGTCAGCCCGGTCGACCGCACAAATCGGCCCATCTCAGTAGGGAAACAGCCCCGGGCGTTTTTCTTCGCCGGATGGTTTTGGGGGGTCGCACTTGATTGTGACCGGCTGGCTGGAGATTTCGACGCCGCCGAGCTTGGGGTCCCAGAGCCACGTCCACCGGCGGAGCTCTTCGACCGGCAGCAGCAGGCGGTCGAGCACGCGGGTGCGTTTTTCCTTGGCCCAGCCGCCGTACTTGTAGGTGTATTGCCAGATTTCGTGGCGCATGGTGCCGTAGCCGGCCTTGTAGCTGGTTTTCTGGTCGCGAATCAGCATCATCAGAATCCGCACGACCTTCTTGTCGCCGCCGAGGGCCAACGGCACGACCTTGTTCTCGTAGTGACGCGATTTCTTGATGTGGTCGACGACCTGCTCGCGGACTTTCGCGTCTTCCACTTTGGCGTCGGCCGGGAAGAACGGGTCGAACTCCAACACCGGGGCATAGTGCCAGCCCTCGACTCGCTGCCGGCCGCTCGTCAGGATCACGAAATCGTACTTGCCCGGCGGAAGGTTACCAAAGATCCACTGCCCGCGTCCGGCGTTGGTCGCCCGGGCGTCGACGTACGGGGCGTCGATCTTCGCCTTCGGATCGACCGGCCGCCGCAGGTTGCCGTCCTGGTCGAACCGGTTGATCGCCCCGACCAGCGCAACGTCTTTCCAACCGGTCAGGTCGAGCGTTACCTTGGCGGCGTGTGCGTCCGGCAAACCGGCGATTGATGAAGTGGCAACAAGCACAAGCGGAAGTATCAATTGCTTCATGGGAGTCATGTTAATCCAGCCAACCGGCGTCCGTCAAGATTTCTCCGGAAAACTCTACCTCAAACACTTGACGACACCACCAAATCGAGCCATCAACATTCCACAAAATAATTTTATCGGGCCATATCCACACAACCTATTTGGTTGTCTTGGCCCGGGGCGTGGTGCCATGGCATTCCGGCTTACAGTTCCTTCCACTCGCCTGCGACCGGGGCGGGAAAGTAGCCGTCTTTGTCGGCCTTCACCGGCGGGGGACTGTCGTAGGCCAAATCGTCCAGGTAGTCGCAAAACTGGAATTTCGAGTTGGTCACGTCGTCCCAGGTGACGATCTGGTTGGCGTGGGCGGCGGCGCGGCCCATCAGCGCGGCGTAGTCGGCATAGACGGCCCGCTTCGCCTCGTTATGGGGCCTGTCGTTGCGGATGCTCTCGACGAAGGCGACCCACTCGTAGTCCCACGGGCTGCGGGCGTCGGGTGTGGGCGACCAGGCGATGTTGTCCTTCGCAATCCGCTGGTCCTTGAACATGTGTACCGTGGCCTTGTGGACGTTGCCGGAGAACTGCCCGGCCTTCTTGCCGCAGTGGACGAACGTGGCGAACTCGCTGTGGCCCTTCAACGCGCGGCGGAACCCGCAAAACGCCTTCTTGCCGTTCGGGAAGGTGTACTCCATCGAGTAGATGTCGTTGTTCTGGCCGTGGTCGTCGCTGGCGACCTCGCGGCCGCCAAAACCGTGGCAGGAGACCGGCCAGTCGTCCATCAGCCAGCAACACTCGTCGATCTGGTGGATGAGGTTGTCGACCATGTGGCCGGAGCCGACCCAGAACAGTTGGGCCTTGCCGAACTGGAGCTGGTCGATGAAATTATTGGACTTCTCACCCGCGCTCTTCATCCAGCGTCGGCCCGTCAGGCGGTTGGCGCGGATGTAGGAAAGCTCGCCCATTTCGCCGCTGTTGATTTTGTCGATCAGGGCGGCCCGGGCCGGCGAGTGGCGGCATTGCAGCCCGGCAGCGATCTTCACCCCCTTCTTCTCGGCCTCTTCGCCGGCGCGGAGCATCCGGTGCAGGCCCATCGGATCGGGCGCAAACGGCTTTTCCATGAAGACGTTGACGCCTCGGCCGACCGCGTACTCGACGTGGACCGGGCGGATGTACGCACGCGTGGTACACAGGGCCACGTCGCCGGGGCCAAGCACATCGACGGCTTTCTTGTAGGCATCGAAGCCGATAAACTTGCGGTCCTCCGGGACGTCTATTTGGTCCTTGAACTGTTTCGCGAGCGACTTGAGCCGGCCGTCCATGCGCTCCTTGAGGAGATCCGCGGCGGCGTAGAGCTTGATCGGGCCCTGGTTGCTTGTTTTCAGGGCGTTGGCGACGGCGCCCGTACCGCGGCCGCCGCAGCCGATCAGCGCCAGGCGAATCGTGTTGTTTTCGGCGGCGTGGACAGCGGGCACGGAACTGCCGAGCACGGCGGCGGTCGTGCCCGCGGCGACCAGGCTGCTTCGCTGAAGGAACTCTCGGCGAGTGGCGCTCGGGGAATCATTGGATGGAGTCATGTCGTTTTCCTCGGTTCAATGTGAATTAGTTTCTGTTGCGGAAAGTTGGGTGCCATGCCCACGCTCGCGTGGGCATGTAGCTGCCGCCCTCCGCGTCGGCGAAGTACTCCCAGCCATGCCCACGCTCGCGTGGGCATGTAGCGGTTTCTTGCGGGATTCACGACATGCCCACGCGAGCGTGGGCATGGCACCCGAAAATCCGGCTTTCCGCAACAGGCACGAATTAGGGTATGCCACCTCAAAGAGATGGAGGACCATGGTTCATCTTAGCGTGGGGATGATGAAAATCCAACCATGCCCCGTGCTTGTCCGATTCCACGTCTTTGGAATATGATAGGGGGGAATTGCCGTAGGTCCCCGGCCTTTTGGCCACAATCGGACAAAATCCGCGCTTATCCTGCAATAACTGCCGGCCAGCGGCGTTTAGGTATGAAGATGGCCCCTCCGGACTCACAAATGAGCAACAATGGACGGTTCGCGGACTGGGGTCGCGAGCACGGACGGGCCGTGCGCGGGTACCTGCTGGCAATGGTGCGGCGGGGTGACGTGGCCGACGACCTTGCCCAGGAGGTCTTCTGCCGGGCGTGGGAGGCGCGCCAGCGATATCGCGAGCAAGGGAACGCTCGGG
Organism: uncultured Planctomycetaceae bacterium; assembly: GCA_964547995.1. Taxonomy (GTDB): domain Bacteria; phylum Planctomycetota; class Planctomycetia; order Pirellulales; family Thermoguttaceae; genus CAZJRB01. Next base: position 82,214 of record CAZJRB010000014.1, on the reverse strand, counting down.
CATACCTGCTGCGAATCGCCGACCGGCTGGTTTGCGACCTCGGCCGCAAAGCGAAGCGGGAAATCAACCTTGACGAGGAGAAGTGGAAGCGGATTGAACCGGCCGCCCGCGATGCAGCGGCCTCGGGAATATTGAGGAAGGCGGAAGCAGCCGAGCAGCTCACTGCGGCGCTCGACAACCTTTCGCCCGTGCAACGGCGGGTTTTGATGCTGAGATACTACGGCGAGTTGAGTTTCGCGGAGATTGCCGGGATTGTCGACTGCCCGTTGAACACGGCCCTGAGCCACTGCCGGCGAGGTCTCCAAGCCTTGCGAAAACTGCTCGTGGAGGATAACCGGTGAACGACGAACTGGACAAATTACAACGGCAACTGGAAGAGGCGACGGCCCCCGAGTCTGAAGGGCACGTTCCGCCGAATGAGGAGACGGCCTCGTTGCGCGAAGGCTGGCTCGCGCTGGGGCGATTGCTCGAGACGGCCCAGCCGGTGGAGGAGCCGTTTGAACGGCGGCCCGTCGTGCGGAAAACACAGGGCAGCGGGGGGGCAATGGCCGTCGTGGCAACGCTGGCCGCGTCGTTGCTGATCGGCGTGACCACCGCGTGGCTGCTGATCGGTAACGCCCGGCCGGGCGGTCTGAACGTCGTTGATGGAGTGGCCGCAACCGGTGACGGGCAGGAGCGTGTCGCCGAACCGCTCCCGGAAAAGCCCGCGGTCCAACCGGAAAGGGCCCTTGCGGTGGCCCCGCCGTCGGAAAAGATGGTCGTAGATCCACTGGCATGGGACGATTCGTTCGACGACCAGTTGGCCCTGGTCGGCGAGGAGGTTATTCGCATGGAAGAAGACTGGTATGACCTGGACGGCCCGTTCGAGCCGATCCTCGACGGGATGGAGCAGATGGAGCGGGATTTTGAGGATCACACGCTTTGACCCAATTCAATCGTAAGGAATATCCAAAATGTCGCTGATGAAATCGACGGCTACGGCGTTCTGCGGCGTTGCACTGGTGCTTTTGCTTGGCAGTGCGGTTTTCGCCCAGAACAAACCATCCAAGCGGGACCGGAAAGCGAACCGCGAGACGGCCGATTCAGAACCGGGCAAAGAGGGCCCGAGGTCTGATTTCCCTGAGCGGCCGGGCATGGAAGGAAGGCGCCCCGGCGGTCCTCACGGTGGCCGCGGTCCGGGCCGCCCGGGCGGCGGTTTCGGTGGCGGGCCGGACGCCGCCGATCGCCCTGGAGGCCCCGGAGGACCTAAGATGCGCCGTCCCGGGGGGCCTGGAAGTGGCGGAGGGCCTGGAATGTTTCGCCCCGGCGGTCCTGGGAGTTCCAGCCCCGGAGGTCCCGGCCAGCACGGTCCGCGGGCGCGGTTTGGGTCCCCGCGTTGGCCGCACCACAATTGGGAATCGCTTGAACAGCGCGACCCCGAAATGTACAAGTTTCTCAAGGCCGATCACGATCTGGAACGCCGGACCCGCGAGTTGGCCGTTCAATATCGGCAGGCTCCCGACGACGAGAAAAGCTCCATCGAGAAACAAATGAAGGAAGTGGTGGACAAGCATTTCCAGGTCCGCCAGGACCGACGCCGGCTGGAATTGAAGAGGCTGGAAGAAGAGTTGAAGCGCCTGCGCGATTCCTTTGAACAGCGGAACAAGGCCCGCGAAGGCATTGTCGAAAAACGTGTCTCACAACTGTTGGGGCAGGACGCGCCGGAGTTTTAATATGTGTCGTTCCAGCGCCGCCGTTTCGGTGCCCACGGAGGGCATAGGGTAAAAGGCGCGCGCAAAACACTCTATCAGGAGGGATAGGAGAAATGATTGAGTCGCGATTATTGCGTCGCTTTTGGCGATGCGCCCCCTTGGTCGCACTGGCGGGACTGCTGCTGCTCCCGGTGATCGGTGCGCCCGTCCAGGCCGATGAGCCGGACGACGATACCATTGAGCTTGCCCGAGGGCCGGGCCAGGGCAGCGGACCCCAGGCAAGGCCGCACAGGCCGGGACCGCCACGCGGGCCGGAAGCACAATCCCGAAGGCCGGGACCGCCACAGCGACCCGAGGCGAAACGCCCCGGGCCACCCAGACGAGGACCCGGAAGATGCCCAATGGCTGGAAAGGGCCCGATGGGACCTCCGCGCGGCCAGATGGCTGGACGCGGCCCCGGAAGAGGTCCGATGGCCGGCAAAGGCCCGATGGCTGGACGCGGACCCGGAAGAGGCCCGATGGCCGGCAAAGGCCAGATGGCTGGACGCGG
>CAZJRB010000014.1:0-79873 GCA_964547995.1 uncultured Planctomycetaceae bacterium | reverse complement strand
GACGCGGACCCGGAAGAGGCCCGATGGCCGGCAAAGGCCAGATGGCTGGACGCGGCCCTGGAAGAGGCCCGATGGCCGGCAAAGGCCAGATGGCTGGACGCGGACCCGGAAGAGGCCCGATGGCCGGCAAAGGCCAGATGGCTGGACGCGGACCCGGAAGAGGCCCGATGGCCGGCAAAGGCCAGATGGCTGGACGCGGCCCTGGAAGAGGCCCGATGGCCGGCAAAGGCCCGATGGCTGGACGCGGACCTGGAAGAGGCCCGATGGCCGGCAAAGGCCAGATGGCTGGACGCGGACCACACGGTTCGATGAGGGGACGCGGCCCGCACGGTTCGATGGCTGGACGTGGCCCGCACGGTTCGACGAAGGGCAGAATGAGTTCGTACCATCGCCCGATGGGACCTCCGCGTGGCCCGATGGCTGGAAAATGCCCGATGGCCGGAAAAGGCCCGATGGCAGGACGCGGCCCACACGGTTCGATGATGGGACGTGGCCCGTACGGTTCGACGAAGGGCAAAATGAGTTCGTACCATCGCCCGATGGGACCTCCGCGTGGCCCGATGGCCGGAAGAGGCCCGATGGGACCAGGGCGTGGCCCGATGGCTGGTAAATGCCCGATGGCCGGAAAGGGCCCGATGGGACCAGGACGTGGCCCGAAGGCAATGAAATCGGGCTCCTATGGAAAAAGGCCGGGGCCACCCCAGGGTTTCCATGGGCGGGGGCCCGGCGGACCACACGGTTCGTTCGGACGTTCCCCGGGATCCCGAGGCGACTGGGACAAACCCTAGCGGCAAGCAGAATCCGTTTGCCTAGTGACCGATAATCCGGTACAATAACTGACGATTTGGTGCCCGGTGAGGTGTCTGCCACCTCACCGGGTTTTCACACTTCAAAAGTGCCAAGAGACGAACAGGAAAAACGTTATGAAACATTGGACAACGGCATTGTCGGGCATCATCACATTGATGCTCTTGACGAATCTGGCGACTGCCCAGGGGCAGCGCGGGCCGAAAGCCGATTCGCCGGGGGCGCAGTTGATGCCATGGTCGGATGGGCAGGCTCAGGGACAAGGCGGGCAGCATCAGCAGCAACAAGGGCAAGGCCCCCCTCAGGGCTTTCTCCGCATGCCCCTGATGGCCGCGCTGGACGCCAACGGTGACGGCGAACTCTCCGCGGCCGAGATCAGGCGCGCCGTGGTCGCCCTGAGAACCCTCGACAAAAACCGCGACGGAAAAATCACACGAGATGAACTGCAGCCCCAGTCCGGAGCACCGGGACAAGGCGGACCTGGACAAGGCGGACCGGGAGGAAGCAGCTTCGAGCAGATCTTTGGTCAGGGTATCCAGGCCGGTCAAGGCGGTCCGATCGCCGGTCTCGCCGGAGAAGGGCCCGGCGCCATGTTCGCCAACAAACTGATGGGCCTCGACCAAAACGGCGACGGCAAAATCTCCCCGAACGAAGTCCCACAACAGATGCCGCCGCAAATACGCCAATTCATGTCCCGAGGCGACGCCAACCGCGACGGGGCCATTGATGCGGCCGAAGCGGCAAACATCGGCAAGCACTTTATGAAGGCCATGAGTGCCGGCGCCTTCGGAAAGCCGGGCGGCGTTATAAAGCCGGGCGGCCATGTTGTCAAACCCGGCGGCGCTCCTGGCAGAGGCAGCGGCGCGAAGTATGGCGGCAGCCCAAAGCATGGTGGCGGCAAGAGCAAGTAATGGACGACAGCGGCGACTTCCGTTTCCGTAATCTCGGATGGCAACTATTATAAAGCCGCGACCGTTGGTCGCGCCGAATTACGGTTTGCGGCGGTTTCGGGTAACGCTTGGCGCGACCAGCGGTCGCGGCTTTATAGGCGTGTCGCAGTCGCCGAAGGAAACGGTGAGGCGGGCCGCCGCTGAACCCGGCGGTTTTCGCGCCGTGTACCTTGCCGCCCACTCGCGCGTTGACAAAACGAGCTTGCTTCGACGCGGCGCAAGGCTCGACACGCGGCAACCTCCCGTTCGTATACACCCGGTGCGCTGCTATTCTCGACCGTGCCCCGAACGGTCGGAATGCTGAGCCGAATGCCGTCGGGACCGGTCGCGAACCACAGCGCACGCCGGAAGACGCCCCGTATCAGAATCCGTTCGAAAAGGGGCTTTTGTTCCAAACTTTTACAGTTCTATTACATAATTGACACCTGACGGCTATGTGTTTTGTAACGGTATTCCCCTATACTGGCCGCTGTTGCTTCTCCGTCGAGCAAAATCCGTCCCGCTTCTCTCTGAGAGTTCCCGCCGATGAAAGCCGACCTCACCAGGACTTGGGCTTGCGACCAAGGCCCTCAAGTTATTTTCCCAGCGGGCTCGACGGCGCGGGTATTGCTGACCAGCGTCTTCGGCCCTTATGCACGGGACGACGAGTTCGGCAGCCGGAAGCTCAACCCGATGGAGCTTTACCACAATCAGGTCACGCGGACGCAGGGTCCCTTTTCGCTGCGGATGTTTCATCGCAGTTGGGGGCTGATGCTCATTCAGGCGAACATCGAGGCCCCGTGCGTGCTGTTGGATTTTCCCGATTTGGAGCGATTCACCGAAGAAATCCGCAACAACCGGTATGACATCATCGGCATCAGCAGCATCATGCCGAATATCTTGAAGGTCGAGCACATGTGCTCGCTGATACGCAAGTATCAGCCCGGCGCGACGATCGTCGTCGGCGGCCACATCGCAAACGTTCCCGATCTGCACCTGCGGATCGATGCCGACCACATCGTCCGGGGCGAGGGCGTGCGGTGGTTCCGGCAGTTTCTGGCGGAAGACCCGGACCGGCCCGTCCGACATCCCTTGATCCAATCGGGACACGGCACGCGGAACCTCGGGGTAACGATTCCCGACAAGCCGGATGAAATCGCGGCCACGCTGATCCCCTCGGTCGGATGCCCCGTCGGGTGCAACTTCTGCTCCACCTCGGCCATGTTCGGCGGCAAGGGAAAGTGCGTACACTTCTACCACTCGGGCGACGAACTGTTCGACATTATGTGCCAGATGGAGCGCGAGATGAACGTCCAGTCGTTCTTCGTTATGGACGAAAACTTCCTGCTGCACCGCAAGAGGGCGCTCCGGCTGCTGGAACTCGTCGAGGAAAACGACAAGGCCTGGGCACTCTACGTCTTCAGCTCCGCCAGGGCGATTCGCTCCTATACGATCGACCAACTCATCCGCCTTGGTATTTCGTGGATCTGGATGGGGATCGAGGGCGAGAACAGCCGGTACGCCAAGCTCGGGGGGATCGACACCTTTGCACTCGTCAAGGAGTTGCAGTCGCATGGCATTCGCGTGCTCGGCTCGACGGTCATCGGGCTCGAGAATCACACACCGGAGAACATCGACGAGGCGATCGATTACGCGGTGCGCCACGATACCGACTTCCACCAGTTCATGCTCTACACGCCGGTTCCCGGTACGCCGTTTCACGACGAAATATCGGCCAGGGGGTTGCTGAAGGATGAAAGCGAGTTCCACCCCGGGGACATCCACGGCCAATTCATCTTCAACTACCATCACCCGCACATCAAGGACAACCGGGAAGCGGAGCACATCGTTCGCGCGTTCGACCGCGACTTCGAGGTCAACGGCCCCAGCACGGTGCGGATCGTGCGGACCACGTTGGCCGGTTGGAGGCGGTACAAGAACCATCCCGATCCGCGTATCCGCCGCCGCTACGCGTGGGAATCGAAGGATATGGCCACGACGTTCAGCGCCGTCGTCAAGGCCGCCCAACTCTTCTACCGAAAAAACCCGGTGATGCGCGCCAAGATGACGGCCTTGCTGAAAGAGTTTTATGCGGAGTTCGGTCTGAAATCACGGTTGTCCGGCGAGATCGGCGGACGCTGGCTGGTTCGCAAGGTCCGCCAGGAGGAGAAACGCCTGAAGGCCGGCTGGACCCGTGAGCCGCCCACCTTCTACGAACGAAACGCCGCCGTGGCCGACAAACCGGAAGTCGCCTTGGGCCGCTATGCTTCAAGCGTTGAAAGTTTGCAGGCACAGGCCGTCGATATCGTTTAGGGGATCCGGTCAAGAAAGTGTCGAGAGTGGACCCTTTTTCTTCTCAGTTTTTCGGCTACCGCGCCGGTCGTATTGCCGCCAGCAAAAGGATCGGGCACTCAGCGGGTGTGGGTAGCTTCGCCGGATTGAAACAGGTGAGATCCTGACAAAGGCCTCCATCCTGTCGGCGAAACGAAAGACGGAAGGGAGCAAAATCGTGGCAACGAAGATACAAGAACGTAGCTGGTGGAACCCGTGGGCACTGGCGGTGGTGGTTCTGTTCGCATACCCGGGTATCCTCGGGGCTGCTGAACCATTCGTCAGCTCGGCCGAGAAGGCTTCGGCCGGGGAGATTCTCGACGTTGCGGGCGTCAACGGCGGGTTGATCGTACACGTCGGCTGCGGAGACGGCAAGCTGACCGCGGCGTTGCGAGCCAATCAAAGCTACCTCGTCCACGGCTTGGACACGGACATGAAAAACGTCGCATCTGCCCGGGCTCACATTCAATCGCTCGGGCTCTACGGCCCGGTGTCTGTCGAGCGATGGGCCGGCGAGCGGTTGCCGTATGCCGACAACCTGGTCAACCTGCTGGTCGTTGAAGACGCGGAAAAGACGACCAAGGACGAGATGATGCGGGTGCTGGCCCCCAACGGTGTGGCGGTAGTCAAGAAGGGCGATTCGTGGTCGAAGACGGTGAAGCCTTGGCCCGACGGGATGGATGAGTGGACCCATTGGCGTCACGGTGCCGACGGAAACCCGGTTGCCAACGACGTGTTTGTGAGCCCGCCCCGCCATCTTCAATGGATTGCAAAGCCGCTCTGGGCAAAACACCACAATATGACCATAAATTTCAGCGCCATGGTCACGGCAAAGGGAAGAGTGTTCTACATCCAGGACGATACGTTGCCGGGAATCATCTCCATGCCCCAACGATGGTGTTTGTTTGCACGAGACGCATTCAACAGCACGCTTCTCTGGAAACGCCCGATTCCCCAGTGGGGCTGGCCGGCGTGGGGTTCCGGCACGACCGGATCGCGCTTCGATCAACCGGTAGACATAATGCGACGGCTGGTCGCCGTAGACGATCATGTCTATGCTGCGCTCGGGTTCAATGCCCCGCTGAGCAAGATCGATGCCAAGACAGGCGAGACCATCCGGACCTATCCCAGGTCGGAAGGGCTGAGCGAGGTGCTATATCATCAAGGGCAATTGATCGTTTCGGTCCACCGGCGACCAGAAGCAGCGGCAGCCGATGGACCGTTTGGAAAACATATCCTTTTATTCGATGCAGCTTCCGGCAAGCTGCTATGGGAAAAGGAGGGGCTGTCGGGAATTCTTGTCAAGAGCGGGCCGTTGAGCCGGTTCACGAGCCTGTTTATGGCCGCCAGTGATAATGCGGTGTTCCTCGCCGACAAAGACAGCATCGTTTGTCTCGATTTGAAGGATGGGAAGGAGCGTTGGCGCCGACCGCGCCCGCCCCAGCAGCAGATCGTCTCGTCCTATTTCAAGTCGTACATCGGTAACATCACGACGCTGATTGCCCGGCAGGACATCCTCCTGTTCAGCCAGATCCTTACCAAACCGAGTTACCGCCGTGTCTTGCCGTATTCGGCCATGGAAAGCCAACTCGTTGCGTATTCCCCGACGACCGGCGAGAAGCTCTGGCAGTACGACGGCGGCAGCTATGATTACGATTCGCCCAACAACGCGTTCTTCATCGACGGTCTGATTTGGACGATCGCCCGAGGCGGGTTCAAGCTGGTCGGCCTCGATCCCAAGTCCGGCACTGTGAAAAAGGAGTTCTCGGTAAAAGAGGTCATGGACACCGGGCATCACCATCGGTGTTATCCGGCCAAAGCCACGGCACACTATGTTCTCACCGGCCGCCGCGGCATCGAGTTCCTGGATATACGGGCGGGAAAGCACGTTCGCAATCATTGGATACGCGGCGTGTGCCGCTACGGTTTCATGCCCGCCAACGGGCTGCTCTATGCGCCTCCCGACCCGTGTTCGTGCTACCAATCGGCCAAAGTGAACGGTTTAGTGGCACTCTCGGGTAAGCGGGACGGGATCGTGCCCGCACAGGTCCCCGAACGTCTCCAAAAGGGTCCGGCTTTTGGGAAAATCCGAAATGCGAAACCCAAAATCCGAAAAGACGATTGGCCGACGTACCGGCACGATACCGGCCGCACCGGCACGACCGATGCCGTGATGCCTGCCGAAATCGGACTATCCTGGCAGACGAAAATCGGCGGTAAGCTCTCGTCGGTTACCGTTGCACAAGGAAAGGTGTTCGTGGCATCCGTGGATACGCATGCGCTGTACGCGCTGAATGAGGACACCGGCAAAGAGGCTTGGCGCCGTACCGTCGGGGCACCGATCGACACCCCGCCGACGATCTGCCAAGGTCTGGCTCTGTTCGGGTCGGCCGACGGCTACGTTTACGCCCTGCGAGCGAAAGACGGCGAACTTGTGTGGCGTCTGCGGGCGGCCCCTTGCGACAGGCGAATCGTCGCCTTTGGAAACCTCGAATCCCCGTGGCCGGTGCACGGCAGCGTGCTCGTCAAGAAAGACGTGGCCTATGCTACCGCCGGTCGATCCTCCTTTCTCGACGGGGGGATTTTCGTCTATGCGATCGATCCGGCAACCGGAAAAATCCTCCAGCAAAGAACGCTCTACTCGGTCGATCCCAAAACGGGCGAAGTGCGGTACAGCACCTCCAAGGCGGCCAATGAACGGTACGACATGCCGTCGGAAAACCCCGGCGCGCTTTCCGACGTTCTTGTCAGCGACGATAAGTTCTTCTACATGCGGCATACAAAAATGGAGCTCAGCGACATCTCCAACAACTCGGTCGCGTCGACCGATTATCCCAACAAGTATATCGGACCGCTGGTCACATCGAACGGCGGCCTGCTGGACGACTCCTGGTTCAACCTGACCCACTGGAGCTATGCGAACGCTTCCCCGTGCCGGTTGTTGGTTTGCGATGATCGGTGTACCTACGGCGTCAAAGCCTATAAGAGAATCTCCCGCCACGGCGGCGTCAAATTTGACGCGAGAAAAGACGCCTACTACCTGTTCGCCGATGATCGCAGTGGAAAGGTCAAGCGCATCTGGGTCCGGGAGATTCCCATTCGTGTCATGGCGATGGTGGCCGGCAGGGATTCTCTATTTGCGGCGGGCACGCCGCACGTGATCGATCCGGACGATCCCTGGGCCGCGTTCGAAGGAAGGAGAGGCGGGCGCCTGCGGGTCGTATCCAAGAAGAACGGAGAGACGCTGGCAGACTATCGGCTCGATTCGCCCCCGGTATGGGACGGCATGGCGGCGGCCGCCGGACGGTTGTACCTGTCCGCCGTCGATGGCAAGGTTTATTGCTTTGGAGCAAACTGAACGGTCGCCGCAACCAAACATCGGCGTCCGCGGCGGGCGGGGTTCGCTAGAAGTACCGGTTGATCGATACCCTCACTTCGCTGTCGAACAACCGGTCGCCGCCTTTGCCCAACGGGAGGATGCCGCTGACGCGGACCGTGGTGTTGTCGCCGACCGCGGCGTGAAGACCCGCGGTTATGTTCCAGATGTCCATCCGGTTGTAGATGTTCCCCAACCGCATCCGGTCGGTTATGACGGGGGGAGCAAAACTCATGATCCGGGCATCTTGTAACGTCGTATTGTAGTGCAATTCCAGAATTCCCGCCAGGCCGGTCAAGTAGCAGGCACGCGGGTCGCGGTGCAACCAGTAGCCGACGCTGAGATCAACCTCCAACAGGTTCTGTTGAGCAAGTCTTCCGAAGTCCGTGGTGACGCCCCCGCTGTCGGTGACGATGACGCGATTGCCGTTGGCGGCGATGTCAACCTGGAGGAACCCCTGGTAAAACACGCGGTCGTTGGGGGCCGATAGGAATCCGATCCACGGCACCAGGTACAACGCGTCGTTGCGCATGGTGAACGTGTCGGGGGTGTTCAACCCGATCTGCCCGGTCATGCCCCCGCCCGTAGGCGTGTTGATGCCGAGCCCCATTGCCACTGCACCGTAATACGTCTCGCAAAGCAACCTCTTGAGCGTCACCGTCAGGTTCCCTGCTTCAGGTTCCGCAAAGCCGAACCCCGTCAGCGAGTAGTCGTAGGAGCCCATAAAAGGCATTCGCAATTCTGCAGACCATAGACCGTCTACAAAGGTCTTCTCCAACCCGATGGTGCATCGATCTACGGAAGCAGACGGAAGGTTGCCGGTCGTTTGTATCCCGTTTTGAAAGTGGTTGAACATGAAGAAGACCCTGTCCATCGGCAGGGCCTTGTTGTTCTCGGAGATCTTGACGCGCCCGCCGCCGATAGGCGGAAAGCTTGCGCGGCCGTTCGGTCCGCCGGGAACCTGTGGGTAGATCTGTCCCCCGGTAAACAGGAAATCGCCAAACATGTTCGGCACGCCCCTCAGGCGGAAGATCGGCGTCCGGAAAGCCGTCGCCGTCACGTCCGGCTCCTCGGCCGGCTCGACATTCGCCACGGCGGCCGGCTCCTCCTCCGCCGGTTGCCCGACCGCCGGACACGCTATCCACGCCCAAAGAAGGCCCGTCAGGATCAGGATGACACCCACGCGGAAAAGTGAATTGGCGAACATGGATCTCTCCGGGGAAAGCTCGAAAACTCTGTTAATACACAATGGGGGCGCAAGTATCACATCAACTGGTTGTATCGGATCATCCGAATGGAGTGGATTAAGCAAATCTAACGAATCCACCATCAAGAGGGGTTATCCGACCCCATTCAGGAAAAGCCTATTGCTTGGGGAAGATGCGGGATTTGGGTAGGCGAATCCGAATCCACGTCACCGATTCGCCCGCTTCTCGCAAACCCTGTGATTTGTTTGGGATCCCTGGCTGTGCTGCCTCGCCGGAGGATATTGGGTTCTATCGGCAGCGTTCTGCGGGCGCATCTCCGACTTGTTGCGGGTTTCACAGAGCAGGTCAGGCATTTCTGTCTGACCGGTCGGCCGGGGATAGTCGACCTAGTCGGGTAAGCTGCATGATGCAACAACTCGGAGATGTGCATCCGTTCTGCCCATCGAGGATTGATCTTCTTGACGGAGCTTGGCGGGCGTAGTATTTTACGAGAATGGGCAGACACGAGAAGCTGTACGAGCATATCCTGATGCGTCGGTCTGACGCGAATGTCAAGCAGGTTCGGGACGTGATCCTGAAATACGGCCTTCGCGTGGGAGCGTAGATATGGATGCCAAATACGAAATCATCATATTCTGGAGCGAGGACGACCAGGCCTACGTGGCAGAAGTCCCCGAGCTGCCCGGCTGCATGGCCGACGGCAAGACCTATCAGGAGGCCCTCTCCCATGCGGAGCAGGTTATTCAGGAATGGATCGAGACGGCGCAGGAGCTTGGACGGCCAATCCCCAAACCTAAAGGTCGTCTGACCTACGCGTAGAGGCATACGGTTGGCAGAACATCGCCCACCCGCCGATTCCCGGGCGGATGGTAATCGGCGCAGAATAAAAAGTCATGTGCATAAACGGAACGTGAGGTGATCTTATGAAGCTAAAAGTAATCGTTCATGAAGCGGAAGAAGGGGGCTACTGGGCCGAGGTTCCCTCCATTCCCGGTTGTGCCACTCAGGGCGAAACGTTCGACGAACTCCTCAGCAACATTTACGAGGCTGTCGAGGGTTGCCTGTCCGTAGACGTCAAGGATGTCGAAATAACGGAAAAGGACAAGGTTCTGGAGATCGCGGTGTGAAAGCTGTTTCTGGAAAAGATTTCGCCAAGCTGCTTGAGAGGAAAGGCTGGCAATTGCAGAGGACGAAGGGCAGCCATTATGTTTACGTGAAAGAGGGAGAACCCGTTCGGATTTCTGTTCCCATACACGGAAACAAACCGCTGAAGCTCGGCCTTATGAAGCATTTCATGAAAGTTGCCGAAATTGACGAAAGCGAGTTGTGACGTGCATCCTATCCCGCAGGATGATAACAATGATTACTGAACATTCCACAGTTGTTCTCATGCACGATTTGCCGGATGCCGGGCTTACTGCGGGCGATGTCGGCGCTGTTGTGTTTGTCCACGAGGAGGGCAAGGCCTACGAGGTGGAATTCGTCGATGGGGACGGAACGACCGTTGCCCTGGTCACATTGAGCTCGGATGAAGTCAGGCCGCTGCTGTCGGGAGAGCTGCTGCACGCGCGAAAACGGGCGTAGCCGAACCAGACGCACGGGTGCCCGTGCTTGGTGGTGAGGACGGGCTCGGGGGCCGGTGCTTCGGCAGAAGCAGTGCGGAGCCGGACGACGGCTTGGGAGTTCGTGCTGTTATGAAGTGAGTAAGCCGGGAGGGAAACCGGAGCTTGAAGACCAGACACCGCGTCAACACTGCTTCCGGCGAAGCAGTGGCACACTTTCAATCACAGGCACCCGTGCCCCATGAATGAGACAGTAACAGAAATCAAGCGGTTGCTTCTGAGTGAGCGCGCAAAGAAAGAGCTGAACTCGATGCGAGAGTTTGTGCATCAGTTCGCGCGGACCGAGAAGGATCAAGAAGACGAAGATGGGGCTGAGGAAGCGCTTGATGCCGGTTGCACCATTAGGCTCGCCGGTAAAAACCTACTCCTTCGGGGAGTCATTGAAGGGGCTCTGGAAGATGTAATCGTAAACGAACTCGCGAGCCCGCCCGTGCTATTGGCAAGGGACTTGGAGTTATCGTTCCTTAGATGCTTCGCTGATACGAGCCGGTCCTATCAGGACGCAGCGGAAGAATTCCTCCAGGGAATCCAAGGTATCCCCCTTCCGAGTCAGTACTCCGAGGCAATTCCGGTTGGTACTGGAATGTTTGTCGCTCTTCTTCACGCAGGAGAACAATTCCCTAACGTCCCGTTGCTTCGCACGAAGTCAGGTTTTGAAGTCGACATCGTCGGCGTAGTCCCGTCTGGTGGGGAGGAGGGACGAGGAACTGGGGGAGACCGTTCAGTGTATATCCAGGTGCGTGGTACGGCGACTCGCCTTGCATTCGCGAGCGCAGTGAAGGAAATCCGGGCCGCTACTGCGACTGCGATCGAGTCGGGAATGACTTTGTCCCGTATCGGTTGGTTTGGTCGAATTAGAAAGTGGTGTGATGACGTTAATGCTGCGGATCCCGATGACCTGGAAGCAATGGCGATAGACATGTCGGCGTTTCCGGGCTTATCACCCGTTCTAATTGAAGCATCGGAGCTTGGGAAGGGGTTTGAGTTTATTGCGGACTGCCTTGATGCGTATTTCACCAAGGCCCCGAAGAAGGATTCTATTCTCAGGCGCATCCGAAACGCCACACGGTTGTTGGCACAAGCTGATGCGCAAGAGGGCCATTCGGTGGGCTTGGCTTTGTCCGTCGCCGCAACCGAAGCGTTACTCTGTCGCAAAGGTCCCGACTTGGCCAATCAGTTTGGTGAAAATGTCGCGGCGTTGTTGGAGCCAGATCCGCGATTTCGCGCGAAAGCGGTGTCTTGGGCAAAGAAGCTCTACGGGCTTCGATCGGACGTTCTCCATGGGAGCGGATTCGAATGCACCAGAGGTGACATTTCCAATGCCCGCCTACTGGCGGCGGCTGTCCTGAAGGGAATCATCGAGCGCAGGAACTTCCTGCGGAGGATGGGGGAGAGCAACGAGACCCCCGACGAGTTACTGTCCGAACTCAGTAAGGACAAATATACCCCCGGACAACTCACTGGCGTCGAAGACTCGCCGGTGAAGTTGCATTGGAGGGGTCAGATCTGAACAATCTAATGAGACACGTAATGCGATGCATGGAACGATGGCGTGATGCTGACGGACAGGCGTAGATTCTTTTCGGAAATTTCTATCTAGCGGGAATTTCGCGGCTGTCACCTTCTTTCTCAATTCGGTTTCTACGGTCACAGGATCGGCCGTTCTGACGAGTGAGTGCATGCTGCCATGTCACAGAAACAACTCAACGAAATGGAGAATCGGCTGGACGCAGACTACGCGGGGTGTTTCCCGTCCGCCAAAGGTTGGGAAAGGGTTGCCGCCCACCTGCTGCTAGCTTACGACTTTACCGTGAGGACTGCGGGCACTCGCGTAATCGACAAGATGAAGTATGCGTTGATGCACACCCTCCGATGGGGAAGCACCGCGCCGTCGTGCGAATTCTGCGGTTATCCTCATCAACTCGACACATCGCTTTTTGAATCATGCAGGGCTCTTCTATCGCGAGGGGCTGAATACACGGGCATTTGTGGAGCTTTTATATCTCACTATCAGGGGCTTGTTGATGTGAGTCACATTGACGAGAATGAGGTCGAGTTCACCCAGAACCCTTCCTGGAAGGCATACGACGTTCTGGATGAGAGGTTGGCGTTCCGGGAACGGCAGCCTTCTATCCAACTCGTCCAGAATCTTCGGCGAATCGCTGCAGGACTTGTTGCGGGAATGAACTTTGGCCAACCTGATGAGTTGATGCATTGGTTCCCCGACTTTGGCACAACACGTAAGCTGCTTTCACCGGTGAGTAAACTCTTAGCAAAGGGTCTGAACCTGCCGCAGTCGTGGGCGTTCGATGGAATTTCGTTGCTCCGGATGCGAGCCTTCTGGCGAGCACTCCTAATCCTCGGGCTGATTCACTGTGCGGTTGCATATCGCCTCACGGGCAATGCACATACAAGTTTCGTCCAATTATTGGTCAAGCGAAAGGATGACCTAGCTGACTGGATAGCTGCGAGCGTAGGCATCGAGAAAGAAGTTGCGCTTCGGTTGCTGGATCTCCACACCTACAACCGTTTTCACCACGTCCCAGATATCGCGGTTACGCCTTTTCTGCCGATAACAAATGCGATTGTTGCAGCTAGCCCTTGGATGCTGGTCAGTTCCTCCTTTGAAAGGAATTTCTGTGCCCACGCCGCTCGGCAACACAGCAAGGCATATGACGACGCCAGCGGAGTTCTTGCGCCACATTTGGCTAAATCTTTGGTTACCACCTTCACGGCCGCTGGATTTCAAGCGACGCACTCGATCAAACTCGGCGGGAATCAAGGGGACATTGATCTCTTTGTGTGGTCACCATCTGAGCGTTATGTGATGGCTTCGGAACTTAAGTGGGTTATAGCCACGGCGGATTTCATGGAAGTGCTTAACAGAGGGGAACGAAGGTGCAAGGACGCGATGCAGGGGCAGGTTCCGAAGTGTGCGAGGGTGCTATCAATAGGCGCTGATCGTCTTGTTGCCAAGGCGTTTCAACTCGGCAGAAATCCAACAGTTGATGAATGGGCGTGTGGGATGATTGTGCGAGGGTTCGTCGGTTCACCGCGCATTCCTAGTGAGCATCACTTCCTCCTGCCCGAACCTCTGGCGAAAGAAAGGCTCTGCGAAGGCACTTCTTTGCGGGACCTATGCGACTGGGCTAAGAGTAAGGCGTATTTGCCAATTGAGGGACGGGACTTCCGAATGTATCAAGTTGACGTTACGTCCCCGTCTGGTATCCTGGTTAAGTTTTGGGAACGGCATTCTGAATAACTCCGGAGTTCCAAGTTCTGGAGACACCACACCTAATTCTGGCTTTCGGGCCCGCTTTCTATCGATTCTCCCAAAACCACCGGATCAGTTGATTGGTCGAACTGTCGTGTTTTAGTTTGGGTTCGTCTTGAGATTCGAGCTCGGGGAGGATGTGTTTGGCTAGGACTTTGCCTAGTTCGACGCCCCATTGGTCGAAGCTGTTGATGTTCCATAAGACGCCCTGGGTGAAGATCTTGTGTTCGTACAACGCGATCAGCGTGCCTAGAATTTCCGGCGTGAGCTTCTCGGCCAGGATTGTGTTGGTGGGGCGGTTGCCGCCGAAGGTCTTGTGCGGAACCAACTCGCCGGGGATGCCCTCGACGCGGGCCTCGTCGGACGTTTTGCCGAAGGCCAACGCCTCGGTCTGGGCGAAGACGTTGGCCATCAGTTTCACGTGGTGATCGCTGATCGGATTGTGGCTTTTTGCGAAGGCGATGAAGTCGGCCGGGACGAGTTTGGTGCCCTGGTGCAGGAGCTGATAGAAGGCGTGCTGGCCGTTGGTGCCCGGCTCGCCCCAGACGATTGGGCCGGTCTGCCAGTCGACCGGTGTGCCGTCGAGAGTGGTTGACTTGCCGTTGCTTTCCATGTCGCCCTGCTGGAAATACGCGGCAAAGCGGCAGAGGTACTGGTCGTAGGGGAGGATCGCGTGGGTTTCGCAGCCGAAGAAGTTGTTGTACCAGATACCCAAAAGCGCGAGGACGACCGGCATGTTCCGTTCGAAAGGCGTCTCGCGGAAGTGCTTGTCCATGGCGTGGTAGCCGTCGAGCATCCGGTAGAAATTCTCCGGCCCGATGGCGATCATAAGCGACAGGCCGATGGCCGACGGCAGGCTGTAGCGCCCGCCGACCCAGTCCCAGAACTCGAACATGTTGTGCTTCGCGTCAATCCCGAATTCGGCGACGGCCGCCGCGTTGGTCGACAGCGCGACGAAATGCTTCGCCACGGCTTCGACGGGCTTGGAAGCCCGTCGTACGGAACGGGCCGACTCGTCGCCGAGTTGCTCCAGGAGCCACGCCTTGGCCGACCGGGCGTTGGTCATCGTCTCCTGCGTGGTGAACGTTTTGCTGGCGACAATGAACAGCGTCTCGGCCGGGTCGAGGTCGCGGGTGTTCTCGACCAGGTGCGTCCCGTCGACGTTGGAGACGAAGCGGACGGTCAGGTCCCGGTCGGCGTACGGCTTGAGGGCCTCGTACGCCATGACCGGCCCGAGATCGGAGCCGCCGATCCCGATGTTGACGATGTTGCGGATCGGCTTACCGGTGTGGCCGATCCACTCGCCGGAGCGGACCCGGTTCGAGAAAGCGGCCATCTTGTCGAGCACGGCGAGCACCTCGGGCATGACGTCCTTGCCGTCGACGCAGACCGGTTCGCCGGAGCGGTTCCGCAGGGCAACGTGTAGGACGGCCCGGTCCTCGGTAACATTGATCTTCTCGCCGGTACACATTCGTTCGACGGCGTCCTTCAAACCGGCACTCTCGGCCAGGGCAACGAGCCTCTGCACCGTCTCGGCGGTGACGCGGTTCTTCGAGTAGTCCAACAACAGGCCGCAGTCGCGGATCGTCATTCGCTCCGCCCGGTCGGGGGCCTGGTGGAACAGGTCCCGCAAGTGCTCGCCCTTGATCCGGTCGTAGTCTGCCTGTAATTCTTTCCACTGTGGCCGCTGGGTCAGTCTGTCCATGGTCGGCTCCTTGTGCATGCTCACGGGTTGCTCAAAAAACACCTCCGGCGATTCCGGCGACAAAGCCGCGACCGTTGGTCGCGCCAAGTGCTGCCAGAAACCGCCGCGACCCGCGTTCGGCGCGACCAACGGTCGCGGCTTTATGGGAAAATGGCAAAGTTGTTTCTGAGCGTCACCTTACCATAACTTATCGTAGCAGACGTGGGGTGCGCTCTGCTATGACTATGTGGGAAATTCTGCGTCCTGGGCAGGAGGGGGGTGTCTGGCGGACTTTCCCATTTTGTCTATAATACGAACCCGGCCGCCAGATACTCACGATGCGAAGCACGAAAGGGGACCTTCATGGCAAACGTCGCCCCCGCAACAATCAGCAACGAGCAGGCGGAGAAATCCTCGGCGGACGAACTGTTCGAGCAGTTGGGCGCCAGCGCCGCAGGGCTTGCCGACGACGAAGCCCGGAACCGCCTGGCCCAGTACGGCCCGAATGCCCTCCCGGAGAAACACACGAGCCCGATCCTGCAATTTCTCCGCTACTTCTGGGGGCCGATCCCCTGGATGATCGAGGTGGCGGCGATCCTCTCGCTGGTCGTCCGGCACTGGCCCGACTTTTTTATTATTCTGTTCCTGCTGATATTCAACGCGGTGATCGGGTTTTGGGAGGAGCACAAGGCGGCCAATGCGCTGGACGCCCTGAAAAACCAACTCGCCTTGACGGCCCGGGCGCTGCGCGGCGGTGCGTGGCGGGAAGTCGTCGCCAAGGAACTCGTGCCCGGCGACGTGATCCGCCTGAGGCTGGGCGATATCGTCCCCGCCGACACCAAGTTGATCGAGGGCAACTACATCAGCATCGACCAGGCCGCCTTGACCGGCGAATCGCTGCCCGTGAACAAAAAGACCGGCGACATCGCCTATTCCGGTTCGGTGGCCAAGCAGGGCGAGATGGTCGCCCTGGTCACCAGCACCGGTGTGAACACCTTCTTCGGCCGGACCGCCAAGCTGGTCGAGGGCGCCGGGGCCGTTTCGCACTTCCAGAAAGCCGTTATGCGGATCGGCGATTTTCTGATCGTCATCGCCGTCGCGTTGAGTATCGTCCTGGTCGCCGTCGAGCTGCACCGCGGCGAGCACGTCCTCGAGCTGGCCCAGTTCGTGTTAATCCTGGTGATCGCGTCGATTCCCGTTGCCATGCCGGCCGTGCTCTCGGTTACCATGGCACTCGGGGCGATGGCCCTGTCGAAGAGCAAGGCGATCGTCTCCCGGCTCCAGTCCATCGAAGAAATGGCCGGGATCGACATCCTCTGCTCCGACAAGACCGGTACGCTGACCAAGAACGAGCTGACGCTCGGCGAGCCGGTCGCGTTCGGGCCGGTCGACGCCCAGGGGTGCATCCTCGCCGGGGCGCTGGCATCGAAGGCCGAGAATAACGATGCGATCGACCTGGCCGTCATCGGCGGGCTCACCGATCCGACCGTCCTCCAACTGTACAAGCAGACCGGCTTCATGCCCTTCGATCCGGTCGGCAAGCGGACCGAAGGAACCGTCGCGACCTCGGACGGCAAGACCGTGAAGTACACGAAAGGGGCCCCGCAGGTCATTCTCGGCATGTGCGGTGTGGATGAAGCGACCGCCGCGAAGGCCAACGAGGTGGTCCACGAGATGGCGTCAAAGGGCTACCGCACGCTCGGCGTGGCCCAATCGTCCGGCGAGTCGTGGGAGTTTCTCGGCATTCTGCCGCTGTTCGATCCGCCGCGGGACGATTCGGCCGAGACGATCGCCCAGGCCAAGGGCCACGGACTCGACGTCAAAATGGTCACCGGCGACAACGTGGCGATCGGCAGCGAAATCTCCGGCCAGCTCGGGATGGGCGCCCGCATCCAGCCGGCCGAAGCGTTCTTCGGCGAGGGCGTCGATCCGGCCCACCTCAGCGCCGACGCCGCCGAGCGGATCGAAAAGGCCGACGGCTTCGCCCAGGTCTTTCCCGAACACAAGTACGGCATCGTCAAGGCCTTGCAGGACCGGGGACACCTGGTCGCGATGACCGGCGACGGCGTGAACGACGCCCCCGCGCTGAAACAGGCCGACACCGGCGTGGCCGTCTCCGGCGCGACCGATGCCGCCCGGGCCGCCGCCGCGCTGATACTCACCGCGCCCGGACTCTCCGTCATCATCACCGCAATCGAACAGGCACGCCAGATCTTCGAACGGATGATGAGCTACACCGTCTACCGCATCGCCATGACCGTGAACATCATGTTTTTCGTCGTCCTGGCGACGGTCATCTTCCAGTTCCGTCCGCTGACGGCGATCATGATTATCGTCCTGGCCCTGTTGGACGACATCCCGATCATGACGATCGCCTACGACAACACGCGGATCGACCGGAAACCGGTCCGGTGGAACATGTACCGGGTTCTGTCGATATCAAGCGTTTTTGGGATGCTCGCCCTGGCCGAAAGCTTTGCGTTGCTGATGGTCGGATGGGAGTACCTCAATAGCGATATCTGGCGTGCGGCACTCGACCGGTATGGCATCGGGGAGTTCCTGCCGACGGATGCGGACCCCGAGCGGGCCAAGGCCCAGGTGCAGACGATGATCTTCCTGCGGCTGGTCGTCGGCGGCCATCTGCTGCTGTTTGTGACGCGGACCAAGAAATTCTGCCTGGCACGGCCGTTTCCGTCCTGGCAACTTTTCAGTGCGATCGTGGTCACGCAGATATTCGCCGTCTTCATGTGCCTGTTCGGCTGGCTGGTCGAGCCGATTTCATGGCAGGTGATCGCCATGGTCTGGGTCTATTGCATCGCCTGGATGTTCCTCCAGGATTTCGTGAAACTCGGGCTCCACCACCCGGTAGCCCGCGCCCGGCACCGCAGGTGGCTCCACGTGGCCAATCAGCCGTTGCACCCCCACGGGACAATGCCGAGCGGTTAACGCCGGTGCGAAACCGAAAGCGACTACGTCCATGAATCCCGTACTGCCTGAAAGGAGCCATCCATGTTTGAAGTAATCGAATCCGGGAACATCGTCCACATCAAGGCAAACGGCAAACTCATCCACGAGGATTACGAGCAGGTAATCCCGAAACTCGGAGCCATCTTCGAGAAGTACGACAAGGTCCGCGTCTGCTTCGAGATGACCGACTTCCACGGCATCTCCCCGCGCGCCGTCTGGGACGACCTGAAATTCGACGTCAAGCACGGCAAACAAGTCGAACGCCTTGCCGGAATTGGAAACACCGCCTGGAAGAAGTGGTTGATGGGCATGGGTAGAATCGTCTTCCACCATGCCGAGTACCGGTATTTCGACGCCTCGGATATCGACGAGGCCATGGACTGGCTCAAGGAAGGCGCCGAAAACGCCCGACCGTAGCCCAAAGGCGGCAAGCCCTACAGGTCGGCCAGCTCTTCCAGATCGTCGTCCAGTCCACCCAGATCCACAACGACTTCCTCTTCCTCCTCTTCCTCGCCGAGGAACCGTTGCCGGATGATCTTGCCGACTTCCTTCAGCCACTTCTCGCGCTGCTCCGGCGTGCTCTCGATAATCGGCTCGAAGTTTCGGCGGTAGAAGTCCACTACGCCGCAGAGCCCGAAGATACAGGTCATCCAGAGATTCTGCAATGGATCACCGAACTGTGCCAACTCGATTTGTCGCGGGGTGTTCGACGTGGTCAAGACCACAACGGTCTTTTCTTCCAAGAGCCCCTTGGCCCCGGCTTCGGTGAATTCGTACACGGCGCCCTTCCGCAACACCCGGTCTACCCATCCCTTGAGAATGGCAGGCGGTTGCCCCCACCAGTTCGGATGAATGATGACGTAGCCGTGCGACTCCATCACTTCCTGGAGATGCTCCCGCACGACGGGATCGACGTCGGCCAGATCGGCTTCGATCTCCTCGTGCGGCAAGATGGGATCGAACTTTTCTTCGTAGAGATCGTGGAAAGTAACGTCCTGGCCGGCGCCCTTGATCTCCTCGACCACCGTTTCGGCAATGGCGTGGCAGAAGCTGCCCTTGTGCTGGTGACCGATGATTACCAGTATCTTCATGGTACTCCTCTCAGACTAGATATCCCGACGGTCGTTATGCTAAGCGCCAGGGAGGAAAAATTCAACCCACACCCGCAACAAGAGGGGTTGTTTTCTGCAATTTCCCGTCCTCGGGGGTGCGATCCGGGCATCTCTATCACTTCCTGAGTTATACACGCTTGGTAACACGCACAGGCGGAACTGCAATTTCGCGGGCTTGCCAACAGCGGGCTTTGCCGGTTATAATGCTATGTGATGAGACCCTTGGGAATTCCCGCGTGACCGGAACCTCGCTCCCCCCTAACCGGCCATTTTCCAGCCAGCCACCCTTGGGCCCCCGAACATAGGGTGCCACTCCACTTTCCACACGACTGAGATCTTCCATGACAAAACGGCAAATCGACAGACGCGAGTTTGTCCGCGAAGGAACGGCGATCGTCGCTGCAACCGCGGCGGCGGGCAACGTCGCCGGCGCCGACGCGGCTGAGGTCGACACCAGCAAAATCGTCAACTACAACCCCAAAATGCACTACCGAAAGCTCGGTAAGACCAACTTGATGATCTCCGAGGTCAGCCTGGGCGGACACTGGAAGAACCGCGGCGGCGGGCGCTACTGGGGTGATTTTGCCAAAGACAAAACGCCCGACGACGTCGCCAAAAACCGCACCGAAATCATCAGCGCCTGCGTCGACGTCGGCATCAACTATCTCGATATCACCACCAGCGCCGAGTGCTGTGCCTACGGGGCGGCACTGAAGGGGCGACGGGAGAAGATGATCGTCGGCGCCGACGACTACCGGATCTGCCCTCGCCAAAAAGAGCCACACTAAGTCTTTGGACAGGCACTAACTAACGGCGCTCTGACCCCTTTTCCTCCGAGTTGATCGACGCGCCGATGGCGGTCTGTTGGCAGTGCGGCACGGCAAGCGACGGCACGGTGAATCCTTACTTCCACCGGGCAGAACCGGCCGATCCGACCGGGAACGAACCGGATCTCGACATCGAGCCCTTTCAATTCAATCGCACGCTGCTGGCTCTCGTGGCCCTTTGCTTGTTCTTCCTGGCAGTGTGGCAATCTCTCGGCCAATCGATCATTGCCTTCTTGGCACTGATTATTCTCGGGAACATCTTCAGCGCGGCGGTGGGAATCATCGTCACGCTGATTCTGCCGAAGCCGGACGATTCGGGAAATTACCCGTGAACGGACTTGCAACCCGCCCCCGACACCCGTCTTACTCTCGGTTACGGCCGGCCGTCACTCCGGAATCCGTTCCCCGCGGACCAGGTCGTCGAAGGTTTGCCGTTGACGGATCAGCTCGGCCCGGCCGTCGCGGATGAGGACCTCCGCGGCCAGCGGCCGGCTGTTGTAGTTCGAGCCCATCACAAACCCGTAGGCCCCGGCACATTCGATCACGAGCAGCTCGCCGACCGATGCCGTGGGCAGCCGCCGGGTGCGGACGAAGCCGCCTTCTTCCTGGGTGAAGATGTCGCCCGACTCGCACAAGGGGCCGCCGACGATCACCTCCTGCTCCGGGCGGTTCAAATCGCCGTCGCCAGGCACGATCGACATCGGGTGATAGGCCCCATAGAGGATCGGCCGGGCGAGGTTGTTAAAACCGGCGTCGACGAGATAGAACGTATTGTCGTCCTGCTGCTTGATCGCGCGGATTTCGGCCACCAGGTATCCGCTTTCGCCGACGAGATACCGCCCCGGCTCGATTTCCAGCCGGACCGGGTGGCCGAACCGCCCTTCGAGCCGCTTCCGCGCGGCATCCCAAAGATCGTAGTAGGCGTTGAGGTCCACCAGATCGTCGCCTTCCCGGTAGACAATCGGCAGCCCGCCGCCGGCGCTGATCGAGGTGATCGCGTCGCCGGCCTCCAGGGCGGCAGTTTCCATGGCACCGCAGACCTGCGCGAGGTGTTCCAGGTCGGCGCCGGAGCCGATGTGCATGTGCAGCCCGGTGATCTGGAACTGATATTGCTCTGCCCGGCGGCGGCACTCGTCGAGTTGCGTGTGCCATATCCCGTGTTTCGACTGCTTTCCGCCGGTGTTGGTCTTCCGGCTGTGTCCGTGGCCGAAGCCGGGGTTGATCCGCAGGGTGATCTCCCGGCCGGGCGCGCGGCGGCCGAGCTGGTCGATCATGTCCGCCGAGCCGCAGTTGACGTGGATGTTCTGCTCGACACACAGGTCGAGTGCTTCGGCGTCGAAGATGTCGGCCGTGTAGACGATCGGCGGCGGATTGCCTTCCGCCGGATACCCGGCGGCCAGCGCCCGGCGAACCTCCGCCGCGCTGACCGTATCGACCGCCGCGCCCGCGCGCCGCACCAGGTCGAGGATGGCGAGGTTCGAGCACGCCTTCTGGGCGTAACGTATTACGTCGAACGCCCCGAGGTCCTCGATCCGCCGCGAAATCATCGCGGCGTCGTAAACGAACGTCGGCGTGCCGAACTGCTCGACAACCCAGGCGACGGGGACCGAGGCGATTTCCGTGCGGGAGGTCGAGAACATGGATCGCGGCAAGAATCGTTTTTTTTGTTCTGAAGGTTATTGTCAGAAGGGGTCGACACCCGGAGGCCCGCCGGGGGCCGGGGCAAAACCGGGAATGGGTATCTCACCCGACGAGCCGCCCACCTGCACCGCCGCCCCGATTGCCTTCAACACGCCTTCTTCCAGCTTCACCCGAATCAGCGAACCTTTGGGGATCGGGTTGGTCGTAATCATGAGACGGTCTTTCCCCGGGGACTCTTGCAGGGCTTTGGCCAGCGCATCCGCCATCCGTTTCGGCGGCCCCGCGTCGGCCACCCCGGCGGCCATCTTGACGATCGGCGCCAGCGCCACGGACAGTCGAGCCGGCGGAATCTCCTCGTTCGCCCGGGACTTCGACGCGTCGATCACTTGCTTCAACAGCCCGACCGGGTCGGTGCCCGCACCTGCGTAAACGCTCTTGTCGCCGATGCCCAACGCGACGGTCAAGGTCTTGCCGATGAGCTTCGCGAGTTCGGGATCGGGCGCGGGCGTAGAGAAAACGTGGAAGCGGACGCCCTCGTGGGTCTCGGCGTCGAGCTTCAGCGATTTGGCGAGATCCTTGTCTTCCTCGGCGACGATACCGGCGAGTTGCTTGATAACTTTTTCGAGTTTGGCGCCTTCGGTGATGGCGGCGCCGCCGGCGATGGTGGCCTTGCCGGCATCGAGCATGACGACCATGCCGCCGTCGAACTTCTTGGCCTCGATCGTCTTCTGCACGACATCGAGGATGTCGTTGAGCAGGTCGGTGGCCAGTTCGAGTTCGTCATCGGAGAGGCCCTGGTTTCTCAGTTCGGCCAAGGCGGTGGAGCGCGCTTGCTTGATGTTTTCGGAGGCCTCTTTCACGTCGGCGTCGGTGAGCGCGCTGACCAGATTGCCGGTCACGGCGGCCCCGGGGAGATCGAACCCCGCGAAATCGGTCTTCGACGTGGTAACCTGGGCGAACTGATCGGCCATGTTCGTGCCCTCGACGGCCGTCGCGGCGAGATCAAGCACGATCGCACCGGCTTCGACGTCGATGGTCAACCCCACCAGCACGTCGGCCAACTGGTCGGTGGTATCTGTGATCTCCTTGACCATCCGGCTGATCGCCGCGCGCGCCACGGCGGCGTCCTCCCCCATCTGGAGAGCCATGACCTGGGCAAACATTTCGAGTTGCTTGATTGCCTGTTGGCGGCGGGCCTTCGGTATGTTGTCGAGGCTTGCGCGGGCGGCGAAGTCGTATTTCGTGTTCAGGCCCCCCAGCAGCGACGCCGGGTCGGCGGGAAGTTGAGCGAATGCGCTGCTGTCGTTGGTGAAAACGGCCCAACCGCCTTGCTTCCTGGCAAACACCGAGGCCACGCCGGTCGGCAGCGGAACTTCGATCTTCCAAGTCCCGTTCTCGGCGTCGTCGGGTACCTCCAGCTTGCACTCGTCCATGTCGGCCAGCGGCGCCGTGATCATCTTCATCAGCGCCTGGAAGTCCTTCACCGGTACGAACGCGATCTGGCGGAACTTGTCCTTGCCCATTACCTGAGTGACCAGACCCAAGGGTTTCGACGGATCGATCGACTCATCCGTGATTGCCAGCCCCGCGGCCAGCCCCTCGATGCCCATGGTCTTGCCCAGGTAGTCGATGTCTTTCTTCAACTCACCGACGCTCGACAGCGCGACGATTGCCGTAGTCTTGGTCTCCGCGGCCGGCGTTGCCTGCGCGAAGACGGCACTTGAAACGCCCAACAGGACCGCAATAGCCGCCATCAATAACAAAGCTCTCTTCATCGTTCGCTCTCCTTTTGCACAATCGTTGGATACGGTCCGCCAACACCACGGGCGCCGACGGCGCAAGGGTTCAAGCTCTCCTACCGGAATACTGCAAGTCTACCGTTTCACGGCCAAAAGCCAAGTGGGGCCGCCGGTTCCAAGTCTTTTCCCTCATCGCGGCCCGGCACGCAGTCCATTTGGGGGGCGGGCCGCTCCGTGGGGCTGTAACCGGCGGTGCAGGTCTGCAGGTCGGCCAAGAGCATCGCGTTGCGGGCGCGTGCCCGCAATACGTTCAACTCCTTCGGCGGACGCTCCGGGCGGAAGTCCATCTCCGAGTTGTGGGCGCGGTAGAACCACTCGAAGTAGTTGATGATCGGACAGTCGTACAGGTCGGCCAGGAACAGCGTGGACCCGAAGCCGCTGTGCCCGACGACCAGATCGGGCCGGACCTCCGGGTGGGCCTTCATCGTCTCGTAGACGGCGTGGCTGTGCCAGGTGAAGTTCTCGAAAGAGCGGCTACAGTAGTGGGTCTGCTTCGTTGCCCCGCCGCGGATCGCGTACTGAATGCGACGCACCCCCCGAGAGACACCCGGTTCCCGTTCCGAAACGAAAGTGCATTGAAACCCTTCGCGCTCGACCAGGTAGCCGGCAATATGCCCGAATTGTGCCGGGAAATTCTTGTGTACGAATAGAACGTGCATGGCAGACAGGTTGGCCAAGACGGGTTGAGTGGAAATCATACCATATCTTTTCACCCATCAGGTGCCATTATACATCATACGCGAGTCCTGCGAATCCCTTTCTTGCAGCAGCTTTTCCCGGCGGGTCCAATAGAACCAACCTGCTGATTCCGCACCCGTTCCGTCGCTGCCAAGATCATGTCCAAAACAAATGCCCCGAACATCCCACTGCCGAAAACCTGGCCCGCCACCGTCAGGTCCGCCATGCTGCACATCATTTGCCTCGCCCGGTATGCCGTGGCCTACACGCGAAGCTGGGCGGCCAATAGCCCCATTGAACGAATCCGTCTCCGCGCCAGGTGTGACTGGCTGGAAAACCAACTTGCCATCGTCACGGAACAGTTGCGCATCATAACTGTCCGCATGGCGTTGATCGACCCGTGCCACCGACCGCACTATCCGCCCGCGGAACGAATGGCAATCCTGCAGCTCCGTGCTGCATGTGGCTGGTCTCAGAAACAGACGGCCGACCGCCTTCTGGTGGCCCCGGCCACGATCGCATCCTGGGGCAAGCGTATCGATGAAGACGGCCCCAAGGCCCTTGTGCAGCTCCGGGTGCCCGTCAACAAGTTCCCGGAACTGGTTCGATATGTCGTCCAGCAACTGAAGGCCTTGTGCCCCAGCATGGGCAAGATCAAGATCGCCCGGATGCTGTGTCGGGCCGGTCTCCACCTGGGCAAGACAACCGTTGGGCGAATCCTGAAGGAACAACCCGTGCCGCCGCCCGCCGTGGCCGTCAATGATGTTGCTTCCGAGGACGAAGAACCTACCGCACGGTCCGTCAAGGCCAACTATCCCAATCACGTCTGGGGTGTCGATCTGACGGTCGTACCTCTCCTCGGCGGGTTTTGGGTGCCGTGGCCGCCGAACGCGTTTCTGCAGCGGTGGCCGTTTTGCTGGTGGCTGGGATTTGTCGTAGACCATTTTTCCCGACGCATCATGGGGTTCATGATCTTCCGAAAGCAGCCTACCTCCAAGGCCGTTCAGGAATTCCTGGACCGGACGATCCAGAAGAACGGTGCCAAGCCCAAGTACATCATCAACGACAAGGGCAAACAGTTTGAGTGCGACATGTATCGGACCTGGTGCAAACACAAGGACATCAAGCCGCGTTTCGGCGCCGTGGGAAAGTACGGCAGCCTCGCTGTCGTTGAACGGCTGATCCGATGCATCAAAGACGAATGCACCCGCGTGATCCAAGTGTCCGCGCGACGCCGGGATTTTCGGGCGGAGTTGGATTGGTTCGTCGAATGGTTCAACGAACACAGGCCGCATACGTTTCTGGACGGAAGGACGCCGAACGAAGCGTACCACAAACGCCATCCCAAGTGCCGCCATCCACGCTTTGAACCGCGGGCACGTTGGCCACGTGGTTCGCCGTGCGCCGCGCCGCGTGTGCCCGTGAAGGGGAAGCCTGGCGTTCGGCTCGAACTTCAGGTCACGTACCACGCGGGTCGAAGGCATCTTCCAATCGTGACGTTGAAGCGTGCGGCATAGGCCGCGTTCTGCGATCGCTGCGCTACGCGTGCGCGCTCGTCGTTGTGACGGCGTGTCTCTTAACCGAATTGTCAAGGAACAGGTGCCCAACGCCGTTCCGGCGATGAGCTGATTGTCTTGTTTTCTACCGCTTTTTAGGTGCTTTCGTGCCCGTCTTCCTGGGGATGTCAGGTTCGCTGGACCGGCACAGCCAGGTAGAAGACGCGCTGTTCGTCCGCGTCGCGCAGAATGAGCGAGTCGATGTAACGCGGGCTCCAGACATTTTGGTACGTGGGCTGGACGTTTTCGGGCTCGGCAGTTGAACTGGCAGTCTCACGGGTCTCGATTACCTGCTGACCGTCGAGGAAGATATGCTGATAGGTGTCAATCCCATCAGGGCTGCCCGGACTGTCCGAATCGAACGCCTTCAAGATTCTCCGGCCGGTGCCGTCATACTCGAACTCGGCGACGACGTGAATGCCGTCCCGTTTATTTGCCCTATGTTTACTCGTTGTTTCCCTCGTCTTGTTGGTCAGCATCTCCCGGGTACTTGGAATCTGGACATGGTTCGTCCAATACATGGTATTCCGGTTTACGGTGACCTGCTCGAAAATCGGGCGGCCGCATTGCAAGCAGAACGCGGCGGTTTGTTGTGGTGTCCAGAGCCGCGAATCTTGTGTGTTTCTTGTAGATCGCGACGCGTTCAAGTACGAGATAATTGTCAACAAAGAAACCCTTGTACCTTCCGTCTCGTAGTTTCTCTGCTTGCCACGCAGTGATAACTCCCCTGGAGATTAGGAAGCACGAGAGGCTACTCGCAGACTGCGAGGATGGTTCGGGATTGACATGGCAATATTGTCGAAGCAGTGAAGCGAGATCGTCAGGTGAAACAAGCCCACTCAAAGCCAACAATTGGCAAAACCTCCTTGCTTCTTCTGCCTCAATGCCGATGAACTGTGAGTCCATTTTCGACTTTCTCCCAAAGGTTATTCGAGCCACCAAGGGGGTATCTCGGGCATTGGGCCCGAAGGTGGCGATGGCGGCGGTGGTGGCGGCGAAAGTAGTGGGTCGTAATGTGGTGAGCCAGGAATGTTCTCCCAATGACCTGGGCTCCAGTCTTTCCAGGAGCCCATGACCTCATCCTCAGCCCACCAATCAGCGCAAGACGGGGATTCTGACGGCCCAAACGGGGATTCTGACGGCCCAGGTCCGGACAATGCTTCCATTGCCCAGGACGCCATCGACTTGACCCAAAGACCAGACCAGATACCAGTGGCGGTCTCGATGGCTCCTCTTTCCCAGCCCCAAATGTTCATTCTTGCATAGGCATTCTCAAGTTCTATGTCGCGAGCCTTCCAGTAATTCGCTGTGCCTGGAATGAGCCGACCGCCGAGGACGTAAGTCAGCCATCGCCCCGCAGAGGCTGCGGGGATCCACATCGATAGCTTTGCGCCTTCGATCCATCCGAGCGGGTTTTGGGCGGGACGTGGAACCGGCTGCTGCATCGTCGGTCCAAAAATCTGCTCTAGGAGTGCTGCACGACGCGCAGCTTTTTGTGCGAATAAGAACTCGGCTCTCTGTTCCCATGGCATGTAGACATTCTTGTATATATCCCTGCAAGAACAACCCCTTTTCTGTACAAGCTCGATGAGCCTCCACTTGAATTTGTCGGCTTCATTCCTCCATCGTTCGTAGCTCTCAAACTCTTCCGGACGGGGCGGGTTTGCACTGTAGAAAAGTTCGCTACGCCACCTCCCCATGGCAGCAGGATCAGTCGCACCAAGATAATCCAACGGTCCCCGGCCAGAGGGATCTGTTCGGCTCGTCGGGTGATTTCGCACACACCGATACAGATTCACATCCGCCGCGAGATACTCAATCGGATCCCGGCCGATGAACTTTCCTAACTCTGCATGATAGTATCGTGCCCGGTAGTAGTAAAGGCCAGTTTCGGGGTCGTACTCGCGGCCGGTGTAGAGAGTCGAGCAAGTGAAAAAGTGAAAAATGAAAAAGGGGTCAGAACGATTTTTGAGTCAGAAAAATAGTTCTGACCCCTTTTTCACTCTTCACTTGACCCCTTTTTCACTCCTTTTTCACTCCGTTATCTTTCTCGTCTGGCCGGCTGCGGTCTCCTGCGTTCTTGTTTGGCGAGATTCCTTGAGCCGCTTGCCCTATCGGTCTGCAGAAAAGTAGAGACCTCCATTCCTCCGCAGACATATCCTCTTTAGGACGCACATAGCGCGTACTCGCGAACTGAAAATGTCCTGTGCGGCTGCGGCGAAGCTTGAGCCCGTTGCTTGAATCATCGAGGGCTCGAAGTGCCTCTTCAAGGGGCAAATCACGTGGTTCCAGCCAACATATCCCTGAATCAGACACATCAACCACAAGTACCGTCGGCCGGGGTAGCGGAAACGTACACTTGCTCCTTGAGACTGGTCCAGGCCATGCAGCCTCTTCACCGGTGACCGCAAGATAGGATGTGCATCCGCAATCTCTCTCCTCAAAAGGCGACCAATAGGACTCTGGCATCTCCTTGGCCAGCTTTATGTTATTTGGACCGTTCCATGGCTCGGAGAAATCGTATCGTGCCCATAAATCGTCCCTGCCAAGGTACGGCAGGAGCAAGACTCTCCAACTGTGCATCGGCTTTCCTTCCTTATCGGGAATAAAAGCTGGCGGATAACATCCATGCTTATAATGGTAATGTTCCAGCGCGCCGTAAATACTGGTCAAGTTCGCCCCACTCTTGCCACTTCTTGCCCGATCTTGAGCAGAAGTCGCGAGATAAGTGAATAGCATTTTTCCGACCCCCAAGCATACGGCAACGACAGTCACAAACAAGAGTAAGCTTCTGAGAGAAAACTGGAGTCGTCGCATTTCACATCCGAGGAATAACGGAAACTTGCTTCAAGGGAAAGATGTCACAGATTCGAAGGTGTCCAACGGAAGCCCGGGACATCACTTAGAAAGGTTTCCAATTCGCGTTATGCTTTGGATCGCCAGACGACCACTTGCCATCGAATTAGCTCCACGAGCTACTCGGGCATTAAGAGTCGGCTCGTAGTTCGCAATCACCTTGTATTCGTAACAGCTCTGAATCGTGACCACGGACGATTCGACGCCTGCCTGGTGAACTTGCGCTGAGTCAAAGGGATCGGTTCCCAATATACCTACAAAACTCGCACCTCTGTCTGGGTGCGACAGCTCGTACCAGTCGATCCAGGGTTTGATACACAACTCGCCGAATATGGACCAGACAGACCCGCGGAATGGATTGTTGTTGTCCAGCACAGCGGGCAATATATCCCGTCCTTCTGGATTGTTGTCGTCCGGCGCAGCAAACACCTCCGCCCGAACGTTTGCGGAACCGCCGTCGTCAAGGATGGCATTAGGTCTGTGTTGAGCCCGAATTGAGTACTCCCACATCCAAAGCACTCGGTAAATACCCGGGTCGAGATGACGTACTCCTATCTGAAGAGCACCTGCGTTCTTTGAAGAATGCGTTCCTTCTTCAATTGCGTTGCACGCCCATGATCCTTCTCTCGTGTTTGTTATAGTCACAGTAGAACTGATATTGACATGCCGGCCAGGGCTTCGCGAATAGCTTCCTTCACCACTGATGCTCGGTTGCCCCCATGTGCCGCACGGAGGAGTATCGCACTGCCTTAGCTCAAGGAACGTTTTCTCCTCCCCCCGGGCAATCCGACCGAAGGACTGGGCTAGAAACTCTACTACGTCCCTCAAACCAGTTGGATCTAGTCTCGCGGTTGGTCCGCTACGGACATATCGGTACAAATTCACATCCTCAATCGGGTCCCGGCCCACAAACCTGCCCAACTCCGCATGATAGTACCTCGCCCGGTAGTAGTAAATACCAGTTTCGGGGTTATACTCGCGGCCGGTGTATAGCGTTGTGTTGTCGTAATCGGAAACACCGTCGGCGTCGTCGGTGAAATCGGCGTCGAGAACGGTGACGACGCCGTAGGGGGTGTAGAGGTAGCGTTCGAGAACGTCGCCATTGGTGGCGACCAACGCCGTGACGTTGTAGTTGGCATCGGCCAGGTAGAAGACACGAGCGTCGTCACACAGCCAATTGCTATCGGTGTTCTCGTCGCGGAAGATGAGACTGTCGATGTAACGAGGACTCCAAACGTTCTGGTACTTGGGTTGGATGGTTTCCGGCTGGGCGGTTGAACTGGCAGTCTCACGGGTCTCGATTACCTGCTGACCAGCGAGGAAGATGTGCTGGTAGGTGTCAATGCCGTTCGGTGAGCCGGGCGACTGGGAATCGAACGCCTTCAACACCCGCCGGCCCGTGCCGTCATACTCGAACTCGGCGACGACGTGAATGCCGTCCTTGACCTCCACGAGCCGGTTCCAGGCATCGTACTTGGCCGAAATGCTGTCCTCCAAGTCGCTCGGCTTGGGCAACGTGGACCCTTTCAGCCATCGCGAAAGGGGAATTCAAACGCAAAAAACTAGCTGCGTCCCCATTTCGACTCCTTCCCTTCCCCGTTATCAGATTTGGTGGCGGTCACCTTTTCTTTGCTCGTCCTCGTCTTGTTCGGGATGCTGGGAAGGGTGGACTTTCGCTTTACCTTGCTGGGGATGTGAGTCGTACCGGACTGAACTAACAATGCAAAAGGCTAGCACCCCAGCCACAACACTAATGATGATTTCGATGAGTACATTTGGGCCAAGCCCAGGAAACCCAACTGGTCCCAAATCTGCAATAAAGCTCACGACGATCCATATCGCGTAGCGTACGACCACCCAGACGAAAAGAACTGCAGCCAGGAACCACCTGGGACGTCCGGCAATAAGAAACTCGCACACGAACCCCCAGGCGGCCACCAGGAGTGCACAGGTAAACGTCGCACATGCCTCTCCGCAGTATCCCCTGACGACGGTAGCAGTCGCCAGCACGCATGCCGGGGCAAGCCACAGCATCACAACGAATAATGCAATACGCAGGGCCAGCTTCATATTTCTATCCCAATTGGACACCCGTGTGCTAACCGCCAGAAGAAGCCGGGCCATTTCTTGTTTTGCTGGCAGCATTTGAATGCGGCTTGACAACAATTTACTCTGACTCTGTCGTCCGCTTCGCATCCCGCGAAGAATATCGCTTCGCATCCCGCAAGCCATATCGCAAATGTTTCCGCTGCTGCAGGATTGTTACGAACCAAAATTGCGCCAGCCGACAAACATACTAAATGGGCGCGAAAACGACATTGTTCTATTACCTCACCACACCATCCGAGACACTCCCTGAATTTCGCAGCGCAGTTTACGGGCGCTGTTCCGCTTGGGTCAAAGGTACTCGTTGGATCATTCCCCACATACCGGTACAAATTCACATCCGCCGCCCTATACACGATCGGGTCTCGGCCGATGAACTTTCCTAACTCTGCATGATAGTACCTTGCCCGGTAGTAGTAAAGACCGGTTTCTGGGTCGTACTCGCGGCCGGTGTAGAGCGTGGTGTTGTCGTAGTCGGAAACGCCGTCGGCGTCGTCGGTAAAATCGGCGTCGAGAATGGTGACTACGCCGTAGGGGGTGTAGAGGTAGCGCTCAAGAACGTCGCCATTGGTATCGACCAACGCGGTGACGTTGTAATTCGCGTCGGCGAGGTAGAAGACACGAGCATCATCACACAGTCCATCGCTATCGGTGTTCTCGTCGCGGAGAATGAGCGAATCGATGTAGCGCGGGCTCCAGACGTTTTGGTACGTGGGCTGGATCGAATCGGCGACCGGCGCTTCGCCGCCCTCAAGATCGTCCTGGCGGGTTTCGATCACTTGTTGGCCGCTGTGCAGGTAATGCTCGCAGGCGTCCACGCCGTTGGGGCTGCCGGGGCTTTGGGAATCGTAGATCTTCAACACCCGCCGGCCCGTCCCGTCATACTCGAACTCCGCGACGACGTGAATGCCGTCCTTGACCTCCACCAGCCGGTTCCATGCGTCGTACTTGGCCGAAATACTGTTGGCCAGGTCGCTCGGCTTCGGCATCGTAGTCATGTTGCCGGCGGCATCGTGAACCGGATCAGCCCACGCAGTTTGCCCCTGGCCTTCGCTGATGGTGCCGGTTTCGTTGGCCTTGTTGTGAGCACGGGTCTGTTCGAGTTCGTTGGTGCCGTTGCCGTCGTTGTCTTCATTGAATCCTTTCCAGTTGCCCGTCGCTTCGAGCGTCCAATCCTGAGCGAACTTCTCGGTTTCGGCCTCAAAGCCATTTTTTCCAGAGTTAAGGTCGCCGCGGTCGGCGGCTATCAATTGATAGACATCATCGTAATCGTACAGCTCGTCGAGGTGAATCGGCGTGCCGAGGTTGGCTGCTACGTCGTTCTCCTTCCATGTGCGGTTGCTCGCGCGGTCGTAGCCGTAGAGGAAGCGGTCGGCGTCGGCGCTGGCGCCGTAGTCGCGCCAGAGATGATCGACGACGCGCCCGAAACGGTCGAAACCGCTGTACGAGTGGCTGGTGCCCGTGTAATCGAGCTTGACATCGGGCTGTTCGTAGTTCTCTTCAACGACGGTGCCGGCGCCGAGGTATTCGTAGGAGGCCAGGACGGGCGTGCCGCCGTCGTCCTTGATCGCCGCCAATCGGGACATGACGTCGTCGGTTCCGCCGGCCGTCCCGTAATCGTAATTGACCTCGCGGCCGTTGGGAGGATCGGCCGAGTTAGGATAGATCAGCTTGTCGAGCCGCACATACTTGGCCACGCCGCCGGACGCCCCGTCGGCGTAGGTGTAATCAACGTGGAGCGTGTCGTTATCGACCACGCCGTCGTGTTCCTGGTGTTCCTGGATGAGGTTGCCCCAGCCGCCGTAGGTGTATTGGACCTGGTTGACGATGTTTCCGTTTTCCCGGGTGGTCGGGTGGTCGTAGCTGGTGACGGTTTCGAGCCGGCCGATGTCGTCGTACGTGGTGACGATGGCCCGGACGGCGTCGTCGACGATGCCGCTCGAGCCGAGGTCGGTGACCGTATCGTCGGAGAGCCGCCCGGCGGAGTCGAACGTGAAGGTGTGCTCGACGCCCCGCTGGTCGGTCGCGGTAACCGTCCGGCCCCGGCGGTCGTAGGTCGTTTTGACCTGATCGTCGCCCAGCAGGTGGACCCGGATGTCGTCGCCGGTGGCGGTGGCGGCGGCCGAGTCGGAGACCGTGTAGGTAAACGTGTCGGCGTCGATAACGCCGGTGATCTGGACCCAGCCGTTGTACTCGGGCTGGTCGGCCCCGGCGATCGAGACCCGGTTGCCGGTGCATTCATCGAGGCTTTCGTTTTTATGTATTCTCAAACGAAAGATCAGCAGTGGCTCGACCGGGCGAAACTGGTTGCGGATTACTACTGGGAACGAAGGGATTCCAAAACCAATCTGCTGCCCGAACGACCGAATGCCGGGAGGGGACGATTCGACGGAGGCAGCTTCGTCACCGCCAACACGGGACTGTATTGTCACTCTTTGCTCACGGCCTACGAAATGACGAAGGAGAAGAGTTTCCGCGACCAGGCCGTTGCCTATCTGAAGGCGTACGCAAAGCTCGGGTATGACGAAAAGGCAGGGAAGTTCTGGGGTGCGCTCAAGATGGACGGCACACCGATCCCGGGGCCTAGAGTAAAGGGCGGGTACGGCCAGTACGAACCACGCGGACACCTGGATCTCTGGGAGCCTTATGCTGCGGGTTATCAGTATGCCATTTACACGGCCCAAGCGTATGCTTACGCCTACGAACTGACCGAGGAACCGGTCTTCTTGACAACGGCGAAGCGCTTTGCGGCATGGATCAAGAAAACGCCGCCGGGGACGCCAGAAGCCGCCAACACGTGGTACGACGACTACTCCAACGAGCCAGGTCGAAAAGGGACCTACGCGGGAAAGTACGGTCGCACCATCTCCTTTCTGCTGCACCTCTATATTCTCACCGGCGACCGTCAACACCTGGACGACGCTCGCTCGATGGCCAATACGGCCATCGAGAAACTCTACCACAAGGGTCTCTTCCGCGGACATCCCGCCAAGCCGTACTATGAGGCCATGGATGGTGTGGGATATCTGCTGTATGCTTTGCTGGAACTGGATCAGGTCTTGAAGGATCCGAAGACAGCAGCGAAGTCAAAGGCCATCCTGATCGGAAGCGGTAAGCAGAAGATGGCATTGGATAACTGGTAGTATGAATGCAAGCGGAGATCCCGATATGTTGAAAGCTATGCAGCGCATGCTTCTTGTGTTAAGCGTCATTTTTGCAGCCTCTACAGGGCTGGCTAAGGAGCCACCCAACGTCATCGTCATCATGACCGATGACCAGGGCTACGGGGACCTTTCATGCACTGGGAATCCTGTGCTAAAGACTCCGAATCTGGACAAGCTGTGTGCCCAGGGCGTTCATTTCACGGATTTTCATGTTTCCCCGTATTGTACACCCACCCGGGCGTCCTTAATGACCGGACGTGATGCCCGGAGGACCTGTGCGTGGCATACCTATGGGGGTAGGAACCTGATGGCGGAAGAAGAAGTTACCATGGCCGATATATTCAAGTCTAACGGCTATGCTACCGGACATTTCGGGAAGTGGCACCTTGGCATAAACTATCCGTTCGCACCTCATTACAGGGGCTTTGATACCTCATTGATGCTTGGCAACGGCGGAATGGGTGCCAGTGATGACTACTGGGACAACGACCGGTTTGACGACACCTATTTTCTGAATGGGAAACCGGTGAAAACCAAAGGATACGGTATCGATGTTTTCGTGGATCATGCATTGAATTTCATCGAACAGCACAAAGACGAACCTTTCTTTGTTTATCTTGCGCCCAACATCCCCCACAGGCCTTGGAATGTCCCGGCAAAATACAGCAGGCCCCATAACGGTGGCCGTGCGAAGAAGCAGGAGGTCGTTCCCTACAGTCATACGGATATGTCGATGTTCTATGGTTGCATCGATAAAATAGACGAGCAGGTGGGGAGGGTATTGAGATGCCTGGAGGATGAGGACCTCGACAAGAATACCATTGTCATTTTCCTTACGGATAATGGCACTGTGAGTACCGGATACAACGCGGGCATGCGAGGACGCAAAGGCAGTCCCTATGAAGGGGGTCACCGGGTTCCCCTCTTTATCCGCTGGCCAGGGGGCAACGTTCAGTCAGAACACAAGGTCCGGGCGCTGTCGGCACATGTGGACATCCTTCCGACCCTGGTCGATTTATGCGGACTCAACACCGAGACCCCGATTTCTTTTGATGGGCGGAGTCTGGCCCCTTTACTCCGTAATGACCCGACCGCCTGGGATGACAACCGTGTGTACATCGCTCAGACGACGCAGAGCGTAAAGGGCGGATATCATGTAACAGCCCCCAAATGGGGACGTACGGCAGTATGCAAGAAGCAATGGAGACTGGTGGAAGATGAGCTGTATGATGTGCAGGCTGACCCCGGTCAGAAAAATGATCTGGCCGCAAGTCACCCGGGGATCGTCAGTGAGCTCAAGGAAGCCTATGAAGAATACTGGCAGGAAATCCAGCCGGATACCCAGCGAGTGCCACGCATAAGGTTGGGGAACCCGAAGCAGAAGGTCACGGCGCTGACGCACATGAATCTTACTCCTATCCAGGGTGGCCGGATATCCTGGTCACAGGACAGCGTTGTTAATGCATATGTTGCGGCTGGTAAATGGAGCGTGTATGTGGAGCAACCTGGGCCATACGAAGTCGAATTACGTCGATGGCCGATTGGAGTAGATCGGGCCATTGGGGATTACAAGGGCTTGGGGGGGGCGTGTTCCGATGCACAAATTCAGAAAAGATGCCGTGCCGATATCCCCCGCCAGTGCCCGGGTAAAAATCCAGCAGCATGATATCAGCAAGAAGATTGATCTGGATCAACCGTCAGTTCTGTTTCAGGTAACCTTGGATCAGGGACCGGCAGATCTGCATGCCTGGTTCATCGATAATGACGGGACCCAGAGAGCTGGCTACTTTGTCTACGTTAAGAAATTACCCGGACCGCAGCCAGCCCCTTGAATGCATCTTCCGGCAGAACATGGGTGGAAAAGTATCCCTCCGGAAAATAGAAAATGAACGATGGAAAATCTAGAAAAGGATATCCCGATATATTGAAATCCACACAGCGCATGCTTCTTGCGTTAAACGTCATACTTGCAGCTTCTTGGCACTGTTTCGCTCAGGATGGATCCAAGCTCCCCGGCAAGCCCAACCTTGTCTTCATTCTCGCCGACGACCTGGGCTATGGCGACGTGAGCTGCTACGGGCAGTCGCGACAACGCCCGAGTCAAACTCAAGCGACTCTACCCACAAATTGAATTGCAATGAGGTGCTGGCGTCTGTCCGAAAAAGGCTGATTTGGCGTCAAGAAGCGGATGAAAGCTTGATCGGAACGGGCTGAAGATTGAGGGAAACGCCCGCGATTGCCCAGAATTCTTGGCGTTGTTGGGACGATCTGCCTGGCAGGAGCGTGTCGGTGCGCAGCGGCGGCACCGAAAGTAGTTGCTCCGAGGAAGGGACGCGGCGGACAATCGTTCAAGCCGCCGCTTTTCGACGCCGCGATTGTGCGGCGAGGCAGTCGGCGTCCTCGCGGGCGAGCACGATTTTGCCGAGCACGTGAAGATTGCGACCCAGCACGCCAAGGTGGATGTATCGCTGAAAACCGCCTTCCGTCCGATCCCGACAACGCACCAGCCTGTTGCCGGATTGCAGAGCGCCGATCGCTGATTCGACGCCCGGGTTGCCGCGCCTGGCGAAACTCGATCGTGCGGCGGCAATTGCACTCAAAAGGATGAGGACAGCCGTGCTCTTCATCTGTTCGCTCTTGGTGAGGACGTTGTGTTGTTTGGGTCCGATCCGGGCAACCCGACAAACGGCGTGATCTGGACATTCAGCTTACTTTTTCGGCCGCGTCTGTCAAGGAATACCCGCCAGTTGCAGAAAAGGAATTGTAGGACGGATTGTCAATCCGTCCAGAGTGGGTGGATCGTCGTTTTGGGCGAATGGTCTGAACTTTACCCCTGGTGTCCTCCTCTGGCAACCATCTTGGAACAGATTTAGGCGTCCACTGGACGGATTGACAATCCGTCCTACAAGTTTGCGTTTGCAACGTTTGGGAATATCCAGCCGCTTGCGGCTTCGCACTTCGCACCTCCGGCGTGACCACCGGTCGCAGATTTATGCACTGCACAATCGGGGATTTGAATGGAAAAAGCACCGTTGTGGCAACTGTCCCCCCATGAGAGGAATCTTTTTCCGATTTGCAGTTGAATGCCTTGAGAAGTTGGTTTGCAGTGGCTACAACAAAGATAGACGCCGAGAAGGATCTGGCCGGGATCCCCGGAGAATCCAGTTGTCAAGATTACTAAATCACGCCAAATCACACCCAACTACGCCAAACCTTTAGGAGTGCGAACTCCCCCTCGACCCGGCCGAGATGATTGGCGCCCTACTGGTGACGGTTGTCGAGATCGTCAGCAAGCCGCCGTGCGGCAGCACGGCGGCCAGGTCAACCTGTTAGGAGACACACTCATGAAGAAGTCGAAAGACGGATTGAGCCGCCGATGTTTTATACAGACATCGGCGGCGGGAATCGCGGCGGCGACGATTGTCCCGCGCAATGTTTTGGGCAAGGGCGAGGCGCCCCCCAGCGAATCCTTCGGCGGTGCGCTGATCGGCTGCGGCGGCCGCGGGGGCGGAACGTTTGGGTGCCTTGGCCCCAATGTCCGCCGGCTGGCCTCTTGCGACGTGAAGTACAAGGACCGCTGCGACAACGATAAGTTCTACGTCGACTTCCGCCGGGTGCTCGAACGGAAAGACATCGACGTGGTTGCGGTGGCCACCCACCCCGGCTGGCACGCGTTGATTTCCATCGCTGCCATGGAGGCGGGCAAGGACGTGGTGTGCGAGAAGCCGATGTGCCGGTTCATCGCCGAGGGCCGCGCGGTGGCCGACGCCGAGAAGCGGTTCGGCCGCGTCTTCCAGATCGAGAACAAGGGGCCCTACCGCGCCAACACGGTCCGCAAGATCTTCGAGAGCGGCCTGCTGAAGAACTGCGACTCGGTCTTCGTCCAGGTCGGCGGCAAGAAGGTGAAGCAGTGGAGCGGCAAAGTTGAATACAAAGTGGAACCGGTGCCCGACAACCTGGACTGGAACCTCTACTGCGGTCCGGCCCCGTTGCGGCCTTTTCAAAAGCACCGCTTCGGCGGCAGCCACCGCGGCTACTGGGACTACGAAGGCGGCGGCCTGGGCGACATGGCCCACCACCAACTGCACGGGCCCGCCTACCAGTACGGCCGCGATATCAGCGCCCCGGTCGAGATTACCCCCCACGCCCCGCCGATGCACCCCGAGGCGTCGGGCATGTGGGGCTGGGCCGAATTGAAATACGGCGACGGCTTCACCGTGGTGCTTGTAAGCGGCGAGTGGGGCGACAAGTACGATCGCCTGCCGCAGAGGAACCTGAGCGAGGGCGACCTGCTGAAGATGCTCAGCGAGGAAGATCGGAAGAAGATAGACGAGATGCCCGACATGCCACCGGAGCCCAAGTTCCCGGAAGCGATCCGAACGCGGAGACCGGCCGCCGCCAACGCCGAGCGGTCGCACCACGTGGCCATGATCTACCACCTGGCAAACGTAGCATTCCGGTGCGGGCGCAAGATCAACTTCGACCCCGACACCGAGCAGGTCGTCGGCGACGACGAGGCCAACCGCCTGGTCAACCAGCCGATGCGTGCCCCGTGGCGCCTGTAATCGAAACCAAGAACACGAAGGGAACATAAACCATGGCAGTATCCGAAAAACTCAGGGCCTTGGTCGATCAGATGCCGAATCCCGACGACCGGGGTATGTATTGCAAGGACATCAATAAGGACAAGATCGAAAAGGCCGTTGCCGAAATCCACAAGGGCGGCCGCGAAAACGTGCTGGGCCTGGTCGAAATGCTCGGCGAGCCCGGCGCGGCGGAAAACGTCAAGCCGCACTACGCCCTGCACTGCGTGGCAAACTACACGCTGGTTACCGAGGGCGAGGGTCGAAAAGAGTTGTGCGAAACGCTGGCTTCACAACTCGACAACGACGATTTGTCCACGTTCAACAAGGGCTACTTGTGCCAGGAGTTGCAATGGGCGGGCCGCAAAGAGGCCGCCCCGGCCCTGGGGAAACTCCTGTTGAACGAAGACTTGGTCGAGCCCGCCGCCATGGCCTTGGCCGGCATTGGGGGCGAAGAAGCCATCAAGCAACTCCGCGAGGCCCTGCCGAAGGCCAAGGGCAAATGCCGCTTGAACATTATCGACGGCCTGGCCGCACTGGCCGACGCCGGATCGGCCAAGGCGTTCAAGGAGGCGCTGAAGGACACCGACCGCGAGGTCCGGATAGCCGCCGGGGCGGGCCTGGCCAAGATCGGCGATGCCGCGGCCGTCGACGACCTGATCGAAGCGGCCGGCGCCGAACCCGGCTGGGAAAGAATCCAGGCTACCAAGAACTGCCTCGTGCTGGCCGAAAAGCTCGCTGCCGACGGCAAGATGGACGCGGCCAAGAAGATATACAACTACCTGCGCGAAAGCCGAAAAGACCCAAGCGAGAAATACGTCAAGGACCAAGCCGAGAAGGCGCTGGACGCCCTGTAGGATCGCGGTGCGAAGCCGCAAGCGGCAGGGCTTGGCCGCGCGATATAACTGCTCTGATTAAGGAGGCACGCCATGAACGAGTCAACCCGCTCGACGCGCCGCCGGTTTCTGGCGAGTGCATCCGCCGCCGTGGCGGCACCCTATGTCATCCCCTCGAACGTCTTTGCCGCCGCGCCGAGTAAGCGAATCAACACGGCGCTGATCGGCTCCGGCGGGCGGGGCCAGCAGATCATCGCCGGCGGGGACCGCGTGCTGGCCGTATGCGACGTTGACGACAAACACTGTGCGGCGGCCAAGGCAAAGATCGACGCGTTGACGGGAAGCAAGGCCTGTGCCATGCACAAAGACTTCCGCGACATCCTGGTACGCGACGACATCGATGGCGTGGTCATCGCCGTACCGGACCATTGGCACGTGCCGATTGCCATGGCCGCGGCGAAGGCCGGTAAGGCGGTCTACGTCGAGAAGCCGCTGTCGCTCTACATCAGCGAGGGCCGGCAACTGGCCGACGCCGTGCGGCAATACCGTACCATCCTGCAAGTCGGGAGCCAGCAGCGCTCGCCGGAGTACCCGTATTTCACCCGGGCGTGCGAGATGGTCCGCAACGGGCGGATCGGCGAGTTGAAGAAGATCCGGGTGACGATCTACGCCAGGGCGGGGAACAACAATCCTTGGCGGCCGCAGGCGGTCCCGCCGGAAATGGACTTCGACATGTGGCTCGG
Organism: uncultured Planctomycetaceae bacterium; assembly: GCA_964547995.1. Taxonomy (GTDB): domain Bacteria; phylum Planctomycetota; class Planctomycetia; order Pirellulales; family Thermoguttaceae; genus CAZJRB01. Next base: position 39,774 of record CAZJRB010000014.1, on the reverse strand, counting down.
CCAGGCCCCGTACTCGCCGTACCACAAGGACCGGGTTCATTACAAGTTCCGGTTCGTGACCGATTTCTCCGGCGGCGACATGACCAACTGGGGGGCCCATCACCTGGACATTGCCCAGTGGGCGCTGGATGCCGACAACTCGGGCCCGATCGAGATTTCCGGCACCGGCAAACGCAACGCCAGCGGCATCCACGATACGTTTTACGACATTGCCGTGGACATGAAATATGCCAACGGCGTACCGGTCGAGTTGCGCAGCGGCGGCAAGGAGGTGAAAACCGGCGGGGTACGGTTCGAGGGTACTGAGGGCTGGATCTTCGTCAGCCGCGACGGGATGCAGACCGAACCGGCGTCGCTGCGGACCACGCGTATCGGTCCCAACGAAATCCACCTGGCCTCGCCCAACCGGAGCAACACCCACATGGGGAACTGGCTCGATTGTGTCCGGAAGCGGAGCGGCCGGGGGCTGAACGTCCCGGCCGAAACCGGCCACCGCAGTGCGACCGTTTGCCATCTGGCCAATCTCTGCATGGAACTCGAGCGGCCGTTGAAGTGGGACCCTGTCAAAGAGGAGTACATCGGCGACGATGAAGCGAACCGGACACGATCGCGGCCGGCACGCCAGCCATGGCGGGTTTAGTGGTGGGTGGTGAGTACTCGGTACTCAGTACTGAGTACTGAGTAGTCGCGGACCATAAACGAAAGCCCCGGCACTGCGCGCCGGGGGTTAGGGAGGGCAAACCAATGAACCCGTCAGACACCAAACAGTTCAACCGGCGACGGTTTCTCGGGTGCGCAGCGGGGGCTGTCGCCGCGCCCTGCGTTATCACGTCAACGGCCTTAGGCGCCGAGGGGCGCCCGCCGGCCAGCGAGCGGGTCGTGATCGGCTACCTCGGCACCGGGCCGCGGGGGCGGCTGAACATCCGCGAAGAACTCACTTGCCCCGAAGCCCAGGTGGTCGCCGTCTGCGACGTCTGGAAACACGCCCGCGACCAGGGCAAGGCAACCGTCGACAAGCACTACAAGAACGCCGACTGCAAGGCATACGTCGATTTCCGCGAGATCGTCGCCCGCGACGACATCGACGCGGTGGGGATCGGCTCGCCCGACCATTGGCACGTGCCGATGGCGATTGCCGCGGTAGAGGCCGGGAAAGATGTTTCGGTCGAGAAACCGCTCGGGGTGAGCGTGGCGGAAGACCAACTCTGCCGTGAGGCGGTCAAGCGCTACGACCGGGTGTTTCAATACGGCACGGAGGCCCGCGCGAGGCCCGCCTGCCGATTGGGCGCAGAACTTGTCCGCAACGGGCGGATCGGCGAGATCAAGGAGATTCGCGTCAAATCGCCCAACAGCCACGGGTCCGGCCCCCGGGCGACCAAGCCGGTGCCGAAGGAGCTGGACTACGACCTGTGGCTCGGCCCGGCGCCCTGGCGGCCCTACTCGGGTTGTCCGGACAACGGCGGCAGTTGGTTCCACGTCTACGATTACGCGTTGGGATTCATCGCCGGGTGGGGTGCCCATCCGCTCGACCTGCTCGTGTGGTCGTACGACACGCATCTGGCCGGCACCTGGGAAGTCGAAGGGACGGGCGTCATCCCGACCGGCTGCAACGATGCGGTCAACAACTGGGACGTCCACATCCGGTTTGCCAACGGCGTGAAGATGAACTACTGGGCCAACGGGGTCAAGAAGGACGAACATCCCCGCCTGGCCAAGCTGGGGAACTATGCCCAACTGATCGGGACCGAAGGATGGATCGCGGTCTTCTATGCCTCGATGGACTGCGAGCCGAAGTCGCTTCGGGACGCGCCGCTGGGGCCCAACGACATCCGCCTGCCCGTCAGCCGCGGCCAGGAAAGAAACTTCATCGAGTGTGTCCGGACCCGGCAGACGCCGGTGAGCAATATCGACGACGCCGTACATAGCGACTTGATCAGCCATATTTCCGACATTGCAATTCGCAGCGGCCGGAAGATCCGGTGGGACCCGATTAAGGAGCAAATCATCGGCGACGCGGAAACCTCGCGTAGGCTCACCCGCGCGTATCGCGAGCCGTGGAGATTATAGCCGCGAAAACCATGACGATTTGGAGATCGTGAACAAAAGACCCGGCACTGCGTGCCGGGGTTGGGAGGATGACCAATGACGCAAGCGGTTGACGGACGTTTCAGCCGGCGTGACTTCATGAAGCGGGCGACAGCAACGGGAACTCTGGCTGCGGCCCCGTATATCATCACCTCAACCGCTCTGGGCGCCGGCGGCGCGGTTCCCGCCGGCGACCGGATCACTGTGGGATTCATCGGCCTTGGCGGCCACGGCATCGGGCGGAACTTGAAGATGTTTCTGGGCCAGAAGGACGCCCAGCCGGTTGCCTTGTGCGACGTCGACCCGCGGCGCATCGAGGCAGGGTTGAAGACCGCGCGGGGGCGTTTCGGCAACGACTTCACCTGCCAGATGACCGGGGATTGGCGCGAGGTGATCGCCCGCGACGACGTCGATGCCGTGATGATCTCCACGGCCGACCACTGGCACGCGCCGATGTCGATTGCGGCGATCAAAGCGGGCAAGGACGTCATTTGCGAAAAACCGACGCTCACCATCGCCCATGGCAGGACCCTGGCCGACACGGTCAAGCGATACGGGGCCGTTTACCAAACCTCGACCGAAGACCGGTCGGTCGCCATCTACCACCGCATGGCCGAGTTGGTCCGCAACGGCCGGATCGGCAAGCTACAAAAGATATTCGTGCAACTCCCGGGCGGTCCCGGCAGACCGGGCGATGCCGTTCCCAAGCCCGTGCCCGAGGGATTGGATTGGAACATGTGGCTGGGGCCCGCACCATGGAAACCGTACCGCAACGGACTGCACATGTTCAACTGGCGCTGGAAGCGGGACTATTCCGGCGGGCAACTAACCGACTGGGGCGCCCACCAGCTCGACACGGCCCAGTGGGCCAACGATACCGAGCGGACCGGGCCGATCGAGGTCGAGGGAACCGGCAAGCGGCACGCCACCGGACTTTACGACACGTTCTACGAGTACCACCTGACGTACCGGTACGCCAACGGCGTCGAGTTGCGCGTCGACAGCGGCGGCACCGGGCTGAGGTTCGAGGGCACCGACGGCTGGGTCGGGAACAAGAGTTGGCGCGCCAAGGTGGAGGCCAGCTCGAATGACATCCTGGAAAGCACCATCGGGCCGAACGACATCCACCTGTTCACGTGTCCGGCGGGCGAGCACCGCAACTTCCTCGATTGTGTCAAAAGCCGCCGCGATCCGTATTTTCCCGCCGAGATCGGCCACCGCTGCTGCTCGGTTGCCCACATCGGCAACATCGCGATGGAACTGGGGCGCCGGCTCCGCTGGGACCCCATCACGGAACAATTCGACGACGACGAGGCCAACCGCTTGCGTTCCCGGGCAATGCGCGAGCCCTGGAGGATTTAGCACACCCCAACGGCAGCTACGGTCGCCAGACCGTGGATGCGCCGCTTAAACCACAAGGGAGGACTTGTAGGACGGCCTTCCCCTTCCAAGGCCGTCGTACAAGAAGAGGCAAAGAACAGGGTGGGTGGTGCCCACCAAAATGTAGGAGGGGGGAGTTTGCCAAGCGAATGGGTTGCGATATAATCAGACCGTAAAAACAAAACCATAGAGGAGGACATCTCATGGCTCGAAGCAGTTTCACGCGTCGCGCATTTCTCCAGAGTGCGGGTGCTGCGATGGCGGCGCCTTATGTTATCACGTCCACGGCCTTGGGCGCGGCTGATAAGCCCGCAGCCAGCGAACGCATCGCAATGGGGACCATCGGGTACGGCGGACGAGGGCGCAGCGACATGGGATCGCTGTTGGGCAACAACGACGTGCAAATGCTGGCCGTCTGCGACGTCCAACGCCGACAACGCGAGTCGGGCAAGAAGGCCGTCGATTCCAGGTACGGCAACAAGGACTGCAAGACCTACCGCGATCTGCGCGAACTGCTCGGGCGCGACGACATCGACGCCGTGCTGATCGCCACCGGCGACAACTGGCACACGATGGCGTCCATCCTGGCGGCCAAGGCCGGCAAGGACATGTACTGCGAGAAACCGATGTCGGTCGCGGTGGCCGAGGGCCGCGCGCTCTGTGATGCGATGGACCGCTATGCCACGATCTTTCAGTGCGGCACGCAGCGGCGGAGTGTGCCCAGGTTTGCGTTCGCCGTCAAGCTGGCCCAGAGCGGAAAGCTGGGAGAGCTGAAGACCGTGTATGCCGAGAAGGCGCCGGCCAAGTGGTTCAAACAAGGGCATCACGAGATTAACCTGCCGCCCGAGCCGGAACCCGATCCCGAGGAGCTTGACTGGGATTTATGGCTGGGGCCCGCCCCGTGGCGGCCGTTCAACCGCAAGTGTGTCAGCCGCGGCTTCTGGATGGCCCATCGCGACTTCGCCGGCGGAATGCTGACCGAGTGGGGAAGCCATACCGCCGATCTCTGCCAGTGGGCCAACAATGCCGACGATACCGGGCCGGTCGAATTCGCGTTGGCCGACGACCCCGTTGCCCGATACGCCGAAGGCAAGGGGCTTGTCGAGACCAAGCTTCCCAGGCCCACCGTTATGGCCCGGTACGCCAACGGAGTCCAACTGGTCTTCGAGGACGGTGCGTGGCCGCTGCACGTCCGCTTCGTCGGCACCGAAGGCGAGGTCTACGTGGACGACGACGGCAACATCAAGACGGAACCCAAGTCGCTACTGGCGGACCGGAGGTTCGGAAAAGGCTATCCGCAATCCAACCACGTTCGGAACTTCCTCGATTGCGTCAAGTCGCGGAAGCAGCCCATTGCCCCGGCCGAAGGCGCACACCGGGCCAACTCGGCCTGCCAGGTCGCCAACATCTGCCTCCAACTCGACCGCAAACTGAAGTGGAATCCCGGCAAGGAGCAGTTTGTCGACGACCCCATGGCCGACAGGCTGCTCGCCCGGACACCCCGGCAGCCTTGGCGATTTGACGGCTGATGTTTTGACGGGATGACAGGATGTACAGAATAAGGTTTTCAAGAGTGTGGATCGAGAAAGAGTACAGGAGAACGAAAGACGAGAACTCGTGACCAGACAATAGGAACTGAAACCCACAGAACACATCCTGTAAATCCTGTTATCCTGTCTGCAAACTGATTACCAAATATCCCGTCGAATAACCCCAATAACTTGACGATGCAGCACGAGCAGATTACCGAGAAGATCATCGGATGTGCGTATCACGTATACAATGCGATGGGGTTCGGATATCTGGAGTCGGTGTACAAAAAATGCATGGTGATCGAACTAGGCAAGGAATGCCTGAGAACGGAAGTTGAAAAGCCGATTACTGTTTACTACGACGGCGAAGAGGTGGGGCAGTTTTTTGCCGATCTCGTGGTGGAAGATGGAATTATTGTGGAGTTGAAATCGGTTCGGACCTTGGCCAAAGCCCACGAAGTCCAATTGGTCAACTACCTGGTTGCCACGAGAACCGACGTCGGCCTGCTGCTGAACTTCGGTGAACAGAAGGTGGAGGTCAAACGGAAAGTCAGAACATTGAAGAAGACAACCAGTCCGACAGGATGACCGGACTAATAGATTGTTTGACAGGATAACAGGATTTACAGGATCGAATGAGGAAGTACGAATCAGGTGTCTAAAAACAACATTGGGATTTTGCAGCATTCTGCCATACGAGGCAATAATTTGGCGACCTGCTGTTATCTCTTGCCACCCGGTAAAGGAGCACAAAGAAGAATCACGCGACCTATTGAATTCATCCCTGTAATCCTGTCGAATAAGACATCCCTGTTATCCTGTCAATAAACCAAACTGAAATATTTTGTTACCGTGTCCACACAACCATTGGCACATCCGCGATAACGAGGACGAAAGGAGAACTTCCTGATGACAAAAATACCGCTTACGCGTCGTACATTTCTGCGAGGCGCTGGTGCTGCCTTTGCCGCGCCCTACGTGATTACCTCTACGGCCCTTGGGGCGGAAGGCCGCCCGCCGGCCAGCGAGCGGATCACCATGGCCGGCATCGGCATGGGCGGCCGCGGTAGCGGCGATTTGCGCAGCTTTATGAACTTCCCCGAAGTCCAGGTCCTGGCCGTCTGCGACGTCCGCAGGGGCGCCCGCGACGGAATCAAACGCCACGTCGACGGCAAGTACAAGAATAGCGACTGCGTTGCCTACAACGACTTCCGCGACGTGGTCGAGCGCGACGACATCGACGCCGTGGTGTGCGGCACCCCGGATCACTGGCACGCCCTGGTCACCATTGCGGCGATGAAGCACGGCAAGGACGTCTTCTGCGAGAAGCCGCTCTCGCTGACGATCAAGGAGGGCCGGGCCATGGTCCAGGCGGCGCGGCGCTACGCCCGGGTCTTCTCCTGCGGCAGCCAACGGGTGCTGGGCGACTACGGTGGTCTGGCCCGCAAGGTTCAGAAAGGCGAACTCGGCCAGATCCACATTTGCTACTGTGATCCCGGCGGCCCGCCGCGGCCCTGCAACCTGCCCGGCCAGGATTGTCCGCCCGATATCGACTGGAACCTGTGGCTCGGCCCCGCGCCCTGGGCCCCCTACAACGCGTTCCGATGCGGGCGGGCCTACGGGCTCGGCGGCAAGGGGTTCCGCACCTGGCGAGATTACTCCGGCGGCATGATGACCGACTGGGGCGGCCACAAGTTCGGCGGCGCGATGTTCGCCCTCGGCCTGGACCTCACCGGCCCGACCGAGATCATCCCGCCCGACGGCAAGGACGTCAAGGCTCTCACCTACAAGTTCGCTTGCGGGGTCGAGATGTACGTCACCGGCGGCGGGCCCAAGTACGAAGCGGCCAAGGGCAGCGTGCCGGGCCTTACCTGGGAGCCCCCGAAACATCTGCTCGAACGGGATTACCAAGGCAAGGGCGGATTACCCGGTGACGCCCTCCATTGCTTCAAGACCCGCGAGAAGCCGTTCCGCGACGTCGAGTACGCCCATCGCGTGGCGACCGTGTGCCACCTCGGCAACATCGCCTACGAGTTGAAACGCCCGCTGAAGTGGGACCCCGCCAAGGAAGAGTTTCCCGGCGACGACGAGGCCAACCGTATGACGTGGCGACCGATGCGCGAACCGTGGAGGATCTGACCCGGAGCCGTCGGGGTGCCACTGGCGTCTCGCCAGTACACGGGCAGAATGCCCGTGGCCCCCCAGCGCCTCGAACCGAACGAATCCACCAGAAAACCATGAACATGCCAAGAGAAACCCGAAAGGAGAATTCAGCCGTGAATAGAGATCCAACAACGACACGCCGCGACTTCGTCAAGGGCGCGGCAGCCGTGCTTGCGGCGCCCCATGTGATTACGTCGGCCGCCTTGGGTGCGGACGACCGCCCGGCCGCCAGCGAGCGGATTGTGATGGGCGGCATCGGCATCGGCAATATGGGGCGCGGCGATCTCGGGGCCTTCCTGGGCCGCAAAGACGTCCAGTACGTCGCCGTGTGCGACGTGAAGAAAGGGGCCCGCGAGGGCGCCAAGGCGCGAGCCGATAAGCGGTACGGCAATAGCGACTGCAAAAGCTACGTCGATTTCCGCGAGCTGTTAGCCCGCGACGATATCGATGCGGTGCACATCGCCACACCCGACCATTGGCATGTGATCATCATCGTCGACGCGTGCCGGCACGGCAAAGACGTGTTCTGCCAGAAGCCCGAGACTCTTACGCTGGATCAGGGCCCGGCAATGGTCGCTGCCGCAAAGAAGTACAGCCGGGTTGTCTCCGGCGGCAGTCAGCGCGTGCTGCAAGACTACCGCAAAGTGGTCGATCCCTGCTGGAGCGGCCAGAAAGGCAAGATCAAGTCGATCAACGTCAACGTGGGGCCGCTTTCGAGGCCGTGCAACCTGCCCGGGCAGCCGATCCCCCCGGGGTTCGACTGGGACATGTGGCTGGGGCCCGCACCCTGGGCGCCCTACAACGCCTGGCGGTGCAGCGGCAGCTTCTCGATCAACGGCAAGAGCTGGCGATCCTTCGAGGACTATTCCGGCGGCGGCATGACCGACTGGGGCGCCCACCACTTCGGTGGAGCGACCTTCGCAATCGACGTCCGCGACATGCAGCCCGAGGAGGTCACCTATCACAATGAAGGCGGGAAAAAATTCCTGACCTACCGCTTCCCGAACGGCATCTTGCTGCACCACAACCACCCCGGCATGGGCAACATGCACGTGGTGGGATCGGATGCGAAGAAAGAGCCGAAACCCGTGCCGGGCTACAAAGGCACCGGCGGCATCTGCGGCGATTTCGTCCATTGTGTGAAGACTCGGGAGAAGCCGTTCCGCGACGTCGAATACGCGGCCAACACCATGGCCGTCTGCCACCTGGGCAGCATTGCCCACAAGTTGCAGCGGTCGCTGAAATGGGACGCGGCCAAGCAGGAGTTCGTCGGCGACGACGAGGCCAACCGCATGAGGTGGCGGCCGATGCGCCAGCCGTGGCGATTGTAGCCAAAGGACCGTTTGGAGAACCACCAACCAATGCGAGATGATGGCAGGTGCCGGGCGCGACCAACGGTCGCGGCTTTGTAATCCTCTGTGAAACTGCCGTCACGCACCAGGACAAACACGAAAGGAGAACCTGGCCGTGAACAAGGATCCGACAGCGACGCGCCGCGATGTGCTCAAGAGCGCGGCGGCTGCGCTCGCCGCTCCGTATGTGATTACGTCGGCGGCCTTGGGCGGAGAAGGGAAACTCCCGGCAAGCGAACGGATTGCCCTGGGCCAGATCGGCTGCGGCGGACGCGGAAGAGCCGACATGAGAGGCCTTGCCGGCCAGGGCGCCGAGGTGGTCGCCGCCTGCGACGTCTACAAGGACCGCCGCGAAGCCGTCGCCAAGCAGTACAAGGGAAAAGCCTACGACGATTTCCGCGAACTGCTGGCACGCGACGACATCGATGCGGTCCTGAACGCCACGCCGGAACACTGGCACGCCGTCATATCCATCGAGGCCTGCCGCAACGGGAAGGACGTCTTCTGCGAAAAGCCGCTGACGTACACCATCCGCGAGGCACAGGCGGTCCTTGCGGCGGCCCGGCGTTACGACCGGGTGTTCCAGACCGGCACGCAGCAGCGGAGCGATCCCCGTTTCCGTTTCGCGTGCGAGCTGGTCCGCAACGGTTATATCGGCGAGGTGAAGAGCGTGTTCACCGAGCCGGGCGGCACGTCGCGCCACTGCAACCTCGCCGGCCAGGAAGTTCCGCCGGGGCTGGATTGGAACATGTGGCTCGGCCCCGCGCCCTGGGCGCCGTACAACAAGGACCGCTGTGTCGACCTGTGGCACTGGTGGCACTGGCGGGACTACTCCGGCGGCCTGATGACCGACCGGGGCGCCCACGACTTCGACATCGTCCAATGGGGCCTGAACATGGACGGCTCCGGGCCCGTCGAGATCATCCCGCCCCCGGCTAACTCCAAGGACCCGCTCAAGTATCGCTACGGCAACGGTGTCATCCTTGAGGCCGGCCAAGGAGGGTGGGGAAGAACCCTCAAGCAAGGGGCGTCGGTGGTCTTCAAGGGCACCGAAGGAGAAGTCTGGGTCTGGCGCGGCGGGCTGAAGACCAAGCCCGACGAACTCGCCAAGGTGAAGATCAAGCCGGACCAAATTCACCTCGTCGAAAGCAGTAACCATTACGGCAATTTCCTCGAGTGCGTCCGCTCGCGCAAACGATGCGTTGCCGACGTGGCCGCCGGGGCCAGCTCGGTCATCGTCTGTCACCTCGGCAATATCGCCTACTGGCTCGGCCGGCCGCTGAAATGGGACCCCGCAAAGCAGGTGTTCCCCGGCGACCAGCAGGCCAACCGGCTGACCTCGCGGCCCATGCGCGAGCCGTGGAACCTTTACGAAAGTGCCCCGGTTGACCAAGGGGCCATCAAACTGGTATAAAACAATTCTCACACCACGCAACAAAGAGAAAAGGAGAACGACATGTCTGGACGAACGATGGTTAGCCTTCTGATGGCGGTGCTCCTGCTGGGCCTGGCAATGCCCGTGGTCGCCGACGAAGCGGTGGACAAGGCCTTTGACGCCTTGAAGACCTACGACTGGGGCGCCGATCGCAACATCCTGAAGCCGATCGACGACGCAATCGTAAAATCGCACGGCGACGCCGCGGCACAAAAGGCCCTTGCAAAGCGCCTGGCGGCTGTCCTGGGAACCGATGCCAAACAATGCGGCAAGGACTACTGCTGCCGCAAGCTGAGCCTGATCGGCACGGCCGACAACGTCCCGGCGGTTGCACCGCTTCTGACCGACGAGAAGCTCTCGCACATGGCCCGCTACGTCCTTGAGCGGATGTCCTGCCCCGAGTCCGCCAAGGCCATGCAGGATGCCCTGCCGAAGGTCAAAGGCCTGCTAAAAGTCGGCGTGATCAACTCGCTGGGAGTCCGCCGCGACGCCGCGAGCACCGGCGCGTTGGAGAAGCTGCTCGGTGACTCCGACAAGCAGACCGCCGGCGCAGCGGCCGCTGCCTTGGGCTCGATCGGCACCCCCGAGGCAGCCAAGGCGCTGGGCGCCTTCCAGGGGAAAGCCCCGAAGGAACTCAAGCTGGTCGCCGCCGATGCCTACCTGGCGTGTGCCGAGCGACTCCTGGCCGGCGGCAAGAAGGCCGACGCGAAGGCGATCTATACGGCGCTGAGCAAGTCGGATATCAAGCAGGTGAAAGTGGCCGCCATGCGAGGATTGCTTGCCGCATCCAAGTAGTCTTGGGCAGCTAACTTGGGGCGGGCTGAGCGAAGGGAGGCTCGCGCGCCGGTTTGCGGCGTGTAATGGGGCTCGCTACGCTCGGCCCACCCCGTGTTCTTGGCAGAGGAGTTTCATAAAGGAGGACGTTCTTTGAAGAGAATCGAGAAGACAAGGGCCCTGTCGTATTTGCTCCTGCTTGGCGCGGCGTGCCTTGCAGGTAACTCGTTGCGGGCCCAGGAGGAGCCTGCCGACGACCAGGTGCAGTTGATTATCACGTACGCCAGCGATGCGGAACGCGAGACGCGGATGGTGGGATTGCAGTTCATCCGCGACGACGTACCCGGCGAGGCGGCCACCCGGAAGTTCGCCGCCTTGCTGCCGGACTTATCGCCGGAGGCCCAAGTGGATATGCTCGAAGCCCTGGCCGATCGGGGAGATGCGGTTGCCCGTCCCGCAGTCCTGGACATGCTCAAAAGCGAAGCGGAGACGGTCCGTACCGCCGCCTTGCGTGCGCTGGGCCCCCTGGGGGCCGCCGCCGATGTGCCGCTTCTGAGCCAAAAAGCCGCCGGCGGCTCCGACGCCGAGAAAAAGGCCGCCCGCGAAAGCATGGTCCGCTTGCACGGCGACGACGTGAATGCGGCTCTTCTGGCCGAAATGGAGAAGGGCGAACCCTCTGTCCGCGTCGGGCTACTCGCCGTCTTGGCCGGCCGCAACGCGAAAGAAAGCCTCCCGGTCGTGCTGAAGAGCACCGAGGATCCGGAGGAGACCGTCCGCATCGCCGCGCTGGAAGCCCTGAGATTCCTGGCCGACGAGAACGACACCGAGAAGCTCGTAAACACGCTCAAAGGGGCCAAGGACGACGCCGAGAGCAGAAAGGCGGAACTGGCCCTGCTGGGCGTTTGCAGCCGGGGGAGCGAGGCGTGTGCCGATGCAATTGTCGCCGGAATGACCGGCGCCGACGTGCGGTCGCGCACCGCGCTTCTGCACGCCCTGACAAGGGCCGGAGGGGATAAGGCGCTCGAAACGGTCGTTGCAACCCTCAACGACGACGACGAAACGGTCCGGAACGAGGCCGTGCGGATGCTCTCGAGCTGGTCGGATGCGGCCGCCGTGCCACATCTCTCGGCAATTGCCAAGAAAGAGGAAAACCCGCGTTACCAGATTCTGGCAATCCGCGGGCTGGTACGACTGGCAAGCCCCCGGCAGGACAAGCCGGCGGATCTGGCGCTGCTGGGCGAGGCCATGGACCTGGCGAAGCGGGTCCAGGAAAAGAAGCTGGTGATCGGTGCGCTCAGCGGCGCCGATTCCCCGGAGGCGCTGGACATGGTCATGCCCGCCACAGACGATCCGGCGCTTGCCGAGGAAGCCCGCTTCGCCGTTGTGCTGATCGCCGGAAAAATGAAAAAGGACGACCGGGATACGGCAACGGCTGCCCTGAAAAAGATGTTCGAAAGTGCCAAGAATCCGCTTGTTCCCGTCCTGGTAATCCGGGGATTTGTGAACCTGGCCACTCCCGAGCAGAAAAAGGGCGAGCCCGAGAAACCGGTGAACATGGAATTGCTCGGCGAGGCGATGAAACTGGCCAAACGGCCGCAGGAAAAGGAGGTGTTGCTTGACGCGCTCGGCACGATCGGCAACGCGCAGGCGCTGGCCCTGGTTATGCCGCTGACGGACGATCCGAAACTGGCCGGCGCGGCCGGCCTTGCCGCCGTGCAAATCGCCGAGAAGATGGCGGAGATCAACAAGGACGCTGGCATGAAAAGCAGCGATAAGGATGCCGTCCGCACCGCTTTGGAAAAATTGCAGAAGGGCGCCAAGAACCGGAAGGTCCGTGACCGGGCCCGGAAAGTCCTGGAATCTTTGGAAGCCCTGTGACGCTTCAACCGGTCGAGGCGCCCGGCAATCGCAGATTGGAAAACCAAGAACAATAGCCTGAAGGAGGAATACGTGGTGAAGCGTTTTCAGCATCAGCGGTATGTGTGGTTTATCCTGGTAGCCGCGTTGGGTTGTACGTTGGCCGGCTGCCCGAAGCCGCAGCAGCGTCCCGGGTCTTGGACCTCGACCACTGCGCCCCTTTCGTCCGACGAGATCGTTGAGTCGACGACTCCGTCCGTTGAGGCGGACGACGTGAACCTGGTTGCGATCGACATCGAATTGCCGGCGCCGGCGTTTCGCGGAACGCCCGTGCCGCTGAAGGAACCGAACGTCGAGCCGCCGCTGGGGAAACCGCGCCCGCCGTTTTTCGCCCCCGAGGGTACGGTCAACCTCGCGCTGCGGAAACGGGTGACGGCCAGCGACCCGGCCCCGCCCGCCGGCGAGGTCGACTACGTCACCGACGGCGACAAGGAGGCCTCCGACTTCGGCTATCTCGAACTGCGGCCGGGGGCCGAGTGGGTCCAGATCGACCTGGGCCGGCAGGCGACCGTCTACGCCGTGCTGGTCTGGCACAACCATGCCGAGGCCCGCGTCTACCGCGACGTGATCGTCCAGGCAAGCGACGATCCCGACTTCCTCGACCCGCAGACCGTCTTTAACAACGACTACGACGGCTCGTCCGGCCTGGAAATCGGCCCCGACATGGGCTACGTCGAAACGAACGAGGGCAAACTGATCGGCTGCAAGGACGAGAAGGGGCGTTTCATCAAGGCCCGCTATATCCGCCTCTATAGCAAAGGCAGCCATATCGACAGCAAGAACCACTACACCGAAGTGGAGGTCTATGGCAAGCCCGCAGCGTGAGGCAGAAAAGGCGTCGGAGACTCTCTCCCGCAGCCCCAGCAGGGCTGCTTGCAGAAGGTTTCTGACGCTTTTTTTCGTTCTTGTCCTCGCTGTCGCGGCCGTGCTGCGGCTGGCGAGCCTCGATAACCGGCTCGTACACTGCGACGAGGCGAACCAGGCCGTTATGTTCGGCCGGCTGCTCGAACGCGGCGAGTACACCTACGATCCCCGGGAACATCACGGCCCGGCGTTGAACTACCTCACGCTGCCGGTCGCATGGCTGTCCGGGGTGCGGAACCTGACGGAAGTCACCGAGATCCACCTCCGCCTGCTGCCGGCGATCTTCGGCATTATTCTGGTTGGCCTGGTGTGGCTGATCCGCAACGAGTTGGGCCGCGGGGCCGCCTTTTGGGCCGCGCTGCTGGCCGCCGTCTCGCCTGCCATGGTCTTCTATAGCCGATACTACATCATGGAGATGCTGCTGGTTTGCTTCACGTTCGGGGCGATGGTCTCGCTTTGGCGCTACGTCCGGGCAGTCCGCGCCGACTTGGCGGAAGAAGGCGAAGGGCACGGCCGGCCGTGGCTCCGGCAGGGTTTCTGGCTCGTATCGCTTGGCCTGTGCATCGGCATGATGCACGCCAGCAAGGAGACGTGCGTCATCGCGTTGTTTGCCATGGCGCTGGCCGCCGGGTTGACGATCCGCGAACTACGGCAGATCGGTCTGAAGCGACTCGGCGTCGCGGGGCTCGTTGTGTTTCTCAGCGCCGCGGCCGTCTCGGTTTTGTTCTTCTCGTCGTTCTCCAGCCATTGGCAAGGCGTCGTCGACTCGGTGGCGGCCTACGGTCAATACTTCCACCGGGCATCGGGCGAGGGGAGCGCCGGCCCGCACGACCATCCGTGGTACCACTACCTCCGTATCCTGTTCTGGTGGCAGAGTGAAGACGGCCCCGTCTGGACCGAACTGTCGATCGCCGTGCTGGCGGTGGCGGGACTGGTCGCTACGGTTGCGGGCAAGTGGCTGGGCAGGACAAATGTCGCCATGGCGCGATTCGTCGGCATCTACGCCCTGGTGATGACGGTGGTCTACTCAGCCATGGCATACAAGACGCCCTGGTGCGTGCTGGGGTTTCTGCACGGCATGATCTTGTTGGCCGGCATCGGCGCGGCCGTCTTGGTCCGCACCGTCCCCGGCTACATTCTGAAGGGCGTCGTGATTGCCTTGTTGATCGCCGCAACGGGCCATCTCGCGTGGCAGGGATACCGGGCGAGCTTTGTTGCCTGCAACGATCCGAGCACCTCCTACGTCCACACCCCGACTTCGGCCGAGTTGTTGCTGCTCGCCGATCGCGTGAAACAGCTTGCCACGGTTCGTTTGGACGACGGACTTGTGGACGTCGAGGTGATCGCCCCCGACGACGACTACTGGCCGCTGCCGTGGTATCTGCGCGATCTGGCGTCCCCCTTCGAGCAGCACGAAGACAGCGGCGTTGGGCAGGTCGGCTATTTCCGCGCGGTGCGCAAGAAATCGACTCCGCCGCTGATCGTGATTCGGCCGGAACTGACACCGGCCCTGGCGAGGAAATTTTTCGATCCCGCGGCCCCGAGCAAGTATTTCTACTACAAGGACCAGGAGCGGCAACTGCGCCGGAACGTTTTCCTGCAAGTGTACGTCCGCGAGGACTTGTGGAGAGCATACCAAGCCGCTTTGGCGGAGCAGCCCCCGCCTGAGGAAGCCTTGCCAAGAGGAAACGAATAGCCGGACGATTCCTTGCAGCACCAAAGCAGCAGGTTCTCGTCGATCTTGAATTTCATCCGACCGGTTCCGGACCCAATGGTACCACGCGCTCACGGGCCAACTCGGCTGCATAGGTGATGGCCGCCTGGATGTCTTCCTCGACCAATGACGGGTAGTCGGCAACGATCTGTTCGTGGGGCATCCCGGCTGCCAGGTTGTCCAGGACCACCGAAACCATAATCCGAGTGCCCTTGATACACGCCTTGCCGTGGCAGACCTCCGGGTTGACGGTGATCCGATCTTGCCAGGTCATTTTAACGCTCCTGTTTTCGGAGATTTTTCTCGGCCATCCGGTTGGACAGCATTTTAACCGACCTTTTTATGGTTCCATGGAATGTCGAAAATGTTCGTGAATGCGGGCATTGAAATCGAGGACCGTGACTCGGCAAAGAGCAGAAGGTAGTAGCGTTCCGATAGTCCATAGATCACATCAATGGCCTTATCAATCTCCGAGTATGTTACCCCCAAACGCGGTTGCTCTCGGTCGATATGGGCAATGTACTTGTTGCAGATCTCCCGGATCTTGCTGCAACTGATCACCAGGCTACAGAGGTCATCCCGAAGCTTTTCCTTATCCGGTTGCGGCCCACTGCCCCAATCGCGATCGTAGTTCTTTTCAGCGTTTTGCCTCAACTCCGGGTCATATTGACCCACAAACCAACTTTTTGTGATTTGGTCGTGGTGAATGATGATCTCTGCAATAAGGTTGTACATTGAGTGCGATTGAGGATCGCGGTCGTCAAACTTCCGAATTCCGATCAACGCATGGCTGATATACATATCCTCGACCAGGACCAGAAACTCGTTGCGCTTGTCAAGCCGCGGATTGTTGAGCACGATTCTGCGATACGTGTTGTAAATGTCCCGATCTTCACGCAACTTGTCGGCCTCGTTCGCAATAACATTCAACGCCTCGCGCCATCGATCGACCCAACCATCCTGCGTCGTGGGCCAATTTCCTCTTTTTTTCTCGTCCTCGTGCCGTTTTTGCCACTTCTTGTAGTGTTGGTGGCAATCTGAAGAAGACATCGGTTCACCCCCAGGTTCTCGCGTACCACTCGGACAGATCAACTCCTTGTATCGTCGGCGGTCCAACGAACCTTTCTTCTGAGCCCATCATAGTCTCGCAAGGGACGGTTGTCAATCTCAGCGGATGGTCCCCGAAGGTTCGAATTGGACGCCATGCCCTGCGGAGTCAATCTCGCGGCTTCTGTATCCTTCCCTATTTTCCAAAGCCGTTGCAGGTCTTGATCGGAAGCTGCATGATGTGTACCATGCGTATAGGATTTCGATGCACGCAGACCATTGGGTAAGGATTGCAGCAATGGCCCCCTTGACCGCTTCACTGCTCTTGTTCGGCGTCAGGATACTCGGTGATCGCTCGATCCCGCTGATCCATGCCCTGGGTACGCTGGCGCTCGTCTACGCCGTTGTTTTGTTCGTCGGGCTGTTGATTTGCTCGCAATTGGGCTGGGGGTTCGGTTTCGAGAATTTCCCGCTCGACGTGCTGAAGTGCCTGGCCGTCGGAGCGGTGGTGACGCTGGCCTTTTGGGCGATCGAGACCTTGCTGATCGACGGCATCAACATGGTTCCCCACGTCCGGCTGTTCATGCTGCCGATCATCTATCTGACTACCAAGGCGTGCTGGCGGGAGGTCAAGTGGCGGGAGAGTCTGCTGGCCAACGGGTTGGCGGTTCTCGCGGCGGGTGCGGCGGTGTTTTTCATGGCCGGACGGGTTGCCACGTAGCCGGCGGCCGTTACAATACACCCGTTGTAGAGGTTCCCTTCTCTTTTGGTCCGGAATCCCGCCCGGCGGGACGTAAAAGTCGTCAGCAAAGGAGTTCCACGATGCAACGACTCTTGTGTGGTGCGGCCGTGTTGAGTTGTGTGGTCCTTGTCGGTTGCGGTCCCTCGGTTTCCGACAAGCTGATCGGCAAATGGGAAGCCCACCCGCTGGTGGATGAAAAAAAGCCGCCGCAACCGGTCGATGATTCGAATCCCCTGAAAGCCGCGGTTCAGCAGGCCGCGGAGAAGCTGCAAAAGGCCGTCAAGTTCGAGGTGATCTTCCGCGATACCGGTACGGGGACCATCGCCTGGTATCTCGGCGACCGTCGAAGCGAACTCGGCTCCGGAAACTGGAAAGTCGTCGGGGTCGAAGGAAATTGCGTAGCCATCGAGATGAGGAATCTCGACGATCAGGACCCGGAAATCCTCCAGATCACCCTCGTCGACGACGATCACTTCAAGTTCAAACCCCCCAAGGCCGATCGGGAACTGACGTTTGTTCGGGTGAAGCAGCCGTAAGCCGGCAACCGCCCCGGCCTTGCAGCCATGGAAAGCGTCGATGGACTCGTTCGAAATCCAGCGACTGATCGATGAAGCCCTCGACGCCCTGCGGCGTGCCGACGACGTCCGGGCGGTGGCGATTACCGATCAGCTTGCCGCCGAGCTGCCCGATGATCCGGTGGTTCGGGCGATGCGGGCGCAAGCGCTCTTGAGCGGCGAGACGGCCAAGGAGGCGTTTGAAGAGGCCCGACGGGCGGTCGAGCTGGACGAGGACAACGAGTACACCCAGCGGCTGCTCGCGCTGGCGGCATGGCGGGCGGAACGGCTCTCCATGGCGCAACGTGCATTCGAGCGGGCGATCGAGCTTTCCGGCGGCCGCCCCGAGGTCCTGGCCGATTACGCCTGGTTTATGGCCTCGCGCCGCGGTCCGAAACTGGCGATGGGGGCCGCCAAGGCGGCCATCGAGGCCGATGACAATTCGTCGACCGCCTGGGCCGCCATGGGGCTGACCGAGTACAGGCTCCGCCATCGCCGCCAGGCCGAATCGAGTCTCCGCCGGGCATTGCAACTCGATCCGAACAACCTCTACGCCCAATCGGCCATGGTCGCCTTGTTACAGGATCGGCGCGAGGACGCCAAGGCAGAAGCACTCGCTCATTTATTGGACGGCGTCCCGGGAGCGGAAGAGCTGGTCGAATCGGTCCGCAGCGAGGCGAAGCGCCGCCGTGTGGCAGGAATCCTGGTCGAGCGGAGCGTGATACCCGGATTGCAGGAGCCCAAGACGACAAGTCCCGCGGTAATCTGGATGATCGTGGTTGTTGCCATCGCCGTGGTGCTGTACGCCGTCATTCGACCCCACCGGCTCGCCGTCACCATCATGTGCATCATCGTACCGTTGTTGTTACTCTGGAGCGTCAAGCGGCTATTGGACTGAATCTGATCGTCGACATTTGATTGACGGGAGCAAACCCGTGAGCACCCGGGAAAAGATTTCTGCGGAATATGTCCCGTCGCTAACGGTTGCCTTGTGGATCGATGGCGTCTTGCTCGTGCTGACGGCATTGCTCCTCGACGGCGGGCGGACTTTCGGTTTTTTCAGCGTGGCCGCCCTTGCCCACTGGGGCGCCATCGCCGTCATCCTCCTGCGGCGCCCGGCCTCGCCGAGTCGCTTCGACTTGATCGTCGTTCGCTACGGGGCCCTGTTCTTTTGGTGCATCATCATGTGGTTTGCTCCTGTCGTGTGGAGTATCATCGGCGAGAGCCACCTCAGCGGGTGGGAGCGATTCAGATCGCTATGGGATCAATAAGGGGCGGCCGATAAATAACTTGCCGGATTCAGGAATAAAGAAGGGGGCACCTGCCCCCGGCCCATAACCGAACGAGCCAGGTGCCTCTGGGCCGTCAAGCGGCTATTGGATTGATCCGTGAACCGCCGGGAAAGGATGGCTTGCATCAACTTCTTCAGCGTTGCCGCCCTCGCCCACTGATGGAAGCCACGTTGATTTGACACCGCGGTGTGGTAGAATGCGGCCGTGAGCGAAGATGCCCCCAAAGCCGACCCTGATACGAAAACCCTGACGACCCGATTCAAACGCCGGTGGTATCAGTATAGTCTGCGGTCGCTGTTTATTCTGACAACGCTGGCATGCATTGGGATGGGCTTGCTGGTGGTGCCTGTCCATCGTGCAAGGCAACAGCGGGCAGCGATCGAAGCGTTGCGAAAGCTTGGCTGGGTCGTAACTTGTGGCAATACGCCCTCGGGGCCCGGCTGGGCGCGGTGGGTCTTTGGCGACGAGATGTTTCTCGACGCCGTGGCCGTCGATTCGTCGCCGGGCGCCTCCGACGACGCGATGGCGCATCTGAGCCACATGCCGCACCTGGAACGGGTGTTCGTTTCGGGCGATAGAATCACCGACGCCGGTGCAAAACACCTTGCCGGGTTGCGAAATCTCAAAATCGTTTGCTTTAGCGGAACGCAGGTCACCGACGCCGGGTTGAGGTATTTTGAGCGGCTTGAGAACTTAGAGCAGTTGTACCTGACCCGTACGCAGGTCACCGAACAGGGCGTATGGCAACTGGAAGAGTTGCTGCCCGATTGCAGAATCTGGCGGCTTCAGGAGCAGACCAACTCGATCGGGATGCAGTTCGTGTTAATCCCGGCGGGTGAGTTTATGATGGGAAGCCCGAAGGACGACGAATATGCTTTGGAAGAAGAACGCCCACGGCATCGGGTCCGTTTGACCAAGCCGTTCTATTTAGGCGTAACTGAGGTAACGCAAGAGCAGTACGCGACGGTGATGGGGAGCCGTCCGTGGTCTGGCAACTCGTACGTAAAGAAGGGCGAAGATTGCCCGGCGACGTACGTGAATTGTGAGGATGCGGTGGCGTTCTGCGAAAAGTTATCGGCCAAGGAGGGACGCACGTATCGCCTGCCGACGGAAGCCCAGTGGGAATATGCTTGCCGAGCGGGTAGCACGACCAGTTACTGCTTCGGGGACGATTCTTTGGCCTTGGGCAATTACGCTTGGTATGGCGAGAACGCAGAAGAGGTGGGTAAGCAATATCCGCACGCCGTGGGCCGGAAGAAGCCGAACGGTTGGGGACTTTGTGGCATGCATGGGAACGTATCTGAATGGTGCGAGGACTGGTGTGAGTACGACTACTACCAGAAGTCCCCTGAGTCCGATCCTCCTGGTCCATCCACAGGCTCGCACCGCGTATTTCGTGGCGGCAGTTGGTCACACCCCGCCAGGTACTGCCGGTCGGCGGATCGCGACAGGTACCGCCCGGCCCACCGGAGCAACTACCTGGGCTTCCGTGTCGCCTGTAGTCCGGCGGACGAGTAAGCAAGCGGAGGGTGGGTGTCTGTCCAGCGGAGGGCGTGGCGAAGCCGCCCGGAGCGGACAGGCAGCTATGTTTCTTCGCCGATCCTTAGCTTAGCGGGTTGGAGCGATTCCGATTACCGTGGCATCCATGAGCCGTCATGAACCGATTCTTCCAAATCTTGTTGATCTTCTCCACCCTTGCCTTTTGCTGGCTGGCGATGATGGCCGTGCATGAAGCGGGCCACGTCCTTCACGCGTGGCTCACCGGCGGGACGGTCGAGCGGGTCGTGTTGCACCCGCTGGCAATCTCGCGAACCGACGTGCTACCATACCCGCCCTCGCTGGTGGTCGTCTGGGGCGGGCCGATCTGGGGATGCCTGATTCCGCTGGCCGTTCTGGCAATCGTGCGTTTCGCAGCGAAATCGCACGTCTATCTTGCGGCATTTTTCGCCGGGTTCTGCCTGATCGCCAACGGGGCCTACCTGATGATCGGGGCCTTCCTGCCACCCGGCTTCGACGACGGCGGGGTCATCCTTCGAAACGGCGGCGCCCGGTGGCAGTTGATTGCCTTCGGGCTTTTCACCATCCCCGCCGGACTGTATCTTTGGAATGGGCTCGGGCCGCATTTCGGGCTCGGCGCCGCCAAGGGCAACGTCGATCGCCGTGCCGCCGTCGGGACCGCGGGCGTCTTGGCGGTTCTGGTAATCCTGGAGTTGATTCTCTCGTGCTGAAAGGAACCGTTTCATGCAACAAGTCAAGATTTTCAAGGGCGCCGAAGGCGATATCGGCTCGCTGGAGAACGAGATCAACGCCTGGATTCGCGAAAATGGGGCGAAGATCGTCTCGATCACCGGCAATATCGCACCCCAGAGCCAATCGCTCAAAACCGGCGCCGGCGGAATGGACCGAATCACCTACCCGCCCTCCGATGTCTTGGTGATTCTGCTCTACGAAACAGGGTAGGGATTAGGGGCTGGGGATTAGGGGTTGGCCCCACTACTTTCTTGCAACCGTTGTCCCGCTGAGCCGGCGGACGAGATGCCGCATCTCCAGGACGCTGATCGTCGAAAGGACCCGTTGCACCGGTAATTCGGTCTTGCCGATGATCTCGTCGATGCTGGTTGCTTCCGTGCCGATTTCCGCAAGGACCTTCTGCTCCAGGTCGTTCAGCTTCAGCTCGGCCGGGTGGTGGACCGTCTGGCCGTCCTCTCGCGGCGCGGGTTCGACCAGCGGGCCCAGCTCTTCGAGCACGTCGTCGGCCGACTCGACCAGCTTGGCCCCGTCGCGGATCAGCCGGTGGCATCCGCGGGCCGCGCGGCAATCGACTTGGCCAGGCACGGCGAAGACCTCGCGGCCCTGCTCCATGGCATGTCGGGCGGTAATCAGCGCCCCGCTCCGCTCGGGGGCCTCGACGACCAGCACGCCGAGCGACATCCCGCTGATTAGGCGGTTCCGTTGCGGAAACGCCCCGGCCAGGGGTTCCGCCCGCGGCGGCGACTCGCTCAGCAGTGCCCCTTTGGCGATGACGGCCTCGGCCAGTTTTTCATGCTCGGGCGGATAGACATTCAACACGCCGCTGGCCAACACACCGATTGTTCGGCCGCCGGCTTCCAGGGCCCCGCGCTGCGCCGCGCCGTCGATTCCGCGGGCAAGGCCGCTGATGATGGTATAACCCGCCCGGGCCAGGCTGGCGGCCAACCGCTCGGCCTGCCGCCGGCCGTATTGCGTGGCGTGGCGGGTGCCGACGATCCCAATTGCCAGCCGGTCGTCCGTTTTCAGATTTCCGCGCATGAACAACACGCCCGGCGGGTCGTGGATCTCGCGGAGCATCCGCGGATAGTCGCTTTCGGCCTCTTCGTCATCCGGGTGGATGAGGATTTCGATGCCGTGCTGGCGGCACAGGGCGATTTCCGCCTCGGCGTCGATGGTCTCTTCGGCCGCGGTGATCTTCTCGATCAGCTTCGAGCCGACGCCCTTGACCTCCCGCAGATCGCTCCGGCCGGCGTCGAAGACGGCCCGCGGCGAGCCGAACCGCGTCAACAATTCTTGCCGGATTCTCGGCCCCACGCCGGGAATCAGGCAGAGCCGAAGCATATCGACCAGGTCCCGGTGGGCTTGATCGTTGCTGTTGTTCTCGGCGTCGCACATGATTTGTCGGTCAATACAAGGCATCGGGCGGGGCGGCTTTCTTCGCCTCAGCAACGACCCGCCGTTCGATTTCGCGTTCCATCCGCCGGCGGAGAAGATGCCGGCGCAGGAACCCTGCGTGTTCGAGCTGCTCGGCAAACTCGGCCTCAACCTCCGGCGTGATCTGCTCCCGCAGAGCCGCCAGCGCCTGCTCGCGCCCACCGTTAATAAATCGGTTGTGCGGCATGGTTGAACCCTTGTCCGACGGTAATGTCCTATGATAGCCGTTTTGTCCCACACTTGACAAGTAAGGCGCCGGAGGCATCCGGGCGCGGCCACCGGTCGCCGTTTTATCTGAGAACGTGTTTTGAAATCAATGCACGATGGCCCTCCGAGGCCGTCGCATGTGTCGAACCGCTGGCAATCGACGGCCTCGGAGGGCCATCGTACCGGCTGTATTGTATTTCAAAACGCGTTCTGAGAACCCCGGCACGCAGTGCCGGGGCTTTTCTCGTAGTGTACTGTCCTCTGTCGACTGTCCACTTCCCACTTCCCTCTTCCTACCGCCCTTGCCAGAACCGCGGGACGAACAGCACCAGGAGCACAAACACCTCGAGCCGGCCCAGGAGCATCATCCATGTGAGAATGAACTTGCTCGCCCAATGGAAGTGCGCGTAGTTTTCCGATTCACCGACGATCCCCAGGCCGGGGCCGACGCCGTTGAGCGTTGCCGCGACCGCGCTGGCGCAATCGATCAGCTTGTCGCCGACCGGCCGGCCGGCTTCGACCCAGGTGCTGTCGGGCTCGACGGCCACCAGGGCGATCCAGCCGATCACGAAAATGACCACGATCACGCCGAAATACAAGACGACCTCCTTGCGGATGTCGGGGCTCTCGAGCGGTTTGCCGCCCAGCCGCACCGGCCGGACGACCCTGGGATGGTAGATCCGCTCGATCTCGATCCCCAGGATCTTGAAGAACAACACGTATCGGATCACCTTGACGGCACAACTCGTGCTGCCGGCACAGCCGCCGACAAACATCAACAGGAAGAGGGTCGCACGGCTGAGGCTGTCCCACCGGTTGAAATCGGCCGTACCGAACCCCGTGTTGGTCATCATCGAAACGACCTGAAAGATCCCGTACCGGGCGGAACGCCACCACGCCGTGTAGTTGCCGTCGACCCGCAACGCCACAATCACCACCGCCGCCGCCGAGAACATGATGAGCAGGTACGCACGGAACTCGACGTCTTTCCAAAGCTTGCCGGGCTGCCGCAGCAACACGAGATAGAGCAGCGTGAAGTTCGTGCAGGCGATGATCATAAACATCGCGATGGTCATTTCGACGCCGACGCTTTGGAAATGCTCGACGCTGTCGTTGTAGGTGCTAAACCCGCCGGTGGCGATCGTGCCGAATGCATGGCAGAGCGAGTCGAACAGGCAGACTCCCTGCAACCGCAAGAGCACGGTGAGCACGGCGGTCAACCCGATGAAGATCATTGCGAAGTTCCAGGCGGCGCGCTGGCTCCGCGAATGGGTCGCCTCGTGGCTCGGCCCCGGCATCTCGGTGAGCAACAACGTTTTTCCGGCAGAGCCGAACCCCAAAATGGCGACAAACAACACCATGATCCCCAGGCCGCCGAGAAAGTGCGTCTCCGAACGCCAGAAGAGGACCGCGCGCGAGATGAGTTGCGGTTTTTCGACGTTCGTCAAGACGGTTGCCCCGGTCCCGCTGAAGCCGGACGCCGACTCGAACAGGCCGTCGAAGGGGCCCATGCGAATGCCGTTGCCGTCCCCGTCGTAACCGGTGCAGGCGCCGCTGAACCAGAACGGCAAGGCCCCGAGCAGGGTCGCCATCAACCACCCTAGGCCGACGACGGCGATGGCCTCGCGGCGGAAGAGCCGGTTGCCGGCGGCCTTGCGCCCGAGGAACATCAATACCCCGCCGACGAGTCCGCAGAGGGCCATCCCCCCCAGTAATCCGAAGAACCCCGCCGCTTCGAAACGGTCGGCCTGACCGAATATCGGCAGTGCCCAGGGCAGGCTCATCGTCATAGCCCCGCCGATCAACAGGGCAATCACACCCAGCAGGCGGCATATCAGCAGTCTGTTCATGCGAGCCCCGCACTAGCAGTGGAGATTTCGCGCCAGAGTTCCAGCGGCGTTTGCGGGCGCGTGGCGACGTGGCGGCGCAGGGCGGTGGAGATGGCCGGGGCGTACGGCGACGAAAGCCCCTCGGCGATCTGACGCGGCATGCCGGCCAGTATCTCGTTGTACGTGAACTCCGGCGTACGCTTCATCAACAGACTCAATAACAGCAGCCCGACGTGGTAAATGTCGACGCGCCGGTCGAGCGATCCGAACTGCACCGGGTCGAGATACTCCGGCGGGGCCATCCACCGGGCCAGGATCGTGTTGAATATGTGAATGTCGCCCTCCAGGCGGCTGATTCCCAGGTCGCCGATCTTGAACATCCAGACCGGCTCCTTCCCAGGGTCCAGATGGTCGCGGACCTGGGAGGCAAAGATGTTGCCCGGGTGAAGGTCCTTGTGGACATAGCCGTTCTGGTGGATAAACTCCAATGCCTGCAAGATGTCTCGGGCGACGTACGGCAGCCACCGCTCGCAATGGGCTTCCGGCATCTGGATCAGGGTATGCAGCGGCCATTCGCAGCGCTCGACGATGATGTAGAAGGTGTCCTGGAACTCGAAGGCGTCGTAAACGTAGGTGATGTTGGGGTGCCGCAGCAAGACCAGGTTGTCGAGTTCCCGCAGCCACTGATCGCGGACCTCTTCGTAGCTCCGGTTTTGCGGCATGATGACCTTGGCGACCAGCTCGTTTGCCCACTCGTCGGTACACTCGTAGACGGTCCCGAATCCGCCGGAGCCGATTACCGCCCCGATGAAGTAGAGGTGGCCGTCGTTATCGATCACCTCGCCGCCCTGCGGCGGGCGGAATTGCTTCGGCGGTTGCGGGAGAAACGGTTGGTCCATGGCGTCGCGATCAGTCGGTCCTGCTGGTGATCTCGATCAGGTGGTAGCCGAACTGGGTCTGGACGGGGCCATGGACCTTGCCGATTTCCTCGTTGAAAACGACCGTGTCGAACTCCGCGACCATCATCCCCGGCTTGAACTCGCCGAGGCTACCCCCCTGCTGTCCGGAGGGGCACGTGGAGTGCTGGGCAGCCACGGCGGCAAAGTCGGCCCCCGCGTCGATCTGCCGTTTCAACTCTTCGCAGGCCTCTTGGGTTTCCACCAGGATGTGACGTGCTGTGGCTTTGGCCATTTGAGGGCTCCTTTGGGGGAAAGTGGCGCGTTGAAGACGAGCGGCCCCGGAAGCCGGCTACGCCCGCAACCTTGACTGGAATGCCAACAGAATAGCGGCTCGGCCGGAAATGGCAAGCGGGGGGTACCCCGCCAAAAGCGGGTCCCTAGCTTGACTTGGCGCCTCCCTGGTATGATACTGGCAAAATACGCGGTCTGGGCGGCCGTGACCTGATGTGGCTTGCAGCCGCAACGCCGGAATCAAGACGTTTCGTTCCATGCGGAAATGAGGATCAAAGACCATGAGTACCGATGAAATGTCGATCGGGAAGCAGCTCGAGAAGTTTCGCAAGGATTTCGACGCCTTGCGGCGTGAAATCGGCAAGGTAGTGGTGGGGCAACAGAAGATCATCGACGGCATACTAACCGCCGTGGTCACCGGCGGCCATGTGTTGTTGGAAGGCGTGCCCGGCATCGGCAAGACCCTGCTGGTCGAGACCCTCGCCGAGGTGGTGCAACTGACGTTCCAGCGGATCCAGTTTACCCCCGACCTGATGCCGGCCGACCTGTTGGGAACCTACGTGGTGATGGAAACGCCCGAGGGCCGTCGGACGTTCGAGTTCCAAAAGGGCCCGGTCTTCTCCCATATCGTCCTTGCCGACCAGATCAACCGGGGTACCCCGAAGACGCAATCGGCGATGCTCGAGGCGATGGAGGGTCAGGAGATCACGGTGGCCAACGAGACGTTTCACCTGCCACAGCCGTTCTTCGTCATGGCGACGCAAAACCCCTTGGAAATGGAAGGCACGTTTCCGCTGCCCGAACCCGAGATCGATCGGTTCTTCGTCAAGCTGCTGGTCACCTCGCCCACGCCGCAGCAGGTCGAAGAGATTCTGGAGCGGACGACCGAGGGCGAGCCGCCGGTGACGGCGAAGATCGTCGACGGTCCGCGGATTCGCGAGATGCGCGAGATTGCCCGGAAAATGGCCATTACCGAAAACGTCCGTCGCAAGGCGGTCGCGTTGATGGCGGCCACGCATCCCGACGACGGCCGAGCCCCGAGCGCCGTACACCAGTACGTCAAGTACGGATCGAGCCCTCGCGGCGCCCAGGCCCTGGCTCTGGCCGGCAAGGTACACGCGATCATTTCGGGCCGTGGCGAGGTTACCGAAGCGGATCTCAAGGCGGTTGCGCTGCCGTGCCTGCGGCATCGATTGGTCCTGAATTTCGAGGGCCAGGCCGAGAACGTACACCCTGACGCGATCGTGGGCGCGGTGGTCGATTCCGTCCTGGGTGGCGCGGAAGACGAGTACAAAGAAGAAATCTGAATCTCAGCAACCCGGCTGCTTGGAGCAGCCCGGCTGCTTGCCGACCTGTAACTGAGGGCGCCGCCCATGTTCGACACCGAGTTGCTGAAGCGGTTCCGTTACCTTGCGCTCCTGGCGGAGCGGACCGCCGGGCGATCGCTCCTGGATGCGCCGCGCGAGAAGATCCCCGGCGGAGGGACGGAAGTTACCGGCGTGCGCGACTACGCTGCGGGCGACGAGTATCGCTACGTCGACTGGACCTGGTGCGCCCGCCGCGACGAGCTGTTGACCAAGACATTCGAGGCCGACGCCGACCTGCACTACTACATCATGCTCGACTGTTCCGGCAGCATGAAGCAGGGTTGCCCGGAAAAGTTTCACCTTGCCCGGCAGATCGCGGCCGTGCTGGGCTACATGGCCACTGCGAAGCTGGATCATTTCAGCGTGTTGGGGTTTGCGGGCGGGCTCATCACGGAATCGGAGCCGGTCCGCCACTTGGCGCGATTCCCGCGGCTCTTGCAGTTCCTCGACGACCTGATTCCGCAAGGCACACACACGAACCTTACCCAAATGGCCGAGGCGTTCGTGCGGCGCTACCAGCGGCACGGGCCGATTGTGATCATCAGCGATCTGTACGACGGCCGCGGCTTCAAGACCGCCTTCAATATGCTCCGCGACCGCGGCTACGAACTCCGGCTCGTGCAAATCCACGAACACCGTGAAGCCGACCCCGGCCTGCTCGGCGACTTGGAGCTACTCGACGCCGAAAGCGGCCTCTCGCGGCGCGTCACCGTTACCGAGCGGTCGATCAAACGCTATCGCCAGCTTTACAGGGAATTCTACCGGTCGGTTCGCGATTACTGCAAGAAATACACGATCGACTACATGCAAATTCGGAACGACACGCCGGAAGACGACGTCCTTTACCGCGTGTTGGGAATCAATCGGATCGCAAAGTCAGGGACGCAGTTATGACCCCGCCATAGCAACTGCAAATTATCCACCGCTCCATGAATTTCGGAAATCCACCCGCGCTGCTTTGGGGACTCTTGATCATACCGGTCTTGATCTTGTACCGGCGCCGGATCCGTCTGCGCCGCGAGGTGACGGCCACCAATTTCCTCTGGGAACGGGTGTTTGCCAAGGAGCCGTTGCGAATGGCTTGGCAGAAGTATCGCCACATATTCTCTCTGTTGGTGCAGACGGTCGCGATGGCGCTCTTGGTGATTGCCCTGGCCGAACCGTTGTTGCCCGGCCCGCAGCGGATCGTGGTTGTCGTCGATAACTCGGCCAGCATGAACGCCGACGACGTCGGCCCGTCGCGGCTTTTGCTGGCGAAGGAAACTGCCTTGAAAATGGTCGACGGCCTGCGGGACTGCGACCGGATGGCCGTGCTCTCGGCGGGGGACGCCGTCGGGGTTCCCTGCACATTCACCAGCGACAAACCGATGCTGCGGCGCGCGATCGAATCGATCCGGCCCACCCGGCCACCCAAGGGAACGACCCAAGTGGACGCCGCCGTGCGGCTGGCCGGGCGCATGCTGGCCGAAAAACCGGGGGCCCCGGATGCCGAGGGCCTTTCCGCCGAGGCAATCTTCCACGGCCAACGGCGCCCCGGCTGGAAGATCGTCCTGATCAGCGACGGCGGATTCGACGGCGCGAAAGAGATGGCCGCCGTAGACGGCGTCGAGGTGGTTCGCGTCGGCAAACCGACCGGCAACGTGGCGATCGCGCGGTTACACGCCCGCCGCAATATCGCCAATCCCCACAAGTGCCGAGTCCTGATCGAGGTCCGCAGCTTTGCCGACGGGCCGGTCGAGTGCCCGTTGGTCGTCTCCAGCGGCGAAAAGACGATTCACACCGAGACGATCCAATTTTCGGGCAACGGCCGATGGCAGGGACTCTTCGAGATGGTCTGCGGCGAGGGCGGCCTGACGGCCGGGCTCGACATCGACGACAAGTACCCGTTCGACAACAAGGCGGCAGTGGACATCTTGCCGCCCGGTTTGCACGAGGTCCTGGTCGTTACGCCGGGAGATCGCTATCTGAAAAGCGTGCTTGAGGCCAACAGGTTGGTGACGGCCCACTTCACTGAAGAACCACTTCCCGCCGTACCGCCGGGATTGTTGATGGTCTATCACGGCAAGGCGCCGAACCCCTTGCCCGGTGCGCCGACGCTGGTCGTCGACCCGGCCGGATCGACCGATCTCTGGGAACTGGGCGAACCGCTCGAAGATACGAGCGTGGCCTGGCAGGATGACACCTCGCCGGTAATGAACGATGTGCGGCTGGCCGGCGTGCAACTGCCCGGGGCAAAGCAGATTCGACTGACGGAAAAGGCCGAAAAGACGGGCAAGGTCACTATCCTGGCGAAAAACACCGACGGCGACCCGCTGATCGTCGCAATCGATCGGCCCGCTGGCCGTGTCGTGATCCTCAGCGGCGACCTTCAGACGGGGAGCCTGCCGCTTAGGACAGTTTTCCCGATCCTGATCACCAACTGTCTGGATTGGGTTGCCGGTATTGACCGCGGCGCCGAGGCGTCGGCCTCGCCGGCCGATCGGCCCGGGTTTGCCGAAGGCGACATTCGCGTGCCGGCCGATCTGGGAATCGACGTTAGCGAAGTCGTCATGCCCGGCCAGCCGCCCGACGGAATCGGACCTGCCACGGCCATGCTTTACCGCCTGCCGCCTTGGTTGTACCTGGTCATTGCGGCGGCGGTTATCTTGACTCTGGAGTACTGTTTGTATCAACGGCGTTGGATGACGTAGGGAACCGATGGACAACGTATCGTGGCAATACGAAAGGCTCTGGCCGCTGGCGGTCCTGGTGCTGCTGCCGCTGGTGCTCTATTACTCGCGGCGCACCCTGGTCCATTTCGGCTTGTGGCAGCGGGCGCTGTCCATGATCCTGCGGATTGTGCTGGTCGGCGTCCTGGCGGTTGCGCTCTGCGGGATCACGATTCACAGCCGCCTGGACAAACAGTGCGTCGTCTTGCTCGACGACATTAGTTCGAGCATTCCGGGTGAATCGGCCGGCGCGATCGACCCTTTCGTCGCGGAAGCCGAAAACCACACGGAGCAAATCCGGACCGAGGTCGTCGAATTTGCGTCGAAGCCGAAGGAGTTTCGGTTCGATCTGCCCGAAGGGGAGACGATCGAGGCCGCCACACCGGACCGGAAAGGAAGCGACCTGGCTGCTGCGGTTACGGAAGCGGCGGCGTTTGTGCCCGATTGGAAGTCCCGGCTCGGCTTCGGTGCGCCGCGCGTCGCCAAGATGGTCCTCTTCTCCGACGGCAACCAGATCACCGGCGACGTGCTGGCCGCCGCCAAAGCCGCCGGCGTGCCGATCTCGGTCGTTCCCTTGCCGGGTCAGGCGAAGGACGAGGTCTACGTGATGTCCGTGGCAACAAAAGGCCAGGTCCGCCTGGGTGAACCGTTCCACATCGACGTGACCGTTTATTCAACCGGCGAAAACGAGGGAACGCTCCGGCTTCTCGACGGTACGCAGCTCGTCGTGGACGAACAGGTGCAACTCGTACCCGGCGTGAACCGCTTCCGCTATCGCCGGTCGGTCGTCGGGCGGCCGGTCGCCACGCTCACCGCGAAACTGGAAGGGTTCAAGGACACCTTGCCCGAAAACAACGAGGCGGGCGGCGTTGTCTTCACAACCGCGAAGCCGCGAGTCCTGCTGATCGAGAGCCAGCCCGTGTTGGCGAAGCATCTTCAAAGCGCGCTGATCGGCGAGAATATCGAGGTCGAGGTCCGCCCGCCGGAGAAGCTGTCCGAACGGCTCGACGATTTGCAGCAGTACGAACTGCTGATCCTGTCGAACGTGCCGGCCACGTCGCTTCCGGACGAGCGGGTTGAGGTGATCCACAAGTACGTCGGCGAACTCGGGGGCGGGCTGATCGTCGTCGGCGGCGACCGGGCCTTCACGCCCGGCGGCTATCGCAACACCATGATCGAGCAGATCCTCCCCGTCATCTGCGAGCCGAAGAAGGACAAGCCGAAGCCCCGGCTGGCGATGATGCTCGTGATGGACAAGTCGGGCTCGATGAAGGGCAAGGCGATCGAGCTGACGCGGCAGGCCGCGCGGAAGGCCGTCGAAAGGCTCGGACCGCGCGACAAGATCGGCATCATCGCCTTCGAGGACAAGAGCGCCTGGGTCAGCGAGATCAGCCCGGTTGCCGACAAGCAGGCGATCCTGGCACGCATCGACACCATCGTCGCCGCCGGCGGGACGAACACCTTCCCGGCCGTCGAAAGGGCATACCTCGCGCTGAACGAGGCCCATGCCGACCTGAAGCACATGATCGTCCTGACCGACGGGCTTTGCCACCCCGGCGATTTCCAGCAGCTTGCCCGCGACATCGCCGCGGCGGGAATCACCATCTCGACCGTGGCCGTCGGCGACGAGGCCGCCAAGGACGTCCTGCGCGACATGGCCGAAGGCGGCGGCGGGAACTTCTACTACTGCGACGATCCGGCCATGATCCCGAAAATCTTCGAGCTGGAAACCATCAGCAAGGGCAAGGTCGGCATTACCGACGAGCCCTTCATTGCCCAAGTCGTCAGCTCCCACGAGGTGTTGCGCGGTCTCGACTTCACCGAAGTTCCGACATTGATGGGCTACGTCGAGACGCAGGCCAAGCCGACCGGCCGGGTCATCCTTTCCTCGCAGGATAAACCCCCGTTGCCCCTGTTGGTCTCGTGGCGGTACGGCCGCGGGGTGAGCGTGGCGTTTACTTCCGACATCCAGAGCCGCTGGGCCGCCGCGTGGCTCCGGTGGCCCGGCTTCGGGCCGTTCTGGGCACAACTCGTCCGTAACGCCATGCGGAAGGACGAGACGAGGGATTTCACCCTCTCGGTAGAAAACGACAAGGGCCGCGGCCGCGTGATGCTTGAAGCCGTCGGCGCGCGGGGGGAGTTCCTCGACGGCGAGGACGCCGGCTCGACGCTGAAGCACATCGATCCCGACGGCAAGGTCCACAGCCAGCCGCTGCGGCATGTCGCCCCGGGCCGGCACGCCGCCGAGTTCGACGCCACAACCCCGGGCACGTATTACCTCGAGGCCACGTTCAAGCACAGCGGACGCGTGGTGTACTTCCAGCGGCGCGGGTTGGTGGTCGGGTATCCCGAGGAGCTGGCAGTTGGGCCGGCCAACGTCGAGTTGCTCAAATCGATCGCCGAGGCCACCGGCGGCCGGTACGATCCCAAACCGGCCGACGTCTACGCCCCGACCACGCGCACCGCGCCGATAACGATCCGCCTCTGGTCCTACTTGCTCATACTCGGGGCGTTGCTGTTTGTGTTGGACTTGTACTTGAAAAGGCACGAACTCGGTGCCAAGAGGTGACGGACGATGAACACCGGAATCGCCGGTCTGGCCGTGTTTTTGACAGCGGGAATTGTCGCGGGCGCTGCCGCCGCGCCTCCCGTCGATTCTGAATTCCGCGCGAAGCTCCGGTGGCAACCGGCCCCGACGGTCACGATCGCCGTCGATCGCGCGTACCTGCTCTCCGGTCCGCCCCTGGAGCAGATCGCTGCCGAGGGCCGCAAACCGCCGGCGAAGACCGCTGAAGAGCCGGCTGAGAAATCCCGGGCCGTCGTCGAGGGCGAGTTGATCCCGCTTAGATACCGCCGCACGATCAACCGCTATTTCTTCCTGATCCGCCGCTCGGCACAGCCGTAGAATCCGAGTTGCCGGGCACGCTGCGCACAGAGCTTCCACCAACCGTCCGCACCGGTCCCGTGCCGGCGGACCATGGTTCTGCAATTGCTGGTAGCGGCGACCCCACCGACTCACCTCCATTTAATATCGATTCTTCCAACCGGCCCGCGATGTTCCAGTATCCGTCGCACGGCGTCCTCGGTCGTTGCCGCCGAACCGGTCTTCCCCAATCGGGCAGACCACCAGGCCTCCGCTTCGTCCTCGTCGGAATCATACCGGATGATTTTCGTCAACTGGACGAAGCCCACGTAGGTCCAGCCGGTCATGCCGTTGGGCAAATCCGACCTGACTTCGACCGTCCATGCGCAGGTCGCGAGTTCGGCGTAGGCGCCGTCGTCGTCCATGTAGTCGTAGTCGTACTCATAGACTTCCCACAGTTGAGTCAGACAAACGGTTACCGGTTCCGGGTCGCTTCCCCAGCATGTAGCGCAGAGCAGCAGACAAATTGCGCGCATGGGACACCCCCTTTCGCTAGTGAGGGTTTGCCTCAATTCCGCTTGACCCAAGTCTCAACAGAGTTGTACTCGGAGATCCGTCAGAGGTTCCGTCATCTCACACAGGCCGGTTCCACGAGCCTGCGCCACGACGCACCCTTGGTAGAGCGCCCTAACTCCGCCAAGAGTGGCGGTAGAAGTGGATAGCACTCATACGAAAAGACTAGAGTAGATGAGCTGTTTGCCCTTCACCATTTATTGTACCTCAACGCGTGTTGGAACGCCAGTATTTGGCATCGCTTCTTCCCCAATTCTTGGCGCCTTTTTGTGCAATATCCAGAGGATGTGCCGTTACCCCCCGCCCCTCGCATGGAGTGCTCTATTACAACAGGCGCGGTCATGGCTTCCCTATCGAACGACCTCCGCCGGCAACAGCAGTTCGTCGCCGCTGCGGGCGAAATACGGGGGCACCGTCAGCAGCCGAATCGCCCCGGCCGCGTCGTCGATTTTCCAGAGCTTGCCGTCTTGATCTTTCGGCACGTCGATACTGTGGAACGTGGCCTTCTTGCCGCCGAACGTGAATACCTTCTCGCCACCGCCGTCAAGCACGGCGCCGCCGCGGCCGTGAAGACCGACGATCTTCGTACCCTTGGGCACGTAGAAGTACAGCGACCACCGCCCGTGGACGTTGATCGGCTGATCGATACTCGACTTCAGCGTCATGGGCGTGCCGGGCGCCCACCCGACTTTCGTCATGTCGTTGCCGTCGGAGACCGTGATCTTGTGCAACCCGGGTCTCTTGGTCCGCAGTGTGACCGTCCGCTCGACTCCGTCGGGCGGGACGCTGCGGTCGGTGTACGACGGCCCTCCGAGGCCGTCGAGTGCGGACTTCCGTGAGTCATGGACGGCCTTGGAAGGCCGTCCTACGGGCTTTTCGTCGGCGTCGCCGAGACTCCAGAGTTGGATCCGCACGTTTCCCCGGTCGCGGTAATGCTTGATCAATCCGCCGGTGATCCGAAGCTCGACCGTGCCCGGGGCGTTTTCCACCCAGGTGTAGAACGTCTGCACGCCCCGCCCGGCGCCGATGGTTCCGGGCGTGACTTCGGGCAAATCCAACGCAACGGCCGGGACCAGACGGCCGCTGTAGTCGGTCGGCTTGAAATCAAGCTCCACCAGGGGCCGGCCGGAAATCCCCTTGGCCACGAATTGCTCCAACTCCCGTTGCGAGAACGGCTTGGTCGACTTCCAGGGGTTCCGCTCTTCGGGAACGCCCCACCCGGCCTCCGGCGGGATCGAGACCTTCTTGTCCCTCGCGGCCACGTCGCGATACAGGGCCTTGGCGTGGACCATCATCGTTTTCCGCATGCGGTAGACATGGCGGATCATCGCCTCGAACGCCGCTTGACGCACCGGGCCGCTTGAACTCCGGTAGCGATCGAAGAGATCGACATACCGGGCGTAGAGAATCAAGTCGTCGATCCGCGCCTTGACCGCCGGAGTATCGGCCAGCTTCCGGGCCTCGTCGAGCCGCCGGAACATCCGCCCGAGCCGGTCGTCGAAATCGAGCGCCGGGTTCGAGCTGTCAATCAGATTGTAGAACTCCGCCATGGGTTTTTTGGCGAGGCCAAACGCCCTGGTCAGGAAATCGTCGACAATCTCCTCGCGGCGGTCCGCTTCGCCGATATCCCACAACACCCGGGCAGCGAAGTAGTAACCCAGGCCGTTGGGGCCCCAGTTGTCGCTCGACTCGGCCGACATGTAACGGGCGGCCTTGCCGTGGAACTCGGGGATTGTCCTGGCAAGGTAAGGGAGGTTTCCGCCCCGGGCGCGTCCCGGCATGTCGCGGTCCCAGGGGCTGACGCTGTAGTACTCGCGGATCCCCAGCGTCGCGCCCTGGTCCGACCAGCCGCTGATCAGCTCATCGTGTGTAAAGCCGCCCTTGATGAATCCGTTGGCAACGCTGACAATCACCTTCCGGTGTACCCGGATGCCCGGTGGCGGAGAATGATATGCATAGGCGTACATGCCGACCCGCTTGTTCGGGTATTTGCGCTCGATTGCCGCGGCGACTTCGTTGGCCAAGGTCAACGCACGGTCGCTGATGCTGCCGATGGCCTTGCACTTCTCGCACTCGCACCATCCGCCGCCGTCGCTCGGATCGACCGAAACGCTGTCGATCTCCGGCCGGGCCGCGAACCGGCGCAACGCATCGTCAACGACCAACTGCCGTAAGCCGGGGTTCGAAATGCAGAGCTTCGACGATTTCCGCTCGCCGTCGAGAAGACCCAGATACTCCGGATGAGTGTCGAAGGTCTTTTTGTTGCGGCTGATGATCCCTTGGTACGCGTGTCCGGTGTTGAGCACGAAGCCGCTGGTCCCCCGGTTCCGCGTACACCACTCGGCATACGGCCCGGCCGCGTAGTCCCACGGCCCGTAGCCGTACCAGATCCGCCGGGCGTAGTAGTCCGGGTGCGCTTGGACGTCAACCGCGATCGACAGATCGCGGATTTCAGGGACCACTTCCCACGTCTTGCCGGGGAAGAACTGGCGGTAGCCCAGCCGGTAGAGCAGGTCCCAGACGGCGTGCTCGACGGCCAGGTCGGTTGCGCCGATGACGTGGAGCCCCCGGCCGTGGCAGCGCAGCAGGTAGTCCTCCCGCTTCGCGGGATCGGCGGGGTCCCACTTCGGCAACGCAAGGGAAGGGAAATCGGCCGGGCGGCCGACGGCGATCCCGGTCGTGCCGTCGCCGGTTGTTACCGCGAACTTCGCCCCGCTGATCCGCCCGAGATATTCGGCCAGCGACTCCGCGGCCTTGCGCGAGCGCTCCGATGCATCGGCGGAAACAACGACCGGCAGCGCGGCCTTGCCGTCCGACGCCAGGGAGACGGCGACGGGGCCCTCGCTCGCCGCTGCCCGGGCCGGCGCATCGGGCAAGAGCGCCGGCAGGAACACCGCGAGAATCACCAACAGCGGATTTCGCACAGCAGCCTCCATGTTGGTCGGCACGATGATCTACACCCACGGCAAAACCGCCGATCGCCAAGAACTCTTGACGGGCAACGACCTCGCAGGATAGAATCAGGATACCATATTCGCCTCTTCCCGACGAGGTGGTCGGCGGGAAGTGGCAATATTCGGCGAAATGCCGAAAACAAGATACTCAGGAGCCAGGCATCATGAAACACTACACATTCCTTTCTGTGTTGGCTGCCGTTGCGGCTCTCGTCGGTTGCGGCGCCAACGAGCCGCAGGCTCCGAGCGGTCGTGTGCCGTCCACACCGGGACAGACAACCAGACAACCCGTGAACGGCTCCATCGCATCCGTTGAAGACAAAAAACCCGCGGCCGGGCAAGATCAAGTGTCGGACAAAGACGTCGTACAAGAAGATGTACGCAAGATGGCAAGTGCGGTCTACGGCGCTGATGTTGAGACGGTCCTCGGATACACGCACCCGAAAATACTCGATTTGATGGGCGGAAGGTCCCGGGCGAAATCCGCACTGGAAACCGCATTCTCACAATTTCAATCGCTTGGAATGAAGTTGGAATCCATGACATTCCCGGACGATCCCACGTTCTTGAAGACCGACGTGAATCACTTTGTAATTGTACCTACCAAGAGCATCATTTCGGCCAATGCTCAGCGCGTTGAGAGTCTGAATTATCAGTTTGGAATTCGGCAAATCGGAACCGCGAAGTGGAAATACATCGAAGGATCGCGAATCAACCGGCAAAATGTCACAACGTTGTTTCCCGACTTCCCGGCAGATTATGAGTTTCCAAAGTTTTACCGAAAGAAACTATGATGCCAAACCTCTATATGGTTTACTTGTCAAGAGCACGCACGGGCGCCCGTGATTGGTCGTGAAAACCGGCTCGGGTGCCACTGCTTTGGCACAAGCAGTGGGGAGTCGTGCGAGGACGTGTGAGTTCGTGCTGTTGTGGAGTTACTCAAACTGTAAACGACCGCTTGGCCACCGCCGGGCTTGGCCCGGTGGAGCCATGATTAACCACTACCACGGCCCCGAGAACAATGTACCCTCCCTTCCGGCCGCTGCTGGCAGCGGCGGCCGGAAGGGGAGAAATGCAGGGGGAATTCGACTTTCGCTTAGTGTTCAATCATCGCTCCACGGGGGCAAGCCCCGTGGTGGCGAACGGGGGTCAGAGGGTTCTGGTAGTGGTCAATCATCGCTCCACGGGGACGAGCCCCGTGGTGGCGTTTAGAGCCTGAACAGTTAGCAACCCGGAGGGAAAGCAGGGGTTGGAGACGAGACACTGCGTCAACACTGCTTCCGGCGAAGCAGTGCCACAGTTTCAACCACAGAAACCGGTGCGTTGTTCCTTGCACAGGCGGCCCGACTGCCGGTCACGACTCCCCGGGGTTGTTGCCCCGAACGCTTGATTCCATCACCAAGGTTGGCTAGCCTATCGTGAGGGGCGGGGCTGCGGCGCCCGGCAAATAGAGATTTGGGGTGGAATAACAAGTTGGGATAAAGGGCAAAGGGCGGTGATTCGCCAGCGATGGGGATGTATATTGGGTCTGTTGTGCTTTGCGCTTGCCATAGCGCTGGCGGGTGCTGTCGGATGGGCCGTTAGTCTTTGGGCAGACTTCAGCCCTATGGCGGGCATCATTGCATGCTCTATCATCTTCGGCCCGGTGTTGTTTGTGGCAATCATGGATGTTGGCCAGAAAATCGAGATTCGATGCTTCTGTCGGAGATATGGTCTCAAGGTTATCAAGATCCGGTGCTACAGGAACTGCTATGGCGTCGACCTGATTGAAGACGGGCAGAAGAAATACAAACGATGGCCGAAGGAGTTTGAAGAATACGGGAAAACATCCCAACAGACAGCTCCATGCGACGCGGAGGACCACGCACGCCGGCACCCGTGATTCGTGGTGAAGACGGGTCGGGTACCACTGCTTCGGCACAAGCAGTGGGGAGTCGGGCGAGGACTTGTGAGTTCATGCTGTTCTGGAGTGGAAGTGAGTAACCCGGCAGGGAAGCTGGGGTTGGAGACGACACACTGCGTCAACACTGCTTCTGGCGAAGCAGTGGCACACTTTCAATCACAGGCACCCCTGCTAAAGGAAAACAAGTTCTATGCTCACTGATATAGGAGAATTCATCGTTGGCGCCCATCTCCAGCTTATCGAGGAGTGTGGTTTCATTGACTATAATGTTCGACCTCCTGGTGGAGGTTTGAAAGGACTTGAAGAATTGGATGTTGTGGGTCTAAATTTCAATTCCAACACTGCCTATTTGTGTGAGGTTATTACCCATATACGAGGTGTCCTGTACAGAAATAATCAGGAAACTGTTAGCCGAATAAAGAAGAAACATGAACGTCAAAGGGAATATGCAAACAAATATCTAACAAATTTCAAAAACCATGAATTTATGTTTTGGTCACCTGTTGTGCCAGTGGGCTATATCACTGAACATTTAGAGTGTATAGAAAGTCTCGAATTGGTAATTAACGGTGAGTATAAACAACGTATCGAGCAATTAAGGTTATTGGCAAGGAACACAACCCATGATGCTAGAAATCCATTTTTTAGAATGCTTCAAATAATTGAGCACATGAGAGAGTAATGCACATAACAATCACATCTAGCGGACAGTCAACCGCGCCGCTTCGCTCTGCGGCTGCCTGCCGCTGATGTGACCCGTCCGACTCTCAACAGGCAAGCCCATGACAGACGTACCGGAGAGGGTTTTGGAGGAGTTCGTTGGGGCGTGTCACCGGGCGGCGGGGCGGGGGTTGATGCGGTGTAGCAGCGGAAACCTCTCGTGGCGGATCGACGGGGACCGGCTGTTGGCCTCCTCGTCGCGGAGCTGGATGGAGGACATTTCGCCGGCCGAGGTCTCGGTCTGCCGCATCTCGGACGGGGCACTGCTGGAGGGCAATAAGCCTACCATTGAAATCGCCTTCCACGCGGGCATTATGAGGACGCGGCCCGACGTGAACATGGTCATGCACTTTCAGACGCCGTGCGCCACCACGCTGGCCTGCCGGCCGCCGGGCGAGGTCAACTATTTTGTCATTCCCGAAATCCCGTGTTACATCGGGCACGTGGCGCGGGTTCCTTTTCTGCTGCCGGGCTCCAACGAGCTGGCCGAAGCGGTCACCGACGCCATGCGGGACCACGACATGGTCGTCATGGGCAATCACGGGCAGGTAACGGTCGCCGCCGACATGGATCACCTCATCCAGAACGCCGAATTCTTCGAGCTGGCCTGCGAGGTTATCGTCCGCGGCGGAGACGGGGTGAAGCCGCTGCCGGAAGAGGACGTCGAGGTCCTGCTCGAATGGAAACGGGCCAGGAGCCCCGGGGTGTGACGAGGGGGCCCCGTTGACCCGGACGTTGTGGGTGCTTCAGCGGCCCGTTGAAAAAGTGGAAGGAGGGGGTCAGGTCCAAGTTTTCGGCCAACGATGCACGTGAAAAACACGCTGTCTTGCCGAAAATTGGACCGGGCCCCAACTTTTTCAACGGGCTGTTAGCTTAGTTCGAGTTTTGCACTTTTTAGGGCGATTTTGCTATTTCTGAAAATGCG
>CAZJRB010000013.1:0-102042 GCA_964547995.1 uncultured Planctomycetaceae bacterium | reverse complement strand
CCACGTTGACGCAAACTATTGAACAGCAAAACTCACGCTTGTTTTAGGACTAGAGCGACCGGCACAATCAACGACCAGCTACGACAGTAGAGGTAACATTTCAGTGTAGCCATCACTTCGACAACGTCAAACTCGGCTCCCATTTTCCTCTCCGATAGGCTGTTCTTGGCGACTTCTAGGGACAAAGTTCAGTAGGGAGACCGCTCCTGCAGCTACTAATGCGAATGGTGCTGCATATTGATACGGGTCGAACTGGTATGCAGCAGGAAACGAGTGCAACGATATAAAGGGTATCAGCGCCGCCACCATCCCGAACCCTACGCTTGCGATTGCCAAGAATCCCCGCATTGGGCGGGGCGTAAGTGAGAATACAACGACTGGGAATAACGCAATCTGTGTAGCCCAACAGGAGTAAAGCAATATGCTGGGATCGGCGACGAATAGTGGCAAGAGGTAAAGATACCCAACCGCTCCACCTGCCAGCACGATTCCCGTGATGATCTTCGCCATCCGGAGTCCACCGCCGAAACGGGGAAGCACGTCGTTTCGGAGAGTGAATGTTACAGAGAACATTAAGGAGTCAAGCGTCGAAAGCATAATTCCGATGATGCCCAAGATGAAGACCACTACTATCCAGCGGGTATCTTGATTTGCCTGGTAGTCAATGAGGAACTTGTTTATGGCGCTGTATGGGTCGTCTTTCACACCCGGTGCCACGTACCTCAGACACATGCCGAGAAAGACCGCAACTACCCATGTCGCTGACGAGTAGAAGCCTGAGAGGCATATAGACCTGCTGACGAGTTTGCGGTATGTCTTTTGGCTCTCTACATCCTCTGAATCGCCTATGATGACGCTGGCAAGCCGTTGCCACTGAGAGACATCGACAAACTGATATAGGCCATTCGCAATCGCCAAAGCGACCAACGCAAAGCCTAGAGACAAGGGGTTGCCAACCTGTTGATCTCCCACGAAGGAAGTCCAACCTGCCGAAAGGGACTGCGACGTGTTGGAGGCGAATGCAAAGACTACCCCACAGAGAACACTAAGATAGACGAGAGTGGCGATGGCGAGCACGACGAGCCCCAGCGACAG
This sequence comes from uncultured Planctomycetaceae bacterium, assembly GCA_964547995.1. Classification (GTDB taxonomy): domain Bacteria; phylum Planctomycetota; class Planctomycetia; order Pirellulales; family Thermoguttaceae; genus CAZJRB01. The sequence continues at coordinate 100,947 of CAZJRB010000013.1, read as the reverse complement.
TCTGCGGTATAAGCAAAGCCACGCACCGAACAATACGAGCGAAACGACCGAGAGACTAGTGAGCAGGATCACCGCCTGCCAGAATTGGTCGCTGGCGGCAACGTGAAACAACAACGCCGCCGTAACAATCGCTACCGAAACGTACCCGACAGCAAGCTGCCAGTTGTCTGTCCGGACAATCGCTCGGAAACCACCACGAAGAATGTAGACGGCAGACATGGCAATGAAGCACAGGAAAAGCAGCCCTGCCAAGGTGCCGCTATATTCCTGATGAATCAACTGGCAACGTAGCTCTACCACGATGCGACTGGAGAAATCCGCCTCGTACATTGCTGGGCCGGTAATACCGATTAGTGAAGCGAACGCTGCGAGCGGAGCCAACCCTCTCGCATTTTCGCCGATGAATTGATGAATCGTTCCAGGGTGCTTCTGAAAAATGAACCGGTCCACGTATCCTCGTGACAGAGCATAGGCTAGGAGCAGGTAGCCGACAAACCAGAAGAAGGGGACTAGGACGGTCCAAAACCCGTACATGTAGCCCCACGTTGCAAACAGCGTAAGTGCAGCAACTTGAAGGCCGTATGCCACTGTCGTGCCGACAAAATCATGGGGCTGTACGGTTCTCCTTGCCAGGAAATACTCCTCTTCGGTATCAAGTCGCTGCAATGTCCAGCCAACCACTATGTACAAGAGCGGACCTGACAGGACCACAATGATAAGCAGATTTGAGAATACAGGGTCGGACATGTTGGCATCTCCGATTAGAGAATGGCAAGGCTAGGACAACGAATTGGGCAGAGGTTGGTGCGAACTGAACTGATAAATGCTCCGAACAAGTAGAGCAGGTCTTGATCGAATGATGTGCGAGGAAGGTCAGTGACCGACCACTCGACGGGCCGGGTATGCCGGATGCTGTCCCCCAAGTCCGTCCGGTACTGATACGGGCCAGTGGCTTTGCCGATGGCGATGGCCGACTGCGTTTTCAACGGCAAGACGATGAGATCACCAGCCTGAATACGCCCCCGGAAGGCCCAAAGTTGGGCAACGTGGTTCCTCATCGTTTTGGTTGAGGAATCGGGATACGTTTGGCGATAGAGTTCGGTGACGGCCTCCCGATCCTGCGCCGAACCCATGTCGGGCATGTCGAGCCAGCCAATCGCTGCGATCCCCTGGTCCAGTGCCGTCTGCTCGTGTTCACCCTGCCGACCCGCCCGAGCTAGCCAGACTGCCATCGCTCATCCCCAATATAAAGAAGAGGGCCCTCAAAGCGGCAATTTTACCCCTGCGGGGGATTGACGGCAAGCACCCCCTGGCGGCCACATGGGTTATGCGTGGATGCGAAAGACGGGGGGGCTTGCCTTCGTCGGCACTGATCGAGGTTGGAACGGAGCATCGGTTGGCTGATGATGAATCGTTGGCTATGATTTTGACGGTGTGTGAGGCACCACGACGGAAAATAGGGATTGCTCATGACACAAGACTCTGACCCGCAAATGGCGTTGATGTTCTCGTTCTACGAAGGCGTGCAACGAAAAGGACCGGGCAGCGAGGCATCTACCCTCAAGGCACTCTCAATGCTCGGCGGGCTGCCGCCCAAGCCTCGCATTGTCGATTTCGGATGCGGTTCAGGGGTGGCATCGCTCGTCCTGGCGAGGGCCACCCAGGGCAACGTCACGGCGGTAGAAATCTACCAGCCGTTTCTCAACCAACTGGAAGCCCAGGCTGCCACTGAAGGACTGACAAAGAGGATCACAACCGTCGAAGCGGACATGGCCGATCCACCTTTCCCGGACGGTTCTTTCGATCTCGTTTGGGCGGAAGCGGCCATTTACATCATCGGGTTTGAGCAAGGACTGAAGCGTTGGCGACGGCTTCTGCGGGTGGGTGGATTCATCGCCGTTTCGGAGGTTTCCTGGCTCTGCGAAGCTCCGCCTCGGGAAGCCGTGGACTTCTGGACTACCGAATATCCCGCCATGACCAATATCGAAGACAACCTGACGAGACTTCGCATAGCAGGTTTCAAGCCGGTTGGTCATTTCGTCTTGCCCCCCGAGGACTGGGAGAGTTATTACGGGCCGTTGCAGGAACACCTTGCCGTCTTCCGATCGGAAAAGTCCGACAACGCCGACGCCCAAGCATTTGCGGATAGCTTGCAGCAAGAAATCGACTTTTGGAGGGAATACGGCGACAGCTACGGCTACGTCTTCTATCTGGGGAGGGCTATTTGAGTAGGTGGCAAGACTACGATGGTAACTCTCGGAGATTTTGAAAAGGGCTATCACGACTTCTTTGCCAAGCGGATCAGCAATTCTTTTTGCTTCCGTGACATCGCCTTGATCGCCATTTCACGCTTCAAAGCCAAGCTCTGATTCAACTGCTCTTCCTGGTATTCAAGAGTCACTGGCAATCGGCTGCGTGTGTAGCGTGAAGCAGTACCAGCATTGTGTTGTTCGAGTCGTCGGTCCACATCCTTTGCGATGCCCGTATAAAGTGAGCCATCAGCACATCGCAGAACATAAACAAACCACCGTTCGCCCAATTGCTTCGCCAGCTTCAATACCGCCAGTTCCTTCGCTTTCGCTTCAACCTCGACGGTGATGCCGAGGTCGTGCCAAGAGACTGGAAAATCCTTCACGTCGATGAAGTCATGATGACGTTCGGGCTTTGGGCCATTCCAGCCTTCAATCGGGCTCGAAATGTGGAACATAGGTTCTCGGTTCCATGTGGTGATGGCACGCTCGGTGGCTTCTTCCTCTGAAAGTCCGTCTGGATTGCAGCGATGGTGATGCACGTCATAGACCAAGGGAATACCTCCAGCAAGACACAATGGTAGTAGGTCAGCGGGGGTGTAAGTTCGGTCGTCATTCTCTACGGTCAGGCGAGATCGCACCCGCCGTGATAATCGCTTCAGGTTACGAGTAAAGCGGGCTAGTGCCTTGTGTTTATCGCCGTAGGCACCGCCACCGTGGACGTTCACCACATCTGCCCCAACCCACTGCGCAACTTCAGACTGATACTCCAATTCCTCGATGGAGTTCTTCACCACGTCGGACCGGGGAGAGTTGAGCACGACGAACTGATCGGGATGAAAACAGGTTCGCAGCTTGTGCTTCTTGGCGAATCGCCCGCACTTTTTGAACCGCCGAATGATCTCATCACCCTGGGGAAGATCGTCGATGGCATAACCGCACTCAGGATGCGTCTTTAGCGGAAAAATCTGGCTATTGATCCGAAAGCACCCGATCCCGTTGTCGGCGCAGAACTGAAGCGAAGCCAGCAGCGCATCGGCGTTGGACATACAAAGGCCGGATAGCTTCACGAGGGCGTCGGTCCGCTCCATTTTGCTGACCGCAGTAGCCGTGGTGTTGCGGAACTTGATGGGCTGGTCTCGGAAAATGCAGCAAAGCCCAAGGCGAATCATGGTTTCCAATTCATCCAAGTAATCGACAGTTGCAGCACCGTCGCAATCGACACCCACACGAAGTACGGCACCTGTGCCACGGCGACCCATTTGTAGTGTGCCCAGACAGCAACCATCATCCAAATGATCGTTGCCCAAACAATCAGGATGTCCACCGATGCCAGGGGCAGGTTCCTCATCCCAAACTGGATCGGTGTGAAGATCAGATTAGCCACAAGGTTGATGGCGAACGGCAAGGCCACCCGCCAAGGCAACTTCTTCCTTATCGCCTGCACAAAAACGAAGCCGAAACTCACCAGAATGATCGGGTAGAGAATCTGCCAGATTAGGCCGATAGTGGACGGCTCTGGCGTCCACGACGGCTTCCACAGGCTGTTGTACCATTCTATCCAGGGCATGGGTGTTATCGTAGCGGCAAGGAAAGGTTCGGGCAAGTTGGGGCCGTTCAAACAAACTCCCGCCTCACGGCGGGAGTTTGTTTGTTTTAACCAATCCAAACGAAAGTGATGTCAGTGTATAAGTGGTCGTCTGGGAGGTGCAGTCCGGGGTTGGATACCGTAGATGTCCCTGGATGATGTCCTTGTAGTGCTCGGCAGTGTCCTCTTGTATGACGTTGGGGCTTCGTAGGTCGTCCTCGGCACGTAGGGCCGCACATACGGATATCCCGTCTGAATGTAAACGCCCGATCCCCAGTAGGGCATCGTGTAGACCTCGCCGTAGTAGATTTGCGTGCCATAGAACGGATAGACTGAGCCGTAGTAGATGTACGAGGTTCCGACCTGCGCCTCAGCCGTTGCTGCGGTGAAGCCAATGACCAGGGCAAGTGCGGCGAGCCCAATCAGCGTCTTTCGGGTGTTGAACATTGGATTTCCTCCTGAGTGTTTCCTGCAATGAGGGGGTCCGAATGCCTCCCTATGAGATAAATGGGAGACCGCCCCAGAGATGCGACAGGGAATTCTCAATTCCCGTGACCTGCCAGAAAAAGCGGGGGATGCTGGGCGACAATGTTGTGCTGGACATTGCCCGTGAAGGTGGCAGGACCGTCGGTTCTGGTGTTGCGATGGGCCTCTCGCCGCTCACAACCTCGGATCAACCGGTTCGCTTTCCAGGGCGAGCACGCCAAAGACGCACTCATGCACCCGACGCAGAGGTTCCTTGCGGACGAACCGTTCAAGGGCTTCAATGCCAAGGGCGAACTCCCGCAGTGCCAATGACCGTTTGGCACCCAGCCCACGGGAACGCAGGCGTGTTAGATGTTCCTCGTTGGTGTATTCGGGACCGTAGATGATACGGAGGTATTCCCGACCTCGGCACTTCACAGCAGGTTGGGCCAAACCACGTTTGCCTCGAACCGTGAAATCCAAAGGCTTGACCACCATGCCTTCGCCGCCCCGTTCTGTGAGGTCCAGCCACCATTGGATGCCCTCGGCTTGACTGTCCGGGTCGGTAATGTCTATCACCTTGTACGGCGTAGCGGTCAGTAGCTTCGAGTCCCCCCGGCAAATCTCCCCCAGTGTATCCATGTGCCATACATGGTTGCGGTCGATGTGTACCTTGCCTTCCGTTGCCATCAGGTGAAATGGAGCCAGCTTCAGGTCGTCAACGGACTCAACCGACCAGCAATACTGTCGGTATGCGGTCACGAATTTCTGGATGGACTCATGACGAGTCCGGTAACGGTTCAGGAGTTCCTGAACACCTTGGTTCCCTGATTCGCCCATTCGCTGGGCGGTCTGCTCAAGGACTGTTATTGTTCCTGGCAGTGAAGCCTGCCCCGCTGCGCCGACCGCCGCATACTGTGTCCGCAGAAGTTCTTGGGCCTTGGCCGACCAGGGCATCAACTCACAATCCAAACAGGCCCAGGTTGTCTCGAACTTCTCCCAGAATCCGGCAGAGTGCATCGCTGCGTTGATCCGCCCCAGGAACTTGATCTCCAATTCCTTATCATTGAAGAACCGTCGTCCTGTGCGAGTGTAGACAATACCGGATTCGTCACCGACAACTCCAAACCGTTCACGGGCAACAGTTTCATCCCGACACACGATGACCACCGCTCGGGAGCCCATGTGCTTCTCCTCGCAAACGACTCTTGGTGTGCCCTGACTGCGATAGTACGAAAATGCTTGAGCCGGATGTTCAAGGAACCCGGCTTCTTCGCTCGTTTCGCACGGAGACATCGTTGGCGGCAAGTAAATGAGCCACTTGGGATTTGCGGCAAACCGGCTCATCACCTCCAACGCTGCTGTCGCATTCTCCTCACGTATCGTCACGTTGGAACGCAATCGGGTCGAGATGATCCGTTTCCCAATGACATCTTCCGCATCCAGCAGGTCATCGTACAACTGCTGGGAAGTGAGGCCACAGCCTCACGCCGAGACGGAGCTAGTTTTCATCGTTACATTTCTATTTCTCGTTAGTCCTGCTGGGCGTCATCTTCCTGGGAAAGAGCTTTCTTATGCGCTAGTCCAACACCTTATACGCTAACACCTGCTCTTCAGCAGTGAAACGATCCGACCATATCTCTCGGTTCACATTCTCGTAACGATCACTGTGCCGTTGGCAATCGCCCTCTCGGCCCTCCTCATCTGCCAGCCACATCAGCCAGTTCTCGGCACACGCAAAGAACACCAAATCAGACAACTCTGGATTGGCAATCTCGATAGTGTCCCCGTAGACTCTACTCCATTGCCCTGCATCGGCCTCATTCCGCATTGCCTTGATGCGGTGCAATAGCAACAGTCTTGACTCGTTGCCCGTCAATTCTCGTTCGACCTCCTCGTACCACTCGCTTAGTTTGACCATTTGCATACCTCCTATTTCTTAGGTGTCAATCTCTCGCCGCCGCCCTCGCAACAAGCGAGGGCTGGATCGGCGTAGTCGTTAAGACGATACGTGAGTCCTGTGGTCTTTGTCCCACCTCTTGCGATAATGCAACCGTTCGTCCATATAGTCACAAAAGCCTTTCCAAAAAGGAATCGCCTCTGCCCCTTGATCCCACAGAAATTCGGCGGTCTGCCTTTCGGACGGGTGGAACATCTCTTCGATCACTTGCTTCCTTATGCTTGCTATATCTTCCTCGGGCGGACACGTGGACGCCCCCGGCCACTCCCCCGTCCATACTGATTCCTCGGGATCGTGTTCGGGGCAGTCGCAAGTAGCCCGCTGGCCGCCGCAAACCGAGCATCGTTCAACATCGCATCCGTCCTTGTGCGGCTGGCCGATCGGCGTGCCGCAGTCAGGACAGTTGGGGTTCTTCGTAGTTTTTTTCATTGGTGTTACTCCTTTTTTTGTTTGTGATCGTCGCCCACCCTCTCCCGCAAGCGGGAGAGGGTGGGCTCCTGATGTGCTAGACCAACACAAGCCTCCCATCCTTGCGGGTAAAGCGATACTCGCCAGACGAATTGACGTAGACGCTATCCTCGCCAATCTCCGGCTTGTCGGTATCCAGTGGCGGTTCGGGCACGGCAAAGTGATCACACCCCCACATCCCAAAGACGCCCTCATCAGGCGTCTTGTCGCCTTCCTCACATTCTTCTGCCTCGATCTCCTCGATGGCTTGTATGATTTCCTCGTCGGTACAGTCGTCCGGTACTTCAACGAGAAAGACACGATCAACGGTTAGCCGTCCTGACTGATGGACGGCTCGCACTTTTGTCTTGTCAGACATAGCAATTCTCCTAACAACGCCTGTTGGCGTTGAAATGAGTGCTTGGCGTCAGTGCCGAGTGATCCGACCGACTAGAAAACGCCGCTATCTGCGGCAACGATAAGATTAGATGTCGCCGTGTTCAGCAAGCTTCATCTCGTAATAGATTTTCGTGTTTCGCCTCCTTCCCTAGGTCGGTCGATACGGCGCTTCGCAGCGTCAGTAGTCCTAACACGATAAGCCTCCGGTTCACCCCGTCGAAGCCTCTCCAACCGAGCCAGTTCTTCGGCAATAGCCGCATTCGCCTCCTCCTCGGTGGCGTAACCTTCCGGTTCGTCCGGGTCATAGATACTGATATCAATGGCGTCCTGATCTATGTTGATATGGGCTTCGACGCCAGCAGGGTGCTCGTACCAGTAGTTAATCCCTGATAGGTTGGGCTCAGGCCATGGGGTAATGTCTTGCCAGCCTGATAGACCAGTCTCATCACGGAGCATTGCCTCAACGTGGTATGTAACTAGATCGACTCCGGTGCCCTTGGTGACACTGACATAACGCTGGCACTCGGGACAGTTGGGGTTGGTAGACTTCATAATCTCCTCCTTTTCTATTGAGGTTTCGGCCATTCCTTTCGGCCGGTGTAGATGATTCGCCAGTTGTAGGCGACAAACAAGTTTGTTTTGGTTTCAGAACCGGTGAACGGCTGATGCCACCGTTGGGTGATTGCGACGTTTTTCTTCAAGGGACTCCGCTATCCTCTTGTCACGTTCCCTTTGGCGTAGTTCCCTTCGCCGTTTCTCGGACGGCGATTCATAGAACTTGCGGGCCTTGACCTCTTGCAAGATGGTACAGCTTTTTTTGCGAAACGCCTTTAGCATTTGCTCGAAGCCACGCCTATTTTCCACTCGTATGTTGCGTGCCATGATGTACGTCCTCCTTTCGCTGTCTTTGCGGGTAACGCTGCCCCTCCCCTCCTGCGTCACCGCAGGAGGGGAGGGCTCTGATTACTTCGATCTTTGCCAACTCTTCCTCTCGTAGCCCTTTGGCCGACGTGCGGACATCACACGGTCACGGAGCCGCTTGACCCCGAGCGGGAGCGTCGGTAACATCCGCTATCGCCTCCTTTCTCTCTTGGCTGCGTCTTGGCTGTCAATCCACTCGAACACAGCTTCGGCGATCTTGCGCTCGCCCTCTTTGGTGAGTTGCTCATCACGCCATAATGTTGCGACGAGCCTCTCCGGGGTCTGGTGCTGCAACAGAAAGGCCACCGTATCGCACCCTGGCGAGCGATCATATTTTCGGAAGCGATAGAAAGTCCGCACCGTATCCTCGGTTGGAGCCTCGGTAGCCGGTCTGCAAACAACGTCAATTTCGCAGGGGCGTTCCTGCATGAATGTTCTCCTTAAAACGAATGGTCAGCATCCTGCCCAAAAGCGATCGGTCACTCCTGCGACCGAGGTCTGGAGCGGAATACTCATCGTACCACCACTCCTTGAATTTGCTGCGTGCGGAGGCACGGTCCTTGTCAAGGAACTCGGCCATCGCCTCCACTTCCTCCGCATCGAAGTACCTATAGCAGCCTCCACACTCCACCTCGGAGATAGCTTCGCCGAAGGTGGTTTCCCCGGTGTCTATGTCGGTGGATACGTATACGGCATGACGCCCGTGCAGTGTGGTACTGCCGCAATCGGGGCACTGCCATTCGACTTCCTTCTCGATTGGGTCGTCCGTATCCCAGTCGGCGAGATACTTGACAGCACTCACCACGGTTTCGTTTACGCTCATACTCTCCTCCTATCAACGCACTGGTAGCGCACAATGAAACATGAATGAGGGCACGCCGCTACAATGCGGCCGTGCTAAAATATCCTGCCGCCGACAAAAGAGCGTTCGACGAAGAGCCGAACGGCATTCGACGTGTCAGGCCGCCCCTCTGACTCTTTCTGCGAGTCTAACGGGCTGTCTATCTTACCTTATCGGCACAGCCGATTCACAGCATTAGTTTTTTTGGAGATTTTTTCTGGAATCGCTCAAGTACCGCTATTTAGCGGCCGAAAAAAAGTAAATTCGGGCGATTCTTTTCGGCCTGGGAGCGGCGTCGGGGGCATCGGGTTGGCGGTCGGGCGGATTCCGGGATAGTCCGCCCGCATCAGGTGCGAATGTCTGTTTCTCTGGGCCTGCTCCTCTGGGCACCGGCAACCCCACCCAGAGGCCAACGCCAAGGACCAGAGGTATGTGCCGAGTTTACTGATAATCCAACCCGAGAATATCGCCCGAGCCGAACCCAAAGACATACATGCCATAGGACGTGATCAGAAGCCGCAGGAGGTCCGTAGGCGAGGAGTAATTGCGGATTGGTGATTTTGGTCGTGTCGGGAAATGGATCGCTGTATGGGGCGCAGAGGGGATGGATGGATGGACATAGGATGCATGTTGATGTAGGATATCATTCGCTTCACACGCCTTCCGAGGCAATCCAATGGACTCACCTACCCTTCGCCGCAAACTGATGATCCCCGAGGACGCTTACATCGGCATTCGATGCGGGGCTTTGCTTGTTGAAGCGGGGAAACCTTTTGAGTCGGAAGTCACATACGCCTGCGGCGACCAGGCGGCCGATGGTCGTAGCATCTTGAATATCCTGGCGCTGGCTCCTATGCCGGGCGCTGAATGGACCGTGGAGGTTACTGGTGAAGATGCCGAGGAAACGATGGCTGCGATTGAGGGTTGTTTCGCCAACTGGCCGAGGGTGGATGGGTAGGTGGCCTTGGCAATATCGCTGCATCACAATACGACCCGAGGTAATTGGCCCAATCAGCGACCTAATTTCGAGATAACCTCTCCATCTGCTCGTCCACTGTCAGCGGCAACTGCTCGCCAGATAGAACAGCGTCAATACATTCTGTCAAATCCTCATCAAGCGTGAGATTTGTCTTTATCCAGCGCAGATAGTTCTCTGGGATTGTTTGTAATTCTCGTCCTTTGAATTTTCCAAACGGCATTTTCATGGTGCCTCCGGGTTGTTGAACGTGCGTACATATTTATATAGTAAGTTGGAAAAAAATCTTGCCAATGCCGATATAATAAGAAGAGACTTTTCTTTCCAAGGGGGCAGCGTGAATGTTATTCAATCTCTGGCCTGTGATGTTATCCACAAGCTGGCCGTATCAGACGGCCTGACAGCAACCCAAGCGGCAAAGGTACTCGGGGTTTGTCCTACGACTCTGCGGAGTCGCAAGGACCTGAAACCGATCCGAACGAGCGGAGGGCACAGGCGATACAGGTTGATTGACATTCTTGCCGCTTTGGAGGAGAGGCAAAGATGATATGAAGAACGCCCCCGCCAACGTAAGCGGGGGCGTCAATGAAGTATAACCTTTTGCAGTAAGGAGGGCAGATGCCCCATGTATATAATATCGACAATGACAGCAATTATCTTGCGCAAATCCATCGAGTTTTCTATGATCTCGGTTACAACGTACTGCCGCTTGACGGCGACAGCAAAATCACGGCTCGCAAATGGGGACGACATAGCTGGGGTGCCAAGAGCGAGGGTGACCCGGATGAGTCACGCTTTCAAATTCAGCGAGTCACAAGCCAGCAACTCAAGTCCTGGAATCAACAGTTTGCGAAGTGGGCTTTGCTGACTGGGAAATCTTCCACGGACGCACCCGGCCTCGTTGTAGTGGACGCTGATAACGAAGAGGCCAGAGCTTTGGTCGAAAAGAGGTGCGCAGCCACACCACTATACCAAGACACTGCTCGCAAGGGTGGTCGTCATTACGTCTTCCGCCGTCCAGATGGTATCCACTACCTTCGGTCGAGGTCAAAGGCCAGCATTGATGGTGTCAAGTATGAAGTTGATCTTCGGGCCGATGCTGGTATTTTGAAGCTCCACGGCAAGTTCAACCAGCCGATCACCCTTGACCTGCTGAACAGCCTACCCGTGTATGATCCCGCATGGCTACCGTTTGGTGAAAGGGAACAGAACTCCGATGGCGGGGACGGCACATACGAGGCCATCAACCACGAAGAAGCCATCGAGGACATCAGGGTTCCCCTTGACGACCGCATAGAAGCCGCAAAGCGTCACCTGGAAAGGACACCCGGAGCCAAAGAAGGGCAAGGTGCGCACAACTACCTGTTTGCTATCACGATGGACTTGTTGTGGGGCTACGCTCTTCCCAATGGTGCATGTCAGGAGTTGCTTGAAGAATGGGGCCAGCGTGAGGATCAGCAAAACTCCCACGGTGGATACTATCCGTGGAATGCTGACGAAATTCGCCACAAGATTACCTCCGGGCTTCGTGCTGTGTATGACGGTGAGGTGGGCGACAGCGTAATGATCCCTCATGCCGATGAACGAATGGCCGAGATGTCCGAGGGTATCGACTTTACCCAGGGCGACTACACCAGCATGTCGGACGAGGACATCATCAAGGCACTTGTCCCTGACCCAGAGGCCAGGAAGGACAAACGACGGGCCTATTTGATCAGGGATTTGGTCGATCTCAAGTCAGGCGAGCCCGTCGTGGCCGATCATATTATGGAGGGTTCCGAGTTTTTTCTGTACGGACAATGGGGAGCGATGAAGACCTTTTTCGCTCTCGATCTCTGCTTGAGTGTTGCCTATGACATTCCGTTCCTCGGACGGTACCCAGTCCAGAAACTCCCGGTGGCCTACATCATTGGCGAGGGCTACGCTGGTATCCGCAAGCGGATTGTCGGATGGCAGCGTGAGCATCATGTCGGCGATACGGAGCACTTTGTGGTCCTTCCAGCACGATTTGATGTGCCGAGCCGGACGGAAGTGGGCATTGCTTTGATGCAAGCCTACAAGGAACTGCATTGCCTGCCTCAACTGGTCGTCTTTGACACCCTGGCGAAGCACAACGGAGGTAGAGGCGTCAATTCCCCGGAGGAGATGCAAGCCTTCACCAATGGTATGGAGCTTTGTCAGGACTTGGTGGAGCGATTGTCCGGCTTCCGGCCCTGTGTTGGAGCAATCCACCACGAGGGTAAGGATAGCACTCGGGGCATGATGGGCTCGAACCTGGCCGGTGCTAACGTCGATTCCGTCATCCGGATCACGAAAACGGCTGACGACAAGATCACGGTCAAGTTCGTGAAGAACAAGGATGGGAACGACGGGCTTACCTATGACCTCAAGAGCCATCACGTCGAACTACCAGAAGAACTGGATCGGTCAGGCCAGGGAACGCTGGTGTTGCGACAGCCACAAGCAACAGGCGAGCAGATCATCTCTGCCCTGTGTGACTTTCTTCCCAGGTCCTTTGAGGAAGCCAAGGGGTCGAAGGAAACAGTGGCCTTCCTGCAAAAACGGTTCCCTTTGCAGAAGTGGTACAAAGACAAACTCCGGATGTTTGTCGAGCACGAAAAGCAGACCATTATCCAGATAAAGAACTACGGCCATCCCAAGGGTGTTGTCTACTGGGCACAGCCTTGATTCGCACCCGGGTGTATCTGGCACATCGCCCACCCGCACGGCACGGTGTGCCGTGCGGGTGGGCTTGGGGCGTTATTAACGGGTGTCAGGAGGAGAAAGATTTTGCCAATAGAATTGCCAATAGAATTGCTAATGCCTTATTTTAAGGGGTTTGCCCAACTCTTCTATTGGCAAACACCCCGGCTCTCAAGAGCCGGGGTTTTGCCAATACGAAGGTTGCTCTTCCAATAAAACCATACCAACTGTTGGTAAGATTGATAACGAGAATGTGTTTCGCTCTTGAACCCTGCGCCAGTCCTTTCGATAATGCCCTCCCTCCCGACGTTCGGGAGGGAGGGCCGTGCTTGAGTTCTCCCCGACGAAATTCTTGATTGTGCCGGGCATAGATACCATCGTCAGCCGATCCCTGACAGCGTACGTTAGCCCTTCACCCCGGCGCTGCCGGGGTGAAGGGCGATCTTGTTCCTTCTCTTCGCCCTCCCCACTAATAACAACACCCAGCCACAGCCCCAATCCGCTTTGAAACCCCTTCCACTTTCCCGGCAACATCTCCACACCACCACCACGAAAGCCAACCAGGATGTGGATTGATAACCCAGGCCGGTACGTAGCGGAATAGTATTAAGGGAGTGAACGGCGGTGAAGTTGTTGTCAATCCGTTCTGATTGGACTTCGGGGATGACGGATATCCGACGTATCGAGCCCGATATCTATGATATCCGACCCGATCAAACCATCAGATGCAGTGCTATACGATTGTATTAACCGTATGATATGACGTTCGGCGTATGGCGTAAAGATACAAAGTGTATAGGACGAGAATAGCAACGCCATCAAGCGAAGATCAGGAATATGGTTTTATCCCCTAAAGCTGTGCTGTGGCTGCTAGGGACCGAACCGGGCATCTGCGCCATGCGTGGTGCCGAGGAGGATAAAATTGGACAGAAAACGGTCGTGTCGTGGCAGTGCGACTCTTTCTTTTGCTTGACGGACCAGGACGAATTTGCTAGGTTTTGTGGAGCGTCGAAATGAGGAAGGCAACAATACATCCATAGGACAATCACCAACCATCGTAGACCGTACCTCCTATTATTACGTGCCGCTTCGGGCGGTGTATGAGTGTCGTCTATTTCAAGAGACTGGAGGTATACGATGGGTTCCAAGAAGAAGAAGGCCCCGCACTACACACTACACACCGGCGATGCGCTACGCATCTTGAAAACACTTCCCGACAACACGTTCGACAGCATGCCGACCGATCCGCCAGCGGGGATTGGGTTCATGTCTAAGCCCTGGGACTCCGCCCGTGGCGGGCGGGATAAGTGGATCGCTTGGCTCACGGCAATCCTTGTCGAGTGTCTGCGGGTGCTGAAGCCCGGCGCTCATGGTGCGATCTGGGCGTACCCAAGGACGGCGCATTGGACGGCTTTGGCGATTGAGAACGCTGGGTTTGAGATTGTTACGGTGCTTACGCACCTTTTCGCCGACTCTTTCCCAAAGCAACGACACTCACTAAAGCCGACCACCGAGTATTGGTATGTGATCCGCAAACCGATCTCTGAGAGGAATGTGGCGGCGAATATGAAGCGCTGGGGCGTAGGGCGGCTTTTCCCGGAGAGGGTTCCCGTCGGGCCGTCAAAACGGCATCCGGGGACGACGCTACTTTCGCATGCTCCCGGATGCAACAAGAGCAAGTGTATAGAGGGTTGCCCGGTTTTGCTGCTGGATCGCCAGAGCGGTGAGCGACCTGCGGGAAGGACTCCCAAGCAGCGCATCGGGAGCTTCTTTCGCACGACTCGACGGCCGCACCCGTCAAAGCCAAAGACGTATGACGACCCTGGCGGGGCGTCCAAATACTTTCCCACCTTCTTCTACTGCCCCAAGGCCAGCAAGAAGGACAGAGGTGAAGGTAACGACCACCCGACGGCAAAGAACACTCTCATGATGGGGTGGCTCTGCAAGCTGATTACGCCATGTGGTGGCCTCGTGCTCGATCCGTTTTCCGGCAGCGCCAGCATCGGAGTCGGCTGTTTGCGGGAAGGCTTTGGCTACGTCGGGATCGAGAAGGAGAAAAAGTACGTCACCATCGCCCGGCAACGCCTCAAGCGAGTCATACAGGACGAGTATGGCATGTCGGCGTGATCGAGGCGAGCACAAACCCCCACCCCGGCGTGTCGCCGGGGTGGGGCGGTTTCATCTTTCCAGCGGCAATCCTGCCGCTAATAACAGCCCCAAAAACCCTTCCACTCATCCCCGAACCATCTCCACACCACCACCACGAAAGCCAATCAGGACGTGAATTATCAACCCAGGCCGGTTCGTAGGCGGCGGTGTCGTTATTAGTGAGTTTGGTCGCTGCATTAACGGGTTTGGGATGGTGAACGGGTGGAAGGCGGTTATCAACTGTTGTCGATGGCGGGTGTGGGAGGCGGGGCGCTATTAAGATGAGGGTGATCGCCGATGGTGTTTGTGTTGATCGGCAACATCCGATCCACTAACTCCGCAGAGCGAGTGGCTAACGTGCCGGATAACATAACCTGATAGCGGTACAATTTTGTGCCGAATAGCCGTTGCGGGCCGCTGCGTGACTTGGGATAATAAGGGTTCAAAGAAGCGGACTGTCAGCACAGCCGCAAACCCTGGGAGGATCAACCAATCATGGAAGCCATAAGAGTATAGCGAGCCACCTTTGGCCCGCCTTACCGACCCGGTAAGGCGGGCCAAAGTCGTTTATGGGGAAAATTCGTGATTAGAGAATATGTGGAAATGAAGAAACAGCGTTTGCGCATATCGTGATATGAACAAGCGAACGGCCGATAGGCGAACACAGGAGAAGCGCCAGAAAGAATCGGATAACAAGATGAACACAAAGATCACCGGCAAACCCCGCAAGGCTGCAATCAATAAAGCGGTCGCCGAAGCCGTTGCTTCTGGCAATCCAGACGCAGGTGAACTCATCCAGCATCTGGCCCAGGAAGGCGTTGAAGTCACTCTTGAAGTGATTGAGCGTCGGATTGTCAAGCAGCTACACCAGCATGATCGTGAGACCTTACCGAGAGTCTATGCTGACGCCTGCACGATCGGCTCCACGGTTGGAATCGGAGTCTACTGCGACTCCCCGGAAATCAAAATCAAGCGGGAAACGGAAGCCAAGACGAACAACGCCGCCGAGTGCATCGCCATTCTCGATGCCATCGACGCCGGGAAAAAGGCTGGGCTCGATCGGTTTATCGTCTGCTCGGACTCGCAGCTTGCGGTGTGTTGGGTCAATGGTGACTATGCCCGCAAAAGCGAAACGGCGCAATACTACGCACCGAAGATAGAGCAGTCTCTGGCCCAGGCCAACGCCGAACTGATTTGGGTTCCGGGCGCACGAAACCCCGCAGACAGATTGAGCCGCTTGGCCGTTGGGTACGATCCTGACTTGCCGCTCATGGAGCGGATACGGCGTACCCCGACAGACCGCATACCCTTCGGTGACTTTGCCAAGCTCAAGAGTGGCCGGGACGACTACACGAACATGCGTCTTCCGAAGCTGGAAGAGGCCGTCCCAGAGTCCGACCTACACACCGCAAGGAACGCTTTTGAGAAGGATGCGGACGTGGCAAGGTGCCTTCGATGGATGCTGCGGGGATTGCCACCGGACAAGGCAATTCGCAAGGTCGAGACGGACTTGGAAATCTCGGATCGGATCAGAGAACGCCGAAGGGCAGAGCGGGAAGAAGAGTGGGGAGATTGGTTGTGATGGGACGAACTGAACAACATCGGGTTCTCGCCCCTTCCCCCAGCCTGGGGCCGGGGGAAGGGGCTTGTGGTGTATGTACTCTCTCGGCCTCAGAATAGTGAGAAGAGATGTTGTAACAAATAGCCATGGGCCTCCTCAATATCCAAGAGGCAGCGGATGCTCTCGGATACAAGGTGAAAGGACTCCGTAAAATAGTTGAACGCTCAAGGGCCAAAGCAAATGGTGCTCGAACCCGTGGGCCAACGATCAAGTTCTTCCAATCAACGAAGAACGCCCCGATAATGTTCCGGCCCGAGTGGCTTGAGGAGTTCATCGACAAGCACACTATCGACCCAGACTACACACCAACTAGAAACGAGCCGAGGAAATACACGCCCACGGAGACCTTTGGGCTCGATGAAGAGCTATTCGATGTCTAGGTGGCCTCCCACAAGAATTCGCTATCCACGACACTCCAATCAAGATAGTAGTCCCGACAAACTTGCGGGCTGTTTCCCATCAGCCTCGCCAGTGTCTCAATGTTAATAGGCTTGCCAGTCCAATATCCTTCGAGCGTCCTCTTGGCATAGGTATGGCGACAGGAGTACATACAGCAGTCATCATCAAACTCCATCCCCTTCTTCTCAAGTCTGCGCTTGCAGGCTCGGAATGCTGCGGAAAGGGTTTTCTCTGTCCACGGTCTGCCCTTAGTGTTTCTGAAGATCGGTCCTGTCCGGTGTTTCTTCATTTGTGTTCGCACGATTTCGATGATCTCTGGTTCGGTGATACGTATGATTCTCCGCTTCCCCGTCTTGCTCTCTTTGGCAGAGAACTTCCATTCCATGCGATTGCCATGGTCGGTGATGTGCCTTCTGGCAACAATGGCGAACTCACATCCCGGCCTTGCCCCTGTGCGGATACATACTCGCACTGCCTGTCGAAAATGCCAATTTGCTGTCCCGAGAATCGCCTCCTCCTGCTTCGGTCTTATGTAGGTGCATCGAGACCGGTTCTTGGGCGTTTTGTAGCCTCGAATGGGGTTCTTAGGAATCAAACCACTTTCCTTCCCGTAGTTGAGAGCCCGTTTGACCGCCTGAATCCGAGATCGCCGCCCCCCGTTCCAGTTCTTGTGCGAATTGAGCCACTGATCGATGTCCAAAGGACGGAGTTCCATGACGGGAAGGCGACCATAGCCTTTGTGGATTCGCTTCTTCGCCATCTCCTGCTTCTTCTCCTTGGAGAGCCGCTTGACAGCGCCCCCATCCTTGCTGCGGTATTCGGGTGGCAGACCGAAACAGAAGTCGAAGAGCGTGTCGGCACGATCATGGTGGGTCTTCTCGGCCCCGGTAGCCTTTGCGTTCTCCAAATAGGCTTGGCACACTTCAAGGGTCGTTATGGTCGATTCCTTCTCCTTCTTCTTCTGGCGGGCGAGGACGTGGCGGGCGTGGGCCTCCTTGACGATTTGCTCATCCACCTTCGGGTCTTTGATGCGATCCCCCTCCTCATACAAGAGGGGGATGAACCTCCCCTGCTCCTTGGTATACCAGCCACGCCCACTGCGGTAGAAATAGCCTCTGTTCCGGCTCCCCTTGGTCCTGCCGATCTTTTTCCTGGTCATTGGCGCTACCTTCACCCGAAATAGTTGGTACAATCGCTGTAATCAAGGTGCCGAACCATGACAAAAAGTGCCAAATTAAGTGCCGACACCGACTTCATCGATTGTAAACCATTATTTTTTATGGGTAAATAGCGTTTTGCACCCCTAGCTCAATTGGATAGAGCATCGGTCTACGGAACCGAAGGTTGCCTGTTCGAATCAGGCGGGGTGTACTCATAAGCCCTTGCGGTGCAAGGGCTTATGTCGTTTGCCTGAAAGGCCGCTCCGGCCAGCCCCTTCCCTTTTCAGATATTTTCAGAAACCACGGCTGCACATTACCACTGTGCTTCACCTACTTGGCTGGAACCAAAAGAGACGGCAAACGTCCTAAGGAGGTTGTTTCTCGACAAATCCTCAGAATCCCAGCCCTTTTGTTTTGGTCTTGATCCGGCAGAGGTACATGTCGGCGGTCAGGTACAACACGGAGCCGTCCTCGGCGAAGGCGCAATTGGCGGTGGGGACGCCGGGGTTGATCCGGCCCAGGAGTGTTCCGTCGGGCGAGAAGACGTTGACTCCGCCCGGCCCCGTGGCAAAGAGGTTGCCCGACCGATCGACCTTCATGCCGTCGGGCGCCCCCTTCAATTTCTTGTTGCCGACAAATCGCGTGGCATCGTAGAAGACCCGGCCGCGTGCGATGGCGCCGTCGTCTTTCACGTCGAAGGCCATCCACACGGCCCGCTTCGAGTCGGACTGTGCCACGTAGAGGATTTTTTCGTCGGGCGAGAACGCAATCCCGTTCGGCCGGGTCATCTCCTTGGTCAACAGGGTGACGGTCCCGTCGGTGGCAAGGCGATACACACCACAGAAATCCAACTCGCGCGTCTCGTCCCGGGCCCCCTTGACGAGGCCGTAGGGAGGATCGGTGAAGTAGATATCGCCGTTCGACTTCATGACGGCGTCGTTGGGGCTGTTGAACCGTTTGCCCTGGTAGCGGTCGGCCAGCGTCGTGAAGCGGCCGTTCTTTTCGAGCCGGGCAATACGCCGGTCGCCGTGCTGGCAGAGGATCAGCCGGCCTTGCCGGTCCAGCAGCAAGCCGTTGCACCCCGGCTCGCCCGTCCGCGGGACTTTGCCGGTGTATCCACTCGGCTTCAAGAAGAGGCTGATCCCCTCGCCTTCCTTCCATTTCATTACGGAGTTTTTGGGAATGTCGGAAAAGAGCAGGTAGCGGCCGTCACGGACCCAGACCGGGCCTTCAGACCAATCGAATCCCTCGGCCAGTTTCTCCAGCACCGCGTCCCGAGGTATCAACTGGTCGAAACGGGGGTCGAGCCGCTCGATGGTTCCGATCGCGGGGAACTTCTTCGCCTGCTGAGCGAACCCCGGCCGGAAACCTCCGAGAACAACCCCTGCCATGGTGAAAAGCATCGCAACTCGAAGTCGATTTTTCATGGTTTTCCTCCCGCCGGGATTACCCGGCAATCAGGGCCATAAAGCCGCGACCGCTGGTCGCGCCGAGCGACGCTGGGTACGGCTTTTGGTGACGCGGGGCGCGACCAGCGGTCGCGGCTTTATACTATGCGGCATCCGTGCTGGTCGCGCCGAGCGACGCTGGGTACGGCTTTTGGTGACGCGGGACGCGACCAGCGGTCGCGGCTTTATACTATGTGGCATCCGTGCTTGCCGAAGTTATTGTTGAGCGATTCGTAAAAATACTCGCTATTCAGGCATCATACTGTTTTCCGCCGGCATTCGCCAGCAATTCGGCCACGTCGCGGACGTCGGCGCTGCCGTTCTCCGCGGCCACGAGGTCGGAGAGCATGAGCAGGCAAAACGGGCACGACACGGCGACGGTTTCGGCCCCGGTGGCCAGTGCTTCGCGGGCGCGGCCGGCGCCGATCCGCTCGGCCGGGGTGTCGTCGAACCACATGCGGCCTCCGCCCGCTCCGCAGCAGGACGTGTGGCGGCGGTTGCGGGGCATCTCGATCAGTTGACGGCCGTTGCCCGGCCCGCAGGGTTGGAGCAACGCCCGCGGCGGTTCGGTGATGCCGGCGACGCGGGCCAGGTAGCACGGGTCGTGGTAGGTGACGGGACCGATTTCCGGAAGCGATGCCGGCTCGATCCGCAATCGCCCGGCTTGGATCAACTCCATGAGATACCGGCTGTGGTGTACGGCTTCGTAGCGGCCGCCAAGCTGCGGGTAGTCCCGGCGGAACGTGTTGAGGCAATGGGGGCAATGGGTGACGATCCGCTTTACGCCATACCGGTTGAGGGTCTCGATGTTCGTTTCGGCCAGTTCCTGGAACAGGAATTCATCGCCCATCCGGCGCGCCGTTTCGCCGGTGCAGCGTTCTTCGCAACCGAGGACGGCGAATCGCACTCCCGCCTTTTGCAGCAGTCGCACGACACTTCGGGCGACCTTCTGGAGCCGCCGGTCGTAGGCGGCGGCGCAACCCACCCAATAAAGAATCTCGAAATCGGGGCTCTCCGCCGCGGTGGGAACGTTCAACCCGTCGGCCCAATGAAAGCGGTCTTCGGCAGGCAGTCCCCAGGGATTTCCCGAACGCTGCATCTTTTGCAGCGCCGCGGCCGGGGTACCGCGAAATTGGCCTTCGGCAATCAGATGGCGCCGCATGTCGGTGATCGTGTCTGCGGGACGCACCCCCAAGGGACACACGTCCGTACACGCCGTACAAACCGTACAGGACCAAAGGGTCTCTGCTGCAATCGTCTCGCCGTGAAGCGCCGGTGACGGGTCGTCCCCGGCGTCCGGCTCCGGCTTGTCTCGGCTTGCCGCGCGCAGGAGCTGCCGGCCAACGGCGTTCAGGTTTTTGCGGACGTCCTGGACGAGATTTTTCGGCGAGAGCGGTTTACCGGCCTCGTGGGCCGGACACGCCTCTTCGCAGCGGCCGCAGGAGACGCAGGCGTCGAGTTCGACGATCTGCCGTCGGCGAAGTTGCCGGATCTCGCCGACGCCGACGGCGCCCGACTCCTCGACCTCCTCGAGCGAGACCAGCCGCATGGTCCCGAGCGGCTCACGTTCCGCCCCGACCAGGTTGAGCACCCCGGCCAAGACGTGCATCAGGCGAGTGTAGGGAATCGCCGCAATCAACCCGAGCGCCAAGATGGCGTGAAGCCACCACGCGCCGAGGTGCAGCGCCGGCACGGCGGTTTGCGGTAGCGCAACGGCCTTGAGCAGACTCGCAGTCAGCATCCCGGCAAACGAGTATTCGGGCACGGAAGGCTGTTCGTGCAGAATCCGCAGGCCTTCCAACAGGTAGCCGGTTACCACGATCAGGAACAAGGCGGCCAGGACGATCCAGTCGAGCCCGTTGTGGCCGAGACTCGCCGGGCGTCTTGCCCGGCGGACGACGAAAAGGATGCAGCCAGCCAACAGCGCCAGGCCGAATGCGTCCGTTGCGATTTCGAAAACGGCGTAGTAAACGCCTTTGTGGAAGACCGGTTCAAGGCCGTGCCGCCCCAGCGAGGCGGCCAGCACGTGTTCGACGGCAACCAGCGTGGTCCCGATCAACAGCACGACAAATCCGCCGAAGAGCAGAACATGCGCCGTACCGGCCAGCCCCCGATCCAGCACGCGGCGTTGCAGGAGAACGTTGGCGACAAGGCGGCGACATGCAGCGCCGGGGCTGATCTTTTCGCCGCTCGGGCGCCCCAGTCGCCAGAGCCGCGCCCGGCGGTAGACCCCGACGGCGAACACCGTAACCGCCGCCAGCGTCAACGCGTAGAACAGGGCCTTGGCCGCCGGCGGCACATTGCCGAACACCTCGCGCGTCGGTGCGTCGACCGCGGCCAGGATGGTAAGCGACCTGAGCATGTTCGTTCTATCTAATAGTACAGCGCGAAGTTGAGTGAGGGTTTAGCGGGCGGGCTTGCCCGCCGCTGTACACCCTGATTTCTCACAACGTCAGCGGCGGGCAAGCCCGCCCGCTAAACATTCTATGCCGCCAATTGAATACCGGGAACACCCGCGTTCTGGCAAATGCAGCTACGATCGACTTGGGTTTTGAAACGCCCTCTACTCATTACTCGCCTTGAACTTATCGATGAGCTGCGGCACCACTTCGTAAACGTCGTTCACCAGGCCGTAGTCCGCGGCGTCAAAGATCGGGGCTTCGGGATCGTTGTTGATCGCCACGACGAGCTTGGCGTTTTTCATACCGGCCAGGTGCTGCACCGCGCCGGAGATACCCAGGGCGATATATAGCTCCGGGGCCACGATCTTGCCGGTTTGCCCGACCTGGAACTCGTTGGGTGTGATTCCGGCGTCGACCAGTGCGCGGGTGCTTCCGGTAGCTGCCCCCAGCACGTCCGCCAGACCGCCCACGAGTCGTTCGAAGTCGTCGTGGTTTCTGACGGCGCGTCCGGCGGAGACCACAACGCGTGCCTCGGTCACGTCGGGCCGCCCGGTCGGGTTCGATTCGAGCCCGTCATACTCGATGTGATTGGGCAGCGATGCTTCATCGACCGCTACGGGCGTCACGTCTGCCGCCGCCCCGCACGGCGGTTGCGGCGAATAAGCGGAGGAACGCACAGTGACGATCTTGGGCCGGCCGCACAGCGCCACGGTGGCCGTGACCGCGCCGGCATACATCGGACGGCGCAGCAGCAACTCGCCGTCGCGAAACTCGTGGCCGATGACGTCGCCGGCCATCGCGCCGCCGAGAAGCCCCGCAGCCCGGCTCACGACGTCCTTGGAAAACGTGCTGCTCGCGGCAACCAGCATGTCCACCTGATTGTCGGCAACCACGTCGGCGATGACGCGGGCGTACCGGTCGGGCGCCGGATCGGCCAGTGCCGGGCTGTCGGCCACGAAGACCGGCGCGTAGCCTGCGGCATCGGCAGTCACCCGGTCGAGCCGGTGCCCCAACGCCAACCATCCGACCGGCCCGCCGCCGGTTGCCTCCGCGCACCGGACGGCAAAGGAGAGCGCGCACCGGCTTGCCGCGCGAACGGCACGACCGTCGTGTTGTGCTACTACAAGGATGCGCATAAGGTTTCTTCTCAAACCGCCTTGGATTCGCGGAGCCGGCGGACCAGTTCACCGGCCGAGTCGAGGTGGACGCAGTTCCGCGAGCTGGAAGCCGGCTCCAACCCGAGTACGCGGAGCCGGGGCTCGACCACCGTCCCTAATTCCTCCAGCCCGATCTGTTCCAGCGGCTTTTTGCGAGCCCGCAGGATACTGGGCAACGCGGCATAGCGGGGCTCGTTCAGCCGAAGGTCGGTCGTGATGACCGCCGGCAGAGCAAACCGCACGGTTTCGATTCCCGCATCGGTCTCGCGGGCGACGCGGACGCCGCCGGCGGCGAACTCGATGCGGGACGCAAACGTCGCTTGCGGCCAATCGAGCAAGGCCGCCAGGAATTGACCGGCCTGGTTGGCGTCGTCGTCGACCGCCTGTTTTCCCATCAGCACCAGGTGCGGGGCTTCCCGCTCGACGATCTGCCGAAGGATACACGCCACGTTCCAGGAATCCAGCGGTGCCTCGCACAACACCAGGACCGCGCGATCGGCCCCCATGGCCAGCGCCGTGCGGAGCTGTTGCTCATACTGCTGCGACCCGATGCCGACGGCCACCACCTCGACCGGCTCGGACGACTCTTCGCCGATCCGGATGGCTTCCTCGATGGCGACCTCGTCGAACGGATTGATCACGAACGGCAGGTCGTCCTCAACGATGCCGAGGCCGTCGGAGCGGACGCGGATCTTCTGGTCGGGATCGGCAACGCGTTTGGTTGGAACGAGGATCTTCAACGGTCGTATCTCGCGATTGCAGGCAAAACTTCCAGAATAGCCGAGGCCCGGCTGCGTGTCCAGCGTTGAAGGCCGTCGTACAACGGCTCACAGTCGGGCCACAACGCCCCCCGGCATAGTGGGACCGCTTCCCAAAGATCGCCGGAGATGCTATAACCGGCAGCCAACCGCACGCCATAAAGCCGCGACCGTTGAGGCTGTGACTTTTTGGCGTTTGACACGTTCAGTCTGTAGGGAACGCCCTCTGTGGCGTTCCGGGAAGCAGCAACGAGCGTGTTTTCCGGGTTTCGGAACGCCACAGAGGGCGTTCCCTACAAAAAGTCACAGCCTCGTTGGTTGCGCCGAGCGACGCCGGGAACGGCTCTTGGTGATGCGGGACGCGATCAACGGTCGCGGCTTTATACCCCCAAGCAAAAGAGGATATTCAAAATGAGGGCGGCAGTGTTGGAGAAATCGGGGGCGCCCCTGGTGGTGAAGGACGTCCCCGTGCCTTCGGTCGGGCCCCGGGACGTTCTCGTGCGGGTCCGCGCCTGCGGAGTGTGCCACACCGACTTGCACGTGGCCGACGGGCTGCTGAGCACGGTGGGGCCCAGCCCGTTTCCGTTGATCCCCGGACATGAAATCGCGGGGGTTGTTGAACGGACCGGGGACGAGGTCACCCATCTCAGCGCGGGCGACCGCATCGGCGTGTACTGGTGGCTGAGTTGCGGGCATTGCCGCTGTTGTCTTGCGGGGGAAGAAGAGGTGTGCGTTTCGGCGATGGCCGACATGCGGGCGGTGGGACTCACCAGGGACGGCGGGTACGCCGAATTCGTGGCCGTGCCGGCGGACTATGTCTTCCCGCTGCCGGCGGAAATCGATTTTGCGGAAGCGGCGCCCTTCAACTGTGCCGGGCTGACGATCTATGGAGGGTTCAAAAACGCCGGCCTCCGTCCCGCACAGCGAGCCGCCGTGCTGGGAATCGGCGGGCTGGGACACTTCGGCATCCAGATCGCCAAGGCCATGGGCGCGGAGGTCGTCGCCGTCACGTCGACCGAGGCGAAGCAGGAAGTGGCCCGGGAACTCGGGGCGCACCACGTGGTCGAGACCGGCGCCGGCATGGGGGCAAAGCTGGCAGAGCTGGGCGGCGCCGACGTGATGGTCTCGACGACCCTCGACTTCGGGATGATCCGGGAGGCATTGCGGGGGCTGGCCCCGATGGGAACCCTGGTCCTGGTCGGCATGGCTGCCGGCAAATTGCCCGTCGACCCGAGGACGTTCGTCTTGTCACAGCAACGGCTGATCGGAAGCTACCTCGGCTCGCGGGGGGACTTGCAGGAACTGATGCAACTGGCCGCCCGACACGACATCCGCCCCATACTGGAGACGTACCCGTTGGAAGACGTCAACACGGTCCACCAGCGACTGCGTGACAACCAGGTGCGGTTCCGTGCCGTGCTGACGTTGAGTTAGAAAGCATGTAGGACAGGTTTGTAACCTGTCCTACAAGAAAAGTAGCAGGCACACTCCGTGTGCCGTCCGCGGCGGAGGAGTTTTCGTAGGGTGGGACAAGGAGCGAAGCGACGCCGGCCCACCAATTCGACTGGTGGGCCGGCGCGGCCTAACGGCCGCTGGTCCCACCCTACTGAGGAAATCGATGGAAACCGAACTTACTGAAGACGATATCCCGTTGATGCTGGCCGAGATTCGGCGGTTCTGCCAGAAATCGGTCGGGCCGCTGGTCGAGCGGCCTGAACGGACAATCGAGGCCGGGCAGCTCGTCCGGTTGACCGAGCAGGCGTGGGAAATCGGGTTGATCAATCCGGGCGTCGAGCCGGGGACCGGTCTGTGGGAGGACCCCGAGTGTGATGGCTGGGTCCGTCTGAGTTCCGGCGCCCTGTGCGGCGTCGGCCGTACCAACGCCGGCATCGCCTTTCACTTCCATCAGCTTGCGCTGGGCCGTTATGTAAGCCGGCGCCTGGGAATCGACGGCGACCGGCAGGGCATCGCATGTGTGCAGGGCGTCTACGGGCTGGCCCGCTACAGTCTCGCCCGGCTCCTCAAAGGGGCCGATCTCAGCGACGAAGATCGGGCTCTGTTGCACGACTACTTCGTCACGCTCGGTTCCGAAGCGGAAAACCTCCCCCTGCTGTTTCAAGCCGCCGATGGCTGGCAGCAGTTGCTGGCGCCCTGTTTGGACGAGAAGGGAGAGTTCGGCTGGGCGGCGTTCGGGCGCGAGGATATCGAGGTCGTCCCGTTGCCGGACAGCCACGGCCTGGACGAGACCGTCACCTGGCAATGGCAGCCGCGCGGCGAATCGCCCCGGCAGTTCACCGCCGGAGAAAGCGCCTTGCCGCTTTATGCGAAGGCCCTCCACATAAATGCTCAGGCGCTAGTGGCCATTGCCTTGGGATCGCTGGAGTCGGCGTACGAGAAGGCGGCGGAGTACGCGGGGCTGCGGAAGCAGGCGGGAAAAACCATCAGCCGTCATGCCGCCGTTCGGCAGATGTTGGCCCGCTGCGCGAGCACGATCCGGACCGTCGAGCTGCTCCGCGGGCAATTGTCCCGGCTCGCCGTGACGACAAACAACCTGGGAACCGTTTTCGCGGTGCGTGCCCAGGCGCACAACCTGCTGTGTGCGGCGGCCAACGACGCCATGCAGGTGTTGGGCGGAAGCGGCTACTCGCGCGATGCCGGTTTGGAGAAAATTGTGCGGGACTGCAACCATCTGCGGCTGCTTTGCGGCACGCCTGACGAACTGCTGATGTTCGTATCAGAATGGGAGGAGAACTGATGGGCCAGGGCTCGACCCGGGAAACGTTGGCGGGGCATCTGCCTCCGACACATCCGCTGTCGCCGAGGCAGGCGTTCCGGTGCTTTCCCCCCTTGACCAGCGAGTTCATGACGTACGAGCCACGCTGGATCTGGGAGCAGGATACGGCTGCGTTGCCCGGCCCGCTGGCGGAACTCCGCCGGCAGACGCGGGCGTTTGCCGAGCAGGAGCTGCGCCCGCGGTCGTTGGAGGGCGACTTGCGTCCCCACGACCGCGACACGGAAACGGCCGTTCTCAAACGGGCGGCCGAGGCCGGCGTGCTGTTCGGCCACCTGCCTCAGCCGGTAGGCTCGGGCGAAACCGCCCTGATGGATTATCCCTTGCAGTGGGCAGCGACCGTCAAGGTGGAAGAGTTGTGCGCCGCCTGCGGAGGCTGGGGATTGCTGCTGTCGGCCCATGCCCTGGGCATGATGCCGCTGTTGATCTCCGGCGACAAGAAGGTCCTGAAACGGTTCGTGATCCCCGCCAACCGCCGCACGCAGGCGGGTGAGCCCTACCTTTTCGCATTCGCCATTACCGAGCCGGGCGCCGGTTCGGACGTGGAAGAGGGCTACGGTGCGTCGCTCTGCAAACCCGGTACGATAGCGAAACAGGCCGAAGGGGGCTGGCTGCTGGGCGGCCGCAAGCTGTTCATCTCGGGAGGGGACATTGCCGACGCCGTAACGGTGTTCGCCGCCCTGGAAGGAGAAGGCATCGAGTCGTGGACCTGCTTCCTGGTCGAGAAGGGCACGCCGGGGTTCACCTGTGTCCGGAACGAATTGAAAATGGGACAACGGGCTTCCGGGGCCGCCGAGTTGGAGTTGAAGGACGTCTTCGTGCCCGACGACCGCGTCATCGGCGGATTGCGCAACGGCTGGGCGCTGAACCGGGCTTCGCTGACCTGCTCGCGGATGCCGGTCGCCGCCATCGCCTTGGGGATTGCGCAGGGGGCCATGGACACCGCCATCGACTTCGTCTGCCGGTTTCGCATGGCCGGCCGGCCGCTGATCGACCGCCAGGAGGTGCAGCTCCGCGTTGCGGACATGATCGGCGAGACCGGCGCCATGCGGTCGATGATCTGGCAGCGCGCCGCCCGCCCGGTCGTCACCCAGGCCAATGCCTCGATGTGCAAGGTGCGGTGCAGCGACGCCGCCTTGCGGGTGTGCGAGTCGGCGATGGAATTGCTGGGAAACCACGGCGTCCTGCACCGGAACTACGTGGAGAAGCACTTCCGCGACGCCCGGCTGACGCAAATCTACGAAGGCACCAACCAGATCAACCGGCTGGCGGTCATCGAGGATTTTCAAGAGGTCTTTCTGGAGAAGCTCAATCAGCAATAGAAGCCGGTACAGTGTTACCTCCGGGCGATCGCCACAAATCCATCGTTTGCTTGCTCAAAGCGAGGCAAAAAACGCCGCAGGACGGGGATCCCGACCCGTCTGAAAAACCCCCTCTTACGTTCCACGCGTTCGTCCCGGTACGACTTAACTCCATGCCCATCGTAACGCCGGCCAGAAGGGGTATCGCAATACTGGACGGGTCAGGAGACCCTACTACTGCCGGCTACGCTCGGATCTCCGCACACCTGCGGTCCGACCTCCGCTCACTTGCCCGACAAAACTAAGGTCACGCGGAAGCCCACGCCGTGGCCCCGGTAGCCAGGCGAGCCGTCGTTGCGAAACGCCGACCGGCAGCCCTCCGGGTGGGTGAGCCAACCGCCGCCGCGAAGCACGCGGCTCGAGCCAGTAGGAGGACCAACTGGGTCTACCGGAGGTGATTGCTCATAAAAGTCCTTCCCACACCAGTCGGAACACCACTCCCAAACGTTCCCGTGCATGTTGTAAAGCCCCCATGCGTTCGGCTTCCCTTGGCCAACAGGATGCGTTTTCCCGCCCGAATTGTCCTTGTACCAACCGTGCTGGGGAAGTAGCGCTGGGTTGTCCCCGAAATAGAATGTTGTCGTCGTGCCGGCTCGACAGGCATATTCCCACTGCGCTTCGGTGGGGAGAGTGGCACGACACTCCGTGTCGTGAATTTGCGACTCGGAGAGTCGCACTCTGCTCATCTTCGCCAAAAACTGCTGGATATCATCCCAACCCACCTTTTCCACCGGGTTCAGCGGTCCTTTGAACTGCGACGGGTTGTTGCCCATCACCGCTTCCCACTGCGCCTGCGCCACTTCGTACTTCCCCAAATAAAATGGCTTCGTGATTTTCACCTTGTGCTGCGGCCCTTCGGTCGGAATCCGCTCGATCACCCACTTATCGTTATGAGCCTTCGCTTGTTCCAGGGCCATTTGCCGTTCCGGCTCCGGCGAACCCATCACAAATTCCCCCGCGGGAACCAATACAAATTCCATCTTCACCCCGCCGGGCAGATCGATCGAAAGCTCCTTGGGAAGCGATGCCTGCTCGCGGCTCGCGCCGGAAGTCGCCGGCGGCGTGTTCCCTGTCGGGTCAACAGCAGGCTTGGGTGATGACTTGGCATCGGCAGAAGGTTTTTCGCCCATCAAGGCCCGTATCTCGGCCTGCGACAAACAGCGGTTGTAGATCACGACATTGTCGAGCTTTCCCTGGTCGCGGTTGCCGTAAGTCGAGCCGCCGATTCTGACCGGCGCACCCGTCGGTGCACTGACGTTGCCGAGGTTCGTCCTTTCGTAGACGAGTTCGCCGTCAAGGTAGAGCCGGAGGTTCCTGTCTGCTTGATCCAGGACGAACGCGGCATGATGCCAGAAGTCCACCATCGCACAGCCGCCGGCGACGTAGAAGTTGCCGCCGGTTTCCGAGTGAAATACAACACAATCGCGACATTGCAGACCCCAATCCTTTGCATTGGGCCCGGTAAACTTCGTGGCAATATCCCCGTTGCCGATGAACCACCCGGCGACGGTCAGCTTGGCGGTAGGACCGCCGGACAGCTCGGGGTTGCTCGGGACTTGGACGCGGTATCCTTTGGCGGCGTCGAAGACCAACGCTCCACTGTTGCGGCCTTCGGCGGGGCGGGCGCCGATGATCTTCCCGTGGTTTCCCTTGCCGCTCTCGTCGCGGACGTACGTTTGCCCTCCCTGCTCGAAGAAGGAGCCCTGGTCGAACGACATCTTCAGCACCAGCCCGGTTTTCAGGTCCACCGGCCCCGGCGGCTTTTCGAGTTTCTTCGGTGGAGCGTTGTCCCATTCGCAGACGAAGCCGTAACGATTCCCGGCACCGCCGGCGCCCCAATCGCCGGAGGAGGGGTGCATTCCCAAATAGTGACACCGCCCGCCCGTATTGGGTTGTTGCTGGCCCCAATTGAAGTATGTTATTTGCTCGCCGTTCGTAAAGTGCCATACACTCTCAACGGCCGCATCGGTGCCGTCGAGCCAGTGCCACGATTTCTTGCCGGCGATGAGTTGGTACACGAACCGGTTCTCCTGCGGCGATTCGATTCGCGCGAGATGACCTCCCATCGATTCGCACAACGTTTTCGCCGTGTGCCAAGTGGCCGGGACATCAAACCTTGCGTATGAGCTTGTACCAAAGCGAACCGCTCCCCGGGGTTTCGGCTTCCGCGGCGGTTTCGGAATTACCTCGGGTCTTGCCTCCCACTCGCAGGCAAACGCGTGTCGCACTCCGTTGAAGCAATCGTTCATCCATGACTTATTCAACTCCAAGCAGTGTTCGGCTTGGGAATCGTTGTTTGGATTACGGTCGCTCCACTTCAAGAAGCTGGGAGTAACTCCATTTCCATACTTCCACACCCCTTCTCGCAATTCGTCGTTGCCATCGATCCAACAGCGATCAACGTTGCGGCTGGAAGCCAATCCAACGACGAATTGACGCTCTTCCTCCGACTCTATTCTCGCCAGATACCCGCCGTACTTCTCGCAGAACTCGGCGGCGTCGTGCCACGTGAGCTGCGCATTGAAAACGCGGTAGCGGTGGCCGCCGAACTCCTCGGCGTCCGAGGGAACGAAGTAGCCTGCCGCTTCCCCTGCTGACGGCGAGTCGGGAGCAGGCTTTTCGGGACCGGCCGGTCCGGTTTCCGCAGGTTGCGTGCGTTGCGCGACATCGTCGGGCGCTGCCTTCGGGGCGATTTTCGCCGCTTCTTCGAACCGCTTCCGGCACTTGTCCCTGACGAGCACGGACGTAATTTGCGGGATCGCCCGCTCATACCACTCCCCGGCGCGCTGCTTCAGGGCCGGTTGAACGTCCTTCGGCTCCGAGCCGGCAGCGGCCCACCAGGCGTCGGCCAGCGCAACTTGGGAAGTCGCATCCTGCGGATTGGCCGACTCTTGCTTGGCGATCGCTTGCAGTGTCGGATTGTTTCCTTTTGCCAGCAGTGGCAGGCCCTCTTCCCACTTGCCCTCGATGAAGCAGCGGTAGCGGCCGACTTCGAGATTCGCCTCCGGGTGGTCGGGATTTTTTGCCAGCGCGGCCAGGGCTTGCCGGCAACGAACCCAGAGCTGGTAGACCTTGAGCACCTCCTGGCGCTGCTGGTGTAGGCGTTTTCGGTACGTCGTGGAACGCAGCCGTGTCGCCATGTCGTAGGCCGCATCGACAATCGCGCGGGCCGCGTCGGGGCGGCCGGCCGCCAGTGCCTCGTCAATTACCGGGGAAACGTGCTCGGTAAGCGAGCGGACGGCGGCCAGTTCCTTTCCTTCCTTGGCGAACTGGACGATGAGTTGTCCCTTGAGATTCAACAGCGCGATCTCAAATTCCTTGCCCATAACATCAATCGCCGCGAGCATCGTGCCGGCGTCGCCCCCGTCGCGGGCCAGCTCGGCCGCCTTCCGGAGCAGAGCAAACTGCTCGGCCGGGTTGCCCTCGGACTTCTTCCCAAGATCGAGCAATTGCCGGCCGAGTTCGACCTTTTGGGAGGCCGTGGTCAGCTTTTCGGGGTGATACGTCTCGTCGATGAGCTTGGCCGTCGCTGCCTGGTCTGCCTGCGAGGGAACCGGCTGCCGCTCTTCAGCAGCAGTAGCGGCAGCGGCAGGGGCCGTTTCAGGAGGCTTGGACGTTGCGGCAACGGGACCGGCAACGGGAACAACCGTTTCCCGCTTCTCTGACGTCAAGGGGGTCAACTCGAACTTCGAGATGCGAAAGACGCTACTCCAACTTCCGAGGACGAGATAGCGAGGATCGACGCCGGCGCACTCCTTGTGGCGGCCACATCGCGAGTAGTCGCCGCGCCAGTCAATAATCTTGGTCCCGTTACACGAGACCGAAATGCCGTCTTTTTGGACACGGCACCTGACGTTTGCCGGCTCCCCGTTGGTGAAAAGCGGACCCGCGTACCGTGTTTCGTTTTCGTTGTACCCGACGCCGTCGACACGCGCGAGTCCGCTGTATTGACCTTTGTAACCGTCGAGACAGACTTCGATGCCGTTTCCACTTGTCGGTAGAAGGATCGACAGCGCATCCTTACCCATGGCCCGTTCGGCGGTCAACTCGATCTCGTACTCTTGCGGCGGAGCAACAGGCGTCTGAATCAGGCAAGTGCCCTCCTTCCCTGAGGACAGGGCATCGTCCTCGAACCACCACGGCCCGCGGAGAATGTCCAGCCGGAGATCGACCAGCGGAAGCAAGTCGACCGGGACGCCTTTGACCCATGTCCCGTCGAAGGATTGGGCGGTTCCCCGGATCGAGTTTCGGACCGGTTTGGGGGAGGCAACCTGTGCGGTGACTTGATCGCAGAACAGGAATTCCGAGAGTACGGGCTGTTCGGAGAATTTGCCGGGAGAAGCCCAGTTGAAGCAGAGAATAGCGCCGGCGCCGTACTCAACGTATTCAATCTTGATCGGATGGGGTTCTTGCGTCAATTCCACTGGAATGCGATGAGGATGGCAAGAATCTAGCCTCCAATGATCGATCAACAGTTTCCCGTCCAGCCACAACCGTATCCCATCATCAACCCACGCAGTGAACGTGTATTGCCCTGCCTCCGGCGGTTTCAGCCAACCGGTCCAACGCGCGGAGAAATTGTCGGACGGTACGCGCCCGTCCGGGCTTGGAGACCAGTAAAAGAAGAGCTTTCGATCATATCGCGTGAGGACCTTTCGATCGAAATTCCTGCCGGCGAAATACTCGCCCAGCAAGCCGTGGCCGTCTTCGGGGCGGAGAGGAACCCACCCGGTGGGAATTTTTCTGCGTTCACCGGTGCTGACGATGAACTTGGCCTCAAAGGGCTCGTGGCCTTTGCGCGTGATCTCGATCTCGTGCTGCCCCGCCGACACCGGCAGGGTAATCGTGGCCGGCGTGCTCTCGGTTGCTTCGGCTTTTGCATCACAGACCCGGCCGTCCAACTGAAGCTCCGCGTCTTTCCGCTCGTCCGAAGGCCAAAGCAGCACGATGCTCGCTTCCGGTTTCCACGACACGGACACTTCGATTTCTTTGCCCGGGGCCACCGTGACCTCCTGCAGGAAGGGCTGGTGCCCGGGCCGGGTGACGCAGATCTTGTGCTTGCCCGAAGGGTATTCGTATTCGGGCACGCCTTCCGCCGGCAGCGGAACCTCCTCGTCGTCGATCAACAGGGTGATCCCATCCGTGCTGCTGAAGTCTTCGGGAAAGACAATCGTGCCGGCTTGGGGCCCCCGCGATGCAAGAACGATGATACCCACGATGATGAGCAATACCAGGGCACACCCAACGGCGGCGGACACCAGCGTCCGCTTGGATTGACCGGCGGGCACGCCCGTTTCCTTGGGTTCCTTGTGCTTTTCCGATTTTTTTGACTTGTTCGATGTTTTCGACTTCTGCGGGGCCCGCTTGGCGGGTTTCGCCGCCAGCTCTTTGTCCAGCTCGACCGCCCGGAGGAAGCCGATAAGCTGGGAGGAGATTTCCTCATCGTCTTTACCCTCCGCCCTGATCCTCATTTGTTCCCGCAGCGTGGCGTCGTAGCCGGGCTTCTTTTCCGGATCCAGAAGGATGATCTTGGCGGCGGCGACCTCGTTCAGGAGGTTCTGCGAGTCCTCACTGTGCTTACCCGATTGAAACGTGCGGAGATGGACCATACGCTGGTCCGAGGCGTTCTCGATCACGTCGGGGTCGTCCTCGAAGGTCCGCACGCCCACAAGCTGGTACAGGTCCGGCGGCTGATCCTCGGGCGCGATAGCCAGCCACTTGTAGTAAGGATCGAATGTCTCAGCCATCATCCCCTCCCTCAAACAGAGTAGAACGAGAATCATCCCTCCCTAGCGCGGCTGCAACCAAAGTAGGGTTTGCCGCGGTGATACTGCAAACCGCCGACCAGGGCGGATTCCTGGCTTGAATAACGAATAAAATACCGTATAGTCATTATTGCCAGTGGATAAATGGGCTGCAAGGGGGGGGGCAAAAAGGGGCTGGCCGAAATCCAACGGGGTGGCGGGTGGCTGGGGCATAGCGAAGCGGTGCCCCAGGTGGCAACGCACCGGGGCTTCGCGACGCTCAGCCACCAGCCACCCCCTCGACAGGGAAATCCGAAATCCTAAGTCCGAAATCCCTAGCCCCTAAACCCCAACCCCCAAGAAAATCGCCGCGCGGCTCAAGAATGACCTTGACAAAAGACCCGAAATATGGTATACTAGCGTTCATATAATCGGCACCCACAAGAGCCGGCCGTAATATCGAGTGATGAGTGATGAGTGATGAGTGGTGGCCGTCGCTGCGACATCGCAGCTCCTCGACGGCCTTGGAAGGCCGTCGTACAAAGTGTTTCACCATTCGGCTGAAATGTTACGGAATTCGATATTCAACATTCGATATTCGACCTCCCCCGTCGATGTGTTGCCTCTTGCCCAGTTTAACAAGGGAAAAGTCGGTGCAAGTCGTTGCAGGGAAGTGACTTGCGTCGCTAAGGATTTGCGCGCTGGGGCAAGGGCGGCAGCAAATGAGTCCAAATGGGTTACGCCCAAAAGGAGGTGAGGACTACAAGAACCAGGCATCCCTCAGACGAGTGTCCGTAAGGCTACTCCCCCGAGATCGTCTCGGGCCCCTTGCCGAGCTTCTTTTCGTAGCGCCCGTCGCCGGCCCGTTCATACTGGGTGAAACCGTGGGCTTCCAGGTTTTTGGCGCTGAGCAGATTGCCTTTGCTCGACCCGGTTGAGAAGCTCGACAGAACACGGTGGCAAGGTTTGCCGCAATTCGGGCATTTCGTCAGCGGCGGGTCGTTCGGTCCCTGCAATACCTCGAACCGTTTCTCGCAGGGCTCAAAGGGACCGTTGTGCTCGTATTCATAAATCGGCATCGGAATCTCCCGGTTGAAGGAGAATGCGGTTCCTCTCCCCCCCTACATCATACCATCTGAAGCAATTGAGATCATCATGTTTTCCAGAGCGATCGGCGTTTCATTTTGCACGTCTCAAAGCGGCGGCACACCGGTTCATTGCACGCCGTGTTGTCGGGCGGCGTCGGCCCGCATGGCTTGCATCGCCAAGCTCGCGTAGTGGCTGCGGTTCTTGGTGAAAATGCTCAGAGTAGCCTCCTCAGCGAACAGATAGACTCTGCCGTCGAACAAGATGCCGTGTTCCCGCAGGCCCGGCACCATTTGACCCTCGTCAATCGCCCGGACGATGTCGTTGCCGGACAAGACGGGTGCGTAGCGGTCGGGATCTGCAAGAAAACGACGCTGCTGTTCCGGACCTGAAAACAGGTACGTGCGGCCGCGGTGGATCACTCCCCAACGAGGATCGCCGGGCGTCCAACGCATCTTCTTCCGGTACATGTCGTCGTTAAGCTGTACGGGGCAATAGCCGTCAAGACCCAGCGGCGGATTGCTCGATGGGTGCTCGACCGGAGCCTGATTCGGTGGGGCTTGAGCATTACCGCGGCCCGTGTGCAGATCGGACAAATGCTCCGAACCGTTGGGACCCCGGTAGTTGACCGTGTCAGAGGGCCGATCCGGATGATGCGGCGAAGTCCGCGTTTGTGCGAGAGGGGCCGGAGGCCCTCGTACGGCAGCCACAACGTGGTTCAAGCGAGCCACGTAGTCCCGGACTCCGACCATCCCTTTGAAATGACCGACTATTTCCGCTTGCGGGGTAACGATGACGTCGCTAGGCAGCCCTTTGACGCCGTATCGTCTGCACGTGGCCGGGAAATCGTCCCGGTTGATCTTGACCGGAACGTAGTAGGTGTTGATTACCGCCGCGACGGCCGGTTGACTCAAAACCTCGCGTTCCATTTTCTTGCAGGGGGCACACCAGTCGGCCCAAAAATGGATCAGCACCAGACGGTTGGTCTCGGCGGCGACCCGCTTGGCACTTTCCAAAGTAGGCTGCCAGGAAATCGCCTCTTGGGCGATGGCCGCAGAAGCAAGTGACAATACCGCCGCAACGAGAAATGTGCTCCTTTTTTGCATTTTACCCAACCTCGCGCATAAGTAGACTAGGAGCGTGTGGCACTGTCTTACGGTTATCGGAAGAGGCTGCGGTAAAATAGTGTGAAAACAGGGAAGGATTGACGAATTTGCGGAATTTTCGCCATAACCGGCAAAATGTCCGTTTCCGACTTGAAAAAAGCGAAAAGATAGTGTATAAGGTATATGAAGTTGGGAAATTCGCTTGCCCTGGGGCATTTGAAATGAGGGCACGATTCATATAGAGTGGGTTCTCTCCCGAACCCGACTCAACCACTCGCTCCTTTGCAGGAAATGCTCTGCACGACTTCGTAGAGAATTCCCGAGGGTGTGAACCCGAGTTGCTCCCCCTTATGTGTGGTGGTCTGTGTCGGTTAATTGGTGGGGGATGTCATCTTCGGTTCGCGGGTTGTGCATAACTCGCAGGTTGATACAAAACAGTATATTGTTGACAATAGCGGCAGTTTGAGTTCTGCTCAGCAGGCCGGCGCTTTCGGCTGGTGAACATCCATCATCACCCCCCAAGTGAAATGTTCACCTTGGGAGTAAAAAGCGCTTCTCAGTTGAGTTTCCTGCTGTTGACCGATTGGCGGTCAGTGCTATCAACTTACGCATTTTGCGTGCATCTTTGATGATGTATTTGGTTGTGGCTTCAAGGCACATGAAGCTGTTCGACTGCACGAAGAGCAGCTAGTCTATCACTGATGGTGGTGTTGCGGCGTTGCGCTTCCAGCAAGCAACAACCCTTGTGAGCACTTCTGTAGGTGGCATTATGGCGAGAAGGAAAAAGGGCCGTTCCCGCGGTCGCGGCGGGCCTCAAGGACAAGGCCAACGCTCAAACCCCCGCAATCGTAAGTCGAATTACCGCGGACCATCCACCGGAAACCGGAATGCTGAGCAACCGGATAACGGTGAACCGGGACCCGTTGAGCCCGGGGGCGGGGTGCTCGAATTACACCCCAATGGATACGGTTTTCTCCGTGATCCCCAAAAAAACTACCTGCGTGAAATGACCGACCCCTTCGTCCCCGGGAGCATGATCGAGAAGTTCAGTCTCCGTGAAGGGGTGATGATCCAGGGAATGGTCCAACCCGGACGGCGACAGCAGGGGCCTCGACTCAAAGAAATCACCGACGTCGACGGCATGAAGCCGGAAGACTACGGGGATGTCAAGAGCTTCGACGAGCTGACACCCATCAATCCCGAGTACTGGCTCAAGCTCGAAGTCGGCTCCGAACCACTGACGACCCGAGTCATGGATCTGCTTACCCCCTTGGGAAAGGGCCAACGGGCATTGATCGTTGCTCCGCCGCGGACCGGCAAAACGATCCTTTTGCAGCATATCAGCCTTGGCATCTCGACCAACTTTCCCGAAGTCAAGCTGATTGTCTTGCTGATCGACGAGCGTCCCGAGGAAGTCACCGATATGATCCGCTCGGTCGACGGCGAAGTGGTGGCGAGCAGCCTCGACTGTGACATCGAAAGCCATGTGCGGCTTTCACAACTGGTGGTGGAACGCTGTAAACGGCTGGCCGAGATGGGCAAAGACGTCGTACTGTTGCTCGACTCGATCACCCGACTGGCTCGTGCCTTCAACAAGTGGGTCGGCAACACCGGTCGCACCATGAGCGGCGGCATCGATGTCAAGGCGATGGACATCCCCAAGAAGCTCTTCGCCACGGCCCGTCTCTTCGAAGAGGGCGGCTCGCTGACTATCGTGGGGACTGCCCTGATCGACACCGGCAGCCGGATGGACGAACTGATCTTCCAGGAATTCAAGGGGACGGGAAACATGGAGTTGGTGCTCGACCGCAAGCTGGCCGATCGCCGCATCTGGCCGGCCATCGATATCACACAATCCGGTACCAGGCGTGAAGAAAAACTTCTCTCGCCCGAGGTCCTACGTGCTGTTACCATGTTGCGTCGCACTCTATCAACAATGCACCATGTTGACGCCATGGAGCAACTTACAAGCAAGCTGGAAAAGTTTAAGTCGAATCAAGAGTTCATCGACTTGATCAGCGGGGCACAGGTTGTCGACTGAGGGCACCGCCTCGACGATTTTAGGCGTTGAGGCCAAGAAGCCGTCACGGCGTTCCTGCGATGGTTGTTTTTCCACTGACCCGGAGGGTAAGCGAATTGGCTAGCGGCCTCACTGGAAATGAGGTGCCCCTTGACCGGGGTTGCGGGTTCGAGTCCCGTGCCCTCCGCTGGTAAGTTATTGAAGTGTAACGGGTTCCGTCTTTCAACGGTTCGGAGCCTCTTCCTCTTTCTTGGGGGGATTTTGGCAACTGTTGATAGAAGTGTTGATGTTCCCAAACTCCCGCCACAGCTCCTTCGCCACATCGTTGGCGTCCTGGGCCACGTAGTATCGCAGCGTGGTCTCGATCGCGTCGTGGCGCATCAACAGGCTGTCGGCAGAGCGCAGCAAAGTCCCAGGACGATCAGACAACCATTAGGCCGAAAAGCGGTTGCGACCCGGAAGGGCCGAAATGAGAAAAGGGCTCAGCGGTCCAAATTGCGGAGGCTCGCTGAGCCCGGTCTTGAGTCAGCCGGGGGAACAGCCAGGGTTCTGCTCCCCCGGTTTGGACTACATGCCGTTGCGCGTCCCGACTTCGCCGATGTCTACCCGTCCCTTGTGGGAACCGCTTTTCCGTGGGCTCCCGAATGGCCGCGAAACCGGCCTGCACGACGTACGTTCAGGCGACTCGGGATGCTTGTGCCAGTCGGCGCGGGCATCGCGGCGAACCACTTCTGGTATTGTCGGAACGCCCGCGCCTCAAACCAGGAGCCGTTGTCTTGGCCCGCGTTGATGAATGAGCTGGCAGGAACTGCCATCTCCTGCACCTTTGTGGTACTCTACGCATTGTTTATACCCCGTGTAGGCCAGCCGGGCACCAGACAACATCTGGCGGTGCCGGCATCGACGCCTGACCCATCCGGGTCATAGTTAAGTTAAGTAAATGCAAACCCCATGCCATTCGTCGTTCGTTCGGTCGCGCCAATCGCCGGCTCGGGCGATCAGGTACAGAAGTAGTTGCCGTGACCAAGGTTACAACGACGTCCTCCGCCGACGTGCGTGAAAGACCCTTGAACCTTGGGGCCTGCGCAAGAAGTCAAGTTGCCCAAGAACCGTCCAGTCTGGTTATCGCCGGAACAAGGCGATCGCTCCCGTGGTCGAACACGGATGCGATGTGTACGAGATGTCCTATTCCCGCGGCCGAGGGCCGTTCGTCAGGGGCAGATCGACCGTGACCCGCGTCCCCTTTCCGGGTTTGCTGTCGATCAGCGCCTGGCCGCCGAGCAACCGAGCGCGCTGCCGGATGCCTTCCAGTCCAAGACAGCCCGATGCGACCTTCTGCGGGTCGAATCCGACCCCGGTGTCTTCGACCTCCACCTCCGCCCACGCTATCGAAGCCCGGGTATTATCGCCATGGCGTTTGGCGGTACAATATCCAGAGGGACAATCGAGAGGGAAAGCCAGTTCGATGGACTGGCGATCTCACACACGTCTGGCCGCCTCCCAAACCAGGAATTCCCACCGAACCATCCCATGGCGACACTGTCGAAACACCCTGGGGTACGATGCGGTGGGCCGACACCGATCAGCGCCACGGATGGTTTCTACAACCGGCTGAGGTCGACAGCATCCGTTAGCCACGTCCTCACCCCACCATCGCCGGAAACAGCAACGCCGTCTCAGCATCCTGGCCCGGGAACAGATGCCCGTACGTGTCCATCGTCAGCGTAATCGTCGAGTGCCGCATTATCGACTGCACGGCTTTGGGATGGGCGCCCGCCAGGGCGAGCCAAACTCGTCGGGGGACTGGCGGAAGGGGGGCGATTATGGTAGGAACAAGTGCATTGCTCAACTCATTTTCCCTTTACGAAGGAGCGTCCCCGTGAGTGCAGCTGTCGACTTCACCTACCGCTACCCATTCGCATCCGCGGTCGTAACGGACGAACAAGGCTTGGGGCTTCGTCTGGCCACTTGTGGCGCACGGCATGAACATCCCCATTTCTTCGACGGGGCGCTGCGCCAGCCCCGCATGGCCGGGGACATGTTGCTGGTCCTCAGCGAGGTGGTTCGGACCCATTTCTTTCTGCCTCGGCCTGCCAATCTCGATCCGGTTGTTACCAGCAGTGAATCGATGCTGCGGTTCGAGGGTTTTAGCGGTTGTTGCGGCGTCTACGCCCGAGCCGACTTCCCAGCCGAGGCATTCGACCGCGACATCCAGGGCCACGGCACCACGAACGTCGATTTCAACGACCCGATGCGGGCGGCCTTGACGCGTCTGCGCGACCACGACCGGGCCCGGCTGAGCGTCGGTGCCGCCGCCGTGACCCTCTCGCGTGGCGAGGAGTCGGTGGTCGAGAAGAAGGTTAAGCTGCCGATCCGCTGGATCAAGGGTTTTAGTGAAGTTCAGGCGTACCAGCCGGGCCTGGAGATGAGACTGGAAGTCCCGCCCGCCGAAGCTCGCCGGTTCATCCGGAGCCTGCCGCGCGGCAGCGGGCCCAAACGGGTCCAGTACGTGACCCAGACCGGCCGCGCTTTGCGCCTCAGCGCCCGCCAGGCGCGCGGCGCCATCCCCATCGCCGGCACCCGGCGCATCCGCGTGCTCGAGCCGCTGATGAACTCGGCCCGCTCGCTTAGGATCTGGTGCGACGACGCCGGTACCAGCGGCTGGGAGGTCTGTTTCCCAACCGGGCGGTTCTTCCTCATGATCAGCCCGGAAGTCTACCGCGGGTTCTCCGGCGAAGGGCAAGTCTTGGAGAATCTGGCTCAAGGCAAATGGCAAGAAGCGTTGCCTTACGTCGACGGGCAACTCGGATGGCAGACGGAGATCGACGCAGCCGACATTTCCGGGCGTGTCGGTCTCCCGGTCGAGGAAGTGGAGGCGGCCCTGGCGGTCTTGGGAACCCGCGGACTGGCCGGCTACGACGTGTCGACCGGCCGCTACTTCCACCGCAAACTGCCCTTCGATCTCTCGCAGATCGAGGCGCTCCAACCGCGGCTGAAGGGCGCGAGAAAACTGCTCGACGATAAGCGGGTGGCGATCCGCAAAGAACTCCCCGACGCCGAGTACGACATGGAAGTCGGCGGCACCGACGTCATGCACCACGTCCGGCTCCGGTCCGACGGCGATCGTTGCAGTTGCCCGTGGTTCAGCAAACACCAAGGGCAGCGCGGCCCGTGCAAGCACATTCTCGCCGCCCGGATGTTTATCGATAAGGATGAGCCCGTGCCGGAGGAACCGCAAACCACACAACGCGCGGAGTGAATGCCATGACACCGGAAGAATTCGAGAAGCTCGTCGTCGAAGGCAAGGCGATGAAGCTGGCCGAAGCCGTCGAGTCGCTCGACGAAAGCCAGCGCCGGAAGCTCTCCAAAACGGCCTCGGAGTTGCTCAAGGAGATCCGCCGTGGCGCGCGATGGTGGGGCGAAGGTGATCCGCCGAAGACGCCCATCCTCGACCGCGTGCAGGGAAAGCCGAGACGCTGGTCGAGAAACGACCGTTCTCTGCATCATTTGCAGGGTGTCGCCGAGTTGGGCGTGCTGGCCGTCGGGCCCCTGTCGCAGGCGAAGAAGATCGCGGCCAGCGATTACGGCGACAACGTAACGGCCTTTCGCAAAGTCCTCCTGGATCGCCGACCCGAGTGGATCGCCGAGTGGGTCGAGGCCAAACTTGAAGGCGAGTTTCCGGAAATCGGCTGGGAGACCTTGAGGGCGTTGATCACAGAGGGCGTGTGCCCCAAGCCGACCTTCGACGGCTACGCGCGACTTATGGCCTCGGGCATCTATCGTTGGAACGACGACGGTAAAACACTGTTGAGTCAGAAGCTGCTTGCCGAGCCGGACCTTCTGGAAGACATCTGGCGGTTCTTTGAGGTCGAGACGGATGCGTTCCTCTACGAAGACACACCGTACCGGAAAGACATCCAGGGTTGGGGGGCTGCGTTGGTCGAGTTGGCCGGTAAAGGGCACATCGACCGGCAGCGGCTCCTGGATGGCAGCCTCAGCGGACTGACGACGGGGTTCAAGAACAATACGCTGTCCGGCTATATCCGCCTCTTCGAAACGCTCGAACCGACGCCCGAAGAACTCGCCTCCCGACAGCAAACGCTCGTCGATCTGCTTTCCAGCCAGGTGTCCCACGTCGTGACGTTCGCCGTGAAGATGCTTGGCAGTATCGAGAAGGCAAGACGGCTCGACGGCGAAGCGTTCCTCACGTCGGCGGGGGTTGTCTTTTCCCTACGCCCGAAGAGCCAGCCGAAGGCTGTGCTCAAACTCGCCCGGCGAGTGGCCAAGCGGCAGCCGGAACTGGTTCCTTGGGCGCTGAACACGGCCACTGAAGGCTTGGCCCACGAGGCTGCGGATGTCCAGGAACTGGCGGTTGAGCTGATCGAGGGCTGGGCGTCGCGTGCCCATGCGGATCATGCGGCCAGTCTTCGTGAGCGGTTCGA
Organism: uncultured Planctomycetaceae bacterium; assembly: GCA_964547995.1. Classification (GTDB taxonomy): domain Bacteria; phylum Planctomycetota; class Planctomycetia; order Pirellulales; family Thermoguttaceae; genus CAZJRB01. The sequence continues at coordinate 58,755 of CAZJRB010000013.1, read as the reverse complement.
CGACCTTGCCCCAACGCTGCGTGGGCGAATCGAGAAGTTGCTGCGCGAAATGGGCGAGGAGGGTGTGGCCGAAACAGACGACGCGGAAATAGCCGAACTCTCGTCGCTGGTGGACCAGGCGCGGACGATCGACCCACGATGGGCGAAACCCGCGGGTGTAGATGCTGCGGTTGAAGCCATTCAGCCGGGCGCGATGCCGGGCCCGCTAGAGTTCGATCTTTACGACGCGCCGGTGCTGACCGGGGCCGATCCGATCGAGCCCATCGAAACCGTGGACGAACTGCTCGATGCCGTCGCTCACGCGTTGGAATCAGTTGACTCAGGCGACGAGGTGGAACGGATCGTCGACGGGATCAGCCGTCTTTGCGACCGCCGGCCCGAGGATTTCAAGCAGCGTGCCGACCCGTTGATCAAGCGGTTGTTGAAGACGCAAACCGGCAGCGGAACGGCCCAGGGTTTGGCCGCCGCGTGGGGCGCCCCGTTCTCGCTGCCGCAACTTCTTCATTCATGGCTCGGCGGCAAGGGGTTGTCGAAGCCGCACCATCGCAAGGCAGTCGGGCGTGGGATATGGCGCTTCATCGACCATCGCCTGAAGGAGATTGTCGTACGTGTGCAGAAGGGGCTTGCAGCGCCAATGCTCGCCGCGCCGACCCACAGCGGCGGATGGATCGATCCCCGTGTCCTGGTCGAGCGCCTCGCGACGTTGGAGCAGAAGAAAATCCAGCCGCCGGGCGCGGATCTTATCGCGGCAATGCTCCGGATGGCACCCGAACAGCGCCGGGAAGCCCTCGAGGCCGCCAAGGATATCTCGGGCACGGCTGGCAACGCCGTACACTGGGCCCTGGGCGGCGAGCCCGATCCGACCAAGCGGGACCGCAAGTCCGCCGCACTCTGGCTGGCCGCCGGACGCGCCCGGTCGCCGCACGGGCGGATCGAAAAACTGACCATTCTGCGTCTTGGCGAGGACATCCCCGACGCCGTCACGCCGGCGACCTACACTTGGAAGCCGAGCGAGAGAATCGTTGAGGACTCCTTCTACAAGAAGACTTATCACATTCCGCAGATGACGGTTGCCGTCCATCCTGCATGTCGCGGCGCCGACCCCTTGCATCCAACCGTTGCTTTACACGATAAGGTGGACCGCTGGGCCAATTTCGGGTCGCCGTGGACGTTGCAGTGGCTCGCCACGACCTGGCCGCAGAACATGGACCCGTATCTTCGGGCGGGCGTCGAGGCACTCATGTACCGGTTCGATGATCCCTCGTCGAGTTTCGAGCCTTATTACGTCTTCCTGGAACCGCTTCTTGCCAGGGACCGCCCCTGGAGCGAATTGGCGTGTCTTGCGGCTTGGGTTGGGCTACTGTCGAAGGATGCCGACGCCCGGGGCCTAGCGTTGGACGTTTTGATCGAAGCGATCGAGGACGGCCGAGCGCATCCCGATCCGATGGGCAAGGTCCTGGCACGCCTGCTCTCGACCGGTTGGGCTCGCCTGAACCGTCTGGCCGAAGGCCTTGCCGAAGTCGCCCGTCTCTCGCCGTTGCACGCGTGGTTCGCGGCCGAGTCGCTTCAGCCCTTGGTGGCGTCCTATAGGACCTTCCCACGCGACGCCCACCATGTGCTGTCGCTTCTTCAGCAACTCTTGACGGATCTGAACCTAGCCCCGAACGACGACGTCCGGCATGTGTTGGAGCCCGTCAAGGGGTCAACCAAGACGGCCAAAGCCGCACGGGGCATCGTCGCCTTGAAGGGAAACGCCAACTCGCCGAAGATACAACAAGCGCAAGCCCAATCGCTACAAGCAAGGATAGCCCGGGCGGAACGATGGTCGTGCGGCTCGGCGCCGACCAGCGCAAGCCAGACGCCGCAGGTGTAACGTAAGCAGTGGAAGTCCAGGATATTACCCTCGTGGATAGGCCAACGCCCCTCAGCGCCGCAGATGGTTTCAATAACCGGCCGGAATCGACGGCGTCCGTTAGATGTCCCTCACCCCACCATCGCCGGAAACAGCAACACCGTCTCGGCATCCTGCAATTTCGGTGGCCATGCAATATTTGTCGGGCAAGTTCTACTTCTCTCCCTGCCCTAAGAAGATAGGTGTCACCCAAACTGTCACCCAACGCGCGCCTCGACTCGTGACCGCCGTAACGGCGATCACCGTGATCATCAACATGAACGTCGACATGATCCTGACCTCCTTGTAGGTCTACGTGGTGCTGGCATCGGCCGCCAGCTTGCCGATCCCAAGCGGGACCTTCAACATGAACTTCTGGCTGTCCTCGTCGGACAGTTTGTAGTAAATGCTTGCCATCGACCGACCGGAACGATGGCCCAACCAGGTATCGACCACCCGTTGGGGGATCCCGGCGTTGACGCAGACGGTCTCGAACGAGTTGCGCAGCGAGTGGATTGAGAACCCGCCGGTCTTCCGCCCCGCCTTGATGCCCGCCTTGGTCAAAAGCTTCAAGAAGTCCTTGTTGAGGTGTTTCGTGTTGATCCAGTGGCCGCCTTGCGGGTACTTCCGGCTGGGCGGGGCCGTGAACAACCACGGCCTGTTCTTGGGCAAGGCGCGAAGTAAGGGCTTGAGCCGGGGGTGGATAGGCACTTTCCGGGAGTGCCCGGTTTTGGTCTTAACGCAAGGAAGTTCAATCCCTGGGTGTGGCCTGCTCCGGTCTATCCCACGGCAGTGGGCAATCTTGTTGTGACGGCCTGTCCGGATTATTTCCCCAGACCGGCTTGGCCAGAAACACCCAACTTGGAAACCCTTGTAGCAGATCTATAGCCCGTAGCAAGATGCCGCCCGGCGGAACCGGGCAGCCCAAGAAACGGCGGATTCTGGACCACCCGCGACCGGCGTGGTATGATCCGTGGTCATCCGAGAGGGCTGAAAATTGCACAACCCCCGTTTGCCGCAGGAGGCATCCAATGACTTCCAATATCAATCGCCGCAGGTTTCTGGAATCCGCCGTCGCATCCGGCGCCCTTGCTATTGTTCCCAGACATGTTTTGGGGGGAGCCGGACAGGTCGCTCCAAGCGACAAGATCACCCTGGCCAACATCGGCATGGGCACGCAGGGATTCCGCGAACTCGGGGGCTTGCTCGCCGAGCCGGAGATGCAGATTGTGGCAGTATGCGACCCGAACGCCGACAGCAACGACTACGTCGAGTGGGGTAAGAACAACATCCGGAACACAATACGAAGATATCTGGGAAAACCCGGCTGGCGCGAGAACGACGGCGGCTGTCCCGGCGGCCGGGAGGTGGGCCGGGAAGTCGTGGACGCCTACTACGCAAACCAGAGGGGCAAAGAGAACTTCAAGGCGTGCTCCGGCTATGCCGACTTCCGCGAGCTGCTGGAGAAGGAAAAGGACCTGGACGCCGTCAAGATCATGACGCCCGATCATCTTCACGCGGCGATCTCCATCGCAGCGATGAACAAGGGCAAGCACGTGATGGTACACAAGCCCTTGGCCAACCGGATGTACGAAGGAAGATTGGTCGTCGCGACGGCCCGCAAGACGAAGGCCGCCACCCACCTGCTGGCCTACGGCAGCGGAACCGGCAACCGCTTGATCGCCGAGCGGATCAGGGAGGGAATCATCGGCCCGCTCCGGGAAGTCCACAATTGGACGAACCGGCCGGTGTGGCCCCAGTACACCGAGATTCCCACCGACAGGCCGCCGGTTCCCAAGGGTTTCGACTGGGACTTGTGGCTGGGGCCTGCGCTCGACCGCCCCTATCATCCGCACTACACGCACACGGTGTTTCGCGGCTGGTACGATTTCGGCGGCGGCTCGATGGCCGACATGGGCATCTACAGTCTTTGGCCGGTATTTGCGGCGCTCGGCCTGGGCGCCCCACGGAGCGCCGAGGCATGGGCGACCCACACCTGCTCGATCGTCGATCACGTCAGCCGGACCGCGACGAACGACTTTTCCTACCCGACCGGCTGCACTATCCGCCTCCAGTTTGCGGCGCGGGAGGACATGCCCGAACTGGACCTGTTCTGGTACGACGGCGGCATGAAACCCCGCCTGCCCGGGGAAATCGAGGCGCACACAACCAAGATGGGCAGAGAGGGCATCCTGTTTGTCGGCGACCGGGGGGCGATCATGGCCGGTTTCCACGGCCAGAACCCGCAACTGTTCGCCAAGGGCAAGAGTGAAGCCCTCCGATTGGAACAGAGGCAGCAGGGGCACGGCGGGCACCAAAACCTGTGGCTCCGGGCCGTCAGAGGGGGCAAACAATCGCCGGGTAGCTTCCTGAACGCCGGACCGATCACAGACACCGTCAACCTGGCAACCGTCGCATTGCGTGCCGGGAGGAAGGTGCTCTTTGACAGCGAGAACATGAAAATCACTAACGTTGCCGGCGCCAACAAGCACCTCTATCGCGAATACCGGAAGGGTTGGGAGCTGTAGTCTGCCTGACCGGGCCCCCGGCGTCCGTGCTGCGGATGGATTTTCTCCGGGCCTTGACGATCAAACGGTCTTCGCAAAATCCTTGGCCACGCGAAAACCAAGGTTGAAGAGGCGGTAATCCGGGTGAGAGGGACGACGACACGTACACCGGAAGGCGTCCGGAGAGTCGTTCACCCACGAGCCGCCGCGCAACACGCGGGACGTTCCGGAAGAAGGAGGCGCCAGGTCTCCGTCCCGATATCGCGAATAGGCGTCTTCGTCATACCAGTCCGCGCACCACTCCCACACATTTCCGCTCATGTGGTACATGCCGCAAGGGCTGCGCCCCTCGCAACAGCTCGACACACTGTACGTTCCGTTGGCGCCGTCATGCTGGTTGCAGCATTTCTTGGGGTCCCACTCGTTACCCCAAGGGAACTCGCGACCATCCGTGCCACGAGCCGCTTTTTCCCATTCCAATTCGGTTGGCAGGCGCAATCCGGCCCAGTTACAGTATGCCAGAGCATCTTCCCACGAGACACACACGACCGGATGATCTGCCAACTCTGCCGGAAAGGCGTTGCCATGCCACCTCGCACGCCCCCACTGGCTCTTGTCTGGTGGAGGATGACCCGTAACATCCACAAACTGCTTGTACTGTGCATTGATGATAGGCGTGGTTCCCACGTAATATGCCGACAACTCGATTTCGAACTTCTCGTCACCTGCCAGGAATCTTCCGTCAGGGATCAGCGCCAGGATGCTGCCGTCTTTCTCATTCCTAAGCATTTGCCGGTGTTGTTCTTGTCCTGCCGTTTCCATCACAGTCTACTTTTTTGGTTGCCGGAATCTCGAAACCATACACCCAACGCAATGGCGATCAGCGCAAGATTGGTGCAAGCTCGGGAAAATCCTTCTGGGGCTACCCCCGTTATGCCACCCACATAGGGTGCGGCAACAGCCAACACAAATCCGAGTGCCGAGAAACCGATCAATGCCGCCGCTAAGTATCGCATGATTCACCCCTATGTTTGGTTGTTGCCAGCTAGGTTTCTCCTGCTGGTGAATAAGGATAGCAAGATATCCCAACTCAGAATGAGAAGGACATCCGTTAGTCTAACAGGGTCAGTTGGTAGAATCAAGTAGGGCAACCGGGTTTTCTGGGCGGGGATGGGGGGGCTCCCAACCGGACCGCATCACAGCGAGGCGGGCAGAGGTGCCAGGCACGCCGGACGGTTCCAAACATCGGACAGAAGGCTACCCTGGCAAGAAGGCGCAAAAGAGTGGCGAGGCGATCAAGCGACACTGGTATCTCCGAATCAGCGAGCCTCGGTTGTGCCACGTGGGCAATGATAGGCAGCAGAGCCACAATGAACATCGACCACGTGCCGTTTCATGGTTCCTCATTAGCCCCAAAGATTACGTCTCCTCGGGGAGTACCCCATACTCGTACCATTCTGAGAAGAGTATCTCAGAGAAATGATATGGGGGGTTTCTCTATTCCCCTTATCTTCCCCTTAACCGCCATCCATGGGCGCATCAGTCCCCCAGTGCATTAGCTGCCTCAACAATCCGCCCTTGACAACGACAGCGACTTATCAGTATATGCCCCTTTCTGGGCCTGGAAGGGGGGAGACTGCACCTGAGAGCAGTCAATCCCGGGTGCGGCTGTGCCTTCCTGGCTCGGACCGGCACCGGTGTTTGCGGTCCATTCCATTTGACCGGGCGAGCGAGCTATAATGACCCGTAACCCACTGAAACCATTTTCGTGGTTTTCCCCCGTTGTCAGGCTTCGCTGTGAAGAGAGCGTGTTTTCGGCGTTGGCGAAGGCCGGGGCCGGACTGCTGATCGGCGGTTTCTTGGCATGTCGGGGCTTCGTAACTGCGGGGATTGTCGTCTGCGCGATTGTAGGTTGTGGCCAAAGCAACAAACAGGCTGAACTGGGGTCAGAACGGGAGAAGTTGACTCTTCAGGAGTCCAAAGAGCAACCAGGGAATATCATAGCGCTGGGTAAAGAGCTAGAGAACGTCCCTCCCGTGATCAATGTGTGGCCTTGGCAGCCGAAGGAGTTTGAGCCTGAGGGCTACAAGCCGTTTCTCGATATGGTTGCCCGGAACTCCCATTACGACGTGCTTTTTGCGGTCTTCCGGACGCCCGGACACGAGATCACCGACCCGGATATGCACGACCAGATCCGCCGCGCTGCTGACTATGCCCGAGCGCAAGGTATGCGACTGATCGTCGACCTGTGCATCCGCGAGGCCCGCGAGGCCTTCCGGCAAAAACATCCCGACAAGATGCTCGAATTGCTACGTCTGAAACGCGTGTCCCTGGCTGACTCGGGTGAGGTGAGCGTCTCGCAAGAAGCGGCCGGACCGTTTATCGACCACTATACCTATGATAAAACGCCCTACATAACGTTGGCCGGGCGCCTGGTGCGGATCTATTCCTACGTCCGCGACGACCAGGGGATTGACGGCGATTCGGTCACCGACATTACCGCATCCTGCCGCGTGACCGAAGCCTCCGCGAAGCAGGTGAGCGTGACCATCCCCTGCTCCCCGGCGACGCGCGGGCGGGAAGCCTGTGTCATGGTGGCCTTTGCCCATCTGTTTCCCGATATCTTCTCGCCGGAAATCGTGGCGTTCCAGCGGGCCATCGTGCGGCAATATGCCGACTGCGGCCTGCTGGGCGCCTGCAAGGACGAATGGGGCGTGCCGCCGTGGCAGCCGAAGTTCTGCCGGCTGACCGACGACTTCTGGTTCTCCCGCGACGGGGCCGAAGCCTACGCCCGCCACAGCGAGGGACGGGACCTGCTCCGCGACGTGCTGCTGATGTCCCAACCGCATTGCGGACAGGAGTCGGATCGGCTGGCGACGATCAACCGCTATATGGAATTCTTCCGATGCCGAAATGCAGCACTGGAGGACGACTTCTACCGGGTGGTGAAAAAGACGTTCGGGCCGGAGGCCTTCGTCGGGACACACCCTACCTGGCACAACAGGCCGCACTTGGACGAGATGCGTCGTAACGGCGTCCATTGGTGGGCCGCCACCCGCGACTTCGGCCAGACCGACTTCAACTGCTCCTACAGCATCCGCACCGCCTTGAGCAAGCGATGGGGCGGTTCGTTGTGGTACAACATGAACTACTCGTCGAACATCAAGCAATACGAGGTGGGCATCTGGAGGGACGCCCTGGCCGGCGGACGTTACCACTTCCACCCACAGTATCCCACACCAGGAGGATCGAAGTACTCCACTTCGGCCGAGGCGCTGCTCCGCGGCCGGCTCTTGCAGGGCGACGCCCGCATCCGGTTGCTGAATTTCGTCGTCCGCAGTCCGTTGGATTGCCCGGTGGCGATGGTGTTCGGGCATCCCAGCGCCCAGAACTTCGCCGGAGCGGGTTTCGAGGACTACGGCATCGCGGCGGCCGATGCCCTATGGACGGCTGGCTATTACGCCGACCTGATCCCCAGCGACGATATCCACAGCGGCGCGTTGCGCCTCGACAAAGCGGGCTATCTCCGCTACGGACCGCAACGGTACGAAGCGGCCCTGTTTTACCATCCGCAGTTCGAGCGCCCGGCGGCCGCCAAGTTCTTCCGCCGTGTGGCTCAGGCCGGCAAAACCGCCTTGGTGCGTATGGGCCCATGGACGCGGGGCTTCGACGGCCAGCCGTTCGACGGCGACGCCGCGCTGCCCGGCGAAATGGTCGCCACTGGATCGACTCAGGATGCCGTCGCCCGGGTGCTCGACGTGCTTCGCAACCGGGGACTCAAACCGCAAACGCCCTTCGTAGGCAATCCCTGCCATGGTGGACGTCCCGCCGTCCTCCCGCCGCTGAAGGGCCAGACGCGTCTGATCGACGGCACAGTCGTACTCACGGCAGCCGAACAGGACGTCGTCGGCGATCCCATGCAGGTTACCGTCGAAATCCAAGGCCGCCCGGTCCTGATCCACGCCACGGGCATTGCCGCGATCCGCCTCGATGCCGACGGCCGCCTCGACGCACTGGCTGCCGGCGGGCTCAGCCGGTTTGAAACAGGCGACCTGCGGCTCGTGCTGCCCCAGCCGGTCGATCTGGCCCTCTGGCGCAACTCTGATGGTCGCTTCCGCGGCATCTTACAGGACTGGTCGGGCGACGTGCCGCCGCCGCTGGCCTCGCTGACCGACCGATGGTCGCGGCTGGCCGTGCCCGTCCCTCTCAAGTAACCTGTCACGGCAACGTAGCACACACAACACTCACCGAGAATCTTCGCCCCCCGCATCAAAAGGAAAGAATGCTATGGACATGACTTGCTGGATTCGAGTATCTTTTGCACAGACACAATCCACACGATAGCGGGGAATCAAGCGGCCCGATTGTCGGATGGCCGTAATTCGTGGGGAGCATCTCACCTACACCTGAGTCTGAGTCCTTGGAAGATTGGGACGGAAAACCGGCGTGGTGGCTTACTGGTGCTGTCGTTGGCCGGGTTAGGAGCAATAAACATGAGTGAGTCTGTATTTTCTGCCAATAGGACATCTGACGGCAGAACGCCATCCAGTCATTATACAGCCTTTTCCCGAATAGGTTTCTGGGCTATTGTCGCAGGACTTTTATTCGTGCTAATAGCCTTTCTAGGAGATGCTTTCCCCCAAAGCCATCCTGGATTCGGCAGAGTCCAGTTGCATAGTCTCGTAATCGGGGGCATTCTTCTCATCATGGGGAGTTTTCTACTATCACGGATACCGGTAGCTGAAAGACGACGAGGCATTCTTGTCGTTGCCAAAAGTGCAGGCATTATTTCGCTAAAATGTGCTCTCCTAATTTTCATGCTCATTCTGACAATTCTTGCTGTTGAAGTTTGGGCACGTTTACGAGCGCACAGGCCCTTGGGACCAACGCCTCCCAAAAAGCGTTTACTCTATTTGCTGGCAGACTTGCCAGAAAGGGATCAGTTCTTGAGCGACCTTAAAGCCGTCAGATCTGCCGGCGGCAAGTACCACAACTATTCCCTTTACAGCGTAAGGCCCATAGCAACTGATACGATCAACTTCACGGATTTCTACGCAGCAAGGCATTGTCCTGCCTCCATCCCACCCCCAGATTCCGATGAAATAATCTGGCTTTTTGGAGGGTCGACAATGTTGAATCTGGAAACTACCGATGAACTGACATTGGCCAATCAAGTGGGGAAATATCTTCAAGACTCCGGCATTTCGGCAACCGTCAAGAACTTTGGCGTTGGTTCTTTCCAATCATCCCTAGAATTAGCTAAGTTTCAGGAACTGCTGAGGCAAGTGCCGGCAACCCAAGTTCCAACCGTGGTTGTGTTCTATGATGGGTATAATGATCCAGGTCACGGCTATATGTTTGGAGCCGGAAACATCCAAGGTGACTTGGCAATAAAACTCAGACTACTTATTGAGGGATACCACGCACCCACGATGCGTTATGCTGTCGCTCAATCTCTCGGAACTTATTCTGTTTTCTGCCGGGATTATATCTGTCCTCATATCACACCCCCAGTCATTTGCTCCGGCTGCATTAATGATGCAAGTCATGGTAATTTAGAGAAGACGGTTTCAATATATGTTGACAACACAAAAATGATCCGAGCTATTTGCCGTGAATTTGGCATTCTGCCGCTATTTGTCTTGCAACCGGTGCCTCACACAAAAAAAGGCCGTACTGAATTCGAAGACGAGTTCTATTGCACTCTCCCCAAAGATCGAAGAATGTTCATTCAAGATTTCTACCGCTGTGTCCAAGAAACAATCGCAGACAAGGATGACTTTCTCGACCTGTCTTCCCTTTTTGATTTCAACGGGCGAAACGATTTCTACGACCATGCGCATACAGGCCCATATAGCGGCAAGGATACCGGCAGGGCCATTGGAAAACGAATCTTGAAAATGATCCAGGAGCGAGACGAAACTTCTTGATGGCGATCAGGTTGCCAGCTATCGCCGCATTTTGCATTTCGGGCGGACAAATTGCCCTTTTAACGCATTTCTGACCAGATTTCCGCCAATTAAGTCTTTTTGTGTCAAGGTCGTCGTCAAATTGCTGCCGCACCCCCCCTTGGAGGAGGGGGTGCAAAGTGCCCTTGTGTCTGATGCTTCTAGCGAGTAGATTTCCGCATTCTCGTGGGGCATCGTACACACCACTCACCTGACTCCTTTGGGCCGTTGAGACGGAAAACGGATATCCAGTGATGAAAGCTGGCCAATCATTGATGAGTAATCCTCTCCAAGGATGGAAGTATTGGATCGCAGATGCTGACAATATGGCAACACTTACAGGAGACATGGAATTCACTGAGGATGCGTTGAGACCAGCCATCGAGCCGTCGGACTCTTCAAGGCATATCTCGTCCAGATTCGGTTTCGTCGAGTCTTTGTCCGCAACTTTGTTCGTTGTAATTGTGGGCACGCTGACATTGGTCGTTCTGTTTCCGGCATTCGCCATGTCGCTGATGACGCGTCGCCGGGTGGAGAACCGTCCGATCGCGCCAATCCGGCAGGGCAAGAAAGAACAACCGTATCCGAAAGAAGTTGCTTAGCGGAACTTCCTGCCGGAAACACGGAGAGAGCCCCCAGTCATGTTATCACCCCACTCGTGTCGTAGTCTCTCGGTTGTTGCCGGGATTCTGGCCTTGGCCGCATTTACGGTCTGTGGTTCTGCAGGTTGCTCCTTACTGAGCACTCGCTACACTCCACGAAGTCTTCCCCCCGAGTTTCAGGCAAAAGACGTCCACAAAGCACAGAACCTGGACATCTCTCATTTTGTCCACCGGACAACAGAGAACGACCGGATCAAGCGGGGTGATCTATTGAAGGTTACGTTGGCAGCGGGGCTGGATGCGGATGCCGTTACCGAACTTCGCATCAGGGTAAACGACAACGGGACCTGCACACTTCCGGAAATCGGCCCGCTGCCGCTGGCAGGGCTGAGCTTGATGCAGGCTGACCAGCAGATCACCGCGGCTTGTGTGAACCGGCAACTCTATCGTCGGCCTCTGGTGACAGTCATCATAGAAGAGCAGCGTGCCAATCGCATAACCGTGGCCGGGGCCGTTAAAACACCCAGCGTTCAGGAACTGTCTCGCAAGTCGAGCTACCTGTTGGATGCAATCATGGCCGCCGGGGGGTTTGCCGAGGATGCGGGTACGAGAATTACGATTCGCCGCCCCGCCGGGCCAAGCAGGCTGGCCGCGCAGGAATCTGCTCTTCCCGGCGGTTCGGGCGTTCAGCTAGCCGGCGCTACGCAAGAAGTCCTTCCACGGCAGCCGCAATTGGTGTGTCTCGATCTGGCAGACGTGAGAACCTCCGCCGATCGCGGCGAATACTTGCCGGATGGCAGTGTCATTACCGTCGAGAGACTGCGGCCGGAACCAATTCAAGTGATTGGTCTGGTCGAGATGCCCGGGCAGTATGACTATCCGTTGGACCACGATCTGCACGTGTTCGGCGCCATCGCCTTGGCGGGCGGATTGACGTCGAATCTGGCAAACGAGGTTCTTGTGATTCGCAAGAACCCCGACAGCGACAAGCAAATAGCGATACGAGTTGACCTGAAGGCAGCCAAAAGAAGTCGGGCGGCCAACCTGAAGCTCGCACCCGGTGACATCGTCAGCGTGGAGCCGAATGTGGGCACCGTCCTGACTGACATCCCTCGGCTATTTGGCATAGGTGGGTCGGCACGAAACCGCCGGTAATCTGCCGCCCAACAGTCGAAATCGCCGGAACATCCAAATAAGAATCCATCATGGCCGAGCAGTTGTCCAATCCCGCCGCCCCGGCCGATTCGTCGGTTGAGCCCCATCCCGTACAGGTCATCCTCCGCTTCCTGCGGGTCGTCTACCGCCACAAGGGCATCGTCATCGTTGCCTTGGCGGCGAGTTGTCTGCTGGGGGGATTATACAATGTCAGGGCGCCAACGGTGTACGAATCCAGGTCTTCCCTGTTGATCCTCCAAACGGGAGAAACCGGGACCTGGTCCACACGGATGTCCAACGCAGCAAGGGTTCAAGGACTCATGGAGACCTACAAGAACATGCTGCAGAGCCAAGCGGTTATGGAGGCCGCATTGAAGACCCTGCCACCTGAGCGCTTAGGTAACTTGAAAAAGGTTTCCCCCGAGCATCGGGCCAAAGTCCTTGTTCGCAACCTCAACACATCGATTGTGCGAGGCACCGCCGTCTTGAATCTTGCCTACCGCTCCAAAGACCCGGAAGCTGCGGCGGCGGTTCTCAACAGTATTCTCTCCGCCTACCTGGATTTCGTGAACCGGTTCCACCAAGACACGTCCGGCGAGTTGCTCCGCATTCTCAACGGTGAGAAGGTCAAGCTTGAGGAGCAGATACGAGTCAAGCAGGATCAGTTGATCGCCGCGCGGCGGGACGCGAACGAATTGGGACTCCGTGGCGACGGCCAGAAAGTCAGCGTACTTGTGAAGCGGGTCGTTTCTCTCAACGAGTCCTGGATCAAGGCCCACGAAGCCCGGCTCGATGCCCAATCGAAACTGGCTACCGTCGAGTCCGCCATCCGAAGTGGCGAAGACCTAGTGGAACTTGCCTTGACGATGTCCAATAGTATGGGCGGGGAACGGTTCCTCCAAAGGCTCGGGCTCAATCCTCCCGACTCGTACGCGAATGACCGCCTCAGCCAGCAGTTGATGAAGGACCGGGCCGAACTCGAATCGGCCCTGCAGCTATACGGCCCTGCCCATAACAAGGTGCGCGAGATTCAGGGACGGATTAGCATGACCAACCACCTGCTACAAAACCAGTATCAAATCAGAAACGCGCAGTTGCACCAGCTAAACAACCAGGAATTGGCCCCCTTGTTTCTCACAACCGCGCGACAGCAACTCGCTCAGGCAACGGAGAAGGAAAAGCTGGTTCTGGCAAGCTACGAAGAAGCAAAATCCGCCGCCGTCGGACTGGACGGCACAAGGGCGCAGATCGACATCCTGGAACTCGATTGGAACCGCCTACAGCAAACCTACGACGTTGTCCTGAACCGCCTGGAGAACATCGATCTGAGCCAAAAGAACAGTTCGTTTAGGGTTTCCATTCTTAACCGACCCGAGGTGCCGAACGCCCCCATTTCGGCAAACCGGAAGAAGGTGGCCATGCTCTCTGTCGTGATCGGGCTTGTCGTCGGCCTGGCGATCGTCTACCTCTTGGATCTTCTGGACGACCGTTTTCGTTCGCCCGAGGAGATCCAGGCCCAATTGCAGCTTCCGGTCCTCGCAACGGTAGGTCGGTTGGAGCAACTTGCCGACAGCGGCATCGATGCAATCCACACCTACGTGCAACCGCATGCCATCGAAACCGAAGCTTTTCGGACCCTGCGCGCGGCACTGGCGATTGCCGAGGACAATCCACAAAGCCTGGTGATATCGAGCAGCGAGCCGGGAGACGGAAAGACAACCGTTGCTGCGAATCTGGCGATGGCCTGTGCCCAGTCGGGCAAACGGACTTTGTTGATCGATGCCAATATGCGTCGCCCGGGACTGACATTACGGCTCAACCTGAAGGGGCAGCATGGCTTGTCCGCCGTCCTCCGTGACGGGCCGTCAGTCGCCGAGGCAGCCGAGGCAAACCTCTACCGGTTGCTGGCAGAAAACCTCGACGTTCTCCCATCCGGACCACTGCCCACCAATCCCTCCGAACTGCTGGCGGGCGATCGATTCTCCGAACTCCTCTCTTGGGCCAAGACTCGGTATGATCAGATCTTCATCGATGGTCCTGCCGCCATGGTGATCGACGCAGCCATTGTCGGCCGGCTGATTGACGGGGTTCTCCTTACCGTGCAACTGGAGAAAAATCGACGGCGAGTGGTCACGCAAGCAGCCGAGAGCCTTTCCCTGTTGGGTATCAAAGTCCTCGGCATTGTTGTCAATTGCATCCGTTCCGAAAAAGGTGCGGACTACTACGATTGCGACTACAGCTATGGATACGACCACGGTTGTGGTTACCATGACGACTCTCCCAAAGATAACGTCAAGACGCGGGAAACGGCCCGGCCATCGACAGTAATCACGCAAAGGGTTGCTTAGGCTGGCTATGAGCCGCTCGACGAACGCGTCATCCAAAGCCCGGCCGCCAGCGCATCATGGCTCGGATTGCACCCCATAACACGAGCCGTTGCTATCTGCGCCGACGTGGAACACAAGTCGCGATCCCCGCAATCCGGCGCCCCCTCTATTGGGCCGTGAGGGTGCGGCGTCCGGGCCTATTCGAGTCGCCGCTCCTATGTTGCATTGGCGTTTCCGCTGTTCACGCAGAGATATTGGCGGACAAGCCCCTTTTCTGCTTGCACTTCTCCGTTGGGTAATTATTATGAATTTTTAGCCCCATAGTAATAAGGATGATCTTTGGCTGGCTCGTCGGTCCATCTTTTCCATTGGAGTGTGTGATGTCTGTAAGCCACTCGGACAAATTTCTTTCTCGAGTTATTGCCTCCCGTCAACGGTCGCGATACTCCGCCAGCAGGCGTATTTTGCGCCTTGAACCGTTGGAAGACCGGCGGATGTTAAGTGTGTGGGGATGGGGGCTCGACTACGGGGATGCCCCTGATCCAACGTATCCGACTCTCCTGGCCAACGACGGCGCCCGGCACGGGACCCAGACGACTCTCTGGCTGGGGGCCGGTGTAGATAGCGACTTTGACGGACAACCGGATGCAACCGCCACCGGAGACAACGCCGATGGGAACGACGACGAAAATGGCGTGACCTTCGCCGGAAGTCTGGCCCAAGGGCGGGCCGTCTCGGTTACCATCACCGCTTCGCAGGCCGGCCTGGTGGATGCCTGGATCGACTTCGATAAAAGCGGCGGTTGGGGTGCAGGCGAGCAGTTCCTGGTTAGTGAGCCTGTGCTGGCCGGAGACAATTTTGTGACGTTGGACGTGCCGGCAGATGCCGTAGCAGGTGATACCTTCGCCCGTTTCCGCATTAGCAGCACCGGTGGTCTTGCGCCGACGGGTGCGGCCGTCGACGGCGAGGTGGAAGACTATCAAGTGACGATTGAGGCGGCGAGGTATAGCGACTACAACATCACTCTCTTGGACACAACGATAAGGAACGATTTTTATCCGGGTGGTAGCGCGGTCAGGCTTCCCCACACGTATTATTACGAGCCGCAAGGGGACAACGTTACGTTTTCCGGCGCATTAAGCGACCCGTCCGTGGGCTACCGGTTCCTTGCCCATTGGGGCAACGGGTCATTTGACTTTAATTTCACACACAGCGGCTATAACATTACGGAAATCGGGTTTGATTGGGGTTCCAACCAGCTCACCAAAAAAATACAGGTCGGGTTAACCGACAGTCACGGCGCCTCGATTCTCACCACGACTCCCGATGATCCCACTCCCAAGAACACACACCAATACACGGACTCGACCAAACGCGGCACGTTGATATTGCCGACGTCCTCGGATTACCAGGACGTGAGGATCAACTGGTCTCCCATAGGCAGCGGCGACACGTGGTTGGACAACATAGATCCCACCGTGGCGGGCACGGGGTTCGGTGACGCCGCTGCGTACTATTCAGGCACGTACACTTTTCTTGACGGCGAGTCGGTGCCGGGGGGGAGCCAATTGGGAACGCCCCCCTATGAACTTGTCGTCCCGGCGGGAAAAATCACGGACGGGAAGTTGCTCGTTACCGACAATTGGACCAACCAGGAATTTGCCGCCGCCGGCGCCATGCGGCACATATTCAAGGGCAAAGGGACAAAGGGAGCCGGGCAATTGCTGTTCGATTACGATGTCTGGCAACTCAGCTTCGTCTATGGAGTCGGCACCGGCAGCAGTTTTGAGATGTACGTGTACGGAGAAAACAACGAACTTCTCGGCTCCTTCAAACCCGGCAACAAGGCCGGAAACGGCACCATTACAAGGAGCGGCAGCCAGAAGGCAATTCGACGCGTCGACTGGAATTCCACCTACAGCAGTTTCGCCGCCCTGGACAATATCTATGTTTACCCAAGGGGCTCCTCCTCGTCCCTGATGCTCGGTGCGGGGTCGTATTTCCTCGATGCCCAAACGCCGGGAACGGGTGAATACCTGGACGAGCCTCCCAGAGAACTGAATTTCAGCGCTACGGACACCGTCTCGTATCCGCAGGGAAAAATCGGCAATGCCGTCGCGCTGGGCTCGTTCTATGGGCAGACATTCCAGACTTCCAGCGGATCGGCGGAAATGCTATTTAATTTCGACGTCCAGCAGATCTCGTTTAGCTGGGGTGCGAGCATGAATCCGATCCAGGTTGTTGTACGCGATAGCAGCAACCACATCCTTAACCAATTCAACTCGACAGGCACAAGTAACGTCTTCCAGACTCTCACCGGCGGAAACATCCGGAAGTTGCAATGGCAGACTACCTACGGTACGGCGGAACTGGACAACATTTCAATCGACCAACTGGGCGGGGCGTCGATGCAGATCATCGACGACGGGAGTGCGGGCTTCACCACGAGCGGGAATTGGTACCCCTATGCTTCCTCGGGCTTCGAGGACGATGTTCATTACAGCTTTGTGGGCGCGGGATCGGACGTGGCTTCCTGGAATTTCCCGGTTACGCCGGGGCAATATGAAGTGGCGGCAACCTGGGCACCCCATCCAAACCGGGCAACGAATGCGCCTTATACGGTCTACGACGGCATTACGAGCTTGGGAACGGTTCCGGTGAACCAGCAGGCAACACCGGACGACTTCGGCGACCAAGGAACCGCTTGGGAAACCCTCGGCACCTTCGATATCACGAGTGACATGCTGTTGGTGGAGCTTTCGGACAGTGCAAATGGCTTGTTGATCGCCGATGCCGTCCGCGTCGAGCGAGTAGGGAACCTGCCGACCCAGATCATCGACAACGGGGATACGGGCTTCACCACGAGCGGGAATTGGTACCCCTATTCTTCCTTGGGTTTCGAGGGCGACCTTCATTACAGCTTTGTGGGCGCGGGATCGGACGTGGCGGCCTGGAATTTCACGGTTTCCCCGGGGCGGTATCAAGTGGCGGCAACCTGGTCCGAATATCCGAACCGGGCGACCAACGCACCTTATGAAGTATACAATGGCGCGACAAGCCTGGGTACGGTGCCGGTAAACCAGCAGGTGGCGCCGGACGACTTCACCGACCAAGGGGCTGCTTGGGAGACGCTTGGCACCTTCACGATCACGGGCGACACGCTGCTGGTGGAGCTTTCAGACGCTGCAAACGGCCTGTTGATTGCCGATGCCGTCCGCGTCGAACGGGTGGGTGACGTGCCGCCGATCATCGACAACGGGGATACGGGCTTCACCACGAGTGGGAATTGGTACCCCTATGCTTCCTTGGGCTTCGAGGGCGACCTTCATTACAGCTTTGTGGGCACCGGATCGGACGTGGCTGCCTGGAGTTTTACGGTTACCCCGGGGCAGTATAATGTGGCGGCAACCTGGTCCGAATATCCGAACCGGGCAACCAACGCACCGTACGAGGTGTACAACGGCACAACAAGTCTGGGAACGGTTCCGGTCAACCAGCAGGCCGCACCGGACGACTTCACCGACCAAGGGGCTGCTTGGGAGACGCTCGGCACCTTCACGATCACGGGCGACACGCTGTTGGTGGAACTTTCGGACAGTGCGAACGGCCTGTTGATTGCCGATGCCGTCCGCATCGAGCAAGTGGGGTCACCGTTGCTGGCGGCCGGCGGGGAAGTGTCTCCCGCCGGGGAGTTGGCCGCTCTGACCCGGGCCGATCTGCAACCAATCGTCACCGCCGCAATCGGCAACTGGACCGGTGCGGGGATTGCGACCAAGCAGCTCGAAGCCTTGCTGGCAGTCGATTTCATCGTCACCGACCTGCCAGGGACACTGTTGGGACTGGCCGCGCTCGACGCGATTTACCTCGACATCGACGCGGCCGGCCGTGGCTGGTTCATCGACCCGACGCCCGGCGTCGACGAGGAGTTCCAGCTCACCGGCAGCGAGCTGCGGGCCGTCGATCCGCAGGCGGTCGATCGGATGGACCTGCTAACAGTCGTTTCACACGAGTTGGGCCACGAATTGGGTCTTGAAGACCTCAGCTCCTCGTCCGGCAGCCTCATGAGCGGCACATTGGAAACGGGCCTGCGCCGCGAGCCCGGTGCTGCAGAGTTAGATGCGTTGTTCCCACAACTGTAGTTTGCCGGCGCTCGTCGGGGCCGAAAATCCGGGCTACAATGCCGCTTGCCAATCGGCAAAAGTATCGTCCAAGGCCTCCAGCCAATCCTGCGAATCCGGCTGGTCGCCAATCCAACCGGCGCCGAGCAGCGCGCTGTAGTCGTCCGGGAGTTCCGTTTCTTCATCATCCCACAGAGCGAATTCCAACTCGTCGTCCCGGACCCGAACCATTGGCAGCTCGGCGTACGAACCGGACGCTTCCAGGTCGTCCACCCTGGCGTGAATACGGAACCGTTCAACCGAGCCCCAAGGTGCTGCGGAACCATCGGACGAAAACGCCGAATCGACGTTCGATGCGTGATTGAAGTCGGTATGCCACGGATCGAAGAAGAAAAACGGAGCAACATCGATGCTCGCCTGCGACGACTTGGGGTCAAAGACGGCGTACGCATCGCCCTGTTCGATCCGCATGGCGGCCATCTCAGAGGAACCGCCCGTCGAATCGACGGCTTGCACATCCAAAACCGAGGGCAACCTTCGTTCCGCTATGGTGAGGGTGGCGTCCATCAAGCTGCCCGACACGTCGCTGTGGTCCAACCCGAGCACGTGTCCCATCTCGTGGGCCACGACCGTCAACAGATCGAAGCCGTCGTCGGCGGCTGTGCCGTCGACGGCCTGCAGAGCCGGATCGCCCCGAACCGCATAGAACTCCTCGTCCACCGACGGCGTCGCATCGATGAACCAACCGTGGCCTGCAGCATCTTGGTCGATGTAAATACTGTCATAATAGGCCAAGCCGAGATACGAATTGGGAAGACTGAAGACCTGGACGCTTGCCTGGCTTAAAGCCGTGAGTCCTTTCTCATCGAGGCCGGCAGACTGCCATCGAGTGATCGCTTCCGTGACGATAGAATCTAACTGCTCTTGCTGGAGCAGGGAAACGTTCTCCTCAAGCGGCGATTCTCCGCCGTCGCCGGAAACCGCTGATTGCTTAGTCAGGGTAATTGTGTTGGGAGTCCTGGACGAAACGAAAGTCCCCGTCATAGTATTGCCAGAGACGTCGACATTCCAGTCCCAGGATTGCGTGCCCTCCGGGACTGTATAACTGGCGGAAGCGCTGACCTGAGAGCCGTCCGCGTTGGCATAGCCGTAAAGGTATTCCTCACCCGAATCACGGGTCCAAGTGCTGCCAAATTCGTCGAAGCACACGATTCCCGTCATGGTGGTTGTGCTCCAAGGCCCTGATCCCTCTATAGACCCATCCGCGGCGACCGAGACAATGTTCATGGTCAGCGTTCCGCTTTGAACGGCAGTGTAACCAAACCCGGTTACCTCGATGCTGTAGTTGCCGGACCAAAGCCCCACCAGATGAGCCCGGCTGGTATCATTGTCAGTAACGTTGGCGACGACCGTTGCAGTGAGGCCGTCGAACGGCGTGCCGGGGGTCGAGGCGCTGTTGAGGCTGATCGTTCCGGAGTGATCGCCTTCGATGGCGCCATCATCGACGGCGGCAACCGTTACGGTTTGTGGTGCATTCCAAGTGCCGGGCGTGAATGTCAGTATGCCGGACGGGAGACCGACGATACTTACTTGACTGTCTCCGGACACGGATACGTCGACATCCGCTTCAGGCTGGTCGGACAACACCACCGTGAAACTATCAGTAGTTCCGCCCTCGACCACGTCGGTCGATCCGCCACTCTGTGTGACAATAATTGCAGCAAGGGTGTCGTCGTTGGTAATCGTGCCTACTCCATAAGCGCTGTTCCAATTGGCATTTGTCACATTCTGGAGGCCCACCTGAAACGTTTCGTCTTGCTCGTAGTCCGTGTCACCGTTGACAAAAACCGTAACCGTAGTCTGCAGGGCCCCCTTGGGAATCGTCTTTACCGGGGAATCACTGACACTCTGGTAGTCAACGCCCGCCGTTGTCGGCGCTACCGGTTGCGTGAAATACTGGAATGTTACGTCCTCATTGAATGGAACCGATAAGGAGACGGTGAAATCGACAGCCACGGCGCCACTATCGCCCTCGCTTACTTGCGCATTGCCAATGGAAATGGTAGGATCATCGTCGTTAACAATGGTCGCCATCCCCGTGTACCTTCCAAGAGTCACATTCGCCGACTCGTTGCTGAGAGTGGTAAAAAACGTATCGTTAATTTCCGGGTCCGAGTCCCCATAGACGTCGATTTGGACAAAAGTGCCCAAGCTACCGGCAGCGATCGTCCCCGGAAATCCCGCCACGCCTCCGTAATCATCGCCCTGAGTTGCCGACCCGTCGCTCGTCGAGTATTGAAACGTCACTTCCTGCGAGGTAAGCCGGGAAAGCGTGACGAGAAACTTGGCGGTGTCCGTCTCGGTGGGAGCGCCCTCGGGTACTGAAGTATCGTCGATAGAGAGAGTGATGGGCGGGAGCGTAAACGTTGGAGAAGCGGCAACAGCAAGTAGTTCTGAGAGCTTCTTCATAGGTTGGAAGTTATAATTCTTGAGCGTGTCATTCTCGAGCACGTCAATAGCCGCCTTAATCTTATCGGGAGCCGATGTAACCGCCGATAGAACCGAATTCATGCCCTTATCGAGCCACTTGGCGCCCGTTTGCACCAATTCTCTTGCTTCCGGGTAGCCGTAGCTTGTCAACTCTCCCCCAATGGCTGTCAGGCCGCCACCCAGGACAATGTTGGCAATAATCAAACCCGTACCTGCCACAGCCACCGGTACGGCAGCCGCCGATCCGAAGACAGCGACCGCGAGAATACCGGCCGCCGCTCCTACGGCGTTGATATACGTGAGCCCTGTGTCGACCGCTTTTCCCGTTGGGACCTGTCTGGCCGGAGTCGTCCCGTCTCCAAGTGAGTCCATGTATCCCGCTAGGTTGTTGTATTGGGGGTGGTGTTCGAGAGGTCCCCCGGCAAGACTGGTTTCTATTGTGGACACACTATCACGCAATCCTGTAACGGATGCCTGAGGGTATATCCAATTTCCGCTCAACCGGTTTGTCATAGCGAGAATCGCCCGGTCAACCTCGCGCAGGGCATCGGCTCCCACCGTAACCGGCTGACCGTCGAACAAGCCGGTATCGAAAGTCACAATCGGATTGTCCACAACCGATTGCACGTCCGCTAATACCTGGGCGTAGTCCGCGACGATCGAATTGAGTGCATTGTTGAGGTCCGGTGTGTCCATATCTGTACCCGAGATATTACCCAGGTACCGGTTGGCAGTGTCGATCATGTACTGGAGATGCCCGGCGGTCACACTGCCGGCCGGATCGGGCGCCGGCGGAAGGTCGAGGACGAAGAAGTCTTCGATGACGTCCGTAACGAACGTTTCCACTTCGCCGACTTTCTCCACCACCACCACATCCACGTTTCCGGCACAAAACTCGCCGGTTGCAGGATCGAGCAGCATCGGAACGGGGACCCCAACCGCCGTCCCATTCGCCATCATGAGCGGGATATCCAGGGTAACATCATTGTTGAAGAAGCGCACAACCAGACCGTCTACCGGGGCAAACCCTCCGCCGTAGGTAACATAGAGCATTTCCCCCGGTGCAGCCATCATGGTCGAGAGCGCCAAATGGGCGTTCTCAGTCACCGAGATGGAAACGTCCTGCTTGTCAGTATTAACCCCATCGTTGGCTACGACTCTGACCACGAAGTCCCCCACAAAGCCGTCGGCCGGGTCAATCGTCAGTTGGTCTCCGACCATGCTCAACGTCACAGGCGCTGAGGGCGTCACGAAAGGAAAAATCGTCAGGTCATCCGGGTTTCGGCTCAGAGCGGAAACAGTCAACACCAGAGTATCCTGGTTAGTGAGCATCTGCTGATCCGGAATTTGGTCCAGCCAGGGCCCGTCCCCCACACGTTCGATGCGAACCGCGTCAGCGATCAATAGACCATTCGCATTGTCCGAAAGCTCCACCACTAGAGAGGCGCCAGTTATCTCCACTGTACCGAGCACTTCCCATGCAACTCCTTGGTCATCGAAATCATCGGGAGCCACCTTTTGGTTTACCAGAACCGACTCAAAGGCCGTTGCACCGTCGTACACGGTGTAAGGGGCATCGCTTGCCCGGTTCGAATGGGGAGCCCAAGTAGCCGCCACCTGATATGTCCCCGGCGCAACCGTGAAACTCCAGGAAGCCGTATCCGATCCCGCACCCGCAGCGTTGTATTGAAGGTCGCCCTCGAAACCCAGCGACGAATAGGGAACCCAATCCCCAATCGCGCTAAAGCCTGTATCTCCGTTGTCAATGATCAGCGGTAGGTCGCGCACCCGTTCGATACGGACGGCATCGGCAATTAACAGGCCATTCGCATTGTCTGAGAGCTTCACCCGCAGCGTGTTACCCATGATTGTGTAGGTGCCGAGCGTCTCCCAGACAGCCCCTTGGTCAGTGAAGTCGTCCGGGGCCGCCTGCTGGTCTACCGGAACCGTCTCCAGACTCATCGCACCGTCGTAGACCTCGTAAGGCGCATTGGTCGCCCGATTTGCGTGGGTGGCCCATGTTGCCGCCACTTCATACTCCCCCGGGGTAACCGCAAAACTCCAGGAAGCCACGTCCGATCCGTCGCCCACAAAGCTGTAGTGAAGGTCATTCTCGAAGCCCAGGCCGGAATAGGGATACCAATCCCCACTCGTGATGAAACCCGCGTCCCCGTTGTCGACCGTCTGCGTCGTTGGCACGTTACCCACTCGCTCGACCCGGATGGCATCGGCAATCAACAGACCGTTCGCACTGTCCGAAAGCGTCACCAACAGCGCGCCACCCGTGATCGTGTAGGTGCCGAGTGTCTCCCAAACGGTTCCTTGGTCACTGAAATCATCCGGCGCCACTTGCTGGTTCACTGGAACTGTCTGCAAACTTGTTGCGCCGTTGCAGATCGTGTAAGGCGCGTTGGTTGCCCGGTTCGAATGGGCGGACCAGGCTGCCGCCACTTGATACTGCCCCGGCGCAACCGCAAAACTCCAGGAAGCCACGTCCGATCCCGTCCCCACAAAGCTGTAATGAAGGTCGTCCTCAAAACCCAAAGAAGAATAATAATACCAATCCCCACTCGCGGTGAAACCCATGTCCCCGTTGTCAATGATTTGCGGCGGCGGGTCGTCCACGCCGGAGATCGTCACCGTAACCGTCGCCGTGTCGGTCCCCCCGTGGCCGTCACTGACGGTGTAGCTCGCAGTGCCCTGGACAGACTCGCCTTCGGCCAACCAGTCCAACTCGTTCGGGTCGTAGGTGAAGCTGCCGTCCGGGTTCCAGTCAAGCTGCCCGGCCGGGAGCCCGCTGTCGTCCACGGCAATCACGGTCAAATCATCGCCATTGAGGTCACTATCGTTGCCTAGCACTCCCGGTGCCGGCACAATCAGTATCGTATTCTCATCGGTGGTGTACGCGTTGTCGTCAACGGCCACCGGAGGATCGTTGGCCGGCGGATCGTTCACACCGGAGATCGTCACCGTAACCGTCGCCGTGTCGGTCCCCCCGTGGCCGTCACTAACGGTGTAGCTCGCAGTGCCCTGGACAGACTCGCCTTCGTTCAACCAGTCCAACTCGCCGTTCGGGTCGTAGGTGAAGCTGCCGTCCGGGTTCCAGTCAAGCTGCCCGGCCGGGATCCCGCTGTCGTCCACGGCAACCACGGTCAAATCATCGCCGTTGAGGTCGCTATCGTTGCCTAGCACGCCCGGCGCCGGCACCGACAGTATCGTGTTCTCATCGGTGGTGTACGCGTCGTCGTCAACGGCCACCGGAGGATCGTTGGTCGGCGGTTCGCCCACTCGCTCGACGCGGACGGCATCGGCGATCAACAGGCCGTTGGCAGCGTCCGAAAGTTTCACCACCAGCGTGTCGCCCGTGATCGTGTAGGTGCCGAGCGTTTCCCACGCGGCCCCTTGGTCGCTGAAGTCGTCCGGCGCCGCCTGCTGGTTGACCGGCACGGTTTCCAGGCTCGTTGCGCCGTTGAAGACCTCGTACGGCGCGTTGGTTGCGCGGTTCGGATACTCGGCCCAGGTCGCTGCCACTTCGTACTGTCCCGGAGTGACGGTGAAAGTCCAGGAAGCCACGTCCGATCCGTCGCCCACAAAGCTGTAATGAAGGTCACCCTCAAACCCCAGGCCGGAATACGGATACCAATCCCCGCTCGCGGTAAAGCCCGTATCTCCGTCGTCAATCGTCTGTGCCGCCGGTACGTCACCCACTCGCTCGACGCGGACGGCATCGGCAATCAACAGACCATTCGCGCTGTCTGAGAGCTTCACCAGCAGTGTGTCACCCATGATCGTGTAGGTGCCGATCGTTTCCCACGCGGCCCCTTGGTCGCTAAAGTCGTCCGGCGCCGCCTGCTGGTTGACCGGCACTGTACCCAGGCTCGTTGCGCCGTTGAACACCTCGTACGGCGCGTTGGTCGCCCGGTTTGTGTGTGCGGTCCAGGTTGCCGCCACTTCATACTGTCCCGGAGTAACCGTGAAACTCCAGGAAGCCGTGTCCGATCCGTCGCCCACAAAGCTGTAATGAAGGTCGTCTTCGAAGCCCAGGCCGGAATAGGGATACCAGTCCCCGGTTGTTCCGAAGCCGGTATCCCCGTCGTCGATGATCTGCGCCGTCGGCACATCACCCACCCACTCGATGCGGACGGCATCGGCAATCAACAAGCCGTTTGCACTGTCCGACAGCTCCACCAACAGCGTGTCACCCATGATCGTGTAGGTGCCGATCGTTTCCCACGCGGCCCCTTGGTCGCTAAAGTCGTCCGGCGCCGCCTGCTGGTTGACCGGCACTGTACCCAGGCTCGTTGCGCCGTTGAACACCTCGTACGGCGCGTTGGTCGCCCGGTTTGTGTGTGCGGTCCAGGTTGCCGCCACTTCATACTGTCCCGGAGTAACCGTGAAACTCCAGGAAGCCGTGTCCGATCCGTCGCCCACAAAGCTGTAATGAAGGTCACCCTCAAACCCCAGGCCGGAATAGGGATACCAATCCCCGCTCGTGGTGAAGCCTATATCCCCGTTGTCGATGATCTCGAATATGGGCGTGAATGCGTTTCCGAAATCGATGTCTTCTACAGTCTGCCCGGAGGCAACTGTCACCGGGTGGGTGCTGGCGCCGCCCGCGAACAGGTAGGCGGCCCCGGTCCCGTCGTACAAGGCCCCGACCAGCACGTTGTTGCCCACCGCCGCCACGCCGTGGCCGAACCACTCGTAATCCGCCGGCGTCGGATTCTCGAAGGTGTGCAGCACCTCGCCGGTGGAGGCGTCGAACAGATATGCGATTCCCTCTTCTGTGGCGGTTACGGTGTCGTAACGAGCGCTGATCAGGACATTCTCGCCCACAGCGGCGACAGAATAGGCGAATTGGTCGTTTTGGGCGGGCGTGGGATTGAGGAAGGAAGTCAAGAGGTTTCCGGAGCTATCGAACAAGTAGGCAGCTCCGGTAGCTTCGGCTCCCGTCTTGTCGCAGAGAGCGCCGACCAGCACGTTCTCGCCGACCGCTGCAACGGAGTGGCCGAATTGTTCGAAGACCTGCGGCGCGGACTTCTGGAAGGTCTGAAGCAAAGCGCCGGTCGAGCCGTCGAACAAGTAAGCGGCCCCGGCATCACTCACGCCCGTGTCGTCATCATAAGGGGCACCAATCAGCACGTTGTTGCCGACGGCTGCCACCGACCAGCCGAAGTTGTCGAAATCGGCCGGCGTGGGATTGTTGAATGTCAGCAGCAGGTTTCCCGTGGTGCCGTCGAACAAATAAGCGGTCCCGGAGCCGACAGCGGCGCCTGCATCGTCGAAGGGAGCGCCGATCAGCACGTTATTGCCGACGGCCGCAACCGAATAGCCGAAATTGTCGAGATAGCCCGGCGTGGGGTTGTTAAATGTAAGCAGCGTGTTTCCGTTAGTGCTGTCGAGCAAGTAGGCGGACCCGGTGTCGGTATCGCCGGTGTCGTCGTAGGGAGCACCGACCAGGACGTTGTTTCCCACAGCCGCAACGGAGGTGCCGAATTCGTCGCCGGCAGCCGGTGTAGGATTATCGAAAGTCCGCAGCAGGTTGCCGGTTGAACCGTCAAATAGATGGACGACCCCGGAATTCACCGGGTCATCCCAATAAGACAAATAAGCCCCGATCAGCACGTCATCACCCAAAGCTGCAACGGTGCAGCCAAGAGAGCCAGGAGTACCGGCGTACCAGTCGAACGTCTGAAGGAGGTCCCAGGACGCCCCCGGCAGGGTCTGCTCCCAACCGGTCTGGACCACTTCGGCCACGGTATACGTGTCGGGCGCGAGATCGGTGAAGGAATAATCGCCGTTGATGTCCGTAAGAGTCGACGACTCGCCGCCGTCGAGTTGGCCGTTGTCGTTGGAGTCGAGAAAGACCGTCACCCCTTCCAGCCCCGGCTCGCCGCCATCCCATACGCCATCGGCGTCGAGATCGTCAAACACCGAGCCGTTAATCCCCCCGACCGCCAGCAAAGTCCGTTCCTCAAGCGGTTCCAGGAAAAGGCCCCTGGAATAGGCCCATCCGCCCTGGGGGCGTGACAGATTGTTGCCAGGCGGCCGCCGACCGTTGTGCCACCGTTTGGGGTAAGGCTGAGAAGCGGGAACGACGCGCCTAAGGGCGTTGGAAATACGCCAGACCATGGGTACAGGCCTCCTAAGGGAAAGGAAACTTGTTAAGGGGTCGAAGTGCTCTTCTCTATCCCCGCCCCACAGATAACCTCCTACCAATGGCGGCTGCCAATTTTTATATCGGGTACCGTCAATGGCAACGAGGTAGACTCATATTTTACACTTTTGTATGTATGTGTCAAAGGAAAATGCCAAAACTACCTAAAAATAGGGGTGCAGGGTCACCTTTGCACGGCGAAGAGGGCAGCATAACGCATCCCCGCAAAAATAAGAATCCATCTAACGGCCGGAGAAACGACTATAGCCGAGCGAACAGGGCATCCAACTCCGTAACACCCGGCTCGCGGCGCAAGCCCGTTTCCAAAGTCCCGCTCATCAGGCTTCCCGACGAGGAACCAAGGTCTTCAAGACCCAGCGCGTGGCCCAATTCGTGCGAGACCACCGTCAGCAGGTCCATCCGATCGACCGCCTGGGGATCGAGGGCCCGCAATTCGCCGCCAGTGCGTTGGAACTCCTCGTTGACGCCAGGCGTCGGGTCGATAAACCAGCTATGGCCCGCTGCGTTGATGTCGAGGTAGATCGCGTCTGTAGTGGCCAACCCCAACAGTGCTCCCGGCAGGTCGGTGACGATGAATTCGACCGCCAGCAACGCTTCGAGCTGCTCGGTCGCAAGCCCCGCACCGGCCCAATCGGCAATCGCGTCGGTGACGATCGGTTGAAGGTCGGCCCCGGTCAGAGCAGCCAACTCCCCTGCCGGAGAGACTTCGCCGCCGGCCGCCAGTAACGGCGATCCCACCCGCTCGATCCGGACGGCATCGGCAATCAACAGGCCGTTTGCAGCGTCCGAAAGCTCCACCCGCAGCGTGTCGCCCGTGATCGTGTAGGTGCCGAGCGTTTCCCACGCGGTCCCTTGGTCGGTGAAGTCGTCCGGCGCCGCCTGCTGGTCGACCGGCACCGTTTCCAGACTCGTTGCGCCGTTGAAGACCTCGTACGGCGCGTTGGTTGCGCGATTCGGATGCTCGGCCCAGGTTGCCGCCACTTCATACTCCCCGGGGGTAACCGTGAAATTCCAGGAGGCCACGTCCGATCCCGAGCCCGCAAAACTGTAGTGAAGGTCGTCCCCGAAGCCCAAGGAAGAATAGGGATACCAATTCCCGCTCGTGTTGAAGCCCGTGTCCCCGTTATCGATAATCGATGACGGGCTTACCACTTTATCGATGCGGACGGCGTCGGCAATCAACAGGCCGTTTGCACTGTCCGAAAGCTCCACCACTAACATGCCACCCGTGATCGTGAAGATGCCGAGAGACTTCCAGCCAGCCCCTTGGTAACTGAAGTCGTCCGGCGCCGCCTGCTGGTTTACCAGCACCGTATCCAGACTCGTCACGCCGTCATACACCTCGTAGGGCGCGTTGCTCGCCCGGTTCGGGTGTTCGGCCCAGGTTGCCGCCACTTGATACTGCCCCGGGGTAACCGTAAAACTCCAGGAGGCCACGTCCGATCCGTCGCCCGCAAAGCTGTAATGAAGGTCGTCCTCGAAGCCCAAGCCGGCGTAGGGATACCAATTCCCACTCGCGCTGAAACCCGTGTCCCCGTTGTCGATGATCGGCGGCAGGTCACCCACCCGCTCGATGCGGATGGCATCGGCAATCAATAGACCATCCGCATTGTCCGAAAGCTTCACCGACAGCGTGTCAACCGTGATGTTGAAGATACCGAGGGTTTCCCAAGCGGCCCCTTGGTCGGTGAAGTCGTCCGGCGCCGCCTGCTGGTTTACCGGCACCGTATCCAGACTCGTTGCACCGTTGTAAACCGTGTAGGGCGCGTTGGCCGCCCGGTTCGGATGTTCGGCCCAGGTTGCCGCCACCTCATATTTCCCCGGGGTGACGGTGAAACTCCAGGAAGCCACGTCCGATCCGGTGCCCGCAAAGCTGTAATGAAGGTCGCCCTCGAAACCCAAGGAGGAATAGGGATACCAATTCCCACTTGTGGTGAAGCCCGCATCCCCGTTGTCGATGATCGGCGGCACGTCGCCCACCCGCTCGATACGGACGGCGTCGGCAATCAGTAAACCATTCGCGTTGTCCGAAAGCTTCACCAACAACGTACTGCCCGTGAGAGTGAAGGTGCCGAGCGTCTCCCAAGCAACCCCTTGATCTGTGAAGTCGTCCGGCGCCGCCTGCTGGTTCACCTGAACCGTTTCCAGGCTTGTTGCGCCGTCGTAGATGGTATAAGGGGCATTGGTTGCGCGGTTCGTGTGGGTAGCCCACGTTGTCGCCACTTCATACTGCCCCGGGGTGACGGTGAAACTCCAGGAAGCCGTGTCCGATCCCGAGCCCGCAAAGCTGTAATGAAGGTCGTCCTCGAAACCCAAGGAGGAATAGGGATACCAACTCCCACTCGTGGTGAAGCCCGCATCCCCGTTGTCAATGATCTGCGGAATCACTCGCTCGACGCGGACGGCATCAGCAATTAACAAACCGTTTGCACTGTCCGAAAGCTCCACCATCAGCGTGTCACCCGTGATCGTGAAGATGCCGAGACTCTCCCAAACGGCCCCTTGGTCGGTGAAGTCGTCCGGCGCCACTTGCTGGTTCGCCCGCACCGTTCCCAAGCTCGTTGCCCCGTTATAGACCTCGTAAGGCGCGTTCGTCGCCCGGTTTGCGTGGGCAGCCCAGGTTGCCGCCACTTGATACTGCCCCGGGGTAACCGTGAAACTCCACGAAGCCGTGTCCGATCCCGTGCCCGCAAAGCTGTAATGAAGGTCGTCCTCGAAACCCAAGGAAGAATAGGAATACCAATTCCCGCTCGTGTTGAAGCCCGCATCTCCATCGTCGATAATCTGGGACAGTGGAATGTAGAAGACCTTTACGTTCCGATCTTCTAACGCAGGAATCTGGACATCGACAGCGTTCGTGCTCAAAGGATTGCCGGTCAGGTAGACGAAACCGCTGAACTCTGTGGGAAGATTAAAACCGTCGCACGCTACCACCGGCGCCAGATCGGTAACCAGGTTGTCTTCCACACGTAGAAAGACCAGGTTACTCATGTTCTCCACCGCTGCAAGGTCGTCGATTCGGTTGCTGTCCAAGAAGAGATTCATCAAGGACGTTTTGTCGGCCAGGGGCGAGATGTCGCTGATCTGATTGTCTGCCAGTTCTAAGTCGATCAGACTTGTCAACCCCGCCAGGGGTGAGATGTCGTCGATCAGGTTGTTATCCAAATCCAGGGTCTCTACTCCGGTGCAGTATTCCATGCCTTGCAGGTGGGTGATGCCCTTACCGTCCGCGAACAACGAGGTGATGTCGGCTAAATCGTCGTCGGTGATGTCCTCGGGGGCCGGTTTGCCGAGCTGCGTGCGTATAACCGCTTCGAGGTTATCGTCAAAAATATCCATGTTCACCACAGAGAGCATCCGCCGCTCCTCCAACGGTTCGAACCGCAAGCGGTGAGGCCTCAGCAGATTGGGTGAGAATCTCTTGCTTTGCATGTCAACACCTTTTTGCAAACCCAGTTTTCGTCTTGCCCCCTCCCAGCAAGGGTGATTTGCCGATACGGAATATCTTTCCGGCGATGAGGTCTTAAGAAATAGGAGGGAGGTTGCCATGGGGTGGGTACCCATAAGACAATAGGATTATTGTAAGTAACTTGGCCCTAAACGTCAATTGTTTTGCCCAATTTGCTGTCAGAAATGGCCCGATTGGAACCGGTGTGCCCGTACAACCGAACTTAGGCTTCGATTTTGGGATGCCAACCACGCCCAGCGCCGGGGCCGCCCCGTAATATGTGGTCCGCATGCCCTTCTGGCAGGGGGGTGCGATTCTGTTAAGCTGCCGGAATTCCCTGTTTTACCGGAGGCCTTCGGAACCATATCGACGTTTGCGAAGATCCGGACATCTTGATATATTCCCCCCAGCGGCCGGTCCGCTCGATCATTTCTCCAGCACGATTGTTCCCCGATGCTCCGCGAAATCGGTTTGAGATAAGTCTGGCGTTACCATGGAAACCATTCTCGTAGCCGGGGGAGCTGGATTTATCGGGAGCAACTTCATTCGGCAGTGGGTTACTGAAAAGAGGGGTAGACTGGTTAATGTGGACAATCTGACCTATGCCGCCAACCTCGACTCGCTCGCCGGCATACTTGACAACCCGGTGCATACCTTCGTCAAGGGGGACATAGCGGACGGGCCTCTGATAAGCCGACTACTGAATAAATATCATCCTTCGGCCGTGGTCAACTTTGCGGCCGAATCGCACGTAGACCGTTCCATCGACGGGCCTGCGGCGTTTGTCCAAACGAATGTGGTTGGAACGTTTCGTCTGCTGGAGGCAGCTCGATCTTACTGGGCCGATCTTCCCGAAACTCGGCGAGGTGAGTTTCGTTTCTTACACGTTTCGACCGACGAGGTCTACGGGACGCTGGGACCGACGGGGAAGTTTACGGAAGAGACGCCCTACGCACCCAATTCGCCCTATTCTGCTTCCAAGGCCGCGAGCGACCATTTCGTTCGAGCGTATCATCATACTTACGGGTTACCCGTGCTGATAACCAACTGCTCGAACAACTACGGCCCGTACCAGTTTCCCGAAAAGCTGATCCCGCTGATGATCCTCAATGCCTTGGAGGGCAAGCCGCTGCCGGTCTATGGCGACGGGCAGCAAGTACGCGACTGGATCCATGTGGAAGACCACTGTCGGGCCGTTGCCATCGTACTGGCCCGCGGAGTTCCCGGCGAGGTCTACAACATCGGCGCCGACTGCGAGCGGAGCAACTTGGAAGTCGTCGAGAATATCTGCGAGATCGTCGACGAATTGAAACCGAATCTCCCGCATGCTCCGTGCAGATCGTTGATCACTTTCGTCACGGATCGCCCGGGGCACGATTCCCGCTATGCCATCGACGCCGGTAAGATCCGAGAACAGTTGGGATGGAAACCGCTCCAGGATTTCGATCCGGGGCTCCGGCGGACGGTTCAATGGTATATCGACAATCCAAGGTGGGTGGATCGCGTCGCTTCCGGAAAGTACCGACGCGAGCGGCTGGGACTCGGACACGCGTCCGACGCGTGAAGGTTTGCCATGCCGCGATACTGTTTCCCGTAAGATCAGTTCCAGGCAAGTCACGCTGCGCGACGAACGTTTGAAGGAGCAAGACCGCCGCCAAGCATCCATTCGTATACGCGTTCAAGTTTTTGGGCAATCAACCCCCACCTGTATTGTCGTCGCACGAGATCATATCCGCGCTGACCAATTGTTTTTCGCTCGCTTGCTGAGATGGAGAGCGAGGCGTCCAGGCAATCGGCCAGCGAATCTGCGGTAGGTTTTCCCACCCATCCGGCCCCGTGAGAGCCGACTTCATCGAAGTTGCACTGGCGCGTTTGCACAACGGGCAGTTTGCACGCCATTGCTTCGAGCAGGGAATTCGGAAAGCCCTCCGAGATCGGTGTAATCCTCCGGGCAGACGCCGTCTGGGATCATCGCGACCGGCGCTTTGATTCCCAGGCAACGAATGTTTCTTGCGTCTGACTCACACAGTGCATCGAGACACGTTGCCGTCCGAAGACGCTTGTTCCCGCAGAGAATTCCGAAGAGTTTCTTCTTCCAGGAGTTCTGCTATAATGTTACCTCGGTCAGCGCGCGGTGGCGGAGACCGACGCGTTGTTCGCGCGGCTGTAGTCTGCGCCACCTGGTTTCTAACGTTCAAATCACAGGTTAGCTTGTGGTAGGCCTGCGTCGCAGATCGCAGGTTGTCTTTCCCATCATTTGCCGGTTTTGCATGGCCACCCACGGTCGGATTTCCCGTCGTTTTGTTGCCTGTATGCACGCATCTTTGGTTTTCAGATCTTCGTCCGTGAGTCCTTTGAATCGGGATGCGAGCAAGGATCGCGCCAGCGGCGCATCCTCATTTCTCAGCTCCTCAACGATGTCAAAACCTGCTTGCCGCATCGCTCGGAGGTGCGCCGAGTGCGGCAGACGGTTGATCAAATACGGGCGTTTGCCCCTCACGAGCATCCATATCCAGTCCGACACGGTCCAATGGCCGTTCCAGTTGTGCGTATAGAAATGGCTCTTGTAATCAATTCCGTGCGACATGGAGCCACCGGGACGTAACCACTTGTAAAGGGCATCGTATGTGGTTTGGATGTCATCAATATGCTCCATCACGGCCTGCGAAAAGACCAAGTCGATCGTGCCTGGTTCCATCACGGAAACATGATCCCACGGCGCAATGTAGCTGATCCGCACATTGCGAGCCTGTTCCTCTTTCAAGGCGCGTCGGACTGCGTGGAGCCTTTCGGGGCTCAGGCTAGTTGTCAAGATCTCTTCGGTGAGAATATCGCTCGGAAACGCGTATTGCTTCAATTGAGGAGATAGTGAAGGGAATTCCGCGTCACCGGGAATTGAAGCGCGCTGCTGAAAGAGACCGATTAGTACATCGAGTATCTCCTGGTTTCGATCCACGTTGGCGTGTGGTTTCGCGTCGAAGGCGTAGTAACGGTCGGCACCCGAGAGCATGGCGCACAGTCCAATGCCAAGCGAATCGCCGGGTCCAAGTTCCGCCACAGCCCTGAAGCGTGTCGGCAAGCCAGAATTCCTCATCGAAACAAGGTGTCGCAGCCACACAGCATAGCAGTATCGCGCAGAAACGGTGCCTCCGGAACGCCGGCATGTCAAAGCGGCCACGCCCGGGACGAAGGTCAGGATTCCTTTGACCAACTTCGACGGTTTCACTTGCATTGTGCGATATACCTCACAAATATAGTGGATTGATTAGGATCATGGCACCTTCCAAGGCCGTCGCTGTGACATTGCAAGCCCTCGACGGCCTTGGAAGGCCATCGTACGAAGTGTTTCACCAGGCAATGATACCATAGCATACGAATCAGGACCCAAACGGAGAGACTACGAAGCCTTACACAAAATCGTTTTCAAGAATTCCACTTGAACCCTGCACCAAGACAGGCTCGGCCCGTCGGGGTCATGTCCACGATTGCCGGCTGCGGATGCAGCGGAATCTCCTTTCCCTCGAGAACACATTGGTAAACGGTTATCATTTTGCGAGCGGCGATATCCCAAGTATAATTCTGGTGAATAAGCTTGCGCCCACGCTGCCCCATTGCGTCGCGTTCAGTTTTCGACATATCCAACAGTTGCCGGAACGCTCCCTCAAGAAGGTCCGGTTCCGGTGGCACACACAGGCCGGCGTTCGCCTCGGCCACTTCGGGGAAGTTGCAGCCGGGGGTGATCAGCATCGGTTTGCCGGCGGCCAGGTTCTCTAAGACCGAGATGCTGAAACCTTCGCTGTGTGAAGGGAGAGTGTAGACATCGGCACGCGAAATCAGCGCCAGTTTCTTGCGATCTCGCACCATGCCCGTCAAGAGAACGCGATCTTCGATGTCGTGTTCTTGCACAAGATTGCGGACTACTGCTCCGTACCCCCGATCCTCCGGGCCTGCGAGGACCAGTAAAGTATCATCGTAGCTGTCCCGAGCCGTCAAACGTTTCCAGGCGGGGATCAACTGATCCAATCCTTTTTCAGAATTCAGACGCGAAAGAAAAAGAACAATACGGCGATTGCGCAACTGCGGCCAATACCGATCAGCTTCCTCGGGGCACGGCAAATCGCTGTATGTACGCATATCGATTCCATTGGGTACGACGGTGATGGGCCCTTGGTAACCTATTCTACGATAGCCGTCAATCTCATTCGGCGTGATTGCGTGAAGGCAACTGGAATTCCGCAACATCGACAACCCGAAAAGTGAAAGATACGCTCGTTTCTTTGCGAACTTCAAGAGACCTTTTCTACGGATGCGCCAAGGTTCAAGTTCCCCGTGCGGGACAATAAGGTAGGGAACGCCACGACAACTCGCCATCCTCGCAGTGGCTAACTGGGGATAGGACCAGATTTCATGGATGTGCAGAACATCGATGTTTGACACACTGCGGCCCAACTCTTTCAACAATGCGGGAGATCGGTACCACGTAAGGGGTCGTTCTCTTTTGAAGAAGTGTGTGTTTGAAGTCCCGTGAGCCGACCTGCCTTCCTCTTCAGGAGAGATGGTTGTCCAATACGTAACTCTATTCCCAAGCGACGCTACCTTCTCTCCCAAGCCTTGTGCCACCTTTGGCGGTCCACCGTAATTATCGTCCATGGAAACGAGAATATTGGCGATATTCATAATCGACTCCTCATAAGATGATGACGAGTTCACAGTCCATCGTGAAGGCGTGTCAGCAAATTCGCAGGTGTGGATGGCTCGCATGATTTGGGAATTTTCCTTGATACCGCCGATGCTCTGGTTTCATCAATCCACGATCTGTCCTTTTCGTAGCCGGCCTGAATCAAGACGTCGCCGGCATACAGATCAAACACCTCACGAGCCTCTTTCGTGAACTTCTCTTTCCAGTCGCCGGCAATCCCTTTGCGCAGAAAACTCCTGCAATCTTCCTCGCCTGGTCTTCGTTTTGTAAGGTTCTTGAACGAGAACTGCCTCGCAATAGCACCAAGCCTGTCCATATCCGGAACCGTCTGCGCAATGTTTTTGATTACCTTACTTAAGGTGCCGGGAGTATCTCCGAGCATATCTTCATACATTACCAGGTTTGCGTTCTTGTCGATCCAGGATAGAACAAATTCACACCAGGTAAATCGGGCGAGTCTTACGCGTCTTGCGAACACATATTCAATGAAGACGGGCATATTCCGCCTGATGTCGTTATAGTCGTCAAACGGCATTTTTCGGCGGCTTTGCTCGACAAGACCCGGCGGATTCCTGTCGTTGTGAAACAATAAGTGATAATAGGCGGATACCATCACATCGCGACCATCACGAACGAGACACGTGATGTTCTTGAATCGTGGGTTGTATAAATAATGTCCGTGCAAGACACAGGTTTGCCGTTTCAGGGCAGGGGGACGCTTGTTTCGCGGAAAAGGCACGTCAAAGTAGGCCGCAAGCATCTGAGCGAGCCAGGTGCCTCCGGATTTCGGATACTCCGTTACCAGATAATGCGGAGTGATTCCCGAGAAGCAGTGCCACATAATCAGGCGTTGCAGCGCATCAAGCCGGATGCGAAATCGACTTCGTGTTTCGCGTGTCGGCATACTAGCTCCTTTCGGCAAACTGAGTTCGAGGTGAGGTTTCCTGAGGCGGGGACAAATGGAGTTATCCAATTTTGACCCTTGTGTGACCCGTTCGTATGCCGCTTCATACTGACGTGCCATGGCACGGACCGACCACTGGGCGATCTTGGCTTTAGCCTTTTTCGCTCGCTGAAGGGCTCCTTCTGCATCGGTCAGGCAATCCAGGATCGCGTTAGAAACCTGGCGGATATCCTGCGGGTCGACAAACACAGCACACTCCTCGTCCAGAAACTCTCGATGTGCCGGGATATCGGAGACAACAAGCGAACATCCACATGCCATGGCCTCGATAACCGCGTTGGGACAACCTTCGTAGGCGCTCAGAAAAACGAACACGTTTGCTCGCTTCAGGAGCCCCAATACCTCGCTTCTCGGTCTTCGACCAAGGAAACGAACCTCGTCGGCAATACGCAATTCCTCAGCATACTTCTCGAGTTCCGGGCGTTGTGGGCCGTCACCACAGAGCACACCAACCAAGGGGGCTCTCTTGCGGGCTTCTGCAAGTGCGGCCAGCAGGAAACGTAGATTCTTCAATGGGACCTGTCTCCCAACATACAGCATTAACTCTTGGTTCTCTGAAACGCCGATTTCGGGTGATGATCGCTTTTCCGCCTTCTCCAACTCATCCAGCGGAACGCCGCACGGAATGATGCGACGAGGAGTGTTTGGGCACTTGCTTTGCCAATATTCGTCTCCACCCGCAGAGTTCGATGCGATCATAGCCGCCCCGGAACCAACCCACGTCCGAAGACGGTTTTTCCAATGGGGGAGGTAACCCTTTCCTGAACTCTGCTCACCAAGTATCCATGGCGTTCTCGTGACCCTGGCCGCAAGTCCCCCCAAGACATCCATTTGGCGAATCCACGTCTGGAGTACGTGGGGATTGATACGTTGTATCAGTCGGACCAATTGCCAGAGGATACGAGGATCATAGTTGCTGCTTCTATCTAGCCGGTGCAGATGAGATTCGGGCAGTCCCAGTTCACATCCTCCGGGCCCCTCGGTCAAACAGGCGATATGCACCTCGTGTCCCATCCGTACCAACTTGCGTACAAGATATGACATTTGGCCTTCGGCCCCGCCACCCGACAGATGTGGGATTGCATGTAGAATCCGCAATTTGCCATTTCGCATCATAGTTTCACCATTTCGTGTCAATTTAGTCCGTTCATTCAAGACGCCGGTTGTCAATCGATAAACTCTCGAAACCACAGTTCCAGGAAGAGGAAGGCTAAAGCTGGTTGCTCCACGTCCGCTTTCCCGTGACGTGTTCGTCCACCAGTTCCTTGATGGCTGCCTGCCGGAACAGGCTCCGCTGTGGCAGCGCG
Organism: uncultured Planctomycetaceae bacterium; assembly: GCA_964547995.1. Classification (GTDB taxonomy): domain Bacteria; phylum Planctomycetota; class Planctomycetia; order Pirellulales; family Thermoguttaceae; genus CAZJRB01. The sequence continues at coordinate 21,121 of CAZJRB010000013.1, read as the reverse complement.
AAGATCGATGATAGACAACCTGCGCTGCCCCAAACCGACATGAGGCGCCGTGTAGATCCCCCGGCCGTCAGGCCCACGGTGCACAATGGTATCGCACATTGCCGCGACCGGTCCTCGGTCGACGATCTCATCCGTGAAACTGATTTTTCCGCAAATGCCGCACATGCAAGTTTCCTAGACGGAAGTAACGCGAGGTCGACGACGACCAATACCCCGCGAAAAGGACCTGGCTATTTCGGGTAACTGGATTAACAGGAAAACAGGGATCACTTGATAAACGATGAATGTAACAAAGTAAAATGTGGAAGCCCGAAAAGTATAGTAGACCCGGGTGCAGAGCCAAACATAGAACAAGGTTGCAAGGAAACAGGAAGAGTGTTTCAGAACGTACCACCGGTGGATTTTCGCCAGGATGAAGCCGAGCAGTGCGCCGCGCAAAACCAGTTCCCAAATCCCAAAGCCCACGGCCGCTTGTCCAAGGACCCCAAACATGAACCCCGATCCGCTATGACAATCGATCACTTCCAGGTACCAGAGACTAGGGTCAATCTTCTGAACAGGACAGATCTGCCGTGGGATCAGTTGGAGAAAGTCCGCGAAATATACTTGCAGGGGAACCTCCAACCCCTCCTTGACCCTGCATCGCAAATCATAGCCGGTCGACAGTAGTGCCTGGAATTCGTTGCTTGCAGAGGCAACTGGAACACCGGAGCAACCGTCCACTTTCTCAATAATCCCCCCCCGGATGGCGCCGAAAGCAAGGAATCCCGTAAGAAGCAGTGATCCCGAGATAGCACAAAACTTTGGCGATAACGGCTTTACCAGCCGATGATACAAAATTGCCGTTCCCAAAAGGAGCAGAATGGTCCAAGTTCGTGACCCCATTCGAGTAATGGATAGCAGGACTTCCATGCCCAGCCAAAGAAACAGAATAAGACGCCAGTTCTGCCGGTGAAGTCGAGTCGTGATGATTATCACTAGCGCCAACTTGCAGATGAACAGCCAGCCCAGCAACTTGCGGGATATCTGTTCGATGATCAGCGGCAACTGAAGTTGTGTTCCAGCTGCGATCGCAGCGCGCATATCCTTATACGACAAGAAGTAATTGGCGCCAGTGGCCACTCTTAAGAGGAGGAAATATCCGAGCAACGAGGCGAGCAAGACGACGATAAACCGTTGGGTCACGGCTTCCGGCAATTGCAGGGGCTGCCATCCGCCGCGAGTATTGCCACGTACCAATACGTAAACCACTGCAAAGGACGAGAGATAAGCAACGTGCCACCAATGAAATGCCCCCAGTTCGGACGGTGTGGGCTGAAGACGATAGAGACGCATGTCACCCAAGGCTGTGAACCGAAGACCGCCCGCGATATAATTGAGGACGGGAACAACGGAGTAGACGACCGTAGCCAGGGCGCACATACACCCCACATCGCATACGGGAAAGGCGTGATCCCGATCCCAGATTGTTGCGACGAGCCAAACAAAAACAGTGATAACGGCCAACATCGGGGCCAAAACACATCGCAAATCCGGAGACACCAACACCAGGAGAATCGCACCCGCTAGAATCACGGGAATGACTGCCCCGACATAGCTGCTATGCGTAGCATGCCCTGCACAACGCAGGATTGTCTGTTGCTGTTCACAGGTGGACGATCGCACGGTCAGTTTCTACCTCGCTTATTCTTCTTCTTGGAATCGTCTCATTAACGTTTTGGAATTCTTACGCTCCCCGGGGAGATCGCTTTGCGGCTATATCTGCAATGCGACGAATGGTCCGTCGACAGACGTTTCTAAGAGTCCGCCCAATCCGGACCAGCAAATCAGTGCATGGTATTCTGGCTCCCCAAGTCAACAAGTACATCTGCCATGTTCGACGTATCCCAAGCTCATGCAATTCCGACCATGTTTCCCGTGCAAGTTCCGAGTTACTGGTGCACAGTGCCAAGCGTAGAAGAAATACTGCACGAAGTGTTTCGAGCGAATGGATCGCCTGCTGATCGCAATGTAACTTTTCGGCATAGTACCGGAGCAGATCGTAGCGCGATCTATGGTAGTAAATCATGCGCTTCGAGTCTCGAGAATGTGACGCGGATTCTTCAAGGATGCGGTAGGTAGCCCATGACTCCCCGAAGTATTTGATTTTCGACAATCGAGAGATCTCGAGCCACCTCGGCAGATCGCCGAGTGCGAATCGGTTACTCTGGAAGACGGCAGGATCCGATTCAACTATCCGGTCTATCAGACACTTGCGGGCCAGGACCGTACAGGTGGCAATCATATACCGCCCCAGTAGCAAGTCTATGGTGAGGTCGTCTTGATCGTTTTCATGATAATGGATTCCCGTCTGCGACCGGACGTATTCCAGCTTTTCTCCCGTTGTAGCGTTCAGGCGGTCCAGGTCGCTGTGGGCTAGACCATACTCCGGATGACTTTCCAGGAAATCGACCTGCTTCTGCAGTTTACCGACGTGGTGCCAATAATCATCGCCGTCGCAATAGGCGATGTACTTTCCGCAGCAGGCTCGCTCCACCCGAAGACAGTTCTCAAGCCCGCCTACATTCGTCTCCGACGTGATCACTCTGATAATATCCGGATACCTTTCCTGATACTCGAGAACGATATCGCGGGTGCGGTCAGTGGAGCAGTCTTCGCCAATGACCAGTTCAAACGGGAAATCTGTCTCCTGCATGAGCACCCCTTCTATTGCCTGGGCAATAAAGGGCTCATGATTATAGGTTACCATGTTAACGCTGACCAAGGGCACTTGCATGGGTATCTTCACTCCTTGTACTTCGCTAACGTGCCGGATATCTGGCCGTGGCAAACAACACGGTCTCTTCCGAGTGAATCGTGGAGTGGTCGAGGTAGTACCTGTAATTCACGCCGACAGACGACAAAAAGGCAGGAATAGTGGCAAAGTCGCTCAGTTTATGATACAAACTTATTGCGAGAGTGGGCTGGTGCTTTCTGATGGTCTTACGAGCACCCTGGAGTGACTCAAACTCTGCGCCTTCGATATCCATCTTGATGAAGTCGACTCTCGGAAGGCTCAGATCAGCAACAAAATCGTCAATCGTCACACTCGTGACGGAGCGATTTAATTCAGCGGTGCCGGCAACACCCACCCGACTGCCGGGCCCCTGATTGGAGAAGCACAAACGTTCTCCAGAGGTGCTCCAGAGGGCATGCTGGACAACTTCAACTCGCCGCGACAACTCCTCGTTCTCGTGCAAGTTCTTTAACAAGATATCGACGTTTTCGGGAACGAACTCAAAAGCATAAACCTTTCCGGTCGGCCCCACCTCGTGCGCGAAGTAGAGCGTCGCGTCTCCCCAGCAACTGCCAGCATCGATCACGTAGTCGCCCGGTTCTGCCTTGACTGGCGGAGCTATCCTGTCGTAGGCATAGGCGTGCAGGATGAACATGTCAGCGATAGTAATCGGTAATCCGTACAACCCAATAGGATATCCGATGTCGTCGAGCGTGAAGGTACTCAATGGTTCGTCCCGGAACGTACCGCAAATCGTGTTCTTGCCCGAAATCATCGAGCGTGCCTTCTTCCTCGTCGCCCAGTATTCCGGAGTGTTCACTGGTAGTTTCAACCTGCGATGCCCCAGAATCCGATAGGCGATTACCTTCACGAGCATTTGCTTGGAATACTCATCCTCGAGCATGTCGTAAAGGCGAGAAAGTCCCTCGCCGTAATCACGCACCATGCTCTCATACCTGGCGGAAAAGGAATCCAGAACAACAATCCCCAATCCCGCTCGTTTGCAGAGAGAGCCGATTGTCGAAAGCAGTATCCTCTTGAGGCGTTTGTTGGGCTTGCCGAAACGGGAATAATCCCAGTTGTCCGTGCCGTAGGACTCACAGATGTGGTCCAGCACTTCCTGTGTCAAATTGAGAAGAAAAGGTGACATGCATTTCACTCCTGTTCATAAGTCTGCCGTGTATCCCATCGTCTGTGAGCGATCTTGTAGGCTAACCTGCCTTTGTGCAACACGATCGTCCGTCGCCCACTGTTTGCCCGCCTGCTTTTGACTCGCGAAGAACCCCTTGCAGTGAGGACGGCCCAGCCTTCCACAAAGGCCGACGGCCGGAACAGATTGCACAACAAGAGGTAAACGGCAAGGCCGACAGTAACCTGGAGCAGCAAGACCGTAACGTAAGGTATGGGCAAGTACTGGAAGGCCCAAGCTATGCTACCCATCGCACCGGCCATTAACAAATAGGGCAGAATGTCTCGTATTTGCTCCCTCAGAGAGTAGTGGACCATCCGTACCGTGTACCAGGTATTAACGCCATAACAAATGATGGACGACGCGATATAGCCCCAAAGAATCCCCTCGATGCCCCACGGAATCGTGATTACCAAGGCAACGATTTGCAGGGCGTGGTCAATAGACGCTAGTTGCAAGAAGCGGTCCGAACGTCCTTGGGCCTTCAGCACGTTCAGATTGATCGCGTGGAGCGGATATAACATTCCGGCCACACAAAGCAATCGCAAGTACGGAATGCAAGGTGCCCATTTGTCGGTCAACAGCACGAGAACCAACGGCTTGGCCACGACAGCCAGACCGATCATCAAGGGAAAGTTCACGAGAGCCAAGGTCTTCAATGCCTTCTGCATGTTTTGTTTCAGGCGTTCCGTGTCGTCCTGGATGGCTGAGAACACGGGGAACATAACGCGATCTACCAGTTGTGACAACGATATCGTCGGCAACTCTTGAAACATCTTTGCACGTGCGTAAAATCCAAGGATTCCCGCTGAAAACAGCCTTCCGATGACAACCAGATAAATATTTTGGAAGATGGTGTTCATCAAACTGGCAGTAAGTAGACGCGAGCCAAAAGCAAAAAGCGGTCGCAGCGCCGTGAAGCTGAAGACTAGCGAGGGACGCCAGGAGTTGAATATCCACAGGAGAACGGTACGGAACAGGTTGGTGCATAGCATTTGAATCGCCAGGCTCCAGACGCCGAACCCGTTGAACGCTAGCGTGACACTAATGACGCCGGAAGCTACTACCGCAGTCAGGCTGATTTTCGTCTGTGTCTTGAAGTCGATGCGTTTGACCAGTAACGTCGTTTGGATCAGGCCGAACGAGTTGATGACAATGTTCAGCGAAAGGAAGCGAGTGAGCGGGGTCAGAATCGGCTCGTGAAAGAACCCCGCGATCCATGGCGCGGCAAGGCAGAGCAACCCCGCGGCAATCAGACCGACGACGATGTTGCAATAAAAAATCGAGCAAGAATCGACATGCGTGGCATCTTGTTTCTGAATCAACGCGGCCCCAAAACCACTATCAAGAAACGTTTGTGCCAAAGCCAGGAAAATGGCGAGCATCCCCATCAGGCCGAACTCGTCGGGCACCAGCAGCCGGGCGAGGATTATCCAGATTGCAAACTGGAGACCGCGCATCCCTACAGTTTCAACGAAACTCCAGGAAAGAGCACGAACGGTCTTGGACTTGAGGGAGCTGCTCATGGTATCGGGTCGTAGGATATTGCCGGGGTGCTATGCCGCCTTGACGAGGCGCGTCCTCTCTTGGATTTGCCGAATTATTCTGCAGATGCGGTATACGGCTTCGACGTCGAGGCTTTCGTAGATCGGTAATGTCATGATTCGTCCGGCAACTCTTCTGGCTACGGTCAACGGGTCGTCGACGGATATGCTTCGGTAACATGCGTAATCGCAGATTAGGGGATAGAAGTAGCGACGGGGGAACACATTGGATTCCTTGAGTCCCTCGCACAACTCGTCGCGGCCGACCCCGAATTCCTGCTCGTCTATTTCGATTGGAAAGTAGGCGTAGTTGTATCGGACGTCGCCGGCAGGCAGCGGCGGAAGATGAATGCCGGGAATCTCCTGCAACTGCTCGCAGTAAACCGCGGCAATTTGGCGACGTTTGAAAATGATCCCATCAAGATATTCCAGGATCTTCATGCCCATCAAGGCGTGCACTTCGCTCATCTTGGCATTCGTGCCGGGCATGACGACTTCGAGTTCGTTCTCGAATCCAAAGTTCTTGAGATAATCGAAAACACTCTTCAGGCTCGACTCCTGAAAAGCCAGCAGGCCGCCTTCGATGGAATGAAACAGCTTCGTCGCATGGAAGCTGAACATGCTGATGTCGCCAAAATGGGCAATCGGCTTGCCGCCCACCTCAATGCCGAATGCATGAGCGGCGTCGTAAACCAGCTTCAAATCGTGACGCCGCGCGATGTCGGCCAGGGCTCCCAGATTGCACGGGTGCCCGAACACGTGAACGGCGAGGATGGCCGTGGTACGTGGCGTGATGGCCGCCTCGACTCGTTCCGGATCCAGCGTGTAATAGTCGGGTTCGATGTCACAGAAAACGGGGCGGATATTGTTCCAGTGCAGGGCGTGGGTGGTTGCAACGAAAGTGAACGGTGTCGTGATGACTTCGCCTGAGATACCCATCCCTTGCAGAGCGATTTGCAGCGCCAACGTCCCGTTGTTGAACAGGCAGATGTTCTTCGACTGAAGGTAGTTCTCCAGCCGCCTCGCGAAACGCTGAAGCACAGGACCGTCGTTTGTCAGCCAGGCATTCTCCCAGATCTCCTCCAGCCCCTCGCAGAAATCTTCCAACGGGGGAAGAAAGGGGCGAGTAACGTAGATCGGCTTCTCAAACGGCTCAACCATGAAGTAGTCCGACGATTTTGATAGGTGTGCGTTACGCTGATCTCCAGGCGATTCTGGTATTATTACAGCAATCCTTTGACAAGCGCTTCCTGCTCATCACAAATGTTTGGTTGTATGCATGGTTGAGAGGGCTCTGTCCGACGCGGACAGGCTTGACCCATCAGAGCGGTTTCGCAGCCAGCAAGAATTCGGCTACAAGCCTGGCCGTCGCCATAGGGGTTGACGGCGTTGGCCATCCGGGCGTAGGCGTCAACATTCGTCAGCAGACGAGAAACGCTCTCTGTGATCACGTGGGGATCGGTACCGACCAGTCGGGCCGTGCCCATCGCGACTGCCTCGGGGCGCTCCGTGGTGTCACGCATCACAAGGACGGGTTTACCCAGGCTGGGCGCCTCTTCCTGGACTCCGCCCGAATCGGTCAGCACCACTTTGGCCCGATTCATCAACGCAACAAACGGCAGGTAACCAAGCGGCTCCACCAAGTGAATGTTGTTCCGGTTGCCCAACAAACGGTAAACCGGCTCGCGCACATTCGGGTTCAGGTGGACCGGGTAGACAAATTCAACCTTCGTGAATCGGCCGGCGAGATTCGATATCGCCTTGCAGATGGAATGGAACCCCTCGCCAAAGTTCTCGCGACGATGGCCGGTCACGAGCACCAGGCTTCTCTCACAATCGTTCAAGAGGTCCGATGGCAGGCCGGGGATCTCGGGCGGGGCCTCGCGGATCTTTTCTACCGCCGCCAGAAGGGCGTCTATGACCGTGTTGCCCGTGACAAACACCCTGTCTTCGGAGACGCCTTCCGCCAGGAGATTCCTTTTTGACTGCTCGGTCGGAGCAAAATGGTAGTCGGCCAACCGTGTTGCCAGGACCCGATTGATTTCCTCGGGAAAGGGGGAGTACTTCTTCCAGGTCCGGAGCCCCGCTTCAACGTGACCAACGGGAATCTGATGGTAGAAGCCCGCCAGCGAGGCGCAGAAAGCAGTGGTCGTGTCCCCCTGAACGATAACCATGCCGGGTTTGGCGGTTGCCAGACACCGATCCACGGCACGAACCGCTCGGGAGGTCAGTTCTCCCAACGTCTGGTCTGACCGCATCAATACCAGATCGACGTCGGGCTTAACCCCGAAAACCTCGAGCACCTGATCGAGCATCTCGCGATGCTGCCCCGTCACGCACACGTGAGGCTCAAGATACGGGTGATCCCGCATCGCCGTGATCAGCGGGCATAATTTGATAGCTTCCGGTCGCGTGCCGAAAATCAACGATATCTTCATCGCCATCTTGGTCGTCTTCTGGGTCAAACGGGCACCAGCTACGGGAAAGGGAAAGGGGCGTATACTCATTCCCATGTGTATGCGTCAAGGTCAGATTGTAGGGTGCCTTGAGCAATTGGGGGGACAAAGGGGACCCCGCCTACCCTTTTTTGCCAGTTTTCCCTGAGTCGCCAGCATGACTATTTCGCCAGCGTTTTCAAAACAGCCAATCAGGCAACGAGGTTCGCAACTTCGGCGCGAGTTCTGCACCACTTTGGCGAGTTTCAAGACAAACCAATCGAAACGGAGTGTGCCCTTGAAGCGACGGCGCGGTTCTGCAAGCCCCAGTACCTACACCTTAATCAGCCCCATTTGCTGTCCAAACATTGGGGTCCACCTCCACTCGATATCACGCGACTCTCTATGCGGCCTTCTTCATTTCAACAGGCAAAGCGATTCTCCGTTCAACAGGCAGGTCTTTGAACCATTTGAGATGTAACGAGTTGTCTGGCTTGATGATGGCAATAATTGTCAAGAAGATGATCTTCATATCCGTAACGAAGGAGATGTTCTGTTGATACCAGACCTCCAGAGCTCCCTTGATCGGCATGATTTCGTCTTTGTAGCATTGCCGGAATCCGCGTTCCGATTCCGCCAGAATCTCTTCTTCGTTCCTGAATACGACTGACCCCATACCGGTCACTCCCGCCTTGGTCCGATATATCAGGGGTTTAAGATCATCGGGATAAAGATCAAACGCCTCACGAGTTATAGGCCTCGGCCCCACCAGGGTCATCTCGCCGGTGAGGACGTTGATCAATTGGGGCAGTTCATTGATTTTGGTTGTCCTCAAATACTTTCCAAAGGGCAGGATTCGCGCATCGTTCTTTGCCGTAATCGTGCCTGCCGACGGATCGCTGTTCAGCATCGTAACGAACTTCCAGATGAGGAATTCCCTGTTGTTATAGCCCAGCCGCTTCTGCCTGAAGAATACTTCGCCCTCACCCGTCATTCGCAGTATGATCATGATCGGGATCCATAAGGGGAAAAGAAGAAGCAAAGCGATTCCAGCGATGCAGATGTCCATAATTCGTTTGACAAACAAGTACATGATGCAGTGCCTACCTACATTTTCTGGTCAAGGTTTTTGTCTGTTTCAGCATGATCGAGTCCGGGCACGACCTTCCGGAATTCCCGAACGTAATCTGCTTTCGTAACACGTTTATCGAATTTGGCCTTTCTGGCAAACTCGATGAAGTCTTTCAGCAGTCTCCCAGAATCACCCCCGGAGGAACGTTTGATAACCCCGATGTTCTTGTATCGCGCAAGATCGAGTTCTTCGTTTGTGGAATAGAATTCCTCAAACGGTTTCTCTCCGGTGGTGTTCGTTTCGGAAAAGTAGCAGGGCCATTTCCTCCGCGGAATCAGCTCGCTCGTTCTCGCCTTTGCCTCGTTTTCCGAAGCACATTCGACCGGATCGAATCCCAAATGCGACAACAGCTTGACGGCGATTTCGGAGAAAGTTGTTTCCCTGAGCCCCTGCCCGAAGTGCGGGAAGAAGACATCGGCGTTTTCTCCGAGCGCGCATGAGAGAACACAGATTTGCCCCGCTTCTTCGTGCGACATGAAGTACCTTTTCACGTCGACGGGCGCGGATATGGGCTGCCTCTTCTCGATTCTTTGCAGGAACCCGTATGGAAGGCTGCCATAGGAAAAGGCGACGTTCGCAAAACGGGCGGTGGAAAACGCCCGCCTTTGAGATCGCAGCATCTCCTCCATGACCATCTTGCTGGCCCCCATCAAATTGGCGGGATTGGCCGCTTTGTCGGAGGAAACGGAAAAGAACTTCCGGAAGTCGTAGGGGATGCTTTCCAGTAGATCGTAGATGAACAACACATTTGTGTCGATCATTCGGGCAAGGCAGAAGGTATCCTTTTCCGAACGAACGTGCTTCATGGCGCTGAGGTTCAAGATGTAGTCAAACGGTGCGGTTTCCTGAAAGAATCTCGTGCATTCGACGCTGCCCAAGCCGATGGGAAGTGCAGCGAAATCTTCCGGGACTGGAATGTGCTCGGAAGAACGCAATTCGCGAACGACCTCCACGAGGTTGTTCTCGCTAAGGTCGATCAGCGCGATGCCCGCGGGACCAAACTGCAAGATGTTCTTGACCACGGAAAAACCGATCGATCCGGCGGCGCCGATGATGGCGACCCTGGAACCGCGGATTTTGTCGTCCAAGACCGAACGATGGTCTTCCATGTCCTCGGCGAACGCCGAATGCATTCTGCCCGTTGCCAGGTGTTCGAAATCAGCAAGCATTTGAACCTGTACTCCGTGGCGGGCCACGGTTCACGAACCTTTTCAGGCAGCGGACTTTCGGTACCACGCTACCTCCCTGCGTAGACCTTCTGCAGGAGCGACTTCTGCCCGGAACCCGAACGACTCCTGAAACTTGCGCCCATCGTATGCATCATTCGCAAGCCATTTCCGCAGCATGGCGTGCAGAGAGCCGAGACGACCGCGACCGCCGACAAGAAGAGCGCCTGTTGCCGTTGCGAAGCGCGCGAGCGATGCTGGAACATGCCAACGTGGAAGTCTGCGCTGAAGCGCACTTGCCAGCTTGCAAACAACCTCCTGTATCGAACACGGCGGGCCCGTAACGTTGTATACTTCGACCTGCCTGCCTCGCGTCCGTTGCGATGCGAGCACACAAGCCCGTGCTGCATCCTCTCGATAGATCAAGCTTTTCAGATTCCTTCCCGAGCCAATCCATACAAACTGATCTTCGTCGATCTTTCGAATCAGACGGGCGATATTTCCGGGATCCATTTCGCCATAAACCGTGGCCATCCGGAGGATCGTTGCCCGCATCCCCGTTTCTTCCGCTACTCGAATCACCCTACACTCGCTTTCGCGTTTGCTAATCGCGTATGCGCCGATGGGGGAGCACGCGGTTGTTTCATCGCTCAGCGAGGCATCAGAAGGCCCATAGACCGCGACCGAACTGATCAGTACGAAATGCTCAACGCCGGCGGATGAGGCAGCACGCATCAGTTTCTCCGTAGCGGTAACGTTTATGTCGAAGAGTCTCCGCTCCGTTTCTCGGGTCCTCAGAAACTGGTGTGCCAAACCGGCAGCGTGCACAACGCATTGTACCCCATCAAGGAGTGACGCCAAGTGAGTGCCCTTGAGTAGATCAGCGGGTCGGAAATCGGGTAGGTCGGCGGAATTCCCATTCGGGAGGTCGGTCGAGCGAACGTCGATTGCCGCGGACCGCATTTGGGCCACGATGCGCGATCCGAGAAACCCGTTTGCACCGGTTACCAATATTGGGGCCATGAAAGTCATTTCCCGTTGTTTGATTTCAGGACCGTGAGGAGGGCCAAACCCTCGGGACAGAAGCATGCGCAGCGGGCCAGCGGGTGTTTGCTCTTTTTTGCCTGAACTGGTCCATTTTCGGCTCCGGTACCGACGAAACGCCGAAGCCACCGATGGTTGCAGCAAACTGTTCAACGACACGATCGGGGTCGTACTTTCTTTCTGCGGCCTCGCGAGCTCGTCGCCCCATTTCCGCGCGCAAGTGAGCACTATTACGTGCTTCGAGGATGACATTCACGAAAGCGTCTACATCGTCAGGCGGCACCACCCAGCCAACCTGTTCTTCCTCCATGACTTGAGCCAGTTCGGACTCACGATCAGCAGCGGCAATAATCGGTTTGCCCGCAGCCAAAACATTGTACATCCGACTCGGGACGGAAACGCCTGCCATTCCGGATACGAACGGGATAATCGATACGTCGCATGCGTTGAGGAAATCGCATAACTCACTTCTTGGACATGGCGAGACAATGGAAACGTTTGTTAGCTTGCGTTCCTGCACCGACTTCTTGAGCCAAGCCTTCTTCGCGCCGGAGCCGATCATCAAGAAATGAATGTCTTCGCGGTGGCGCAGGCGTGTGGCGCACTCCAAAACCATCTCGATGTTGTGTGTTCGTCCCATATTGCCGGCGTATTGGGCGACGAATTTCTTGGACAAGCCGCCCCTCTTTAGCAATTGGTTCTCTGCTCTAGATACGGGGTACACGACGTCCAGATCGGCCCAGTTCGTGATGATTACTGTCTTCTCTCGCGCGGCGCCAAGTTTCTTAGCTACCGACTTCTCCATGTCGCGTCCCAGGACAATGATCCGGACAACCGAGCGATAAAGCCAACAAGTGCAGTAATTGAGTACTTGGAAAACTAGCGTATCTGGCTTCATCATTCCAGCAACAACGGCAGCTTCCGGATACACGTCGTGGATCAACAAGAAGCAGTTCACTCCTCGAAGACGACAAGCGAGAGCTACGAGAAAGGGAAGCAAAGGTGGATTCGTGACAACCAAGACTCTCTCTTGTCTACGCACACGGAAAAGAACGTTCAAAAAAAGCGAGCAGCAAAGGGTAAGCAAGTTGCAGAGCCGCAATGGCAAGACAAGCCTGTTCCACGTAGTTCCCCAACACCGGTGTACCTCAACAGAGTTGCGTTGTTCACGTTTGGCAGCTTTCGCACCGCGCAAGGAGTATGTCGGCTGACCGCAAAGGACCCGTACGTAATACCTTGCAGCCAACCCCTCCGCAATCTCCGTGAGAATACGGCCGGTCGACGTTTCTTCCGGATAATACAACTCGGTTATCACCCACAGGTGTGGTCTACAGTCGTGCATACCAGCGCTCTTGTCATCAACAGGTCTCCTGGTGCTGCCGAGGTTACAGCCAAACGGAGAGGTTTCGAAAGCATCTGGAGCCTTCCACAACCTCGAAAGTCCGTAATACAAAGCACCGGCTCAGGTATCAGGAGACTCGATTGTCGCACGGTATCACCGGCAGGAAAGATGGGGACTATTAGCGTATTCGATGGGGCAAGGCAAGCCCATTTTGCAGATACCCCACCTCGCCCAGGCTTTTTTGAACAGGCCCTCGCAGGTACGAAAAGTGGACGAATCGCCGCAGGGACTACCATCTGCGGAGTGCTGGCATCGCAAGCACACCGGCATGGAACAGGAGATGCTGGAATATGTCAACTGGATTCGGATGGATCACGGCGAAAGTCCCGCCACCTTGAGTCTGCCGCCACGTGTCGCACTCACGTCCAAGTCTGCTGCAGTTCTCCCCCCTTCTGATGGGGACGACACTGGTCTTTACAGACGGAACACCGCCACGTAAAATCAGCCGGTTGTCGAGTTGTAGCATCATGTGTTCATTAGAGGGTAGCATGGCTAAGAAGGCGCTGATCACCGGCGTGACGGGTCAGGACGGGAGTTATCTGGCCGAATTGCTGCTGAAAAAGGGTTATGAGGTCCACGGTCTGATTCGCCGGTCCAGCACTTTTAATACGGGCCGGCTCGAAGACATCTACAAGGATCCTCATGCGGCCGACGCCCTCTTGTTCCTGCACCACGCCGACCTGACCGACGGCAACGCGCTGGCTCACCTGATGCAGAAGATCGACCCCGACGAAATCTACAACCTGGCTGCCCAATCTCACGTTCGCGTCAGTTTCGATCTACCCGTCTACACGGCCGAGGTCGACGCCATCGGAACGCTCCACGTGCTCGAAGCGGTCCGCGGACTTCAGAAGCCGGCCAGGGTGTATCAGGCCTCGACCAGTGAGATGTTCGGCAAGGCGGCGGAAACGCCACAGCGCGAAACAACACCTCTTCATCCACGAAGTCCGTACGCGTGTGCAAAGCTCTACAGCTTCTGGCAGACACTCAACTACCGGGAAGCCTACGATATGTTCGCCTGTAACGGGATTCTCTTCAACCACGAATCACCGCGACGCGGCGAAACGTTTGTCACTCGAAAAATCACCCGAGCCGCCACGCGGATCAAGGAAGGGCTTCAAGACAAGCTATACCTTGGCAATCTGAACGCAAAGCGAGACTGGGGATTTGCGGGCGACTTCGTGGAGGCCATGTGGCTGATGTTGCAGCAGGACGAACCCGACGACTACGTGGTCGCCACCGGTGAGGTGCACTCAGTGCAAGAGTTCGTCGAGGCGGTGTTCGGTTATCTCGACCTGGATTGGGAGAAGCACGTCGAAATCGATCCTCGCTATTTCCGCCCTTCGGAAGTCGATTTCCTGCTGGGCGATGCGTCCAAGGCCCGCACAGTCCTGGGGTGGAAGCCAAAAGTCACGTTCAAGGGGCTCGTCCAGATGATGGTCGAGTCGGATTGGAAGCACGCCAAGGAAGAACGGGTGCTCGCGAAACACCGCTCCGCGTGCTGAGAGGAACTCAAGACAATGATCGATCTCAGTGAGGAACGTATTATCGTTACCGGCGGTGCCGGCTTCCTCGGCACGCACCTTCAGGTGGAACTCGTCCGCCAAGGCGCCGCATCCGAGAACATTCTCGTCCCGTTGATCGAAGACTACGACTTCACTCGCGAGGAGGACGTGGCGAGAATGTACCGCCGGATGCAACCAAGTATCGTCATCCATCTCGCGGCCGAGGTGGGCGGCATCGGCGCCAATCGCGAGAACCCCGGCAGGTTTTTCTATTCGAACATGGTCATGGGCTTGCACCTGATCGAACATGCGCGGCGAGCAGGCCTGAAGAAATTCGTCCAAATCGGAACCATCTGTGCCTACCCCAAGTTCACTCCCGTGCCGTTTTGCGAGGAGGAACTCTGGAACGGTTACCCCGAGGAAACCAACGCTCCTTACGGTATCGCCAAGAAGGCGTTGTTGGTGATGTTGCAGGCCTACCGTGCCCAGTATGGGCTTAACGGCATTTATCTCTTGCCGGTCAATCTCTACGGCCCCGGCGACAACTTCGATCCGGACTCTTCGCACGTCATTCCCGCGTTGATCCGCAAATTCATCGAGGCCAAGGAACGTGGTGACGGCCAGGTCGAAGTGTGGGGAACGGGCAACGCCAGCCGGGAATTTTTCTTCGTCGAGGACTGTGCCCGCGGAATTACTCTGGCCACCAGGTGCTACGACGGACCTGAACCCGTCAATCTCGGCGCCGGCTTCGAAATCACCATCCGCGATCTGGCCGACAAGATCAAAGGGATCGTCGGATTTGAGGGAGAACTGGTTTGGGACACCTCCAAACCCGACGGCCAACCCCGCCGATCTCTCGATACCGAACGGGCAACTCAGTTCGGCTTTCGGGCGGAAGTCGATTTCGACGAGGGGCTCCGGCACACCATCCAGTGGTGGCAACAGCGCAAGTCGTAAGCTGTCATCGCCCTTTACGTTCCCTGTGCGCCGCTGTTGCCATTACCGGCCTGCTTCTCGCGCAACCCGATCCATATCGGCATCCACCATCATTCGAACCAGTTCTGCGAAAGAGATTTCGGGCTTCCAACCGAGTACCTTCCGGGCCTTACTGGCATCACCCCGGAGAACGTTTGGCTCTGCGGGCCGGAAGAACTTCGGATCGGTCCTGACGTAGTCTTGCCAGTTCAGGCCGACGTGCCCGAACGCCAATTCGACGAGTTGTCCGAGCGAGTGGGACTGGCCGGTGGCCACGACGTAGTCGTCGGGCTTGTCCTGCTGAAGCATCATCCACATCGCCTTGACGTAGTCGCCCGCAAACCCCCAATCCCGCAACACTTCGAGGTTGCCGAGCGTCAATTTGTCCTGCAAGCCGTGCTTGATTCGCGCAACGCCATCGGTAATTTTTCGGCTCACGAACTCCTTTCCCCGTCTTGGCGATTCGTGATTGAAGCAGATGCCGCCGCAAGCGAACAGATCGTAGTTCGCGCGGTAGTTCACGGTAATCCAATGGCCGAAGACCTTAGCCACGCCGTAGGGACTGCGGGGTACGAAGGGCGTACGCTCGTTCTGCGGCTCGTGATCCGCCTTGCCGAACATCTCGCTGCTGCCGGCCTGGTAGAAACGAATCGTCGGGTCAACAAGCCGAATCGCTTCCAGGACGCGGTTCACTCCCAAGGCGGTGAAATCACCGGTCAACAGCGGCAGTCGCCAACTCGTCGGGACAAAGCTCTGTGCGGCCAGATGATAGACTTCCTGCGGGCGGGCCTCCTGCAACAGGGTAATCATCGAACCCTGGTCCAGAAGATCTCCTTCACAGAGCATCAGCCGCTCCCGGATATGTTCGATTCGCTCGCAATCTTCCGTACTGGAGGGACGGATCATCCCGTAAACTTCGTACCCTTTTTCCAAAAGGAACTCAGCCAGATACGATCCGTCTTGTCCCGTGATGCCGGTGATGAGTGCTTTGCGAGCCATCAAGCCTTCCGGAATTCTGGAATTTGGAATTTTGGAATTTTATTCTGTCGGATGAAATGAGACCTGCAAGACTTACCGGAATCTCACTCGCCACACGGCAACGACTCTATGGAATGTACCATCCTTCTTGCACCTGGGCAAGGAAGTCGGGTCCTTCCGGTCATGCAAGTTTTTCGACCAGGATTTGGGCAATCCGCTCGGCGGCCCGGCCGTCCCACAATTCGGGTATTTGGGGTGCCGGCCAATTGTCGGATTGGATGTCGCGCCATGCCGCGATGATCTTCCCACTATCCGCGCCGACGAGCCGACTCGTGCCGATTTCAGTCGTCAGGGGTCGCTCCGTATTCGGTCTCAAGGTGAGGCAAGGGATATCCAAAACGGTTGTCTCCTCCTGAATTCCACCCGAGTCGGTCAAGACCGCTTTGGCGGATCCCATCAGTTTCAGGAAGTCGAGGTATCCCGCGGGCTCGAGCAGACGCAGATTCTGCATCCCGCCCACGCGTTTGGCCAAAGCAGACCCTTCGATATTCTTCCGCGTTCGGGGATGGATCGGAAAGATGATCGGCAGATCCCTTTGGATGACCGCTAATCCGTCAAAAATCCCGCCGAGGACGGCCGGATCGTCCACATTGGCCGGCCGGTGCAGCGTCAACACTACATATTCACCCTGTTGCAGTCCCAAATCACCGAGAATGGTCGACCGCTCGGCCTTTTCGCGGTTGTTCAGGAGCGTATCGATCATGACATTGCCAACCAGGAAGATTTTTTCCCCGGAAACGCCTTCCCACTTGAGGTTGTCCACGCCGCTTTGCTCGGAGCAGAAGAGAATGTCACTGATGCTATCCGTGAGAATGCGGTTGATTTCTTCGGGCATGGTCCGATCGAAACTTCGCAATCCCGCCTCGACGTGGACGAGCTTGACTCCGAGTTTGACCGCCACCAACCCGCAGGCGATGGTGCTGTTGACGTCGCCGACGACCAGCACGGCATCGGGCTCCTCTTCGACCAGCACCGGCTCAAACGCCTTCATGATCTCTGCCGTCTGTACGGCGTGGCTGGCGGAACCAATGCCGAGGTTCACGTCCGGTTTGCGGATGCCCAGTTCGCTGAAGAACAGGGCGTTCATCTGCTCATCATAGTGCTGGCCGGTGTGAACCAGTAGCAACTCGATTGCATCCCTGGCCGTCAATGCCTCTAGCAAGGGGGCAATCTTCATGAAATTGGGACGAGCCCCGGCAACGCTGATAATCTTCATCCCTGATGCTCGCTTCAGATCGTGTTGGCCTTGGAAACCCAATTATGGGCGACTTGCCCGGCTTGCTGCAAGAACAGTCTGGCGGGCAAGACTTTCGCGTACATTGCCCAGCGGCAACTATCCCTGGCTGCCTCCTTGCCCCACATTCACAAAATCCCCACAAAGTGGTCTTGCCTCATTCCTGTCTCAACGTTACCCTCCCCCCGCTTTCGAGCACTCTTGCTGTTCATTTCAGTCGGGCATTCCTCATTTTCTTCTTGGCTATCATCGAGACACCCTCCATATTAGTCCCCACGCAAGTCTTGGGAGTTAAGACGGGAACTTACACAAATCTGGGGCATTTGCAGAAAATGGGCCCATTCACAAGAAGCAAGAAGTATCGGCTTCGTCCTGTTTGTGGTGAAGATTTTCAGGGGATCGCCCGATTGTGACCATTATCTTAAGTGAGTCCAACTGAGAACCGGAAATGACTCTCGCTGTTGTAATCGCAATTGCCATTACCCTCGCAATGACTCCGGTCGCGAAGAAACTGGCCTGGAAATTCGATGCGGTTGCTCGCCCGGATGGAAAGCGAAAGCGCCACGCCCGACCTACGCCCTTATGGGGGGGCGGTTCTGTCTACCTTGCGGTCCTTCTGAGCGTCACGCTTGCCTATTATTTCTACTTCAGGGGTAGCAATATCGGTATTCCTTCTTTGCCGGCTTTGCCGGCAGCACTGGCGCTCTCGGCCGGCTTACTCTGTGTTCTGGGGTGCTACGACGATCTGTTCGACATGCGCGCCCGGTGGAAACTCATCGGTCAAATCCTTTCGATCATTCCCATCATTATTGCGGGAGGATGTGTCCATCGACTCGTCATTCTGGGATGCTCGGTCGAACTGGGCATGATGGGTATCGTCTTTACGATCGGGTGGTTGGTGCTCGGCATCAATGCCCTGAATTTGCTTGACGGGATGGATGGCTTGGCGTCCACGGTCGGCATTGGCATCTCGATCGGCGTTGCGGCTATTGCAGCAACCCACGGCCACACCGCCGCCATGTTGTTGGCACTGGCCCTGGCGGGCTCACTCGCCGGCTTCCTCGTCTACAATCTACCGCCCGCCCGAATCTACCTGGGCGACTGCGGGAGCATGATCATCGGACTCACCTTAGCACTGTTGGTGCTGCGAGTCTCGTCCAGGACCCCAAATTCGCCGAACTTAACGGTTGCCGCCGCCCTGCTCTTCGTTCCACTGCTCGACACCGGATTGGCCGTGATACGCCGCACACTCAACGGTAGCGGCTTCATGGTTGCCGACCATGGCCACGTACACCACCGTCTCCTCGATCGAGGATTCAATATCTGGAAAGCCCTTGCCTTTTTGGGCGGGTTGTGTCTGACAACAAGTGCTGTCGCCTGGTTGGCATCTGCCTCGGGATACGAACTTTGGGCGTGGGGTGTGTTGGCGGGAATTACCCTGTTCCTGGTCAACCGGCAACTGCTTGGCCATGGTGAGTGGTACCTCGCCAAGCAACTCATGGCAAGAATGACTCCCCGTCAGGTCGGGGCCGTCCTTGCCCGAATCTCGCACGGTATCCCTTCCTTCCTCCGAGAGACCGCCTCGCGATTGGTGTTGCGACGCGTACCAACCGAACCGACGTTCCAGCTACGCGTCGTCGTTCCACCGGATGTTCCCCGGCAGGTGGCAAATGAGCCGATCAGCTCACCATTCTCTTCCACCAGCGCAGCAACTACCCGCCGGGAGGATTCCAGGGCGGCCGCCTAGCATTCAACCTCGACGACAGCCCCGTTCTGCCAGCCCCTAAGTCTGCTGTTTTGCACCGGTTACAGGGAATTCGTACCATGAGAATTACTGTTGTCGGAACCGGCTATGTTGGATTGGTCACTGGAACGTGTCTGGCGGAAACGGGTAACGATGTTACCTGTGTCGATTGCGACCGAACGAAAATCAATCGATTGAACCAAGGCGACGTTCCTATCTACGAGCCGGGGTTGGCCGAACTCGTTGCCCGAAATGCCGGTGCCGGTCGCCTGCGATTTACCACGGATCTGGCGGCATCTCAGCCGGCAAAGCTCGTCTTTCTTGCCGTGGGTACACCACCGGCCGACGATGGGTCGGTTGACCTTTCCGCATTCTGGGCAGCCGTCGATCAAATTGCACCGCACCTGGCCGAGGACGCCGTCGTCATCTGCAAGAGCACCGTCCCCGTGGGCACCAATGCCAAGGTCGCTGCGCGCCTGAAAGAACTTACGGGCCGCAAGTGCGACGTGGCCAGCAACCCGGAGTTCCTCAAAGAAGGAACGGCTATCGAGGACTTCATGAAACCGGATCGTGTTGTTGTCGGTACCCGGTCTGTCGAAGTCGTCCGCGTCTTTCGGAATCTCTATCAACCCTACCTGAGAACGGACAAACCGCTGTTGGTCATGTCGCCCGAAAGTGCCGAAATGACCAAGTACGTAGCCAACGCCCTGCTGTCGACCAAGATCAGCTTCATCAACGAGATGGCGAACCTCTGCGAACGGACCGGGGCCGATATCAATGACATACGCCGCGGCATCGGGCATGACAGCCGAATCGGGTTCGCCTTCCTCTTTCCCGGTGTCGGCTACGGTGGGAGCTGCTTTCCCAAAGACGTGTGCGGGTTGGCGTCCGTTGCCCGGGAACACGGCCTTCAGCCGCGAATCCTTGACGCGGTTCATGAAGTCAACCGGCTCCAAAAGCATGTACTCGTCGACAAGATCGAAAGGCATTTTAACGGCGAATTGGCCGACAAAACGATTGCCGTTTGGGGTCTTGCCTTCAAACCCGGCACCGATGACGTCCGCGAGGCGCCTGCCCTGGTGCTGATTGAACGGTTGCTTAGGCTGGGAGCCACCTTGCGGGTTCACGACCCGGAGGCCCTGGAAAACGTACGACGGCTATACGGCGACAAGCTCCTCTACTGCGAACACCGCGACGATGCCCTCGAACATGCTCATGCCCTGGCCATCATGACGGAGTGGAAACACTTCATCCACGCCGACTTCGACGAGATGAAACGCCGGATGCGCCGCCCCCTGATCTTCGATGGCCGGAATATCTACGAACCAAAGCAGATGAAGGACGCGGGGTTCACCTACTATAGTATCGGCCGATCGATACGTTCCCCCGAAACAGGCGACTCTTCCCAAGGCGAGGGCGACGTAACGGAGGTCCGGCGGGGCCCGTTTCCAACAGTTGAGTCGCAGCCATTACCCTGTTCAAAGGGGTACGTGCCGGACTAAGAAAGTCGTAACACTTCAGCCGAATGGTGAAACACTTTGTACGACGGCCTTCCAAGGCCGTCGAGGGGTTGCGATGTCGCAGCGACGGCCTTGGAAGGCCGTCGTACTGCAGACGTCTGAAGTAGTACTGAAAGTCCTGCCTTGCGGCAATGTGCAAAAGACTATTCTCGTGGTCGCACGAGATAGTGCCGCGTCTCATACTGTTGTGGCCCCATGACCTTGTGTCCCCGCATTTCTCCAAAGCTCGCTAAACCCCCAAGGTTTTCTCTACTTACATTCCGTCTTTTCCGTTCTGTGCAAGCCCTGTCATGTAACCTTGGGGAGAGAGACGCAAAGTGCCCTTGTGTCTGATGCTTCTAGCGAGTAGATTTCCGCACCTTAGCACCGTGCGGGAAATTACTGTCTGTTGCTGGGGATTGCGGTGTAATTCCATTT
>CAZJRB010000012.1:0-104449 GCA_964547995.1 uncultured Planctomycetaceae bacterium | reverse complement strand
AATTGTTGCTTATTCTGACCCGCCGAGATTCCAGTTCACGGTGAACCATTACACGGGGGGTGATTGACAATCTATTCAGATGGAACTAGAATAGACGCCGTCTTGCACCCAAATTGGTTACTTTTCAGTACAGGTGCATGCGCGAAGGCGGACTGCCATTGCCTACGGCGGTCGATTCAGTGATCTGAGGTGCAGCGACAAATGCGATTCACCGTTTCCCTTAAGCTCCGACCGATCAAGATAGCATTCTTCGTTCGCCCGAACGACAGCGCTTCCTTGCTGCGCGCAATTGCGATCAATTCGTTCCTATGGGGCGGTTACCTCAACCCGATCATCCCCCTCCACAAGCAAATACCTAGGTACTGGAGAGAGAAAGGGCTTCCCACGCCTCCCGTCAAGACGGTACTTGAAGGGTATATCGACGCCTTCGATCCTGATTTTGTCAGCGTCATCGGGTGCAAAACGGATGACCTCCCTGACGTCGGGAACAGAAAGGTAGTTGAGTCTTCTGAAATCTTGGAGAACGTTGAATCGACCGGGATTCCGAGATACGAAATTGGGTATTATGAACTTGCGCAGTACTTCGGTAAAGAAGAACTGCGGTTCGTCCGGAAGGAGCCTATTGACTTGGTGGTTCCCCATCTCGCGCAGACTTTTGAGCCGTTTCTGGCAAGCGTCGTCGGCAAGCTTCCCCAGGGAGTTGAAAACGACATACGTAGACAGCTTATGGAGGGCTATAAGAGCCCAGAGTTGAAATGCGACATTCGTGATTTCTGGAAGTTCTTCTCAGGTCGCTATGTTACTCCAAGGAAGCTTGTTTCTCAGTTCCTGGAACCCGAACAATTCGCGCGGCCTTGGGAACGCAACTCCATCATCTACCTTGATGCTTCATCTGTGGCGGACGTACTGGACTACTGGAACTTGCGAGCACTTGGATTCCGTGTGTTGCCCTTGCCTAAGCAGTGTTCAAATGACCAAATGTTAATTAAGAAACTGCAGGCGTTCATTTTGGAAAGCCATGAGGTGCATGCGACCAATGCTGATATCACATACGATGCCACGATCTTGCGGGCAAGGTCCGTCGACGAACATGAGTTCAAGCGATTTGTCAAGGAATCACGTTTATTGCGTCTGCCTAGAGATTCGCATGCCCGCCCCGGAATTCGAACCGTTTTTCCCCGTTTTTGGGACGAATGGGCGCGCGAGCGGGACAGATGTCGTTGCATAGCAAAGTACAATGAGTCTACCGAATTCGACGTTGTTGCGCACGAAGACCGACTGCATTTCAAGCCCCTCGTGCCGGAATTCGTCGACCAGATATGGTTCGGCTCCAAGGTGGCCAACGAAGTAGCACTTCAGACGTACTCGGACGGAGAGCCAATAGCTGAGGTGTTTCCAGAGGCGAGTGAGGAACTGGCAAGAGCGATTGGAAGTATTGGGCCTCCTTTTGATGATTGGAGGTTCTCCTCGAGAGGTTTGGTCCATTTTCCCCGCTGGAGCAGCGGTTCGGTTACCGTACGACTTCCTTTATCACAGAGAGTCTTTGAGCAGTGGTTTGCAACAAAGGGTTGGGAGGTTTCGATCTCGTCGGAGGGACGTGCGGCGAGGCAATTGCTGAAACACTTCGGCGGAAAGCACTGGATATCGCGACTCGCTGATGAGGGCGTAGTCAAGCTGCTCAAACAGCTAAGCAGCAAGAGCCGGATGGCCCTTGACGCAGTTCGTGACCGAGCTTCAGAGATTGCACAACGTCGGGGTTTCGGCGATGCACGTGGAATTATCGCCAACGTAATCGATTCACGTTTGGCGCATTTGGGTATTGCGATACGCTGCCCATCTTGCGGACGGCATCCCTGGTACAGCCTTGCTGACATTGATTACACGGTCGAATGCACAGAATGTCTTGGCAAAATCGAAGTGCCAACTTACGACCCCAGACAACTGAAATGGGTATATCGGGGCACCGGACCTTTAATATCCCTAGGCACAGCATCAGGTGCCTTCTCGGTATTGCTTACGCTTCATTTCTTCGCTTCACTGATGGATTCTCAGTTGACTCCTGCGTTCGGCGTGGAGATAGCGCGCGATGACGAAAAGCACGAAATCGATTTCGGTTGTTTCCTGCAAATGTTTAGGTTCCGTAGTTGCCGAACAGAGGTGGTCCTAGCCGAATGCAAATCGTACAACCCGTTCGAAGCAGAGGACGCCGAACGTCTGTCAGCGCTCGGGGCTCACTATCCAGGTTCTGTACTTGTGTTCTCGACACTCCGACGCAAACTGACCATCAAGGAGAAGCGTCTACTTAAGCGGGTTACAAATAGGGGACGCAAATACTGGAAAGCAGAAAGGCCCTTCAATCCGGTTTTGATCCTGACGGGTAACGAGCTTTTCGCGGCTGGGTCTTTTCCCGGCTGCTGGAGAGAGTTAGGCGGCGAACACGAGCGGTTTGCGAATCGCATGACGGATGCTACGGATCTCCTGCCGCTTTGTGACGCAACTCAACAACTGTATTTGGGTATGGGGCCCTTGGTCAAGTCGTGGGGAGGCTAACGGCACACCATGGGCACCGAAGTGCGTCTGCACACGGGTGCCGTGCCCACGGTGGCGGCATAAAGTATTGCGAGCGTTGATTTCTCGGCGAGGAGTGACGGTCGATCGGCAGTCAATCACATGGTTGATCTGAGAGTCCACCGCAATGCATGGCCACACACGTGTGGAGCATGGCACCCGTGCAGGCAAGTTGCGCGTGGCGTCCGGCCTGACGGTGCTTACGAGTCCGTCTGCGGGGTTTCTGCTTTATCGAGCACTGCGACGCTGGTAACCGCGTCGAACGTGCCGAACACACGCAGTCGCCGTGTGATGACGTAGAAGTCGGAAGACCCGGTTTGGGAATCTTCCCCACCCGGATCGAAGGCGATGTTTTCCGGGTGTTCGATGGGAACGCGATCCCCGTTTTCCAGCGTGAGAACAAACGGTTGAAACGGCGCAAGTCGCAACAAGCGCTGCACCTCGCTTCGCACGACTTCGGTTCGCATGTCCAATACTCCAACAACGGGCCCAACGATTGGAAACTCACTTTCGCGGCAGGCGGCTCCGACCACACATTCAGTTTGCCAGCCGTCGGCGGCCCTGTCAACCCCACCGTGCAACTGCTTTGAGGGCTCTACCTCCGAGCGGATGGCATCGCCGGCGCCGGGTCGGCCCATGTTCGACTACCCGCTGCAAATCCCGCCGCTTTTTGCAGGCGATTGGACGCTGTGTCCCATGCCGGGTATAATTCCAGGAACCTGTTGGAGAGGAAAGAGGGCAGTTACCAGTATGAGGAGTGAAGCCCATGAAAATCGAACGACGCGAGTTTCTTGAAACAGCAGTGGCCGGAACGGCCGGGGTGATGGTCGCGGGGTTGCCGGACGTCGTGCAGGCGGGGCCGCC
The DNA here is from genome assembly GCA_964547995.1 of uncultured Planctomycetaceae bacterium. Taxonomy (GTDB): domain Bacteria; phylum Planctomycetota; class Planctomycetia; order Pirellulales; family Thermoguttaceae; genus CAZJRB01. Next base: position 101,017 of record CAZJRB010000012.1, on the reverse strand, counting down.
CAAGAAGTCGAAGAGCAAGGCAACCGACCCCACGGCGATCGTGCCGCTCGGGAAGTGCCTGAAGACCACGCGGATCGGCTTCGGCACCGGCATGGCGGGATGGATGCGGCGGACGAACCAGACCAAACTGGGCCGCGAGGTCTTCGAAGACCTGCTGGCGTATTGCTACGACCAGAACGTGCGGATGTTCGATCTGGCCGATCTCTACGGGACGATGCCCTACGCCGGCCGGGCGTTGAAGAGCAAACCGCGGGAAAGTTTCACGCTGGTGACCAAGATTTGGCCGCACCCGAAGGGCCTGCCCGAGACGGAACGCCCCGAAGCGGAAGCCTGTGTGAAGCGGTTCCTGAAGGAGTGCCAGACCGACTACCTCGACCTCGTGCAGATCCACTGCGTGCAGAAGCCCGACTGGCCGAAGAAGTTTCGCGGGTACATGGACGGCTTGGAGAAGTGCAAGGAGCGGGGTCTCATCCGTGCCCACGGCGTCTCGGTCCATTCGCTCGACGCCCTGAAAGTCGCCGCCGAAGAGCCGTGGGTCGACGCGATCCACGCCCGAATCAATCCCTTTCAGCACCGTACCGACGGGCCGATGGACCAGGTTGCCCCGGTGCTGAAGAAGGTCCACAAGGCCGGGAAGGGCATCATCGCCATGAAGCTGATCGGCGAAGGGAAGTTCGACGCCAAACAACGGGCCGAGACGCTCAAGTTCGCGATGGACCTCGGCTGCGTCGACGTGATGATCGTGGGGTTCGAGAAGAAGGCTGAGGTGGACGATTTCAAGAAGCGGGTTACCCAGCGGCTGGCGGCAATGTCGGGGTAGCGTCGAAACGCCCGTTCTGCGAGAATACCCCCCGCAGCAAAGCCCCTTCGTCGTTCCGCGGCACGTTGGAGGTTTGCAGCTTGAACCCCCCGCACTGCAATGCGGGGGCTTTGGATAGTGTCCGCTGAAATTCCCCGCGGTTCCGAACTCTGAGTCCGTTGTTTACACCTTCTTCGTTCCGTGATCTTGTAAGCGGCCGCCGCCGCGGTCTTTGGGCAGCCGTGCTGCGCGGTGTGTTTCGGATTCTTGAAGTACCCTACACTTGGGCCGGCCGTTGGCGAAACAGGCGTTACGACACGGGCAAAGCGGAAACATGTCGCGTTGGCGTGCCGGTCGTCAGCGTCGGGAATCTCACGCTCGGCGGGACCGGCAAAACGCCCATGGTCGAGTGGCTTGTGCGGTGGTTCCAAGAGCGGGACACGCGGCCGGTGATCGTTAGCCGAGGGTACGGATCGAAAAAGGGATCGCAAAACGACGAGGCGCTCGAACTCGCCCAGAGACTGCCGGGAGTGCCGCATCTGCAAAACCCCAACCGCGTGGCCGCGGCCCAAGAGGCGATCGCGGCGCACGATTGTCAGGTCATCGTGCTCGACGATGCCTTCCAGCACCGCCGGATTGCCCGCGACTTGGATATCGTTTTGCTCGACGCGTTGGAGCCGTTCGGCTTTGGGCACGTCTTCCCCCGAGGAACACTCCGCGAACCGATCGCCGGGTTGCAGAGGGCCGGCATAGTGGCCCTTTCGCGGGCCGATCTGCTTGAGCCGCCCGAACGGGCCGAGATTCGCGAGCAAGTCGAGAAACTCGCCCCAAATGCCCTTTGGATGGAAGTGGCCCACACCGCCAAGGCGTTGATTTCCGCCTCAGGTCGTCAAGAGCCGCTCGATTCGCTCGCCGGGAAGCCCGTGGCGGCATTTTGCGGCCTGGGCAACCCCGCCGGTTTCCGACACACGCTCGAGGCGTGCGGCTACGAACTCGCCGGATTTTGCGAGTTCCCCGACCATCACATCTATTGCGAGCCCGATCTGGTAGCCCTGGCAAAATGGGTCCAATCACTTGATGTGGAGGCCCTGCTCTGTACCGGAAAAGACCTCGTCAAGTTCGATCTCGACGAACTCGGGTATCGGCCACTCTGGGCATTGACGGTCGGGCTGGAAATCCTCGCCGGCCGTGAAGAGTTGGAGGGGAGGCTGGATTCCCTCTTGCAGGGGATACGGTAAGCAACTGCTATTGGCGGAAACTCGCAACCTGGGTACCCTTCCCCGGCTCCAATAGAACCCCGCGAAATTGCTTGCCCATTCTGCCTGCTTGGCCCAGATTCTTAGGTGCGCCTGGTGAAAATCGCGATTATCCTCCCGAATTGGCTCGGCGACCTGGTGATGGCGACGCCCGTGCTTCGCGCGGTGCGGCGTTACCTGGGCCCTGATGGACGGTTGGTGGGGATCATGCGGCCGCATTTCCGGCACGTGCTGGACGGCACCGGTTGGCTGGACGAACAGTGGTATTACGATCGGCGCTCGAAGGACCAAAACGATCGTATGAAGGCCGTGGCCCGGCGAATGCGGCGCGAGCGATTTGATGTCGCAGTTCTTTTGACCAACTCGCTCAGCTCGGCGGTGTTGGCATGGCGTGGAGGAGCCAAGGAGAGAGTTGGCTTCGTCCGCTATGGTCGAGGGCCCCTGTTGACCCGAAGGCTTCTCCCGCGCCGTGACGGTCGAGGGATTGTACCGGAGCCGATGGTCAATTCGTATCTTGCGTTGGCGGAGGCGACGGGCTGCCCGAAGGAGTCGCCTCGGCTGGAACTGGCCACTACGCCCCAAGAAGAGCGAATGGCCGATGAGACGTTCGCGGGCCTGGGACTGCGCAGGGACGGGCGCATCATCGTGCTGAACCCCGGCGGGGCCTACGGCAAAGCCAAGCTCTGGCCCGCGGAGCATTTCGGCGTGCTGGCGCGGCGGATTGCCGGTGAGCTGGATCACGACGTGTTGGTGATGTGCGGGCCGAAGGAGCGGGACATTGCCCGGACGATCGTCCGCCACTCGGGCGGCACACGCGTTTTCTCCATGGCGGATCAAGAGATCAGTCTTCGGCGGGCGAAGGGGTGCATCCGTCGCGGGCGGTTGATGGTTTCGACCGACAGCGGCCCGCGGCACATCGCGGCGGCATTCGGCAAGCCGGTCGTGACCTTGTTCGGCCCGACGCTGCCGGTGTGGGTCGAGAATCCCGCGCAGCGGGCCGTCAACCTGGTTCTCGACGGGATGGATTGCGCCGGTTGCGGCAAACGCGTGTGTCCCTTGGGCCATCACGCGTGCATGCGGAACCTGAAGCCCGACCTGGTTTTTCAGGCAGTGTCAAAGCAGTTGGAAGAAGAGCAGTCGCGCGAAGCAGCGTAGGAACGTGATTCGAGACAGAACGGTTGAAGCATGAGAATCGGCCTGGTAATAGAACAGCTCGATTTGCACCGCGGCGGGGCGGAGATGTGGACGGCACGGTTCGCCGAGAAGCTGGCTGCCGGCGGGCACGAGGTCCATGTCGTGGCGAAGCGCTTCTCGAGCGAGACCCTCGCACTGCCGATAGTCCCGCACCGTTTGGAGGGAATCCGTTCGCGTCTCGGCTTTGCCGAAGCGGCCCAGATGAAACTGCTCTCGCTCGCCCCCGACGCGATTCACGACATGGGAGCCGGTTGGTTCTGCGACGTCTTCCACCCGCACAGCGGGTCGATGGTTGCACTGGCCGAACGGAAGTTGACGATGCTGCCACGTTGGCAGCGGGCGTTGAAGGCATGGGTGGATCCGTTGCTGCCGCGGCGCCGTTGCTTTCAGACCTTGTTGCAGAGGCAGTGCCGCGACGACGGGCGTTTGATCGTGGCGCTCTCGAAACGCGTGGCGGCCGATTTCGAGCGGATCCACGGCGTGCCGCGAGACCGGATTCGCCTGATTTACAACGGGGTCGATACCGATCAGTTCTCCCCCCGTCATCGCAATATCTACCGCGAGGGAATTCGCCGGCGGCTGGCGATAGGCAACGACACGTTATTGTGCCTGATTGTCGCGCACAACTTCCATCTCAAAGGCGTTCCGGCGCTGTTGAAGGCGGTGCGGCGGCTCCGCAAGGCGAAAACACCGGTCCGTCTGGTCGTGGTCGGCGGCAAGTCGCTTGCCGGTTGGAAGCGGACGGCGAGGCGGCTGGGCGTTGGAGATAAAGTGACCTTTGTCGGCACGGTTGACAATCCGCTGCCGTACTACATGGCTGCCGACCTCTACCTGCACCCCACGTTCTACGATGCGTGCAGCCTGGTTGTGCTCGAGGCCCTCGGTTGCGGCTTGCCCGTAGTCACCAGCGAGATGAACGGGGCCGGCGAACTGATGACCGAAGCGCACGAGGGCTACCTGCTTCCCGATCCGACCGACATCGACGGCCTGGTGGGGCGAATCGAAATGTTCTTTGACGCCGCCCGGCGTGATCGGATGGGCAAAGCCGCACGCCGGCTTGCACTGCGCTATTCACTTCAGCGAAATGTCAGCGAAATGCTCAAAGTATACGACGAGGTAGTCCGAACAAGAGTCCGTCCCGCGCCGACGTTGCTGCTTGGAGAAACACGACGTCAAGCGGGCCGCAAACGATGCTTCACCGAGGCTAAATGAGGAAAACCGGGAATGGCCGTTTCTCTCATCATCACGACCTATAACTGGGAAAAAGCCCTCGAGGCGTGCCTCAGAAGCGCTTTTCGGCAGACGCGGACCGTCCGGGAAATCATTGTCGCCGACGACGGCTCCCGTCCGGCGACAAGGGAACTCATCGATCGCATGCGGGCGGAGTCTCCAACGGCCCTGATTCACGTGTGGCACGAGGACCAAGGGTTTCGAGCAGCGGCCATCCGGAACAAGGCCATTGCCGCAGCCGGCGGCGACTATATCATTCTGGCCGACGGCGACGTCATCCTGGAAAGGCATTTTGTGGAAGATCATTGCGACGCGGCGGAGCCGGGATTTTTCGTGCAAGGGGGACGGGTCATCATCGGTTCCCGGCGAACGTCGCGGATACTGGACTTCGGCCATACCCGCCTGCACCCCTTCAGTTGGGGAATTTTCAACAGGAAGAATACCATTCGTTCCAAACTGCTCTCGAAATTGACTTTCAGCGAAACCTCGTCCTTCAAGGGGATAAGAACCTGCAACTTCGCCTTCTGGCGAGCCGACGGCATCGTAGTCAACGGATTCAACGAGGCATTTGTCGGATGGGGGCGGGAAGATACGGAGTTTGCCACGCGTCTTCACAACAGCGGGGTCCACCGCCGGAACTTGAGGTACAGGGCCCTCGCCTACCACTTGTATCATCGCGAGAATTCCCGGAAGTTCCTGGACAAAAACGTCCAGCTCCTGGCACAGACGCAGAAACTGGGGATGAAATGGTGCGAGAAAGGGCTCGATCAGCATCTCTTGCACGAAAACAAAATCCTTGTGTGAAGAAAAAGGAGAACGATGGCATGCCTGTTGTAAAAGACAAACGCCGTTGGAGGAACACGGACCGGTATCTCGAAAATGACAGCCTGCAAAAGCTGAACTTGGGTTGTGGATTGAGCAAAATTCCGGGGGGCGTGAACGTTGATTTTCAGGCTAGATATGGTCCTGATTATGTACACGACTTGAACTCCTTCCCGTATCCCTTTGAGGACAATACCTTCGACTATGTCCACTGTAGCCAGATCATCGAACATCTTCACGATACGATGAGGGTGATGGAAGAGATACATCGCATCACCAAACCTGATGGAATCGTTTATATAGGCGTTCCGCATTTCTCGTCCAGAATCGCCTATGCAGACCCAACGCACGTCAGGTACTTCGCGTCAACTACCTTCACACACTATTTCCCTGCCGGCTGCTATATGAGTTCGAGAGACATCAGGTTTGAAGTCCGGAGCAAAACCATCACATTCAGCAAGCTGTACAACTTTCTTGGAGTGCCCTTGTGGGCGAATGCGATGTCGCGGTTCTACGAAGACCATTTTGCGCATATCTTCCCCGCAAAGTTCATACACGTTCTCTTGCAGGTAAAGAAGTAATGCATGGTCCGCTACAGAGAATTTGAGGAGTAAGGAGTAGAGGCAATGAACTTGGTAGACCGGCTGCACATGGTTCACAGGTTTTGGCGCTATCGGCTCAGGAGCGAGAAAGACTCCATCAAGTTTCTTCTAAAGCAGGATTTGCTGGGCACAACGGTCCTGGATGTCGGGGCACACCATGGAATCTACTCGTACTGGATGTCGAAAAAGGCGGGAAAATCCGGAAAAGTAATTGCTTTTGAGCCGCAGCCGGAACTGGAATCTTTTCTGAAAGATCTAAGAAAAACGTTCCGGCTCGATAATCTGGTTATCGAGAACAAGGGATTGTCCAATCATTGTGGAAACGCTTGTCTGTTCAGAAGTGAAGCAGGATCAGGAGGGGCGGGATTCACGGGAGGTGAAGGGTTCGAAACGATTGAAGTCGAAGTTACCACCCTGGATGAATACTTCAAACACAAACGCGTTCCAAGAATCTCGTTCATTAAATGTGACGTCGAAGGTCATGAACTCCAGGTCTTCGAGGGTGCTGAAAACGTGTTGAGGGAACATAAGCCGCTCTTGTTGTTTGAATGTCACGACGGCCTGGCGCAGAAGGGGGACGTCTTCTCGTTCTTGAAGGGGCTCGGTTATCGCGGATATTTCTTCCACAAGAGGAAACGGGTGGACTATTCCCGGTTTGCTGAATTTGCCCATGAAAACCCCGAACGGACTTACAGAGACTATGTCTTTGTGGCCGGGCGAACCGCAGCAGGGCAGGAACCGGCATTCAGGCGATGCCGATCAAGTGCGCAAAGCGAGAACCGTTGGGAATGGGTTGCGCGGCTGGCGGCGCCTCGAGAATACCTCCGCAACACAACGAGATGAAGTAGCAGTAAATCCAGCCCTCGGCAGTGCTGGATAGGATCGAATTGAAAAGGCTTGCCACAACCATCACTACAATCGTGGCCTGCGCCAAGGAAGCCAATTCCGGCGGTAGTTGATTGCTGCATTTCCATTGTGCACAGATCCACCAGAGGAGGAGGCAAAACCCGATCAGCCCTGTCTGGATCAGAATGCTCAGGTACTCGTTGTGGGTATTGCTGGTAGGGTCTATTCCCTTGTAATCGAGTGACTTCCGGAACTCGGTTTGAAGACTGCCGGTTCCCATACCTACCAGAGGGCTTCGCGACGCGATGCGAAGGGCGGTTTGGTAGAACAGCAAACGTTGGCCTACGGATGCCTGCGGCGTAACGGCGAGGCCGTCATCGATGATCTGCGCCGGCGGCAGATCACCCAGTCGCTCAATGCGGACGGCATCGGCAATCAAGAGACCATCCGCATTGTCCGAAAGTTCCACCAGCAGTGTGCCGCCCCTGATCGTGAAGGTGCCGAGCGTCTCCCAAGCGGCCCCTCGGTCGCTGAAGTCATCCGGGGCCACCCGCTGGTTTACCGGCACCGTATCCAAATCCGTTACGCCGTCATAGACCTCGTAAGGCGCGTTGGTCGCCCGGTTCGGATGGGCGGCCCAGGTTGCCGCCACTTTATACTGCCCCGGGGTAACCGTGAAACTCCAAGAAGCCGCGCCCGATCCGTCACCCACAAAGCTGTAATGAAAGTCATCCTCGAAGCCCAGGCCAGAATAGGGAAACCAATCCCCGCTCGCGGCAAAGCCCGTATCCCCGCCGTAGTAGTCGACGACCTCCTGAAATGCCTTGCTCACGCGACCGTGGAATCTGCTCGAACAGAAATAGACGGCGGGACCTGCACAACTCAATACGACCAGCGCCAACAGGAGCCCGCGAAACCCTTTCAGGCGGTACATCCACAGAAAGACCAATGCGAAGAACACGACATAACCCACGCGCCCGGCGACCATGAAGAAAATGTTGTAAACGGCAAGCAGTATCACGCCGACGTATAGCCATCGCAGGCGGGGCTTCGGGCAACCGTGGCTTATGAGCACCGCCACAAACAATGCCATTAGAGTATTCTGCGCAATGTAGTTCTTGAAATACGCACAACCGGTTATATCTCCGCACAGGGACTCCAGGACCCCCAACGATACCAGGAACGACGCCCCCAGAGTCACCAACATTGCCAGTGAGAACGCACAGATGCCGTGCTTGCGTCCTCGCGGGTCTGCGAACACCGTAAGGAAGATGGGGACACACAGGAGCTTGCGGTAGGTGAACAGCGTACGCGTTGCTTCTGACAGCGGGGCCGAACTGTAGATGACAGCGATTGCATAGACGGCGAATAGGACCAGCGCCAGCACAGCGACCCGGCTTCGCCGAATCATTTGAAATCGTACGGCATAGTCGCCCGAAAACAACCAGCAAACAACCAAGAAGCCGAGGACCGCCTCCGTCGCAGTGGTGGAAATCGGGATGGTGAAACCCAGCACGACCGCTGCCCGGCGACCTGCCGTTGAGAAGAATCTCGCGAGGATTACACCCGGCGGCATGCGGCCTGTGGCACCTCGCGGCTTGATCGCGGAATCTCGCGATTTGATAAATGCGGCTTCCTGCACGGCACGACCTTCCGTCCTTACGACTCACCCTGCGGAGTAGGGGTGCTTTGCCGACCCCAGACCACAGAATTTTGCACATTTTCGATGGTCCTGCAATCGCGATTTTTGCACACGTATCACCTCCCGTTTCGCCGTGCCGGGTTGCGGCAGGGAACGGGCGTCACAGCGGCGGGATTCTGCGCGCGGCGTGAGCAGAGGAAAACGGTCGAGCCAGTCATCCTAAAATGGGACTGTGGCGAGTGCTTTGTCAAACCTAAGCTAAGAATTGGGGCAGCTACGGTCGCCAGACCGTGGGAATCCCACGGTCTGGCGACCGTAGCTGCCCCAATTTCAAAATCTGACAAAGCACTAAGCTCTATGAGCGTGCAAAATCCCACTATCACCCTCTGGCCGGACGAAATCGACTTCGAAGCCCATGACCTTCAATTGCGACGACAACTTCGCCAAGGTTTGTTCACGCTCAAAAAGATGAAATTCCATGCGCAGATTTTTTACCTTTTGCCATGAGGCAGTATCGCCCAGAAACCGCCATTCGGCACCTTCGCAATCCATTTTCAGCAAATCGACGGTGCCTCCGATACGTTCAACGGCAGTAGCAAACGCGGTTTGAGCAATATCGCCGTTCGCACTTTCATGACTACGCGTGCAAACACTATCGTCAGCAACCGTCAAAGACAGCTTGCCTGCCGACAAACCAATTCCTTCATCAAACACGTCAACATCAATGGTGGCTAAATTCTTCTGCAAATAGGGCAACAGCTCCACATTTGGTTCATAGGCATGAATGGTTGCACTCGGAAACCGTCGTCGTGCTGCGATGCTGAAGAACCCGATATGTGCGCCAATGTCTAATATGGTTTGGCAAGTCGGCAAGGATGCGATCCCATAGACATCATCCAGGAAAATGTCCAGGAATGCGTACTTGACACCCTTTTCACCCCTCGGATAGGAAATGGCGAGCGTGGCTTCGCTGTCGAAGTTTATTGCCGTGGGAACCTTAAACGAGGAACGGCGGAAGAACTTACACCCTAACTGCTTGGCTCGTGACATGCGAGTCCAGTTCTTTGCAATGAAATGCCGATCTTGATTGAATGCAGCCACTATGCGGTCTCTTGCGTGCCGAGCCATGCCGGAGTCTAGTCCTCAAGCAAGCGTGATTTTTTGGCGAAGAAATGGAAAGCTTGAAATCTTCCGTGTTTTCAGGCGTCTAAAGGTAAATGAAAAACCCCAGAACCCTGTCACAAGGAAGATTTCGAGTAACGCGATTATACAAAAACGGCTGGCGAATGCCAAGAGGCGGATAGAATATCGATTGCGGCCGATTCCGTGGGAGGAGCAGCCGAACCCGATGTTTTCCGCAAAAAACATCCCATACGAAATCGCGGAGCAAAGCCGCAAAACGCCGATACCGGGTACCGGTTCGTTCAGGCGATGGCCGCGGAGTCTCCTGTCGCTCATAGCTCCCCTTTACAGCTTCTCATACGCCTGCGTACGATTTCGTCGCCGGGCCAGTTCGCTGGCGTAGCGGCGACCGAGCTGATCGGCGTGTTCGGCGGCCCAATCAGTAAGCCTGGTTTCGCCGGCCGGCGGAGAATCGACGCAAAGCGAGCCGGCCATCAGTCCCCGGATTTCGTCCCACGTAACGATCACGTCGCCGACGAGCCGGCCGAGGAACTTGCTGGCAAGGTACCCAATCCTCGGCGGCACGCCGAGCAGCAACCGCCGGCGGCCGATAATGCGCCTAATCGTCTTGACAAGCTCGCGATACGTGAATGTCTCGGGCCCAATGGCGTCGATGATACGGTTTCCCGTCGCACAACCCTGCTCGACGGCCAGCCGGGCGAGGTCGTCCACGTAGATCGGCTGCAAGCGGTATTGCCCGTCGCCGAAGATCATCATCACCGGAAACTTGCGCAGGCTCCAGGCGATATTGTTGATCAGGATGTCCTCATCGCCGAAGAGGACGGCCGGGCGAAGGATGGCGTGGCTTATGCCCGATTCGATCAACGCGCGTTCCAGCCGGGCCTTGCCGCGGAAGTATTCCAGCGGCGAGTCCTCCGACGGGTTGGTGATACTGACGTGGACGATCCTCTCGACGCCGGCCCGCCCGGCCGCATCGAACAGGACGAGCGTGTTTTCCACCGCTGCGGTGTGTTTGAAACCGGCGTGGTTGAAACGGACCCAATAGGTGTTGTAGAGCACGCCGGCCCCGCGAAGCGATTCGACCAACTTCTCGGGCTCGTCGAAATGGAACGGATGGGCTTCGACCCGATCGCCGAACGGATTTTGTCGATCGAGCGAGTTCGTCAGCGTCCGGACCTTGTGCCCGGCATCGAGCAATCGCCCGGCGATGTACTTGCCGGAGAATCCGAAGGCCCCGGTGACAACGTGCAATTCGGCGTTGGGCATTGGTAATTAAGGGATTCGTAATCGTGGTTTAATGCTCCAGCCCCCCAGTGCTTTGTCAGATTTTGAAATTGGGGTAGCCACGGTCTGGCGACCGTGGCTACCCCAATTCTTAGGTTTGACAAAGCACTAGCCCCTAATCCCTGCCCCGCGTGTGGAGTTCTTTCTCGCCCGGCCGGGTGTGGAGTTCGTGCAGGTTTCCGCCGACTTCTTTGCCCTTGCCGGCATCCGACTCCGAGGACACCTCCCCATCGATTTGTGTGGCGTACAGGGGCATGTGGCGGTAGTAAACTTCGAGAATGCATGCGGCCAGGCTGGTCATGTAAAGACGTCCGGCGCGCTGGTCGTGCTGTCCGCCCTTGGCGGGCCAGCTCCCGGCATGGTCGCCGGCTTTCTCCTGCGTGTTGACCAACACGTCCCGCATCTTGGCGTTCCATGTCTCCCAAGACTTGCCGCCGTAATGGTGCATGACCTGGGTGGCATAGTACCAGTAGTACATGTTCTGCTTCTTGGCGTTGGGAAGATGATTCTCGATGAGATACTTCACTCCCTCTTGGATGCCGGGGTGGTCCCTGGGCCAGCCGAGATACATTCGGCAGAGCAAACCTTCGGCGGTCATGGCCTCGTTCATCCTGCCGCGGGGTTGATAGCAGTACTTTCCTCCCAGCTTGTCGGCTTTGGCCCGATCGAGATACATGGCGGTCAGATCGTAGGTCTTGGCGGGCACGTGGAGATGGCACGAGTCCCCGCTGCGAAGCGCCATGATCTGCCAACCGACGACACTCGTGTCGGCCCTCTCACCCGGCGAATATCGCCACCCGCCTTCGTGATGTTGGGCCTTGACGATGAAATTCAGCGCCATTTGGGCGTATTCGCGTAGATCTTCGTCCTGGGTCATGGCGAAGGCCTCGCACAAGGCAATCGAGGCCTGGCCGTGGGCGTACATCCGGCCTTGGTTCCCATCCCCCCGGCAATCGCCGTTTTCGAGCTGGTTGGTGGCCACCCACTCCAACCCTCGACGGACGGTGTCCTGGTATTCGCCCTCGAGATGGGTCTGTCCTGCGCCGAGAAACGGGAGCAACGACAAAGCGGTTCCGGCCATGTTGCTGTTGATGCTCCCCACATCCGGCGGTTTTTTCCCCTTCGCACCGGGAGCTTTATGGAAGGCGTGGAGACTCCAGCTTCCGTCTTCGTTTTGATGTCGTTCGAGCCATTTCAGGGCGCGGGCGACGGCGGCCTCGGTCTGGGTGGTTCCACCCTCGGCCAGCACGGTCTGTGCGCGGGTGTCCGGATTGCGGCCGGCGAACATCCGCCCCGTGCGAGCGTTTAGATCCATGGGGATTCGCTCCCTGAGAGCCCGGTCGGGGACGTTACCCGCCGGGTCCGACGGCGGAATGATGGCCGTTGGGTCGACGTGCTCGGGCTCCAGCGGTTCCTCGATCACACCCATGTCCTCCAACGAGTTCTCCAGCGGCAATGCCCCGGGGCTTTCGAACTCGACCGCCTCGGGATCCGACTCGTCGATGTCGCCCTGGTCCCCCAAGGTATCTTCCGCGCTAACGGACGTTGATAGTGTAATCGACGGCGCCTTACTCAGAGGGTTATCCAACCACAGTGCCAACAACAACAAGGCAACCGCATGGATCACCGCGCTGATAAACCAAGCCGGCATGTCGCGGCCCAGCTCGCTCCACCAGACGACGAACCCGCCCTTCTCATAGAGTTTGCGGATGCGTCCCCGAGCCCCGCTGCGATGCGCCGCCGAAGCGGCCACACGACGGCGCCGAGGTTCCGCCTCGGGTGCGGGTTGACCGATGGGCTGATCGACGGAAACGGACGCCGCCCGGGAAGCTGTCCCCGGGGCCGCCGGCGGCGCCTGCGTGATTTGCGGCTCGGCGCGTTGTCGCGGGCGGCGAACCATGGTCGGCGAAATCGCCGCCGCTGCCGCATCCGACTCCACTCGCCGCGACTCCTCTTGCTCCCGCAACAGCCGCATCGCTTCCTGCTCTTGCTCCTCCGTCAATTCCAGGCTGCTGCCGCAGCGAAAACAATCGGCCGTCATCAACCACAACCGGATCGACATCGGCGCGTTGCAGTCGGGGCAGGTGCAAGCCAGCACGTCGCCGTCGAGCCAGATCCCGCCTTCGCCGGTCAAGGCGCTCTCGCTCCGTGCCGGCGCAAACGGCATCGGTTCAAGGTGGAAATCCGTGCTGGAATCACTGGTTGCCGACATTCTTGCCGCTGTTGCTCAAAAAAGACTGGGTCAACCGGGTCAGGCTGGGTAACGCTCTACACCTACCTCACCATCCGGTATTGTAGCAGGAATCGGGTCTTGTTGGCAAGTCACGTGCGGATTTCTGCGGGCACGCCGGGTTGCACTCGCGGGGGGGGAACGACATACTATCGTCATGCAAGCTTCACACCAGGACCTGATCGAGAGGCTCCAACAAAACATCGGCCGGGTGGTCCTCGGCAAGGGGGACGTCGTGCGGCTCTCGATCGTCGCGCTTCTGGCCGGAGAACACGTCCTGCTCGAAGACGTGCCCGGCGTGGGAAAAACGCTCGTCGGCAAGGCAATCGCCCGGAGCCTCTCCGGCGAGTTTCGCCGCGTCCAGTTCACGCCCGATCTGCTGCCGACCGACATCACCGGGGGCAGCCTGTACAACATGCAGACGCAGGAGTTCACGTTCGGCCCCGGCCCGATCTTCGCCAACGTCGTCCTGGCCGACGAAATCAATCGGGCGACGCCGCGGACACAAAGCGCGATGCTCGAAGCGATGAGCGAGCGGACCGTCTCGATCGACGGGGCAAGCCATGAGCTGCCGAGCCCCTTCATGGTCATCGCCACCCAAAACCCGGTCGAGTTCGAGGGCACCTACCCCTTGCCCGAAGCCCAATTGGATCGTTTCCTGCTGCGGCTCCCGGTGGGCTATCTCGGCCGGGAGGTCGAATTGCAGGTGCTCACGAGCCATCGCGAGGGCGAGCCGGTCGATTCGCTCGAACCGGTGTTGACCTGCGAGCAAATCGTCGAGCTTCAGCAAGCGGTCCGCGAGGTGACCGTCGATGATTCGATCAACGCGTACGCGCTCGACATCGTCGCCGCTACTCGCGAATGTGACGACCTGCACGTCGGTGTCAGCACCCGCGGCGCGCTGGCGCTATACCGGGCGGCCCAGTCCGCCGCATTGGTTGCCGGTCGCGAGTACGTCGTTCCCGACGACGTGAAGCAACTCGCCGTCCCCGTCCTGGCCCACCGCGTCATCACCAAGGGTTATCTCCACGGCGGCCAGCGCGAAGCCATCGAAGCCTTCATTGAACGCCTGGTCGACGAGGTACCCGTCCCGGGATAAAGGCAATGAAACTCCGCCAAACGCTCATCTGCCGCGAAGGCTGGTACTACCTGGTTGTGTTGGCCCTCGTTTTTGCCGGGGCAATACTCCGCGAGGTAAACCTGTTGCTGATACTCGCCGGGATGCTCCTCGGGCCAGTGATCTTTAACTGGAGGGCGATGGGACTGACCCTGCGGGGGCTCGAAGTGCGGCGCAAAATGCCCGAAGGCGTCTGCGCCGGCGACTTGCTCGTGGCCAGTGTTCAACTCAGCAATACGCGGCGGCACGTCGGTTCCTGGGCCGTTGTCGTGGAAGACGAGGTCCGCCGGGAACCCTCGCCCAACGGAAACCAACCACGGCACGAAAAGCCCATCCGCACCGGCGTCCTCTTTCCCTACGTTCCCGCCGGCGAATCGCGCAGCGGGGCCTATCGCGGGCGGCTGCCGCAGCGAGGGCGATACCGCCTCGGGCCACTGAAAATCTCGACTCGATTTCCCTTCGGGCTCTTTTCCCGGACGATCGACCTCGGCCGGGTCCGGACGCTGACGGTCTATCCCCGCCTGGGCCGGCTTACCCGGGCCTGGGCAACGCGACACCGGGAATCGTTCGCAGGCGCCCACCGCCGCGAGCGCCGACACGGCCCCGAGGGCGACTTCTACGGTGTTCGCGAGTGGCGGACCGGCGACAGCCGGCGATGGATACACCACCGCAGCTCCGCCAGGGTCGGCAAAATCGTCGTACGGCAGTTCGAGCAGCCGCGCAACCGCGACGTTGCCGTGCTCATCGACCTTTGGAAACCGAAAAAATCCGGGCAGCAACACGAGGAAAACGTCGAACTGGCCGTCAGCTTTGCCGCAACCGTGGTCGCCGACCTCTGTCGCAAGGGCGGAACAAACCTCCTGCTCGGAACCCCGGGCGACCAACCCGTCTACACCAGCGGTCCGGCATCCACGCAGTTGCTCAACGACACCATGCAACAGCTCGCCTTGGTCGAAGCCCGCCAGGACGATCCTTTGGATAAGGTGCTCGACGGCGCATTGCGGCGGATCGACCAGGGTACGGAAATCATCCTGGTCGGCACCCGTCCCGTCGACTTAACCGACACAAAGCGGTTCCCGTCGCTATGGTCCGATCCGAACCGCCGCGCCGCGGCCCGCGGAATTCGCTGCATTGACACGTCGAGCGAGAAACTGAATGAATATTTCCGGGCGGAATAGATCCTGTGACAGAACCCCCGCACGCAGTGCGGGGGCTTTTCAATCCCTAACCCCCAACCTCTAACCCCCCAACCCCTGGCCCCTCACCTCGATGCATCTCGAACGCCTGCTGCAAATCAACGTCGCCACGATGGCCTCGCTCGGAACCTTGCTCTTGTGCATGGGCCCGCAGGACTCGGTGTTGCCGTTGGTGGTGCTGGTCGCGGCGATGGCATCGATCCTGTTGACCGACGTAACCGGCTTGTTCCGGCTAAATCGCACGGCGGCAAACATCGCGGCGCTGGCGGCGGTGGCCTGGTCCTTGCGCGAACTCCTGCACATCGGCAGCGGCTACGAAGTCCTCGAACTGGCCAAACTCCTGGTCTATCTGCAAATCATCCTGCTCTTTCAGGAAAAGGACGAAAAGGCCTACTGGCAGTTGATGATGCTGAGCCTGTTGCAGGTCGTCGTGGCGGCGGCATACAGCCAGGGAGTAGGGTTCGGCATGTTGCTGGTCGTCTATATGCTGATCGGGCTGTCGGCCCTGGCAATCCTGTTCTTCTTTCGCCGATGGAATCGCTTCCGCTCGACGGGAAAACCGCACGCGGGGTATACCCCGGAGACGTACCGGTGGCCGCTTACCGGGCACAAACCCGTCTTCGTCGGCACAACTGCGGGAAGCGCAATCACGGTGATCAATCGCGAATGGTTCCGGCGGATGTCGATGATGGCCCTTGGCACCTTCGTGCTGGCCCTGATCATCTTCTTCTCCGTTCCGCGTTTCGGCAGCTCCGCGTGGCGCGGCGCAACACTGGCCCGCCGGCAAAGCGTCGGCTTCGACGACGAGGTTACGCTCGGCGAACTGGGCCAAATCCTCGAAAACCCGCAGGAAGTGATGCAGGTCAGACTGAACAAATGGAGCACGGGCCACGTCTTTCCGAAAATGGACGACGTCTATCTCCGCGGTGCGGTCTTGACGCGTTACGAAAATAATGCCTGGCATCCCAACCGGCCGCGCCCCGACGAAATCGATCAATTGCCGAGCATTAGCCCGATGTACATGAAACCGCATTTGCGCACGTATCCCGTGTTGCAGACCATCGTGATCGAGCCGTCGGACCACCAGGAGCTGTTTGCCATCTGGCCGTTCTATCCGATGTACGAGCCGAACGAGAACCTCTTGTACGACCGCCTTCGCAAGCGGCTGGCGCGCCCCGAAGACCAGTGTGCCGTTCGCTTTGAGTACCAGTTGTGGACCTTCGGACTGGAAGCCCAGTCCCAGCCTCCGCTGGTGCCCTACTACGATCCCGAAGACATGGATTCCGCGGGCATCGAGCGCCTCCTGCAAGTCCCCGAACTCCCGCATCTCAACGCGACCGCCGACCGCTGGGTCGAGGAAAGCGGACTGGACCCCGAGGATCCCGAGGACCGCTACGACATCGCCCGGATGCTGGAAGCGAAGTTCCACGACCCGACACGGTTCCAGTACAGCCTCGAAGGACAGCCGCGTGACCTGGCAATGGACAACATCGAGGACTTCCTGGTCAACAATCCTCGCGGCCACTGCGAGTACTTTGCCACCGCGCTTGCGTTGATGCTTCGCACCCGGGGAATTCCCTCGCGGCTCGTCGTAGGCTACCGGTGCGACGAGTACAACGACCTGGGCGAGTACTATCGCGTCCGCCAGTTGCACGCCCACACTTGGGTCGAGGCCTACATCGCGCCGGAATCGTTGCCCGAGCACGTTTACAGCCGAGAGGCCGCGGCAACCGTCGCCGGATCGGAAAAAGTGCCCAAGCGATGGAAGACCGGCGGCTGGTTGCGACTCGAGCCGACTCCCGCAACCGGTGAGCTGACCGAGGCCAACGCCTCGATCTTCCGGCGGATCGAACAGGGAATCCAATGGCTCCAATCGCTCTGGTCCGACTACGTCATGGAAATGGACCGCCGCCGACAGCACAAAGCGATTTATGAGCCGGCCGTCCGTGCCGTCAAGGATGCGGCCCGCCACGTCCGCGACCCCGATTGGTGGCGCGGACTCCCCCAACGCATCCGCAAGGCAATGAACTTGTCGGCGTGGTTTACACTTGGCGGGTGGTGGCGGTGGTTGGTGCTGGCCACAGTGATCGGAGCGGGAATCCCGGCGGCGGTTTTTGTGGGCCGCCGGCTCGTGCGTCTCGTGCGATGGTTGCTCGGCCGGTTGCCCGGCCGCGCCGCCGCACGCGTGAAACGCCGTCGCAGCAAGGTCGTGTTCTACAGGCGGCTGGAAACCATTCTCGCGCGGCATGGGTTGGTGCGGGCCCCGGGGCAAACGCAGCGTGAATTCGCAACAGCCGCCGGCGAAAAACTCGCCGAGACCTCGAACCGCCGCGAACTGGCCGTCTTGCCGCCCGAGGTAGCCGGCGCCTTCTACCACGTCCGTTTCGGGCGGCTACCGCTGGACGAGCCCCAAGCCGAAGCCGTAGAACAGGCGCTCACCGCGCTGGAGGAAGTAGCTGCTCCATAATCCCCAACGAGAGTCCCCAACGATCCCCCAAGCTCGCAGAATCTGCGCGATGCTACACCAAACCCTTGCGGACTGCCCAAACGGCGGCTTGGGTGCGGTCGCTGACGGCGATCTTCCGCAAGATGTTCTGCACGTGCTCCTTCACCGTTTCGACGCTGATCTCCAGCGAGCGGCCGATCTCTTTGTTGCTCAGCCCCAAGGCGACATGGCGAAGCACCTGGGTTTCACGTTGGGTCAGTGGGACATCGTCGTCGTCGATTACCTGGCGGACCTTCATCGCCCCGGCGATCCGCCCCAACTCGCCGCTTCGGCTGGGCGACTCGCCGCGCCCGGCGGCGGTGATCGTCGCGACAATCGCGTCGCGAGACGAACCCTTCAGGACATAATCGCTCGCCCCCAGCGCCACTGCCCGCGCGATGTAGGTCGGATTATCATACGTCGAGAGCATCACCACCCGACTCTCAGGTACTTTGGCCCGCATCTTTTCGAGCGTGGCAAGACCATCGCCGCCGGGCATGCGAATGTCCAACAAAACAACGTCGGGTTTGAGCTTCTCGGCCTGTTCGAGTGACTCCTTGCCGGTGGCCGCCTCGCCAATGATTTCGATTTCCGTCCCGGCCAGCAAACTGGCCAGACCGGTGCGAATGACCTCATGGTCGTCGCAAACCAAAAGTCTGATACTCATCGGGGTCTCCCAATTTCTAGAGTTGTCCGAACACCTTTATTGCTCGTATCTTAGTACACTAAAGGGCAGGACGAAATCCCCCAACAGAACAAAGTCACCCCCACAATCCAGCGGGATAAGTGCGAAAAATCGGCCCAAAATGAGGGGAAAACCGTACTTGCAGGTCATGCACAAAACCCATTTTGCCTAGAAATCTAATGGGATGTTTTGTCAATCCACTTCCATCCAGAATGCCCAAAATACCCAAGTTCGCGCGTTGACTTGCTGCATCCCGTAACGTAGATATTTGGCGACAGCCCGTGCGGTTTCTCCCCACCGACGTGCCTTGGGACGAAAACAGCCACCGGTTGTGACGAAATTGCCGACAATCCACCGCTGTCACGCAACTTTGATTACGCACCAGGACAGCACAACCTTCCCAATCACGACAATCTGACTTGCGGGGCAGGGCTAGGATGAGAGCATGAAACACCAGGGTTCACTTCTTCTGATTGACACCGATCGACACCTGCTGGCTTCCATGGCAACGTGGCTTCGCGAACAGGGCTACGCAACCGATATCGCGGCCTCCTTTGCCGAAGCAACCGCCGCGGTCAACCGCAAGACCTACGACATTGTTATCACGGATATTCAACTTCGCGACGGCGACGGCTTTGACATCCTTGCACAGTGCCGGCAGAACCATCCTCAAACAGCGGTTATTATGATCAGCGGCTGTGCCACGGTCGAATCGGCCGTCGAGGCCGTCCGGCACGGCGCCTTCGACTTCCTCACTAAACCTCTGATCGACGAAGAGCTTGAAATCGCTATTCATCGGGCACTCAACCAACGCAACGTCCTCGAAGAAAACAAGACGCTCAAGGCCCAACTCGACATGCGGTTCGGCATGGAGAATATCATCGGAAACGATCACCGCATGTTGAAGATATTCGACATGATCGACAGCATTTCCGACACCAAGGCCACGGTGTTGATCACCGGCGAAAGCGGGACGGGCAAGTCGTTGATCGCCCGGGCGCTGCACCATCGCAGCGGGCGCCGCGACAAACCGTTTATCGAAGTCGCTTGTGGGGCCCTGCCCGAAACACTGCTCGAAAGCGAACTCTTCGGCCATGTCGCCGGTGCATTCACGGGGGCTGCGGGTGAGAGAATCGGCAAATTCATGCAGGCCGACGGCGGAACGATCTTCCTCGATGAAATCTCCACTGCCAGCCCGGCCATGCAGGTCAAGCTGCTCCGCGTCCTGCAAGACTTCGAGTTCGAGCAGGTCGGCGGCGCCAAAACCTTCACCGTGGACGACCGGGCCATCCTGGCCACCAACGAAGATCTTTCAAAGGCGGTGGCCGAGGGCCGGTTTCGCCAGGACCTCTTTTACCGCATCAACGTGATTAACATCGAGCTGCCGCCGCTGCGCGAGCGGATTCCCGACATCCCGCTGCTGGCCGAGCATTTTCTGAAAAGCGCGTGTGCCGACGCCGGCAAACACGTCGCCGGCTTCACCGACCACGCCATGGAAATGCTCCAACGCTATTCCTGGCCGGGCAACGTCCGCCAACTGCAAAACGTCGTGGAACGGGCCGTCCTGTTGGGGAAGGGCGATCTCATCGACCTCGACGATCTGCCCGCAGATATCGTCGCCGACGGCTCCATCCGCGTCGAACCGGCCGGCAATCGGACACTCAAACAGGCACTGGAGGGCCCCGAACGCCAGATCATCCGCGATGCCCTCGAACAAAACAACTGGAACCGCCATGACACCGCTGAAGCCCTCGGCATCAACCGGACCACGCTCTACAAGAAAATGAAACGGCTGGGGCTTGAGGAACCGCATCTGGCCATGGCCCGTTGAGACGTGTATCCCATAAAACCGTTGGTGGAACCCCCCAATGGAACTAATTTGTGCCCGTGTCGTAAATCCCGAAGAAACGGCCGCATGGCCACAGAATGAAATGTAGCCGTACCATCCAGAAAGCTTGGTCACCACCCGTTGACGCAACTTGACACACCCGCCCTGGTAGTGGTAGCCTGAAAGTGGGTCGGCATTGCGCTGCGGCTTGAAACGAGCACCAAATGCCCCTTCAGATTGTCCCAAGATGTGCAAGTCGTAAAGCAAGGCCCAAGGGCTGTTTAGCGAAGGATTGACTTTTCTCATGTGCGTTTTCTGCCCGTTTCGACTCCGGTCGCTCTTCATCTTGTCGATCGTGCTGGGATGGCTCAGTCTTCTCCTCCCCGTCGGGTTTACCCGGTCGGCGGCGGCTCAACCGGCGGCAGTTTTGCCGGCGGCGCCAGCCTGGACCGAACTCAAGGTCGACCTGAAGCAATCGAGAATGAAGTCAAAGATATGGGGGATCCTGAGGGCCGGCGAGTTCGCGGATTCCAAAGAGCAGGCGTTCTTCGACCGCTACTTCTGGACCTACGAGTTTCCCCGATGGACGTTGGTGGACAACCGCGAGGAACTTGCGGGACACGTCTCCGGCACCGACCGTACTGATTTCCGCCGGGATCTCCGCATTGCCTTGAAGAATTGCGGCACCGGCGACAAACCTCGCAAGGTCCACGAACACCTCAACAAACTGACGCTGCAATACATGACTCGCCTGGTCGGCAACGTCGACCCGTTGAATCCTCGCACGCGTTGCAACTTTCACCCGGCGATACGGGTCAATGCCGCTTTGATGATCGGAGACCTCAACGCGAAGGAGTCACCCACATCGAGCGAGCCCCCGGTTCCGCTGCCGGCCGCTTTGAGGGAGCTGGGTAAGGTCGTATACGGTACGGACGAGCAATACCCGGTTGCTGTCAAGATAGCGGCGATGACCGGCATATTGCGCCATACGAAACTCAACGCGGTTCCCGCCGGCAATATCCGCACCGGAATTGTCACCATAATGGATAGGGTGCTGAATACCCCGAACCGTACCGGCAAGGTGGCCGCCGGCGATGCCTGGTTGCGTGCCCAGGCCGCCGAAGTTCTGGGACACCTCCGGGAGGTCGGAACCAACAACAAGGCCCTCGTGGCGCTGGCCAAGACGGCCGGAGACCGGAGACTCCCTCTCTACACCCGAGTCGCGGCCGCCAAGGCCCTCGGCAATCTGGATTATGCAATGGCCGTCCGCCTGGAGAATGGACGCCAGATCGCCGTTGCACTGTGCCAACTGGCCGTCGACGCCGTGGATGGCGAACTGGCGCAGGAAAACGGACAGGCCCCGATTTCTCGTGCCCGGCTGAAGGAACGTTTGACCGCCGCCAGTTCCGCGCTGAAGGGGGGATTCGCCACCGTCCCGGGAGTACCGCGAACCGCCGGCCTCCACCAGTTGATCGACGCCATGATCAAAACTGTTGGAAGCAACCAACCTGACGCTACCGTGATGGAACAGATCAAAGTGGAGACGGACAAGCTCCGGCGCGTTCTTCCCGGGGGATCGCAACCCAAGACGGCCCCTCCGCAAGACGTCCCCCCGAAACCGGAAGCCGACGAGCCTCCTCCGCCTCCGCCTGACTCCTGAGAACCGGTTCCACGGTCCTCCTTTCCGCCGGAACATCTCCGTGAAGCAGACCTCGCCGCTACCACTGCGCCCTGCGCGGATGGCAGTTTTGACACCGCTGTCCCAAACGCCTAAACTGTAACGGTTGTCCCGAGCCGGACTATCCCACAGTGGCCAACTCCCGTGGAAAAGGAATCACCATGAAACTGAAGACCTTACGAATTTTCGCGGCCGTTCTCATTCTTCCGACGTCATGCGCAACTTTCTCGCCGGCGGCGGACGCCACGAAGCCCAACGTCCTGCTGACGATGGCCGACGACCTGACGTTCAACTCGTTGGGCTGCTACGGCAGCAAGGACGGGATTACGCCGAACATCGACCGTCTGGCAGGCGAGGGGATGCTTTTCCGCCGGGCGTTTACGGCCACGGCCATGTGTGCCCCGACCCGGCAGCAGCTTTACACCGGCATCTTCCCGGTCCGCAACGGGGCGTATCCGAACCACAGCAAAGTCAAGCCGGGTACCAAGAGCATCGTGCATTATCTACGCGATCTCGGCTACCGGGTCGGCATCTGCGGCAAGAAGCATTTTGGGCCGCCCGATTCGTTCCCCTTCGAGACGATCAGCCAAGCCAAGATCGCCGAGTTCATCGGCCGCGACAAGGACCAGCCGTTCTGCCTGATCTACACGTCGCACAGCCCGCACCTGCCGTGGTCGGCCGGCGACCCGAGCCGGTACGATCCCGACAAGCTGACGGTGCCGCCCTATTTGTATGATAACGAGGAAACCCGCAAGGCGTTGTGCAAGTATTTCGCCGAGGTGACCGACTTCGACCGCGAGGTGGGCGAGTGCATGAAACTGGTCAAGGACGCCGGCGTCGAAGACAATACCATCTTCATCTGCACGACCGAACAAGGGGCCCAGTTCCCCCACGGCAAGTGGACCTGCTACGACATCGGGCTGCACGTCGGGCTGATCATCCGCTGGCCGGACCGGGTGAAAGCAGGGTCCGAGTCCAACGCCATGGTGCAGTACGTCGACATCGTGCCGACGCTGATCGCCGCCGCCGGGGGCAAGCCGGTCGAAGGGCTTGACGGCCGCAGCTTCCTGCCGGTCCTGCTGGGCAAGACCGACAAGCACGCCGACGTGGTGTACGGCGTCCACACCACCCGCGGCATCATCGCCGGCACGCCCGAGGGTTACCCGATCCGCTCGATCCGCACCGGCACGCACAAGTACATCATGAACCTCAACCACGAGGCGCCGTTCCATAACGTGCTGATCCGCGGCGACAGCGGCGGCTACTGGCGTTCTTGGGTCGAAGCGGCCAAGACCGACCCGAAGGCCGCAAAGCTGGTCAAGTGGTACCAGCACCGCCCGGCCGAAGAGCTTTACGACATCGTCAAAGACCCCTACGAGCTGAACAACCTCGCCGGCGATCCGGCCAACCGCGAGCTGATGGACGGCCTCCGCAAAAAACTCGAAGCCTGGATGGACCAGCAAGGCGACAAGGGCCTCGAAACGGAACTCAAACGGGCACCGAAGGACCAGAAGAAGCCAAAGAAGCCCGGAAGAAAGAAGCGGAGCGAGGAGAAGGAGTAGTGGTGGGTGGCGCTCGCTGGAGGTTCTCAAAGGATAAACGGTCGCTTGCGTTATAAAGCCGCGACCGTTGGTCGCGATGACGTCTGTGAAACCACCGGACTACGAACGCGGGACTTTTCGGCTTGACCTGCCCGGGGGAAACGGGACAATAGAAGGGTTTTGTGTAAGGTTGCCCGTTCGACTGTCAAGGAGTTCGCCGTGGCCAAGTTTTCCGTGATATTGCCGGCTGCCGGCCGAAGCCGCCGGTTCAAGGATAAACACTACAAGAAGCCGTTTGCACCGATGGACAACCGGGCGATCTGGATCCATGCGGCCGAGCGGTTCATCAACCGCGACGACGTCATCCAGACGATCCTGATCATTGCCCCGGAGGACCGCGAGGATTTCAATTTCAAATTCGCCTCCAACGTCGCGATTCTGGGGATCGAAGTCGTCGAAGGCGGTAAGGAACGGGCCGATTCGGTCGCAAACGCCCTGGAAAAGGTAAAGCCGGAGGCCGACTTCATCGCCGTCCACGACGCCGCACGGCCCTGCCTGGTCGATCCCTGGGTCGACAAGGTCTTCCAGGCCGCCCAAAACAGCGGCGCCGCCATCTTCGCGATCCCCGTCGCCGGAACGCTCAAGCGCGTCGGGGACGATCACAAAATCGAGGAGACCGTCGAACGCCGGGACCTCTGGGAGGCCCAGACCCCGCAGGTCTTCCGCCGCGAACTGCTGATCGAGGCCTACGCCAAGCGCGGCGACTTTTCCGCGACCGACGACGCCCAGCTCGTCGAGCGGCTCGGCCACCCGGTCACCGTCGTACACGGCTCCCCGATCAACATGAAAATCACCACGAAGGAGGACCTGCGCCTGGCCGAAAAGGCCCTCAAAGCACTGCCGAAACCGAAGCTGGGGCCGATCCACCCGTTCGCGGATGATGATATGTGGAGGTGAGGAGAGGACAGTGGACAGTGGACAGTGGACAGAGGAGAGTGGACAGTGGACAGAGGAGAGTGGAGAGTGGGGAGAGGACAGTGGGGACGACACTTTTTTCAATCGGAGGAATCCGGAAATGAGTGTGAAAGACTATCGTGATCTGATTCTTTGGCAGCGAGCTACGGAACTTGTCGTCCTTGTCTATGAGGTAACGAGAGATTTCCCCAACGATGAACTGTACGGTTTACGAAGCCAGATGCGGCGGGCTTCCGTGTCTATTCCGTCCAATATTGCCGAGGGACAGGGGCGTGATACGACAGCGGATTTCCTGCGATTCCTGTCCATCGCAAACGGCTCGCGCCGGGAACTGGAAACGCAAACCATCATTGCTCAACGCTTGGACTATATTTCGGAACAACAAAGCGAACAGATACTCGACCTCGCCACGGAAGTCGGCCGCCTACGACACGGGCTTGCCGATTCCCTGAAACGAAAACAATAAACACCGTAACACTCGACTAAACGCTCTCCCTGTCCACTGTCCTCTACCCACTGTCCTCTGTCCACTGTCCCACTCCCACTCCCATGCCCGACATCCACGCCGAACTCACCTGGCGAGAGCTGATCAACCAGACCACCGACGACGAGCGGCTGCCCGGCTGGCTGGCTCAGAAGCCGCGGACCGTCTACGCCGGGTTCGACCCGACCGCCGACAGCCTGCACGTCGGGCATCTCATGGCCCTGATGATCCTGCGGCGGTTCCAGCAGGCGGGCCACCGGCCGATCGCACTGGTCGGCGGCGCCACCGGAATGATCGGCGACCCCAGCGGCAAGGACGAGGAGCGGAACCTGCTCTCCGTCGAACAGTTGCAGAACAACATCGACGGCATGGAACCCCAACTGCGGCGGTTTTTGGACTTCGATTGCGGCGACAACGCCGCCGTGCTCGTGAACAACTACGACTGGATGGGCAAGTTCGGCTACCTCGAGTTCCTCCGCGACATCGGAAAACACTTTCCCGTCAACGTCATGCTCGCGAAGGACTCGGTCCGCAGCCGGCTCGACCGCACTGACAGCGGCCTGAGCTACACCGAGTTCAGCTACATGCTGCTCCAGGCGTACGACTTCGTCCAGCTCCATAACGAGTACGGCTGCGAGATCCAGGTCGGCGGCAGCGACCAGTGGGGCAACATCACGGCCGGCATCGACCTCGCCCGGAGGCTACGCGGCGTGCAACTCTACGGCATGACCTGCCCGCTGCTGACCAAGGCCGACGGCACGAAGATGGGTAAGACCGAAAGCGGCGCCCTCTGGCTCGACGCCGAAAGGACCAGCCCCTATCACTTCTACCAGTATTGGATCAACCTCGACGACGCCGACGTCGGGAAGTGTCTCCGCTTCTTCACCGATCTCGGGCGAGAGGAGATCGAGTCGGTCCTGGCCGGGCACGACACCGACCGCGGCCGGCGTGTTGCGCAACGCCGATTGGCGACCGAGCTGACACGACTGGTCCACGGCAACGAAGGGCTGTCTGCGGCCCAGCGGGCAACCGACATCTTCTTCGGCGCCGAGATCAGCGAGCTGACCGATGCGCAACTGGCGGGCATTTTCGCCGACGTGCCGAGCAAGGAACTCGCCCGAGAACAGCTCTCCGGCGAAGGGTTGCCTATTATCGATGCCTTCGTTGCGGCCGGGCTGGCAAGAACCAAGGGCGAAGCCCGGCGAACAATCCAGCAGGGCGGTGCGTACGTGAACAACCGCCGCGTGGGAGACATCGATACACGCCTCGGGCCCGCCGACCTCGCCAGTGAAACGACCATGGTGCTGCGATCCGGGAAGAAACAGTACGCACTGCTACGATTTGTGATATAGAATGAGTAGTCCAGAAGATCGACAGACCGACGGAATTGCTCGGTTTTCGGAGACCTACACGCCCGAGCGAAAGGCTGAGTTCCTCCTCAACAACGCCGTTGACGAAGCAGACTACGCATTGGCGCGAGAGAAGGTCCGCAGAATGGGCCTTGACCCGGACGACATCCCGCACGCCAGACTGCCCGACGTGTAGCCCACTGAACGAAGCACCTGTCACCTAAACTGCAAACGCCACCACGGGGCTCGTCCCCGTGGTGCGATGATTGACCACTAGCCGAAAGTCCAATTCCCCCACGTTTCTCCCCCTGGCGCCGACGAGCCAACGGCGGCAGGAGGGGGCGGGGTGCCGCAAGAAACAACCGTAGACACGTGCGAAGAAAGCTCATCATCGCCGGCGTCATCATCGGCGGCATTTTGCTGCTGGCCGCGATCGTCCTGTTTGGGCTCTACCAAGGCACGAAGGTCGAGCCGAAATGGTACCGCGAGGCCGTTGCGGTGGATCCCGTTACCGCCCGCGAGGCCAGCGACGAGATGCTCCAGAAGACCACCACGCTGATCAGCGACGTGAAAAAGGAAGGCCAATGGGAGGCCCTGTTCACCGAAGGACAAGTCAACGGCTGGCTGGCGGTCGATCTCGTCGAGAACCATGCCAATGCCGTCCCCCGCGAAGTGAGCGATCTCCGCGTGGCGATCCGGCCCGAGCAGGTCATGCTCTCGTGCCGCTTTCAATACGGCAACGTGCGACGGGTGGTCACGCTCACGGTCGAGCCGTCCGTGCCCGAGCCGAACGTCTTCGCGCTGAAAATCTGCAAGGCCAGGGTAGGCGTGGTGCCGCTGCCGCTGGACAACATCCTTGAGGCCGTTTCGCAGGCCGCCGCAGACGCCGACTGCCGGTTGGAGTGGCGCCAGGCCCGGGGCGATCCGGTCGCCGTCATTACGATCCCCCCGCCCCGCGACCAGGACGACAGGCTCATCCGGGTCGAAACCTTGCGCCTCGGCCAGGGCGAATTCTACCTCTCCGGCCGGACGCAGCAGCGGTAGTTGTACCAGGACAGTCGACAGTGGACGACCGCCGGGCTTGGCCCGGTGGAGCCATGATTGACCACTACCACGGTCCCGAGAACAACCCTCACTCCCCTTCCGGCCGCCGCCGGCGGCGGCCGGAAGGGGAGAATGCGGGCGGGAATTCGACTTTCGCTTAGTGGTCAATCATCGCTCCACGGGGACGAGCCCCGTGGTGGCGTTTACAGAGTCCGGCCACAAGGTAAGGCACGCGGCGTTGATAGTGAGGGAAGACGGCGTGTGGGAGTTTGAGGATGGGTAAGATTCAGCGGGGCTATAAAGTTAGGGGCTGGGGGTTCGGGACTTGGGAACTTCTCTCTTCCCTCCCTCTACTTCTTCAAGATCTGGATTTCGACGTCGCGGAATTGGGCTGTGCATCCTTGATGTGCTTCAAATCCCGGCCTGCCATTTGAGAAAGACGAATCGTGGACTTCTATGATGGGCTGCCCGTTTGCATAGACACGCAAGGTTTTACCGACGGCACCAAAACCAAACTCAAAGAAACCGTCTGTAGCCTTCGGCCAAGGGCGGACCTGGAGTCTTTGCCAGCCACTCGGGCCCGGGCCGGTACGCTTTCCGACCAGGAACCGAGCGTTTTGTCCCACGCTTCCGAAGAAGCACGCAGCATAATAACCCTCTTTCGAATGACGGAGAAAAAGCGATGCGTTGCCCTCGGGCGTCTTTTTCACCTTCGCACGGACTATCATATCCCTTGCCTCAATAGGGTAAACCATGCCCACACCAGTCAGCGTAACCACTCCGTTCGTATGTTCCATTTCGTATGACGTTGTTTTGGCTACTGGCTTCCATTTCGCAAGCTTGTCTGGCGAGTCCAGAAGTGGCGTCCAGACCGGAGTTGCACCTGACGTTGTTTGTGGTGGTCGCACGGGGATGGCTGGTGGTTTGGTAGTGGGTGTCGTGCCGGGAGTGGTGCGGGTACAAATGACGCGGAAGCCCAAGTCGTAGCGACGGTCGCTCGGCAGGGGGGCGAAGCGAAACGCCGAACGGGCAAACTGTGGTAGATTACGCCAACAGCCGCCGCGAAACACACGGCATGAGCCGGTCGGCGGACCAGTCGGGTCAACCGCTGGGGATTGCCGGTAATACTCCTTCCCATACCAGTCCGAACACCATTCAAACACATTGCCGTGCATGTCGTACAATCCCCACGCATTCGGCTTCCGTTGCCCCACAGGGTGCGTCTTGCCGCCCGAATTGTCCCTGTACCAGCCATACTGTGCAAACAGTGCCGGATTGTCCCCAAAGCTGAACGTCGTTGTCGTCCCGGCACGGCAAGCATATTCCCACTGGGCCTCAGTCGGCAAACCAAATCTCATCTCTTTCTTCTCAAATCGCATGTTCAGCTTCGCCAGGAACGGTTGGATATCATCCCAACTCACTTGCTCGACCGGATGCATTGGGTCCTGGAACTTCGACGGATTGTTGCTCATCACCGCCTGCCATTGGGCCTGGGTCACTTCGTACTTACCCAGGTAAAATGGTTTGCTGATCTTCACACGATGTTGTGGTCCCTCGGAAGGAATCATTCGAATCGCCCACTCAAGGTTACGGGCTTTTGCTGCTTCCAACATCTCCTGCCGCTCCGCTTCAGGCGATCCCATCACAAACTCCCCTGCGGGGATCAACACGAACTCCATCTTGACGCCACCTCCGAAATCAACCGAGCGTTCCTTTGGGAGTGTCGACTGCGTTTG
The DNA here is from genome assembly GCA_964547995.1 of uncultured Planctomycetaceae bacterium. Taxonomy (GTDB): domain Bacteria; phylum Planctomycetota; class Planctomycetia; order Pirellulales; family Thermoguttaceae; genus CAZJRB01. The sequence goes on along the minus strand of CAZJRB010000012.1, from coordinate 71,851 downwards.
TGGCGGTCTTGCTGGTGCAGCAGGCGGCTTGACAACCTCACGCAGTTTTATGTTGCGAAACTCAACCCCCGAGAACTGGTTGCGGAGAACAATCTTCCCCTTGGCCAGCGGTGCATTAGTGGCCCGATTCACGAGGGTCCCATTTATCTTTACGGTGATCTCATCGCCGATACACTCGATTTCACACGGGGTCCATTCATCACCATTCCTATCTGCCTGCCTCAGACATCCAAGCCGACGTTCCTTGAACCCGTCTATTGCCCCCTCATGGTTGCGCAACGGAACTTCGTAAGCAAGGAATGCCCCTGTCCCAGCCCCTTTTTTCGGCCTGAGATCAATCTCGATTCCTTTAGGATCGAGTCCCTTAGAATTGAAACCGTTGGTACGGACAACGACGCCACTCCCATTCGGCTTGGCTGTGTGCCCTGGACGCCATCTCCATTCGAGTGTAAGAATGAAATCCTGAAAGGAATCAACTGACCACACTCCATTCCATTTCTTCTCGTCGCACATGAGAACACCTCGGCTAGGATCAACGGTCCAGCCTCCATCAATAGCTGATACGGCTCTTCCCTTTCCCATGATAACCCATCCTTCAAGATTCTTGCCGTTGAAGAGAGCCCTCGTTTGACTTGCGGCAACACTTTCGGTTACCCCCTCACCTGTCTTGTCAACGGTGAATGGACCGGATCGCTCGGGCGGCAACGGTCTTGTACCCACGGTGCTGGGCGGAAATGACGGTTGCTCAGGCGGCTTGACCGGCGTAGCAACAGGCTTGCTCGCCGCTTCCAACTCCTTCAGCCTCGCCATCAACTCCCCCATCCTCGCAAACTCAGCCAACCGCTTGTCCGTCTTGGCCTTGGCGAGGCCGCCGATCCCTGGGAGGGCTTTCTTGTACCAGTAGGCCGCCCTGACGAGCATGGCGTCCTTCTCGTCGCCTTTGCGGGTCTCGGCCAAGTCCCACCATGCGTCGGCCAGCTTGGCTTGAAGGGCAGTATCGGTCGGAGATTTGGCGTCCACATCCGCCATTCTTGCCAGCCGGGCATCGCTGCCCTTGGCCAAGTGCGGCAAGCCCGCCTCCCAGTCGTTCTTCGTGAAGCAGTAGATCTGCCCAACGAGCAGATGTGCCGCCCGGTCGGCGGGATTCGCTTTGAGTCGGGCCAGGGCACCCTTGAGCTTCTGTTGCTCGTCGGCGAGCCGCTGGACCCGGTCGCGGAGGTCGATCGCCCCTTTCCGAATGGTTCCGCTCGACGATCCTTTGCACGCCTCTTGCGTCAGCTTGGCGGCGGCCAGGGCGTAGTCGTACCGCTCCTGGGCCATCGCCTCGGCCACATACTCCTTGGTTGCCTCCAGCAATGACGCCTTCTCCGTCGATGTATTGGCGTTGCCCGCAAAAGCCCTCAGCATCTGCCCCTTGATTCTCAGAACGTCGGCCCTGAAATCAGCCTCCATGGCGTCGATGACTTCAAGCATGAACAGGGCGTCACCGCCGCCAGTCGCTAGTTCGGTCGCCTTGCGAAATAGGACGAACTTCTCGACAGGTTTTGTGTTCGGTTGCCTAGCCAGATTCAACAGCTCTTTGGCCATCTTGAGCTTCTCGGAGGGCACTTTGAGCTTGGAGAGGTTGTATATCTGCTCCAATTGCTCGGAGACGGGCGCTTGTACAGTGGTGGAGGGGACGGGGAGTTTCTTTTTTGGGGTTGGTGCCGGTTCAGGCGTTGTTGGTTCAGTGGTAGGCGGTTGGGGTACTGGCGGGGTCACGGCTGCAATCGGTGGACTGACATCCGGCTCCGCGGTTTCGGGTACTCCCGAACACATCACACGGAAGCCTGCGTCTTTACGACGCTGCACCGGCGGATCCGAACCGCGGGCTGCCGATCGGTTCTCCACTGGGAGGCGAGTCCAACTCCCGCCGCGTTTGACACGTCGCTGACCATCAGGTGGACCAGTCGGATCGTGCGTTGCGGACAACTCGTAGTATTCGGCTCCGTACCAATCGCCACACCACTCCCACACATTCCCATGCATGTCAAACAGCCCCCACTGATTCGGCTTCTTCTTGCCCACTGGGTGGGGCTTGCCCGTGGAGTTGCCACGGAACCACGCGTACTGCCCAAGCATTCCCGGTCCGTCGCCGAAGCAAAACGCCGTGGCCGTTCCTGCACGACAGGCGTATTCCCATTGAGCCTCGGTTGGCAGTGCAAACTTCGCGGCTGTGGTCGTGAACTCCTCGTTGAGTTTGCTTAGAAAAGCCTGACAGTCATTCCAACTCACTGAGACAGGACTCATCGGGCCTCTGTGTTCAGACGATTCGTCTTCCATAACTACTTGCCACTGAGCTTGGCTTACTTCGTACTTCCCGAGGTAGAACGGCTTCGCGATCTTCACACGATGTTGGACTTCGCCTGGTATGCTCTGAACCGCCCCGTAGGCACCACCAGATTCTGCCTCTCTCAACATCGCATTCTGCTCCGCCTCCGTTGACCCCATCATGAACTCACCCGGTGGAATCAACACGAACTCCATCTTGACATCGCTGCCCAGGTCGATGGTGAAACCTTTTGGAAGTTGTGAGATGTCAACGGGGGTACGAGTCAAAGGCGGCGGGCTTGTCGGAACAGAAGCAGCGTCGGGATCGACTGATGGTGGAGTCGGAGTCGAGGGCGTTGCTTTCGGCTGAGGAGAAGTTGGCGGTGGTGGCGGTGGTGCTTGGCCCTTCGGAGTTCCAGGCGTCCCAGCCACCTCCTCCGGCCCACCACCCGACACGAGAATCCAGACGCCAATGATAAGGAGCAAGAGGAGGACGCCTGTCCCGGCACCGATGAACATCAAGCGTTTCTTCGCAGCGTCGTCCGCTGCTGCCGAAGCAGTGGCGGGTTGCTTGACGGGTTGCGACACGGCAGGTTTCGGCTTCGCCGCCGCCTCTTTGTCCAGCTCGACTGCCCGGAGGAAGCCGATCAGTTGGGAAGAAATTTCCTCGTCGTCCTCACCCGCCGCTTTGAGCCGCATCTGCTCCCGGAGCGTTTCGTCATATTTGGCCTTCTTCTCCGGATTCAGCAGGACGATCTTGGCGGCAGCGACTTCGTTGAGGAGTTTTTGCGATTCCTCGCTGTGCTTGCCCGACTGAAATGTCCGCAGGTGGACCATGCGCTGGTCGGCGGCGTTTTCGATCACGTCGGGATCGGCCTCGAAGGTGTGTACGCCGACGAGCTGGTAGAAATCGGGCGGCTGGTCCTCCGGCGGAACTGCCAGCCACTTGTAGTAGGGATCGAACGGTTCGGCCATGATTCCCTCCGCAGAACGGGCGCCTGAGATGGTTTACCGACTATGCAAGCGTCAATAGGCAAGCCCCAGGAAATAGCATTCCAATCGTACCCTGTTCCACCGGAACCCTGGCACGCAGTGCCAGGGCTTTTGCTCTGAACTCTCGACTCAACTCGTGTGGCATGTTATTTCCAGGGCCTTGCGTTAGTGTACCCGACCTGGGGTGGCCCTACAAGTAGCCGTGTAAGATGGGAAAGCACGCCCACCATTCAGCGGGGGTTTTCCGTTTATCGGTGCGTAGGGGAAAGGGGGAGAGGGGAGAGGGCAGAGGGAAGAGGGTTATTCTTTGCGTTTTAGAGACTCTGCAAGTCCATGTTGCAGTCGGCCGACTGCTGAGGGGGTTCAGGGTTCAGGGTTCAGGACTCGGAAGACACGTTTGTAAGGAGATCCTGAACCCTGCCCACTAAACCCTCTTCCCTCTTCCCTTTGCCTTCTTCCCTCTACTCAAACACTTCCGTACTCTCCTCCGCCACCGTCGGTTGCGGTTGGTTCTGGCTGGTCAGTTCGATACGGAAGTGGAAGGTGCCGGGGCGCCGGGTGCCGACGCGGATGCGATAAGAGAGTTTTTCGCCGGGATCGATTTGCGGCAGGGGGTCGAAGCGGACGGTTTGGTCCTTGATGGTAAAGCGGACCTGCCGCGGCCCGCTCGTGCCGATCGGAACCGGCATCATCCCCGGCGGAACCGTCGCGACCAGCACCACCTGCCGGTCGGGCGTCGTCTCGTCGTTCGAGATGCGGACCTCGTACGTCAGTTCCTTGCCGAGCCGGACCGGATCGAGCAGGTCGCCCACCTCGATGTTCAACCGGCCGGGCGCGGGGCTGATCGCCAGGCAGGCCTCCGCCTCCGCCCCCACCCCTTCGAGAGTCGTTACCGTCACGCGATTGCAGGCCCGGGCCGCTTCCTTCAGGCACTTGCAGTGGACTTCCAACTGCGTCACCCGGCCGGCCGGAAGGCGATCGATGATCCACACCAGCCGGTTGTCCTCGAACTTGTTTCCCTCGCTCGCCATGTTCGGGTAGAGGGCCGCGTCGTAGTCGTCGACGACCTTTACGTTCGTCAACGTCTGGTTCCCGTCGTTGGCCACGTCGATCGTGAATCGGGCGGTCTGGTCTACGTTGCGCTGCTTCGGGCCGATCTTGGTTACCGAAACGGAAGGGCGGGCGGGCGGCTTGGGTGCAGCCGCACCGCCGCCGTCGGCGGGAACTCCCGCCTTGGGGCTCGGAACCCCGGCGCCTGGCGAGGGCGTGCCGGAAGGAGCCGCCGCCGCCACGACACATCCCTCCGCCCGGCCGACGATCCCTTCGGCGTCGCTGACCTCGACCCGATGGCAAAGCCGCCCCGGTTTCGTCACCTGAAATATCACGTTCAACTGTTGCGAAGCGCCGGGTTGCAGGACTCTCAATTCGCGCTCGATCGGGCTGGTGGCCGCCGCATGTTCCAACCCCGCATCGAACCGGTCCTTGACCATGAGTTCGCCGGTGGGCACCTGGCTCCGGTTTGTGATGACGATGGCAAAAGTCACTTTCCCGCCGACGGCCGCCCGGGCCGGGCCGCTCGTTTGGACGTCCAGCTCGGCCGTCTCGACGCTGGTCGTGGCGGAGTCGCTCGCCTTCAGATCGCCCTTCCCTGTGGCGTCGGCACAGTTGACCACGCTGCCGCGCTGCATGGCCAGGCAATTCAATTGAATCGATCGGGCCTCGCCGGCCCCGAGTTGCCCGATCGTCCACCGCAGCTTCTCGCCCTCTTTCTCCGCCGGGGGATCGGCGGCGATGTAGGCGAGCGTCTCGGGCAACTCGTCGGTAACAACGACGTCCTCGGCCGGCATGTCGCCCGGGTTCGAGACCTCGATCTCGTACGTCACCTGCGATTTCAGGCCGGCGACCGACGGCCCCGATTTCCGGATGGCCAGATCGGGGGCGGTCCACGTCTTCGTCGTGTAGCCGCCTCCCACCACCAAACGTTTCCCTTGCGGGCCGCCCTTGGCCGCCGGGCGGATGATCTGGACCGCGATCTTGTTTACACCCGGTTTCGGTTCTCTTTGGATGATTTCCGCGCTTGCCTGGCCCGCAGAGTCGGTGGTTACCTCGATAGCCATGGTTCCGTCCGGCGAAAAACCTGCCGCCGGACCATCGACGATCTCGTAACGCACCAGCCACCCCTCGCAAGGCTCCTGGTCCGTGTGTCGCACCACGGTCGTGGTGAGCGTGTGGGCGGCCCCGGCCGGATTGATCGCCGGCGGCGGCAACTGCCATGCCGCGTCGATCCAATGGATCGACGCCGTGCGCGTATGACACGCCCAAGACGGAACCGACGGGGCATACACCATCACGTGGCTTGTCCCTTCGGCGGGCGAGCTGACCGAGATCCACCCTTGCCCGCGCAATACGCGGACGTCGTCACCCGGGTCGGGCGTCCCCCGCGTCAGGCGAAGTTGCTTCCGCGAGGTGCTGCCGATGGCAAAGGTATTGTCGATTTTTCGGGGGCGGTTGAAGTCGCCCACCATCAGGTCGACCGGCCCGTTCCGCCCGACCGCCACGAACTGCCCCATGCCGCCGGGCGAAAGCGACCACTCCAGGCGCCGGTTGGTTCGCAGATAGTTGTCCGCACCGGCCACGCCCGCCACGAGGATGACCTCGCTGCCGACCGGGGCCACCGTGTTGCCGGGGTGCAGCGTCACCGCCGCGTCGTCCTCCCGGCAGGGCGACTTGTACGGATGTTCGCGGAATTGCGGGGTGGCGGCGACGGGGCCCTGGACGAAGAGATGCTCGCCGGTCGGGTCGATCCGCGTCGTTTGCAGATTCGCACAACCCCCCACCAGCGCGCAGACCACAAGCGCGGCAACAAAAATTCGGACCTTCTTCCCCGAACGCTCCATGGCGGTCCCTGAAGAATTCCGTGTGAGGTAAACTGCGCAATATTCCACTATGGGTAAAGTACCATGCGTTTTGGCAACATGGGGACTTTTTTCAACACAAGCGAACTTTTTTCCATCACACGGTGTTGCATAACGAGCACACGGCGCAGTAACCCGGATTATTCGCAGAACCGTACCGCTGCTTGCTGCAAGGAAAAGTCGTAGGGTGGGACCAGCGGCCCTCAGGCCGCGCCGGCCCACCAGATTTGCTGCGTTTTTCTCGTGTTGGTGGGCCGGCGTCGCTTCGCTCCTGGTCCCACCCTACAAAAAACTCCATCGCGGACGGCACACGGAGGCCGCCCCCTATTTCTTCCCTATCATCTTCCGCATTTGCGCCCAGGTCCGCGTGTTGGCAACGTCTTCCCTGGTCAACCCGGCACGGCGGGCCTGGAGAATGCCGCACCGCATGAAGTCGAGCCCCTCGATGCTGTGGGCGTCGGTCGAGATGACAATCGGCACGCCGAGTCTCTTGGCTGCCGCACACGCGACGTCGTCCAGATCGAGCCGGTCGGGCTGGGCGTTGAGTTCCATGAACTTGCCGCGTTTTCGGGCCGTTTCCAGGACCGCATCGAGGTCGATGTCGTACGGCTGCCGGCTCAGGAGCAATCGGCCGGTCGGATGGGCCATCGCACTGACGTTTGGATTCTCCAGGGCCTCGATCGCCCGCCTGGTGATCCGGTTACGCGACTGCTTCTGGCCGTAGTGGATGCTGACCAGGACCCAATCGGCCTCGCTGAGGACGTCGTCGTCGAGATCGAGCCCGCCTTTTTCCAGGATGTCGCACTCGATGCCCTTGAGCACCTTGATTCCCTTGAGCCGTTCGTTGAGGCGGTCGATTTCGTCGAATTGCCGGCGGAGTCGTTTGGCGTCGAGCCCGTTTGCCATCGAGACTCTCTTGGAGTGTTCGGTCATGGCGATGTATTTCAGCCCCCGGCGTTTGGCGGCGGCGGCCATTTCTTCGATCGTCGCGCGGCCGTCGCTGTGGGTGCTGTGCATGTGCAGATCACCGCGGATGTCTTTCAGGGTGATCAGGTCCGGCAACGCGCCGGCTTCGGCCCACTCGAACTCGCGTCGGGCCTCGCGCAACTCCGGCGGGAAACAGGGCAGGTCCATCGCGGCGTAGACCTCCTCTTCGGTCTTGCCGGCGATCGACTTCGTGCCGCGGAAGACGCCGTATTCGCTGATCTTCAGGCCTTGCTTCTTCGCCATACCCCGGAGCACGATATTGTGGTTCTTGGAGCCGGTGAAGTACTGCATCGCTGCCCCGAACGACTCGGCCGGGACCACGCGGAGATCGACCTGCAACCGGCCGGTCAGCCGGATCGACATTTTCGTGTCGCCCCGGGCGATGACGCCGGCGAGATGGGGATAGGTCGCGAAATGATTCATCACCGCGGCCGAATCCTTGGCGACGGCCAGGAAATCGAGATCGCCGACGGTCTCTTTCCCCCGGCGGTAGCTCCCGGCGACCTCGAACTGCTCGACGGCGCCGCACTGCCGCAGATGGGCGAGGATCGCCTGGACGTGCTGGTCGGCCGTGTACCAGAGGATTCGCTGCTCGGCCTCGCCGGCGATGTCGATTCCATCGAGGATCTTTTCCTCGGTTTTGGCGCCGAACCCTTTCAGGCCGCGAACCTCCCCGGCCTCGCACGCCGCGCGGAGCTGGTCGAGTGTGGTGATTTGCAGTTCGTGATAGAGGATGGCCGCCCGTTTCGGCCCGAGCCCCGGCACGCGGAGGATCGCCAGAACGCTTTCCGGGATCTCTTCGAGCAGCTCTTCGAGCATCGGGAGCGAGCCGGTTTCGACCAGCGTGGTGATCTTCTCGGCAAGGTCCTTGCCGATGCCGTCCAGATCGGTCAACGCGCGTCCCTCGTCTTCAATGATCTGGTTGACCGATTCCGTCAGATCGCTGATCGTGCGGGCGCCGTTGCGATACGCCCGAATCCGGAAGGGGTTCGCCCCCTGAAACTCCAGCAGATCGGCGATCTGGTCGAAAACGGCGGCAATGTCGGAATTGGTCATGGCTGAGTCCAGAGTTGAGAGTCCGGAGTTGAGAGCATAAGGTCAAGAGTTGGGAATACTCTGGACTCTCGACTCTGGACTCTCAACTACATGTGCAGCTCCACAATATCCTTGTCGTGCAGAACGTAATCGCCCTTGACTTGTGTTCCGTCGTGGACGGCGGTTCCCCAGACCCGGGCGAATTTCAGGTTCTCGACGTAGTCCTTGTGTACCTGGCCCGCCAGGTCGATCAAGTCGCTGCCGCGACGGATGGTAAACGGACGGTTCATGTCGGGCTCTTTCGCCGACGGCAGTTTCGTGTAGACCCGGACAACGTCCATGGATTCGTAAATCGCGTTGCGCAGGGGCTCCAGGTTCGTTCCTTCCTTGGCCGAGACGACGTACTCGGCGAAGTCGAGCGGGCACAGCTCGTGCAACATTGTGAGCCGGTCGGCCGCCTCCGGCAAATCAATCTTGTTGGGCACCAGGAATGTCTTCGTATACGAGAGCCCGACGTCCTCCTCATCGAGAAACGAGGTGGCGGCCAACCGGGTCTTCGTGTTGGAGAGCCGTTCGAGCACATCCTGGCACTGCTCGATGCCGTCGTCGCTCCCGAGATCGACCACCAACAGGGCCAGATCGGCCGCCCGGGTGAGCCCGTGCAGGTGCGTCTCGATGTAGTCGGCCGTGATCGGCGGGGTGTCGATCAGTTGGACGGCAACGTCTTCCCAGGGCATCATCGCTGGGGCGGGCACCGTCGTGGTGAAGGGATAAGGGGCGACTTGGGGGGTTGCCCTGGTAAGGCTGGTAACGATCTGGCTCTTTCCGGCGTTTGGCCCCCCAAGAAGTATGGCCATCCCCGCGCCCTGTCGCGGGATCCGCAATCCCCTCGATTTCTTCTTGGCCGTGCTCTTTTCGGAGGCGATTTCTCGCTTCGCCTTGGCAATTTTCGACTTGATCTGGGCCTGGAGGTGATCGGTTCCCTTGTGCTTGGGGATCTCCTGGAGCATCACCTGGAGGCACTTCAGTTCCTCGTCAAGGGTCGTCGCCCGGCGATACTCTTCCTCGGCCTTGAGATATTGCTGGGTCAGGTTGGCAGGCATGGTATCGGGTTGCTGGATTGGAGACTCGTCCTGCCCGAGTTTACCCAACCGAGGCGGATGGGGCCAGCCTTTGTCGGAAAACGGCGTGTAACCACCGTTGCCGGACGGTGGAGCCCCTCCTTTTTGCGAGAGATTGGCACTTGCCAACCAAGGCGCCGCTCAGAGATAACTTCGCCATTGCCCAAAAAGCCGCGACCGCTGGTCGCGCCAAGCGCTGCTGGAAACCGTCGCGACCCGTGTTTGGCGCAACCAACGAGGCTGTGACTTTTTGTAGGGAACGCCCTCTGTGGCGTTCCGAAACCCGGAAAACACGCTCGTTGCTGCTTCCCGGAACGCCACAGAGGGCGTTCCCTACAGACTGAACGTGTCAAACGCCAAAAAGTCACAGCCTCAACGGTCGCGGCTTTTTGGAGGTTGGGAAGCTGGATTTCTTCGATGGCGACGGCCTTGGAAGGCCGTCGTACAACCCGTCAACAAAAACGGCCCGCCTCCGAAGATCGGAGGCGGGCGCTGCGGGTCTGTGTTGGCCGGTTTGGTCGGGTGCTGTCAGTCTCGCGAAGCTCGCCACCCCCCGTCGTCGTCGGCCGGTGCCGGCTGCGACGGCATACTGATCAAGCGAATGGGTGACGCCTGACGCATCGGTTTCGCCGCCGAGCGGCTGTTCGGATCGAAGAGTTTCGGCACCGGAAGCGACTTCAACTGCGCGTCGATCTTCGGCGCCGCCTTCAGCGTACGGGTCGATTCCGTTTGCGAGTTGTCCTGGAAGGTCTTTGGAGCAGGGGCCGGCGCGGAATCGGTCGTTGCCGGGGCCGTCGCACTGCAACTCGAACAGCCCGTGCTGCCCGAAGAGAGGGGAATTCCACATGCCCCGCTTCCACACGATCCGAACGAACCAAGACTCGTTCCACACGGGTTGCAGCTTGCCGGGGCGGAGCACGGGTTGCAACTCGCCGGAGTGCAACACGGATTGCAAGCACTGTACGAGTAGGACGCCGGCATATAGACAGGGCGGTACGTGGTGTAGGGCACCAATCGCGGCAAGATGCTCATCCTCGTTACCGGGCGATATGCCGTCACCGGGCAACCGGTACACGGATCGCAGGCGGCGACCGTGCGGTAACTCGTCAAGGGCACGCGTTGCAGTCTGTACGACGTCCGCGGCACATAGCGCAACGTCGTACAAACCGTCGGATAGCAGGCCGTGCAGACTGTTGGAGCACAAGGGTTGCACGCCGGATAGTAACTGGCGCAAGGCGATGGACAAGCGGGCGGAGTGAACGCCGGGGCGCACGGCGCCGGACCACATCCGAACAGACCGTCAAGACATCCGAAGGCATGCGTCTCCGCAGGCAGTGCAAGCAGTGCTATCGCAAGCCCGCACGCCACAACTGCCCCGTGCATCTTGGTAAACATCATTTTGTAACTCCATACTGCAGGAAAAGGGGTTTATTTCTATGGGACCGTTTCGAGGCCGTCCTGTCAAGCGCGTGTCCCGCCGAATTCGGCATTTGGTTGCACTTTCCTGTCCCGGGAACTCTACGCTTCGGACCGGGCATTTGGTTCATGGTGATCTTGACGTTGCCTCTTTTAAGCGTAGGTCAGGAATTCGCCCGGCAAAGGCAGGAATGTGCGGCCGGTCCCGAGAAATGTCGCCTGCAACCGCTGGCACGAGTATGCTAGCACCGACTTCTCAGCCAATCCTTGCCGGAGAAATGGCGGCACCGCTACAACCGCTACAATCAATACGACCGGTAAAGGGGCCTATTGGCATCTCCGCCGGGCCTCGTAGAGATCGTAGAGATCGAACAGCACCTCCCGCAGGTTTCCCCCCTCCTCGGCAAAACGTTCGGCGACCTCTTCGGGCGTTACCTGCACGGGATAATCCCGTTGGAGATGTTCGACGAGACGTTCCACCCGCTCCAAATCGGTTGTCGGACGATACAAGTCCGGTAGCCCGACGGGGCGATGGGATGTGACCAGCAAACCGAGTCCGCGGCGGCGGCAGAATCGCCGCAGCCGGAAACGACTCAGGCGGCCGAGTTGCTCGTAGCCGTCAACAACCAGCACGGTCGGTTCCGCGGGAGTGTCCGTGCGGAGCAATCCCGCCGGCAGGCGCCGCCGGCCGTTGTGGAGTTCGACCAGCAGCGTGCGGCGTCCGGCCAGTTCGATGACGGGTATCAGGGTCGCCAGCAGCGCCGACTTTCCGGCGCCGTGCGGCCCGACGATTTGCCCCCGCCAGCCGTTCTCCTTCAATCGCTCGACCAACCGTGCGGCAGATTGGCCGCCGTCAAAAAGAAACGGCACGGCCCCCGGGCGAACGCGCCGGGTCGAGAATGGGTTGTCCGTGTCAGAAGGTTCGATTTGCCCGCTCACGACGTTGAAACCTCAACCGGCGGAACGCCGCCCAATTGAAACGCCTGCTGGCCGACCAGGTCCTTCCCCCGATGATAAAACACCCGAACGCGAACGCACCAGCGGACTTTCAAGATCACGCCGTCGTAGCTCAGGGGGCTGTTCGGCAAGGTCGTGCTGAATCGGGCCGGGCGCATCGGGTCGATCCAATCGCCGTCGTCGGCGCTGAATTGCCAGAACTCGTGGACGGCCATGTCTTCGTCGCCCTTGCCCTCCGTATACCAAAGCACGGAAACCTCGATCGACTTGACCGAGCCGGGATCGACCGATTCGAGCCGGTACTCGCCCGCGAGCACTTGGCCCGGTTCGTAGACGCGGCCGTTGCCGTCGAACAGGATTGTCACCGATCGGTCGTTCATGGCTCGTTCCGGCCGTCGTTGGGACGAATGATGACGGGGAAGCATCGCGAGTAGTCGGGCCACCCGGCAATATCACCCTCCACGATGAGGTTCCACTGGATTTCGTTGTGTTCCGCCTTAAAGGAGTGCATGGCCCCGTGGGGCACCGTCAGCTCGATATCGGCCTCGAAAGGAAATCCCCGCTGGATGTCGAAGGCCTCGCGGCGGAAGACCTCTTCGCGGCAGACCTCGCGGGTTTCGGTGCGGGTGTCGGTTCCCTGGCGATAGGTGGCTTCCTCCTGGCAGACCAGGGAGGCAACCAGCGAGTTCACCTGAAGGCGACCGGTCTGGGAAACGAACAGGCGATACTGCCCGCCGGGGGCCAGGGGATGATCGGAAATCTCGACCATCGTCGGCCCGATGCCCGTCGTGACCAGAAACTGCCGGAGGAACAGAAATATCAACCCGATTCCCACGGCAACGAACGGAATAAGGAAAACGTCGAGAAACCACTCCGGTTTCCCTTCCAGATGGCCGCTTACGGCAATAACCACGAAAACCGATACGATGCCGTTCCAAAAAAGACAAACCAACAATATCCCGAACAGTTTCCAGCCGGGTGAGGCGCTGATAGGCAAACGATAGGCCAAGGTGGTGCCGGGGCTGTTGGTGATGTCGGCCCCGGCCGGGATGTTCGGGAACGTTCGATCCGGCCGCCCGTTGCGGCTGAAACCGTTGCGGTCGGCCCCGCGCTGGGCCATTGCAGCACGATATTCGGCCGATTTACCCCAGTGCAACAGCCGGTAGATCAAGCCGCCGCCGCCGATCACGATGAACGAAACCGGTATGATGAAAATGATCCATATCCACCACCGGTTCCCCCGGACGAGAACCACCTTGTTCGAATCGGCCGGATCGTACCAGCACACGCGCTCTTCCCCCACAACAAACTGATCGAGGATCTGCTGCGCGGCTTCCCGGTCGCCGGCATAAGAGCCGGGCCGGTCCCAGGCGGTGGCGCTATCGTAAGTCCGCTTGACGTGAGTGACCCCGCCGACTTCGTACTCGATTTCGATTTCCGCGCGGTAGAGTTTGCCGTCGTCACCCTCCTTCTCGGCGATCTGCCTGTCGGTAACCGTACACGTACACTCGACAAACTCGTTATTGACACGCCACTCGGGGACCACAAGAAAGACGATCAGCGCCGCCAGACCCCCACACCCGATCAGGAGGAAAATGGCGTAGAAAAGGGCGTCGGCCGCGCTGCCAAGCGTGTGGGAGCCGGTTCGGCGGTCCCCCCGTTTCTTCCCGTAGTATCGTAGTCTAGGAGCCAAAGTGCGTTCTCCGGCACGGCGCCCGGCGAGCCCTAGCGGGGCTTCTTTCGTCGCAGTTGCCCGCCTTCTTTCGAACGCCGCGATTTGCGATAAAACCCGACTCCTTCGAGTGCCCGATAAACCTCCTCCAAGGTCTTCTCACCAAAATTGGAAATCGCCAACAAATCGTCACGCGTGCAGTGGAGCAGATTGTCGACCGTGAAAATCCCCCGATCTTCCAGACAATTGATGGTGCGGACCGACAAGCCGATCTCCGCCATGCTCATCTCCAACTTCTCGGTCAATTCCCTGGCGTGCGAACCGGTTTCCAGCGGAATTCGGTTTCCCATGGGGTCCCTCCCAGTTTGAATCCGTATTGTTGAATTCGTGTTGGAAATACCAACGCAAAGGGGCAAGTATAGCCGTTCGGGGCAAGTTGAGTAGTGGGGGCTATGGGGAAATAGGGGATTTCTCCCGCCTTTTCAAACGGTTTTCCGACGCCCGAATGGCAAACCGCCATGCCCCAACGAGGGGGGGTTACCTCGTGCTCCCAACGGCGTATACTTGGGCGATTCTGCGGGAAATCAAGGCCATCGATCTCGAAGGAACGCTACGTTGCACCATCTCCAGGACCTCACGGAAGCACAGCGCGAAGCCGTCTCGCACATCGAAGGCCCCTTGCTCATCCTGGCGGGGCCCGGCAGCGGCAAGACCCGGGTGGTCACCCATCGTATTGCCCATCTGCTCGAACACGGCGTGCCCGGAAATCAGATACTCGCCCTGACCTTCACCAACAAGGCGGCGGAGGAGATGCGGAGCCGGGTGGAGAGCCTCGTGCCGAACCCATCCGTTTGGCTCGGCACCTTCCACCGCTTCTGCGCGCGATTGCTCCGGAAATACGCACCGCTGGTCGGACTTGAGGAGAACTACACGATCTACGACGTCGGCGACAGCGTGCAGGCGCTCCGGCGGGTCATCGCACGGCTGAAGATCGACACGGCCCATTTCACGTCCGATTCGATCGGCAAGAGCATCAGTTGGGCCAAAAACAACCTTATCAGTCCCGAACAGTACCGGCCGCGACCGGGTCGCCTGATGGGCACCCTGGTCGAGGAGGTCTACCCCGCCTACCAGGCGTATCTTGCGGCCTCCAACGCCGCCGACTTCGATGACCTTTTGCTGCACGTGGCCACCCTCTTGCGGGGAAACCCGGAGGTCCGCCGCAGCCTCGACGAACGCTACAAATTCATCCTCGTCGATGAATACCAGGACACGAATCTGGCCCAGTACGCCATCGCCAGGGCGCTGTCGATCGATCATCCCAATCTGGCGGTGACCGGCGATCCCGACCAGTCGATCTACGGCTGGCGCGGCGCCAACCTGAACAATATCCTCGAGTTCGAGAAGGATTTTCCCAAGGTTCGCGTTGTCCGGCTCGAGCGCAACTACCGGAGCACGAAGCGGATTCTCCGCGTCGCCTCGGACCTGATCTCGCACAATATCCGCCGCAAGGAAAAGAATCTCTATACCGAAAACGGCGCCGGGCAGCCCGTCCGGCTGGTGACCTACCGCACGCAAAAAGACGAAGCGGAGGGAATCGCCGCGGCGATTGCGGGCGAGATCCGCGACGGCCGACGCCGGCCCCGTGATTTCGCCATCTTCTACCGCGTCAACGCCCTGTCGCGGGCGCTCGAATTCGCCTTGCGCAATCAGGGCGTCCCCTACCAACTGGTCAACGCGCTGGAGTTCTTTCAGCGCAAGGAAATCAAGGAAGTCCTGGCCTACCTGCAACTGCTCTGCAACCCGCACGATGAGGTGGCCCTGCTGCGCGTGATCAACACTCCGGCACGCGGAATCGGCAAAACAACCGTCGGGCGACTCGCCGACCACGCCACGCGGCGCGGCATCTCGATGCTGGAAGCCGCTCGCGAGGCCGACGGAATCGAGTCGCTCAAGAAGCGGTCGGCCGGCCTGGTCCGAAAATTCGTCGCGATGTTCGACCGGCTGGTCGAGGTGGCCGCCGCTCCGGTCGAGGAAATCCTCGGCATGGTGTTGACCGAAACCGGCTACCAGCGGCAGTGGACCGATTCGGACAACGAGGAGGACCTCGAACGGCTGGCCAATATCGAGGAGCTGTTGACCGTCGCACGCGATTTCGACGAACACCACCCCGGCGACGGGCAGCTCGAAACCTTTCTTGAAGAGGCCTGTCTCGTCAGCGACACCGACGACTGGGAAACGGAACTCGACCGCGTTACCTTGATGACACTGCACTCCTCTAAGGGATTGGAATTTCCGGTTGTCTACATCGTTGCCGTTGAGCAGGGGCTGCTGCCCCACGAACGCAGCAGCGAGCATCCCGGCCAGGAGGAGGAAGAACGCCGATTGTTATTCGTCGGGATCACCAGGGCGCAACAGGAGCTGCAAATCAGCCTGGCCGGGTACCGCGATTTCCGCGGGCAGCGCAAGCACACCGTGCCGAGCCATTTCTTGATCGAATTGCCGCGTGATGAAATGGAACTCCGGTCCGGGCCCGACTACCGGCCGACCGAATCGCAGGCGCCCCGGCCGGACACACAACCGGCGGCGGTACCGCCGGGCGGCGTGCGGGACGTGCCCCTGACCACGGCGGCCGATCTCGCCGCCGGTGGCGCAACGGCCCGGAGATTCTCGCCCGACGTGTTTCGCCAGGGGATGGTCGTTTTGCATCCCACATACGGGCCCGGACGCATCGTCGCGATCAGCGGCGTCGGCGACCACCGGAAGGCCATCGTCGATTTCGGCTCCGCCGCCGAGCGGAAGAAGTTCGTCCTGAAATCGGCCCCGCTACGGCCGGTGCAGAATGACTGACCCCGCGGGTGCCACGGTGCCACTGCTGGCTTGTCCAGCAGTGTGGTAGCGGGTAGAGTAGGTGCATGAAAGATACACACGGGTGGAAACCGGCTCCAACAAGCTCAAGAGAACGGCAGAGAAACTGGCTCGAAAACTCGACTAGCGACTAACGGCGATCTGACCCCAAAATGCCTCTTGTTGGCTGCTGTGCAGGCAATGCTCGCAGGCGTCCACGCCGTTGGGGCTGCCGGGGCTTTGGGAGTCGTATATCTTCAAGATTCTCCGGCCGGTGCCGTCATACTCCGCCGGGTGCCACGGGCTGCTTGCCGGCCCGTGCGACGCCGGGGTAGACTATTGGTGATGACTACCCACCGAGCGTGGCAGTCAACAACTCCACGCAAGGCAAGGGCTTAGGCGGCACAGCTCAGTTCCTCAGAGCAGCGGAATCATAAGATTCCCGGCCCGTTTTCCGCTATCCCCAGAAAACGCCGCAAGCCCCGTGAAAATAAGGGCTTCGGCTCTCTGAGGGGGAAGGCAAGTTAGGGGTAGTAATGGTCGGAAATGGGTGCTTGCTATTGTAGACTACAATGGGTATTGGAGCAGTGCTCTGCTTTATTTCCAGGCGGGCAAGGGGTCCCCTTTCGGGCCTCCGGGGACAGAGAATACTTCCATGTGGCCACAGTAGTTACATGCAAACACCCTGAAGCTACGTACCGCATTCTTCTGCAATGAAAAGGTGTCAAGGTCTTGCGAGTTGGGTCCAGCTTCCAGAATGTATTCTCCCCTGCCGCAGACTTTGCATGGGCGACGAGTGTCCTCGTCAAGAAGATTGCCGCCGAGTTCAATTATCTCCAGCATCAGATCCATTTCCAGAAGCAGTGAGGTCGCATCCGGCAGCAGGCATTGGTGCTCGTATTGCACGATGCACTTCGCGAGAAGGGAATTGACGACCTTCATGCGATGTCTGCCTGGGAATCGTTGCTCCAGATTGAACCTCGAATCATCGTAGTACCACAGCTGCATCACCCTGTCCGCCCCCACAATCATTGCCCACAATACCTTACAAAGTGAGAAAACGTCGAAGGCGGGTGTGATCTTGCCTGTCCCCGGTGCGTACTCCCACGGTGGCATCCAATCGCGCGAGCCAACATTGTCCTGAGAACCCGACAATCGGGTCAATGCCCCATCTTGGACGCACACCAATCCGAAGTCGCCTAACACAAGCCTGCCATCTTCTGCGAAGAAGATGTTTTCCGGCTTGATGTCACGATGGACAATGTCCTTAGGGTGTAAGCTCGCAACTCCATCCACAATGCCTCGGAGTGCACGGAGTGAGCCCTCAGCGTCCCCTTGGAACAAATTGGGGTTCTTATGTAACGAACCACGCGGATGATATTCCGAAACGTACCATTTCTCATCTTCCAAGCTTTCCCCTGCCGAAGCGTCCAGTATCTTTAGCAGGTGCGGGTGGTCCGCAGCTTGCATAGCCGCGATTTCCCTAGTGAGGCGTTCTTGGGCGAGTTCAGGGTCGCGGGCCTCTTCGGGTTTGTGCAGAATCTTGAGAGCACCGTATAGCGTTGGGGCATTGCGATTATTTATCTCCTGAAGAATCCGTTCGAACTCCCGCAATATCTCTTGAGGAGGCTGTCCGCTCCTTCCGGATGCGATTTGCCTAATGAAATCCTTTACGGACGTTCCCAACGGCATTTCGGGCCCGGACTTCTTCTTATCCCGCACCTGGAAGACTTCACCTTGACCGCCTACACCAAGTGGCTTTTTTTTGGGGTCAACCATTTCCCAACGAGCTTTCCAGCCGTCTCTACTCATCGGACTTACCTCCCCGTCTATTATGTCGGTAGCGGTCTTAGCACAATGGTGTCATACTACCAGGAACGTGTGAAGTGTCAACCTCTGGCCTCTTGCCCCCGCCCGCCCCGCCGTGGTAGAATGCGGGGGTAAAATAGATTGTTTTTTAACTGATTAAGTGCAAAGGAGATCGTCAAGGAGACCCACAATGGCAAAGAGCAGAACAGATTCGGAATGGAACATGAGCCGTGAACGCGAATTCATGGAGAATCTCCTATGCCAAAGATTCAACTTCCTTACGTTGATGTTTTCGGTAATCGTTATGGCTGCAGTTGATGCACGTTCACAGGCGCAACTGACCATTGTGCTAGCAGTTGGGCTTGGTGCGTCCATTCTGGTCGGTGCAGGAGTATATCGAATCTGCGTCAAGGTCCATCTAATTCTGCGACGATTGCATAAGAAGCCCGGTCACCCTGTAAGACAAATACGTGAAGATGTAGAACTGTTGGGCCCCTTGGCGTTACGGAATACCCTTTGGATCATCGGGCTTGTTATACCGTTACTTTTCTGCATTCTCTTTCTCCTTGGAACGATTTTCGCGTGGTTGGGTATTCTGAGGGCTGTGCCATAACTAGGAACTCATCGGCCAGTATCATGGGCCCCCGCCCGCCCCGTTGTCGGAAAGGACCGAAAGTGTCTGAGTCAACAAACAACCCGAGTCCAGAGGAAACGAGGCTCGCGTTTGCGGGACTGCTTATGGAAGCTTTTCGGCGTGGGGGGGAAACTCGCCGGATCATCTACGACATGGAAACATTCAGATTCATCCTTGACGGGGAAAACCGCACGTTTTGGATTGGCAACCTCTTCATAGAGTTTGAGCGTGCAGAGGATGCAGAGGATTTGAAGCGATTCTTTTCTAATGCCTGGGATATCTGGTCTATGGTGCAAGGGCCTTTGCCCGATCTAAGCCGTCCATCATCGCCAAGAATCCTCTGGCCTTTCTGCGACGAAACGCACCCACTCTCTTATCGGGTGTTGGAAGTTCCAGATACGTGCTTCTGGGCTGTTGCTGCCCCGTTCGAGGAGCATCCGAGATCGGAGTGCTACAATCTTCGCGATGCGTACGAAATGTGGTGGAGCGACCAATTGGGACGGGGTCACAAGAAGCATTGGTGTAACATTCACGAATGGGAAGTCTCAGGCCAAGTGAATGTGGAAGGGCTTCGTATTCTAGCTGAGATGCGGCGAATCTGGCAACAAGGAAGGTTGTCCGCGACTACTAGCGATAGGCGTCTTGAGAATGAACTGAAGTTCTTAGGATCGGAACCAGTCGTTCCGCCCGGATTGAGAGAATTCCTCGACGGCGTAGAAGATCACTTTGGATCATTCGAGTCTGCAGCACAGTCTTTTCGATCCTTGCGGGAACAATGCCCCCCTCAGCAACCGAGCGTAATTGAGGAATAGCAAGAATTCAGGGGATGGTACGCCCATTCCCTCTGGCCGCAGTGATGATCCGGTCCGCAATCCTGCCCGGCAGGATCGGATCATATACTCGGCATCTTCAGTTCGCTCGTGGCCTCCGCCAGTTCCCGCGTCGCCTCCGCAAGTTCGCGGTCGTGGCCGGTCGAGACGGGGCCGGAGAACTCGCTTTTCTCCTCAAGATCGAACGGGCTCAGCTTCCGCAACTCGTCGCCGGTGACGGCCCCGCTCTTCACCAGCAACGCGGCCCAGCGGTGGGCCATCTCCGAATCGTTGGCCGCGCACGGCCCGATCCAGACGGCCACCGCGGAAAAGCCGGCGGCCACCGGTTCCCACGGCCGGGCGCCCCTGGTATAATAGACGCGGCTTGGGGAGACTCCCCAAAAGCACTTAGAATGTGTTTTGAAATACAATACAGCCGGTACGATGGCGCTGCGAGGCCGTCGATTGCCAGCGGTTCGACACACGCGACGGCCTCGGAGGGCCATCGTACATTGATTTCAAAACACGTTTTTAGGCGGCGTAGCTCAGTTGGTTAGAGCAGCGGAATCATAAGGGTATGAATGGGCTCGTCGTAACTCGTTCTCTTATCACGCATTGCGTTGATTTGTAAGGACTTGCGGCATTCGAAACACGATACCCTGAACCGCCGAAAATCCCTGAAAAACACCCTCGCGGGGTATCGCGATACCTGGGGTTAGAGCAACGGAAACCTGCTCCGCTGCTGCGGGACGTACTGCTGGCGCTCCCCGGAAGGTGGCGGGCTACCCCCTTGACGACCCCACTTTCCTGACGCACAATCATTCTTTGTTAGCCCCTTCTTTGTAACGCGCTCCGACGAGGGGGGCAAAGGTCGACGCAATCGCTACCCACCCACGTTCTTTGTAGATAGCAACGATAACACTGGTGTCATGCACCCGGAGGTACCTCCGGCTAGAGAAGCGGAGAGGGGTCCTGGTCCTGGCGGGCGCGCATTGAAGGAGATCGAGATGGATTACGATGTGTTCATTTCTTATTCACACGTTGACGATGCCTTTGTGAAGAAGCTCGGGCAGGCATTGGACACGATAGGGATTCAATTCTTCCAGGACGTGAAGGACATAGATTGGGGAGTCGGGATACCCGAAAAGGTCCGTGAAGGTCTTGACACCTCAAGGGCAATAATTGTCGTCTTGTCCCCAGCCAGCGTCAAGTCACAGTGGGTTCCCTTTGAGATCGGTCACGCGATGGCTGCGGGAAAGGCCGTTTTGCCGTTGCTGGTCCATCCAAGTATTGAATTGCCGGGCTACATTAGGAATATCAAGTGTATCACAACAATTAAGGAGGCCGTGGCCTTCTTCCAGACTCCTGCCTGGGCGGTCTTACGCGCCACCAGCCCACCAGCGAGGAACATGCGTGGAATAGCTTTGGATGCGGCTGCAAGGCAGGCAGGCTTGGTCGACATAGAGAACCGTCAGAACGACCGAAACCTGCTTCCGCCGAAGGAATTCTACGAATCGGCGCGATCAGAAATAGCGATGCTGGCTTTGACCGCCTTCCGTACGTTTGATATGGACATTGGACACGTAAGGCAGGCGCTTGATTCGGGTAAGCGTGTACGTGTCCTGATACTACGACCAGATTCTCCAGCAATTCCTGGCCTTACGAAACTCCATGAGGGGCTTAATATCCAAAGTCAGATCGAGGACGTTATCGGCAAGATACACCATGCCGCGTTCCATACGCACCCTGGCTTCGAAATCCGCTTCTTGGCAAATGTACCTCCCTTTACGTCTGTGATGATCGATGGCGACATAAGTGCCACGACCGATTCGCCTGATGATCAGTTCGGCCAGATTCGTGTTCAGCCCGCAACTAGGTACCAAACCCAACACAAGGGGTTGATTGTCCAGTTTGCAAAGACAGAACCCGGCTGCCTGTTCGACTTATTCGCTGCGGACCTTAGAGAACATTGGAGCCGAGACGGCAAGCCGTTACCGGAACTGTTCGATTCTACACCGGGCCCTACCGGCCTTCCCACTGATCCGTGAGTTAGCACAGAACCAGTCGATTGGGTTCCAGCCACCGCCGCGACAGTCGGACCGCTGCACGAGCCGGAGTGGACTGGCTTCCGCCAGTCTGTGTAGGCGGGAGGCAGCGGTCCAGCGTCGCCCCTCTGCAAGCAAACAAAAAAGCCCACCGGGCCGGTGCCCGATGGGCCTTTTCTCAGAAATACCTCGGCACGTCTCTGCGTCGGCGGCGTCTTCGCGTAACGGCTGGCCTTTCGACAACCGCCCGCCGTTGCTCGAATGCCTCAACCTCGTCCGGGTCGATCAGGTATCGAGGCCGCCCACTCTGTTGCGTGGCCGCGTTGATCGCCCGGAGTTCGCCCGAGCGGATCCAGGCGAGGACTTTCTCCGGCTTGATGCCCCAACGCCGGGCCAATTCCGGCGGCGTCAGTTTTTCGCGTCCCGAGTGAACACCGTTGCCGTTGCCGAGAAGGCTTTCGACCGTTGCCCGGACGGCTCGAAGGTGACGTTTCACCTCCCCGGCCGCCTTCTGGCGAATTGCTTCAACTTCCTCTTCACCGAGATCGCGGTTCAAGACCGCCTCTGTCACCCCTTCGACAATCGTCGCGACAAGCTCCCCTAACTCCTCCGGGCCGATGTTGTGGTTGACATCTTTGGTCTCCATAATGCAAAGTGGGAAAGAAACAGAGTGCAAGCCCACGGCCGGCAGTGCCGGCCGTGGGCTCGGTCGCCGCTTACTCGTTCTCGGCGACGTGGTCCGCGTACCACTTCACGCACTGCTTCAGCGCGTCGATGGCCGCGACCCAGTGTTCCGGCAGCAGCGAATCGGCGTAGCCTGTCTTGCCGTCGCGGCTGCGGTAGCGACGCTGCAACCTGGCAGCACCGCCCCGGAACACGCTGATGGAAACCTCGCCCACCTGAATGCGGTGGATCGGTTTCGCCGATGATGTCGTCTCCTCTTTTTCGGCGGCGGGAGACTTTACCGCGTCGGGATTATCACCCATACGTATGGGGGAAAGAAAGTAAAACCGCCCATCCGATAGCCGCTCTGGCTGCAGACGAGCGACGCTCACCAAGCGGCCCGAACCCGCCGTCACAGGGTGTCGAGCCGGGGGCCGGCGGGCGAGTGCCGGTGTCGGCGAGCCGGTTGCCGAGCAAAGCGAGAGCAACCGTTGCCATCGCCGACGGGCGAGCATCCCTTGACGGTATTAGGGAAGCGGGCCGCTACAATGCCCATGTCGTGAGCAGACACCCCCTCTCTTGGATGAAATCGTTCATCCCACATCGAACATAACGCACGGCCTACGCCTTGGAGTTCCTTCCCCCAATCCTGCGATGCCCACACAGCCAGGGCGGGGCTTCGTGGACGGCGAGTGGGGAAGAACAACCACGGGCCTATTGGCCCGTGATCAGCCGCTTCAGCAGCGAGGGGTTGCCCTTCGGGGCGTCGACGTTCTCGACCCCAGCGATGTGGGAACCCGGGTTGTCCCGGAGTGCCCGGCAGACTTGGCGGAAGGCGTCCCGGCTGCTCGCCGCTTCGACGAAGACGTTGTACTGGAGCTTCACCCGATACAACATGGGAAGGTGGGGGAAAGGACAAAATCGGGCCGCGGAGGGCCCAGGTTGGCCAAAGCACCGGCAGCACGGTGGAGCCCGAAGGGAGCACCTTGCTGGCGGTGCTACGCTGTGGAGGCCCGACGCGGCATCCGCCTTAGACCCAGCAATTGGGGTGTCGGGGCGTCAGCCCCGACTCTTCATTCTGGGTGGAAGCGAGCGGTGGACCGTCCGAACAAATCGCACAGAGCCGAGGGGACCGACGCGAAGCGGAGGGACCCCGAGGCGTCTCCTGAAATACGCACCTAGAATGAAGAGTCGGGGGTGTGAGTGAACGAAGTGAGCGAAAGCCCCCGACACCCCAATTGCTGGCAGGGAAAGAACTTACAGAAACAGCCCACACCCGTTCCAAACCCGTTCGCCCTAGAACGCCCTCGGAACGGCACCGTGAACGGGTCGCGAACGGCTCGGCGGAGCCAGCCGCCGGAGTCACCTCAGGAAGAAGAAGGGGGAGCCTTCAGAATCGCCCGTCGCTCACCTTCATGATCGTACCAGATCAGCCGAGTCAGCAACTCGCCGCCCTCGGCGAGATCCCGCTCAACGGCGAAGCGGAGATACCGCTGGATGGGGACCTGATCGAACGCTTTGCGAAGGTTGGTAATGCGCTCTGGCGACTGGCAAATGAACAGGATTCGGACGATGTGCCGGTCGCCGACCTGGGGCCAGTGCTCCCGGTACCTCCGCTGGGCGAGCAGCGTAGCGTAGCCTGGCAGCTTTTCGGCAACGCGGGCATTCGTCTCTGTGGACCGGTCGTACTCGAAATACGCGACGAGTTGCCATCCCCCTGGCAGGTGGGCACAGCAAGAGGCGTCTGGGTTGCACTTCACCAGTGTTGACCCTTGGCCAAAGCTCTCGTAGAGAAGGAACCGCCGGGGGGCAGGGTCGCCAACGTTGGCACCCGGGTAGGTATCTTGCTCCATGAGCCAAGTGGGGGCGGATAGCCTGGCTGCAACGAAGGCGTCGTCGAGGGCCAGCCGGGTGCGAACCATGCCCAGACGATGGAGGAGCTTCGACGGTTTCGGGGGATCAGCCCGCCCCGGCCTACTGGGTTCATGACCGGTAAGCCGTGCCACCTCCCCCGCCCCGTGTGGTGTCAGCATCCACACCTTGGTGTCCTTGTTCTGAAGCTGGATCGCCGCCGACTGGACAAGCCCGACCGACTCGTACTGGGCCAGTTTCTTCGGGCAGGCTCGCCCGCTGTTGTCCTGTGGAAAGTGCCGCTGGCGGATGGTGTCCGTGTCGAGCAGCCCGAGTTCGCCAAGTTCGGCGAGCAACAGTTTGTCGCGTTCCTGGTAGCGGATGCCGGTCGGCATGGTGCGTCTCAAAGGTCGAATGGTGATTCGGGATCGCCGGTTGCATCGAGATTCGCAAGGGGGTCGCGGGGGCTAGCCGGGCCACTCGCTGCGTCAATGACCACTGGTCGCTCCCGACGGCGCGCAGCGTCGAGGTAAGCCCGTAGACGGGTTGCCTGGTCGATTTGCACTTCCGAGCGACGGAAGTAGCACGCGTGTTTCTCGAAGATGTCGATCTTGACTGCTTCGATCAACTGCTGCCTCGCGGCCGGTCGTAGTTCGGACCATGCTTCGTCTACATCTGCTGTTGCTAGTCGCTGGGGCTTCTCTTCGGCTACCTGGAGCAGTGCCTCTCGTTTGGGAAGTTCACCCAGTTGTGCGGTCCAGTCGGCAACTTGTTCCGGAGGAGCGTGTTTGAGCCCTTCGTCGCGCTCTTCGGTCCGGTACTTCGCCAGATACACTTCCTGCTCCGCTTCCGACTCGCTTTCGGCAGTAGACCCGCTCTGTCCGCCGGTTTCGGCCGTGCCGTGCCGCGTCTGCGTAGGACCGCCGGGTACTGATGCCTCCTGGTCCATAGAACTTCCACCTGTATGCCAGCCATCTGTGGTGGATCGACCTGTCTGCTTGCTACGGGTGGTTTGTTTTTCGTAGCCGTCAAATCGATCGACCTCCACGATTCTTCGCTCCCGGTTGAAGGCCTTGTACGCCATCAGTTTTCCAAGGTATTCACAGTCGTCCGGGGTGTCCTGCCGGAAACTGACCTTGACGTGCGACTGGCTATTGGCCGCCGCTCGAAGATCGGAATCCTTGGTCTTCAAAGCTGACAAATCCTGTACAGCTAGACAGAGAACGAGCCCAAACTTCCTAACCTCCCGGAAGGCCTGCATCAGGTCGTCCCCGACGAAGCGGCTCGCTTCATCAACGAAGAGGTAGTAGAGATCACGCTCTTCACGGGGGAGTGACTCGGCGGCACCAAGGATCTCTCGGATGAGCATAGAGCCAATGGCGTTTGCTTGATCTCGCGTAAAGCCGTTGGCCTTTTTCAGGTTCGCGATGACGGGGAAACCGCAGCGAACAATGTGAGCGAAGTCGATGCTCGGCGTAGGTGCGGAGAGCATCTCTTTGACTCTTAGAAAGAGAAATCGGTTGAGGCGGTTGCGGGTGCTTTCGGTCTCGTCGAACACGCTCTTTCGTTGCGTCATGTTCTCGAAATCCTGGCGAATCTCGAAGTCGAGAAGGTCTGCAAGGACATCGTAGACGTTCTGGAATTCCTGGGTGGTAGGAGCGAGGAGTACGTGGGCGTCCGCCAGGGAGAGATGGGTGGTGTATTCGTCGTCCACAGCCATCCCTACGCCGGTGAGTACGCGTGGAAGCCACCGGGCGAGCCGGGCACCTGCGAAGTCGCTCTCCTTCTGCATAAGAATGACGGATCGAGCCACGTCATCGACCTTCGTCTCAAGCCATTCATCAAAACGGTCCGGCTCACCTTGGAAGTGAAAAGGATCGTAGGACAAGCACCAATCAGGGTGCCCCGGTTCGAGATAGTAGAGGTTGTTTCGCAGGTGCGGGCTGACGCAATCTGGATGACGAGCGATGAATGCGAGAATGTCCTCAGCGAGATCACCATGCGGGTCGATCAGACAGAAGCCCCGCCGGTGATAGAGCAGTTGCCGCATAATGTGTTCCATCAACTTCGATTTGCCCTGGCCGATGCCGCCGTAGATCATCATGTGTTCGAAAAAGGCGTCTTCCGAATAAGTGAGCGGTTGGTCGGGTGAGTCGGCGACAACGCCCAAGTTTATGGAGAACATTTCATGCTCCTTGCCTGGGCTCTTCCTCATCCGTTCCGGCAAGCAGGCTGTCGAGTTCTGGGTCGTCCGGTGGGTCTCCCCACTGGTCCTTGTAAGCTTCCAAGTCCTGTGAGTTCTGCTTTTGGTACTCGTTTAGCTGAAAGGCACACTCTTCCTCGATTTCCTCCGGAGGAAGTCTGCCGCTCATCTGGTTACGGTAGTGGGAAATGTCGCTTCGAAGTTGCTGCCACCTTTGACGCAGGAGCTTCTTGAACTCCAGGTACGCATCTCGAATAGCTGCCTTTTCTTCTCTAATAGCGGCCTCTCGCTCGTCGAAGTCCGGTTCCAGTGTGGTGATATGCTCTTGGATTTCCTCCTGGGCGGCGGTGAAGGAGTCAATGCTGCTGCGGAAGCAAACCCTCCCCAAGTCTCGCTTGAATTCGTGGGGAGAATAGTGCTGTTCGATGAAACGGCGAGCCCTTTCGTAACACTCTTCCGTCTGGCATCGGATAGCGGTCTTGTGTAATCCGGTCTTAACAAGTTCGGCAAGTCTGTTGTCGTGGCGCCATTCGAAATGTTCTGGTACGCAAACGTAATCCAACGCGAGCCGCATATAATCTACGTCAAACCACTCTGGCAACTGATCGGAGAGCTGTTTGTGAACCAAGAGCATGTCTCGGACCAAGTCGTGTTTTCTTTCGCACGATGGGAGTTCCTTTTCGAGTCGTTGTTGGCAGCGTTTCTGTTCGTCCGTAAGGACCTTCTTGGTAACCTCCGGATGCCAGGATAACAACTGAAAAAAATCGGCGACATGGAGTTCCAGCAGCTCTGTCGGTCTACGTTCGGCTTGACGCCGGTGCTCTTCGGTCTTCTCCTTCAGGTCGTCCAATTTTGGGGTAAAGCGTTGCTTCCAGCAAGCAACTCGCAGCTTTCGAAAGTCAGATCGGAAGTTCGTCACAAAGAGGAATCCAGCGACCACGATGAATACTAAAGCCAAACAGAGGAATATCTCACTCGGGCCAACTGAAACGTAAGAGGACACGCCGGCCAATACTAAGAGAGACAGAAGGCAGAGCGCAGAGCTTGCCAAGAATGCCAGCTTCTTCTTGAGGTACAAAGAAATGGCGTCCCAAAGTGGCGGTGTTGGCTTTTCGGCTGCTTCTTTGAGGATCGGGAGTATCTTGGCCTTCACGAAGTGCCGGACCCAATAGGCGTACTTATCTCGCTCCCAGGCTGAAAGGGTGTCTTCGATCTCCTGGACGTAGGCTACCACGCTCGTGAATGCTTTACCGTCGACTGTGATTAGCTGGCCGTCTTGCACTCGTCGTTCCAGCAACATGTCGCAGAGCCTGCGATAGAACTGATTTACCTCTTGGACACGATCCAATTCGCTCAGCGCGTGTTGGTAGACCACTCGTCTTCTGTAGTACGTCAGACCCTCCCAGACAACGGCAAGTATGGGATCGTGTTCTCTCTTTGCAAGTTGATACAATGTCGACAACTCGTTGTATTCGAGTTGTTCCAACTCTGCGCGTTGCTTGTCAGTGAGGTCCAGTAGCATGTCCGAGTGTTTCCTCTTTGATGCTGATATCGTGCTCCTACCGTATTTGAATATGTCTTGCCGCGTCCTCGGCGTCGCGCTCGTTCTCTTCGTAGTAGAGGCGGGTCGTTCGCACGTCGCAGTGGCCGGCGAGGGCTTGCACCTGTTCCAACCGAGCCCCGTGCTCCAGGGCGTTGGTAAGGGCGGTCTTTCGCAGGCTGTGCACGCCGATTCCCCTCCTCCCGAGGCGATCTACGTCAAGGCCGATCCGGCGGCCGTACTTCTTCACCGCAGCCAGGATTGCCCGACCGCTCAGGTGGCGTCTTTCGGACTCCCGCCGGTTTCTGGCGACCGGACGAAACAGCGGGCCGGTCAGATCGTCCTGGCAGCCGGCGGCGTCCAGGTAGGCGAGCAGGGGGGCCGCCGCCTCAAGCAGGGCCTTTCGCTGCCGTTTTCGGCCTTTTTCTGTGACTACAAGATACCAATTCGTGTCGCTGCGTTCCAGATCCCCGACCTTGGCGGCGGCGATTGCGTTACACCGGCAGGCCGTGACGAAGAATGTGAAGAGCATCGCATGGTCACGCAGCCCGGCTAGCGTACGGGTGTTTGGGGCGTGCAGCAGCCGCCTTGCTTCCGACTCGGAAAGGGCCGGCGTGGCGTTCTTGTTGACCCGGGGCGAGCCCACCGCCTGGATGTCGCCGACGCGATCCCATTCGACCAGGCCTTTGCTGCCAAACTGCTGGTAGGTGCCCCGAATCACCGAGAGCAGCCGGCCGATTGTCGCCGGGGCCCGGCCTGCCCGGACGAGTGCCTCCTTATATAAGCGGACATGGTCGCCGCCGACTTCCAGCGGATGCACGCCCAGTTGTCGCATGTGGGCGACGAATTGGGCGAGGTCGGTGGCGTATGCGCGCCGACTGTGAGGGCTCGGCAACCGGTCGCAGACCCAGGGCACAAGGGCCGCCGCAACCTCGTCGGTCCCGGACGCACCAAGCAGCCCGTGCAGGAAGCCGGCGACCCGATCCGGGGTCGAGAGGTCCTCGGGGACAAGCAACCGCGTAGCTCTGACGGGGGAGTGCTTGACAAGGTGCCGGGTCTGGGGCGTGTTGTTCGTTGGGGAAGGCATGGTCGTTTCCCCCAATCGGGGGTTCCGATAAAGCACATTATCGGAAATCGTTGGTGGTGACAAGAAGGCCACCGCTGTCGGCGGGCGTGCGTTTGATAGGTATCTTGACACGGGGTGAGCGACCGCTAAGTTGAGGGGAACCTTGGCGCTTCCGAACGTATCCTAAGCGAAGGTTTGTTGCAGCCTCCGCACGTTTCTGAGGCGATGGGTGCTGTGATTGACGGCGGGAATAGAGCAAATAGAGCAAGAGGGGAGAAGAGACGGTACTTCGCTTATGTCAGATCTTAGAGTAGGTGGTGTGCAATGCGGCTTGAACTGATTGCGAATCTTATCGAAGCGATGGATTTCTTACAGTTTCGTGAGTTTGCGCGGCAAAGCATTCTTCAAAGGGGATACAAGGCAGTTATCTCCGATGGGTGGTCAGACGGCGGCCGGGATCTTCGGGTTTATGCAGCGGAGGGACGTGTATGTCACCGTATAGCTTTTCAATGTAGTGTTGAACGGGACTGGAAGGCAAAGCTGTGGGATGACCTTACGAAGGCGAAGGCGAAGCTAGAGTGCGACGATTTCGTCTATATCACGAATCGCCGCATCGGGGATGCGGTCTTCAATCCACTTGTGCAACGTGCCCTGACTGAGGAGGAGGTTCACCTCAGCAAAATTGACAAGCAAGACTTGGCCTCACAAGTTCTGGACACAGATAGGCTGCTTTGGTTCACTAAGTTTGTAGGTTTGCCACTCAACGAGGCGTCTACAACCGCCGCGTCGCTTCGAACCGAAGTTGCCGATGCGTTTATTCTCTTCTCCGATGACGCGAATGATTTCCGTGACCGAATTGCTGACCACGCGTTGATGGTTGCATTATTGAGGCGTGGGGCTATGAAGACTAAGGATTTGCTGATCGCCGGTGCAGAAGTCATGGATTTCGATGACGAAAATAGGCTGAGGGCGTCACTTGATCGTCTCCACCAAGGGGGCGAGATCATGTTAAGTAAAGGGCGGTTCGAACTGAGCGCTGATATGGCAGAGCACTACAATTCGACTCAAGCCCTTGTAACAGCCGATCGCGGCGGGTATCACGATTCGCTTCGTGCGTGCCTTGGTGAATTCCTTGCGTCGGGTGCAGATGTTGATGGAGCAGTTGCCCGAGTCGAGGAGTTGCTTGGGAGATTGGTGAGGCGCTACGCGGACTATCAGGTTGCGCTTCTCCAGGATGCGCGGGAAGCAAATGACTTCCGTCAGGATTATGTCGCTCAGGTTCAGGCGATCGAAGCTGCGGTGCATGAGATTGGCGTGCCCCTGGACAGCGTGAAGGAGTGCATTGGAAGAATCAACGCGGTAGCGCAGAAGCATCCCGTTGTGACTCGGCTTGTCGCAGGTGACGTTTTTCGCCGACTCGTACCGTGCGATCGTAGTGCACTCCTTAACGCGTTGGGTCGGGTGAAAGGAGTTAAGACTTATCTTGAGCCGACGGTAGTAATCCCTCTTCTTTGTTACAGCCTTTACCGAGATGTGGCGGGAAATCGACATCTACGTGCTGCACGCTGGCTGTTTCAACGGGCAGCGGGGCTCCGCGTTGTCTTCTTGGTGCCGGACGTGTACGTCGAGGAATGTTCTGTGCACTTGGTCAATGCTGGAAGATATACAAATGTCTTTTGTCAGGTTGATCCACAGGAGTTGGTTTACTCGGAGAATGCTTTTGTTGCCTTCTATGCGGCACTCGCGTCGCAGGGAAAAACCCTTCCGCCGTTCAAGGAATTTCTCGAATTGTTCGGTTTCGAAGCTGTTGGGGACTTTGAGACACGTGTTGAGCACGTTAGAGCAAGGATTCGCCGCATGCTCCGAAATTACAACATTCGGGTTGAAAACGTGCGAAGATACCGTGCGGATACGCGTGTCACACGAGTCGCACAGCAAGACTTAGCTCACATGTATCATCAGCAAGCAATAAACAAGCCAGAGGTGCTTGTACGTCATGATACACAAGTACTCGCATTTATGCGAGACAGAGCGGATAAGGGGCAAGATGCAATTCTGCTAGCAACGTGGGACAATACACTGCAAGCTGCCTGTCAGATGGACGAGTATGGGTGGTGGTGTATGGATCCACTGCATGCCGGGGACCTGATGGCGTTGGTAGAGCCAGGCGGTCGGGGTGCTTTGGGGGTTGATGTTGCATTATTGCTCGACGACACGCATCTTCAGATGGCCTCAAGGATCTGGGACACTATTGTGCGGATTGAGAAGGACGACATGTACGATGCCGAGTTGATCACGAAAGCCGTGGAGTTTCGGAAGGAATTCCTCGCGCGGCAGACTTCGGATTCGGTTGCGGCTCAACGGATTGCTAAGTCGTGGAAAGCGGCCAAGGAATAGGGGCGATTCACCGAAAACGAAGGTGTGCGAAATTCGTCAATAAGGGTCGTCTCTCATCCGGCCGCCATCATCACACGCTGGGCACCCGAGGTAGCAGGCCAGGTCGGCTTCGGCTTGCGCGTCGGGTTCGGGTGGGGGAGGCGGCGGCTCCAGCCGATTGTCGGGACAATGTTCGTTGATCGCTGCGGCGTCCATGTCCATCACGAAACTGAGGATCGTGAAGATCTGGTATTCTTCCTGCTGGCTGATGTTGCCGAGCACCCGCAGCAGCCGGGCCTCGCGGACGTGCCGCTTCGCGTACTCCTCTCGCTGGGAACCGTTGGGCCAGCCCGCGATCGTCTCGGCCTGGCCGATCAGGGAGGCTATCCGTTGGTTGTGGAGGACGGAGGCCAGGTTCTCAGGCATAAGGTACGGCACTATGACGGAGTGTCGGGAACGGGTCAACCGTCACCGTTTTCTAGCCGTGTGGGTATCACGTCAAGGATAACCAATCGGCAGGGCAAAAGCGACACGGGCATGTGGGCCGCTGGGCACAAGAAAAGCCGCCTTCCGAGGAAAGCGGCATTGCCTGATTCACGTGAGGATTTCCTGGCATGTTGACCAGGCAATCGTCCTATCAAAGCAGAATTTCCCGGTGATCGTCGGCGGGAAGCCACTACAGTCGATCCAAGTCAGGATCGTCGTTGCCAATTCGCGGCTTCTCGCGTCGTCCTCACCGTAGACTTCCGCCAACTCTTTCCACGCGGCGTTCACGTCCATCTGGCCCTCCTTTCCGCCAAAGATCAGGCGGGAAGAGGGTGCCTGAGTCCGGGGAATTGCGCAAGGTAAGAGTGCGGGATTGAGGATTCCGGCGAGAATACGCCCGAACGCGGGCGTCAGGAAATGCCCCACGCCATGTGACGTGGGGCTTGGGACTGAGCATCGTCCGAGGTCGCGTTGGACCTAGTTGGTTAAGCGGCCACTGCGAGTAGCTTGGCCACCTTCTGGTCCGCCTCTGCCCGATCGCCGGCGAAGCGGATTGTGCCGGTGAGCTGGGTGAGAACATCGACGAGCGACCAGATGGTGAAACGCTCTTTCTTCTCGCCGATGATCTCGACCGCGCGTTTCACCATCGAACGCGAGACGCCGTGTTTCAGGAGAAACGACGCGGCCTCGTCGGAGTCGTCGCCAACCTTCTCCTGCATCGCCTTGGCGATCACCTTGGCGAAGTCGTCGCGGCGGGCGTCGCGTTTGGCGACCAGCCCCTCGATGATCTTGCGGATCTCGCCGAGGGACTCGCCCACGTTGCCCGTGTGTTTCCGGGTGAACTCGACGATCTCCGTGGCGTCCCAGACGATGTGATTGGCACAGACTTGCTGAAACCAAAAGGTCTGGATTCCGACGGAACGCCTGCCCACTTCGGAGTTCCACACGAAGAAGCCGGGGGCGAAAGGCTGGTCGCCGATCTCGATCCAGGCTCCCGGGTCGATCATGAAGGTGAAGAGGTCCTGCTCGCCCGCGTAGAGGCCGGTCGCCCCGTTGGCACCCTTCGGCGGCGGCTGGAAGTCGGTGGCGTACTCGGTGAGAACCGACAGAAGCTCGACGTTCCACAAGCGGCTGTACGACACGCCGTGGATCGACCGCACGGCCTCGTCGGTCGTGAGAATCTGCACGGGCCGCTCGCCGCGGGGGAGCGTCTCGCGGAACACCTGGTCCGCGGTCTCGGGCGAGAGCCGGTTGACCGTGTCCTTGTTCACGCCGGCAAGCCGGCAGAGCTGGGTGAAGCTCCAGTCGTTGAGCGAGAACGCCCCGTCGCTTCCGATTTCCAGTTTCAGCGGCCCGCCGCCGGGCGTCGTGCGGAGCGACCGCGGCGGTTGCCAGCGGTCGAGGGATTTCGCCCGCTTCATCTGGCAATGTTCGTGCAGACTTTGCAGCGATTCGAACCGCTCGTCGTCTGGACGAGAAAAGAGTTGGGTACTTGCTCTGGTGAGGTTTGTCATGGCAACCTCCTTTCCGATAAGAGTTGCGGTGGTTTGAAAGGACCGATGCTCAGATGTCGCTTCGTGGCCATAACCGCGAAGCGGAGGAGCATCATGGCAGAGAATCACCGCTCGCGCAATGTAATATCTGAGGCAATAGTAAGGCGATCGCCGCACCCAACCGACAGAGGGGGAGGTTCGATACAGGCGATCACATAGGTCTGCCTTTGGTGAGGTGTCTAGGACCGGCGCGGGTCGTTATAATGGCCGTGCTGTAAATCCTGTATGTCGGGTGCTAGCCGCGGAGCAACGCTGTCGGAGTGCGTCGTGCCAAGTTGGATTGAGGAGGCCGATCTATGAATGCTGAATCAGAGAACGGACCGGACAACGGTGACAAACGGTACGAGGATTTCTTGCTAGCTGAGTATAACAACATAGCCCAGGCCCACTTCAACACAGTCAATTCGATATCGAGTTTTTTCAGGTACTATCTCCTGTTAGTCGCATTGCCCGTTCCGCTACTGGCGCTCGTCCTGAAGCCGGAGCATGCCGGCGTCGTGGGTAAGCTTGTCGAAAGGGCTGGCATCTGGATCCCGACTTGTGGCTCCGCAGTCGGTGGGATTGGTCTGCTCGTCATGTGCTACATCGCCAACCTACGGTTCGACGCGCTTCTCTATGCTCGGCAGGTAAATGGGATACGAAGCTACTTCGTCAACTGTTCGTCGCGATCGTTCCGAGAGCAGCGGGCAATTCATTCTCTGCCAAGAGTTACTAGCGAACCGCGGTATGTGGAATGGCACTACTTCTTCTTTGTTGTGCTGACGTTTTGGGTAATAAACACCAGCTACCTGTTTGCTGGCTGGTTCTACTATTTCTACGGTGGTTCCCTGCCAAGATTGGGGTGGCTGCAGTTCGTCCCGTGGTTCTCTGTGTTTGCTTCGTTCCTGCTGCATGTCGGGTTATATTGGGCCCTCGCGGAGCATCGGGAAACTGGTTACTTCAAGAACCGGATCATCGGCATCGACATTGACGGGGTTCTCAATACCCACCGCCAGCATTTCGCCAAGTTGCTAGCTGAGCTGACGGACAAGAAGATTGATTCAGAAGCTATCACGCGTATTCCGGTACGTGAATGTGCTGACCTAGGTGTTGGCGAAGCGGACGAACACGCCGTTTTCAATCACCCATCCTATTGGCGCGACATGCCGGTGGCCCCCGGCGTGTCGACGGCAATACGAAGGTTGCGAAATGCCTTTAGGTACAAGATTTGGATTTTTTCGTACCGGGCTTGGCCGGAGGAGAAGTCCTTTCCGCAAGAGAAGCGGGAAGACTACGTTCAGCTTTGGGACGCAATGGGTTCCTCGTGGCGAAACAGTTCCAAAGCGATAGAACTCCTGACGGAAGAGTGGCTCGGGAAGCACGATATCGAGTACGATCACTTAGTAATTGAAAGAGGTAATGTCCACACAACCGATCCGGCGCTATTGGTCCAAAACCGCTTTGCGATCTCCGCTCGAAAGAAGATCCCCATATTCGTTGAGGACGATTTGCAGAAAGCGTTGAAGCTAACCGCAATTTGTGAACTTGTGTTCCTCATGGAACATCCTTACAATCAACTGCAAGCTGTTGAACACACGCCACGTAACCTGATCCCGGTGAAGTCCTGGAACGAAATCTACGCGTTCATTCGCGACAACCTCTAGGGGAACTTTGGCCAGTGTCCAATCAGAGCGTCCTGTCTGAGACGGCACAGAGAAGAGGTCGTCACTCACGTATGGTCTTTCCCTGTGGATAGTAATGCTCTAGGAGGCCACTGAATCGCCTGTGTCGAGCCATCTCTGCGTTCTTGTCGCGTGCCCCATTCAGTTCCTCCAGTATCTGCAAGAGTTCGTTTCTGCTAGCCGAGGTTAGTCTGCGAAACCTCTTGCGCCAGTCGGCGGCGTCATTGTCTGCATATTTCTGACGTTGGATTATGTAGCGATCCGGCATTGAGATGAGTTCCAGGAACTCGTCAAACGAGTTGCCGAACGCAGCACGGAAGAACTTGCGATTTGGGCTCACCATCCCGTGGGTAGCCAACAGGATACATTGGATTCCCCGAAGATATCGCCAGTGCCAGCCCGCTGAAACATGCTGTCTGCTCACGTCATTGATCGGGATGAATCGCATTGGAAAACCCGTAATGGCTACTCCGAACTTTCGTGACAGTTCGAGATTGACCTTCATGCGACGGTACAGGCTTCTCGGCGTGTCGCGGAAATTAAACATCAGATACGTTGTAAAGTGCGTGAATCCTACGTCAGCTAGCCGCTGTACGGCGCCCCGATATGCACTGTCCATTCCGTCGAAATCGAAGGCCAATCTTACAGGTTTCAGGTTGATTGTACCGAGAGCCTTTGCGACTTTCTTCGTGATTAGTCTCGCGTCAATCCCTTGATTAAAATCAACGATTCTTCTCTTACCGTTCCGCGTTGTTCCCACCTCGAAGCCTTCTCGGCAAATGTCAGTAACGATCTCATGAAAATAGGGACTCGCAACAACATTGTTGTCTAACAGCACTAGGTTCTGACGTTCGCCGAAGCGATTGCGGGCCTCAGCTAGTTCCTGTCTCCAGTGCCAGTTCCTGGCGAAGCGTGGCTCTAGATGGGGCACAGCACAGAACGGGCATTTCCGGACGCAGCCTTTTGTCGTTCGGCAGAAATAGGAGTCATCCGGTTTGTATAGCACTTCGCAGGAATCCAGAAGAGAGTAGTCGGGTACCAAGCACGCAAGAGAGGGAACATGCTGCCCGAGCTTGCCCTTTCGATCAATCGGACCTGTGACAACCGTGCAATCGACTCGTCCTTCGATGTACTCAGGCATCAACGTTGCAGCAATGCCACCCACAACGATATGGCTCGAATCGGACACGGAATCGGCGTAGAACCGAATCGTGTTGATCGTTCGGGGTAGCTCCCAAGTGAAAAGAGAGGAGATATAGACCCTTTTCCAGCGCGAGTCTCGAAGCTCGGGAACCTGGCCGCGAGCAAACACGACTCTATCGCCGCAGGATTTGTGGTAGGTTGAGATCCGGAGGAGACCAAGTGGAGGAAACTTTGATCTGTAACCCGGTTCAACGAGTAAGATTCTATTCATCGGCGTTCGCCGCTTCCGTTTCGTATCCATTCAACTTACGTGGCAGCGTCCTGAATGGCGATTTCTGTCGGGTCAGCGACCTTTCTTCCTGCGACGCACAGTTTCGGGTTCCAACCCCACAGCCTTGCAGAACTTGTTAACGGTCTTCAGGAGGTTCTTCAGGATGTATTTCTTGTTTGTGTCAGCTTCAATATCGTCCTTCACTCGCATTTCCTCAGCGTTTTCGAGTGCCTCTGTCGCCCGCCTTAGCTTGCTGTAGAACGAGGAGGTAGTCTCCGGATGGCGATCCTTTGCAATCTCAAGAGCGTCTTCAAACGACGCTTGCTTATCTAGAAACTTCTTGCGAGCCTTCTTGTCCTTCAATACAAGTGGAAGGTCACGTACGTTTTCTCCCTTCGGGATCTCTCCGTTCTCAACCCAGCCGACGAACAGATCGTTGAGTTGCTGACCAGTAGGCAGGCATTCGGCAGCTTCCTTCAACTTTCTACTCTTAACGTATTCAACAAAATAACTGAACTTGTTGGGATCCTTTATCTTGTGTTCCTCCATCATCTTATAAGCTTCGACGTGACTCCTCACTTCCCCTTCTGACACACCGATCTGTTCCGACAGGTCCCGGTAGGACTTCCGATACTCTACACTCTGCCGGTACAGATAGCTCGCTTGCTCATAAGGCAGCCATTTCGCCTTGCCGCGAATGTGCAGGATACCCAGAATGGCAAACACGGCGTCATCGCCCACCTGCGAAGGAAGGATTTTCGCCCGAATCGTGGACCATCGGGCGATTCCGCTGGAATCATTTCTGTCCTTCGCCTTCTGGAGCAAATGACGGTAAGCACAAAGGCGTGAGTTCCCCTCCAACACTTCGCTGTCTCGTACCAGAATCTCTTCAACCAAACCGCCGTTCTTCTGGATGTCGCGGAAAAGATCCTTGGTCGAATCAAGTGCCCATAGCTCACGTTCAATCACGTCCTGACTCACTCGGTTACCGAACTGCTTCAGGATTCTAAAGATACGCGGATTGTCTCTGTAGTATCGCAACTGCTTAATGGGTACTTCCTTCACAGTTACAGGTATGGACAAGTCTCCAACCGTAATCGTGGCATTCTTTTCCTTTGTTGTACTCATCGCCTGCTCCTGGGATTCAGCGACCGAGTAGGTCTAGGATATCGTGCTTTGTATACGTTGGCTCAGTAACATGTAATTCATCGTGGTCTCCACACACAAACTGGGCTACCATCTGCTTTCGATAGACCACGTGCTCGATGTATTCGTCCACGGTGTTTCGGCCGACGATGTTGTACACGTATGCTGGGCGTTCTTGGCTGATGCGGTGTATGCGGTCCTGAGATTGCAGATAATCAACGAGATTAAATGTCCGATCGAAGTATGCTGCGTGATTCGCGGCAGTCAACGTAAGACCCTCCCTTGCAGCGGCGGGATTTGCCACCAACACTCGAAGGTCCTTGGAACTCTGGAAACGGCGCACAATAGCATTGCGTTCCGCGATGGGAACTTCACCAAATAACATCGCCACTCCGGCGCGACGAAATCGTGTTCGCAACATCCGTATGTTTCCAACAAAAGAGGTCCAGATTACAATCTTTTCTTCGCGGTCAAGCACGCGTGTGACTAAGTCCTGGATCGCGAGTACCTTGGCCGGAGTCTCTTCATAGGAACGGTCAATCAAGCGCGGGTTGCTCGTTATCTGAACGAGACGTAAAAGGCGTTTCAGGATATTGGTAGCATCATCCTGCACCTCCTTGCCGTCCATTGCAACAATCCATAGGCGGAGCTTCTCGCGAAGTTCATCGTAGCGTTGACGTTGAGCTGGTTCAAGGTCGACGCTAATTGTTTCGTACCGCTTTTCTGGAAGTTCGAGAACATCCTCCTTCAAACGGCGGATCGAAAAGGGTGCGAGAGTTTCACGAAGGAGCCTGAGGCCACGGTCGTTGATAACGTGCTGCTTGTGAGGCCGGCGTTCGATGCCGAACTTCGCAAGGAACTCCTGAACAGTATGGCCAAGGGAGGCACCGCCGTCGAGAAAGAATACCTGCGCCCAGATGTCCTGCGGAACGTTGGCAACGGGCGTGCCTGTTACAATGTATCGCCGTTTCGAGCAGGCCCTCAGGTAATTGAGTGTTCCCGCCGCTTTGCTCTTCGGGTTCTTGATCCTTTGCGATTCGTCGAGGACGATCGCCATAGGGCGCGTCTCAAGCAGTTCCCTGACCCGTTCTTGTTCCCAAATCAGCGTTTCATAAGTGACGAGGTAGAAATGAGAAAACCACATGAAGCGGACGCCACGAGCTCGGGAACCACCTCGTAACTGAATTGCCTTGAGATACGAGTGCTTGGTTACTTCATCCTCCCACGTCCCCAGAAGGCTCTTCTTACAGACGATTAGGGCACCTTCGATAACTCTATCCGCAATACCTTGACATATAGTGTCGATGATGATCTTGGTTTTACCCAACCCCTGCTCGTCAAAAAGGGCTGCATAGTTGCATTCGCTTAGGAACGCGACGGCCTCCAATTGGTGCGGGTACGGTCTAGAGCGGGGCTCAAGATTAAATGTTGGGGGGTGTTTCATCGTTGGCCCCCGTTAAGCAAGGCATCGGGGACTTCCACGACGCAAATCCTGTCGGGTGCAATTCCAAGACGTGCAACGAGCGAGTGGAGTCGTGCAGCAGCACTTTGCCGAATGCCAATGACAACGTAACAGGGCGTTTGGTCTCTACCGAGCCTAAGGCTTGTATAGTCTGTAAGTTGCTGGGACGTGCGAGGCGTGCTTAGGTCTGATGGGGTTTTCGCATCGCCGATGGCTAAGAACGGTGGACGCTCCCGGACGCCGAGAAGGTCTGGGCGATGGTGAATAATGGCAGGGGGCAAGCGAAAAGCCTCTCCGAATAGCCAGTCGAACGAAGACTCGATAGCCGCAATCTGATATCCGGATTGGACAATCTTCCTTGTTATCAAGGCCACGATCAAATCATGCTCGGCAGAAGCAGCCATAAGTGAGCTAGCCACCCTCATTGAACGAATCGCCATTCTGCTCGTCGGCAACCGTTACACGGTCTCGTATCGCACATGCGACCTCTGCCAGTTGCTCTATGAGTCGTCGTCGGCCCGGTGCATCCCCAGCTCGGATTTCCTCGATCTGGTAGAACGGCATTTGCCTAAGCCCATCGATAACCTCCTCAATTCGCCGATACAAAGGAGAGACGATGTCCGGCTTTGCAAGAGCAAGGTGTTCGAGTGCTTTCTCGTATCCTTCACTTAGGAAATAGGTGGTAGCGCTATCATCGGCAAGGATCTCCGGCAGTTGTCGCACGTTCTCGGCCTTGGGGAGGCGACCCTCTCCAACCCACTCACAAAAGTCTTCCAAGTTCTTTCCTTGCACCTGCATCTTTTGCTGGATCTTGGGACTGCTTTCAAATTCAACAAAGTAGCTGAATTTCTGTGCTTCGTAGGGATCGTTTGGAAAGCGTTCGTGGTATGTCGCCGCCATGTCTCTGAAGGCGCGGATTTCGATCTGGATCTTCCTGGCATCGAGACGCGTCAACTGCTCAAGACGGGGAACAGAGTACCCCTCCTCTTCGTTCAGAATATAGAGATATCTCGCTCTCTCGTACGCATCCCACTCAGTCACACCACGTAGATGCGCCTCTAAGCGAATGAAGTTGACTTGTGACTCCTGAATACCCATGGGCAATACGTTTGCCCGTATCGTTTTCCATTCGTCACTGGCCGGATACTTCTGTGCTAGTTCGCGGTACACGAGAACGCGTGTGTTGCCTTCTATTACCAGGTGTTCACCATTCTCCTCAGGACCGATCCAAATAGGATTTATTATACCGTGGTTGATCTCAATTGATTCGCGGAGTTTGGCGTAGGCGTAAGGACTTCGGTTCTTAATCGCGAACAGCATATCGGCATCGGATAAGTGTTCCTTTGGTTGACTATCTCGGTAGAGACCGATACGAGGGTTACCTTCGTCCAGGCGGAGTTTGGTGACTTCCACGTTCCGTTGCGTCACCGTTACGGGAACCCCCTCAAGATTGAGCGTGATCGTCGCCATGATGTGTTCTCCGTAGAGTCGTCTTCCCTTTGCCCCCCCGTGGGGGTAGTTAATTGTGCTTGACTCCAGCGGTGAAAGGTATTTTACGCCGAATAACTGGTTGGCGAAAGTGGGGCCAAGTCCCGGAACAGAGCATCGTGATAGTGCGTTTTGGGGAGGTATGTGACTTGGCACTTGCGCTCCTCGTCAAGCTATGGCACCGTAGACGGCCCGATTCCGCATCGGGGTTCACGCGAATCGCCGCTCCTTTCAAACCATCGGAGGTGCCCGTATGCCCCTACTTTCCCTAAAGCCCCAAGAGGTGCCCTTGGATCACTCGGCATCCCAAAACGCCTTCCGACCGCACGCGGCTAAGCCGTTCTTGGCCACACCTGCGGCAATCAAGGCGTTTGGGACCGAGGAAATCGTCCGCTGTCTGGGCGTTCTTCAAGAGAAGGCCCGGCAGCACGGCGGCCTCGACTACCTACAGGTTTTCGAGGACGCCGAGACGCAACAGCGTCTGTGGTTCATCGAGGACGGCGACGGCGGTGCGATTACCGCCCTGCTGCCGTCCGACTACTGACTTCACCCTTCCCAATTCCCTGAAAAGGAGGAATCTCATGAAACCCGAGAGAGTGTTCCGCATTGGTCCTGTTACGGCCAGCGTGTTCGCCAACGAGGTCGAGGGCGGAAAACGCCATGTTCGTAACGTTTCGCTTCAGCGACGCTACCGCGACGACTCGGACGGCGAGTGGAAGTCGTCGAACTCGTTCGGCCTCGGCGACCTTCCCCAAGCGATCGCCGTTTTGGACCTCGCGATGAAGTTCGTTACCGAGAAGGAGGCGACAATCAGCGGGTGAGGGAGAACCGCGATTCGCGTCACATAAGGACGGTAGCTCTCCATGGAGCTACCGTCCTTTTTTCGTGGGCTTTGAACGCCTCAACGCAAGCCGAGGGACATGCTCAACGCATCATCCACTTCCTGCATCAACTCGGGGGGCAGAGTGCCGAGTCTTCTGCGAATGTGCGACTGGCGGACGGTCAGCAGGTTCTCGCAACTGACGACCGAAGTCGCTAGCATGGAAAGGGAAGCGGCGCCAGGGGTCACACTCGGACGGTCGCTCCGGCGTGGCAATCTCCAGCCCATCAAAGTCGGTCCGCTCCTTGGCCTGGCTACGCACGGGCCTGCGCGACCCTCCGATTCGACCTACTTGCTACGTGCGTCCACCAAAACTAGAGAGAGGCGGCAGCCGAGGCCGAGGTGGAAGTGCCGGTCGCCCGGGTTGAAGTGGTCGCGGAAGGCCGCCCGGCAATGCCTCGCCGGGCTGGACCAACCCCCGCCGCGATACACACGGTGCGAGCCTGTAGGCGGACCGGTAGGATCAGCCGGAGGCGACTTCGCGTAGTAGTCGGCACCGTACCAGTCCGAACACCACTCCCAGACGTTCCCGTGCATATCATACAGACCCCACGGGTTCGGCTGGCCCTGCCCCACCGGGTGCGTCTTGCCGCCCGAATTGTCCTTGAACCAGCCGTGCTGCGCAAGCAGTGCCGGGTTGTCACCGAAATAGAACGCCGTCGTCGTCCCGGCCCGGCAAGCATATTCCCACTCCGCCTCGGTGGGCAAACGAAACAGCATCCCCTTCTTCTGGAACGCTGCGTTTAGTTTTGCCAAGAAGGGCTGGATATCGTCCCAACTGACCTGCTTGACCGGGTGCATCGGGTCCTTGAACCTCGACGGATTA
Source organism: uncultured Planctomycetaceae bacterium (assembly GCA_964547995.1). Lineage (GTDB taxonomy): Bacteria > Planctomycetota > Planctomycetia > Pirellulales > Thermoguttaceae > CAZJRB01. The sequence continues at coordinate 29,686 of CAZJRB010000012.1, read as the reverse complement.
TTTCCCATCACCGCCTGCCATTGGGCCTGCGTTACCTCGTACTTGCCAAGGTAGAACCGCTGGGTGATCTTCACGTTGTGCTGCGGGCCTTCGGTTGGAATCCGCTCTTTTGCCCAACCGTCGGTTTCCTGAACCAAAGCGATCTGCCGTTCAGCCTCGGATGAGCCCATCATGAACTCCCCCGCTGGAATTAGGACAAACTCCATCTTCACCCCGCCGGGCACGTCGATGGTGAGTTCCTTCGGCTGCTTGGAAACCGTCGTTCGACGGGAAGTCGGCTTCCGCGCCGGCTCAGGCGTCCTGCCCGCCAAAACTAGGGCCAGCCGGAAACCCAGGTCGCCGTACCGGTAGCCAGGCGGGTCGTGGTGACGAAACGCTGCCCGACAGAGCCTCGGCGGGTGGTCCCAGCACCCGCCGCGATGCACGCGGTGCGAGCCTGTGGGCGGGCCGGTAGGATCAGCCGGAGGCGACTTCGCGTAGTAGTCGGCACCATAACAGTCCGAACACCACTCCCGGACGTTCCCATGCATGTCGTAGAGCCCCCATGCGTTTGGTTGTCCTTGCCCCACCGGGCGCGCTCGGCCACCCGAGTTCGCTTTCACCCAGGCACACTGAGAAAGCAGAGCCAGGTCGTCGCCCACAGAGAATGCCGTTGTCGTACCCGCGCGGCACGCGTACTCCCATTGTGCCTCAGTCGGAAGATCAAACAGCATCCCCTTGCCCTCGAATGCGATGTTCAGTTTTGCCAGGAACGGCTGGATATCGTCCCAACTCAGCTGTTCGACTGGGTTCATAGGGTCCTTGAACCTCGAAGGATTGCTCCCCGTCACCGCTTGCCATTGAGCCTGCGTCACTTCGTATTTGCCCAGATAGAACGGCTGGCTAATCTTGATCTTGTGCTGTGGTCCTTCGGTCGGAATCCGCTCTTTCGCCCAGCCCACCGTCGCCTGAGCCAGGGCGACTTGCCGCTCCGCCTCCGGGGAGCCCATCACGAACTCCCCTGGGGGAATCAGCACGAATTCGATCTTGACGCCGTCGCGCAGGTCGAGCGATAGTTCTGGCGGCAATTTGAGATACCTGGCCCATCCCTCCTGGTACTGCTTCCCCCGCTCGGCGTCGAACGGGGCGACTGCCAACGCCGGGGCCCTGCCTCGTGAAGTTGCATCCGCTTGGGTTGGTAGGGCTGGCCGTGTCTGCGTCACAAATTGCGGTGCCGCTGAGGCAAGTCTCGCCACTTCGCCAAGTCTTTGTGTACACTTGTCCTTGACGACCACGGATGTGACTGCGGGCAGCGCCCGCTGATACCAATCAGCGGCGTGTTGCTTCAGAATGGGTTGGATGTCCTTGGACTCCGATTCCGCTGCGGCCCACCACGCGTCGGCGAGCGCCACCTGGGGAAGAGGGTCTGTTGGATTCGCCAACTCCTGTTTGGCGACCGCCTGCAACGTGGGATCGCTTCCCTTGGCCAACATCGACAGGCCTTCGTCCCATTTGCCTTCGGTGAAGCAAGCGTAACGTCCCGCGGCGAGATTTGCCTCCGGGTGGTCCGGGTTCTTTTCGAGAGCGGCCAGGGCCTGGCGGTTTCGAAGCCACGGTTGGTAGAGTTTCGACACCGCTTCACGCTTTTCGTGCAGGGACTTGCGGTGCTCGGTGGCCCGCACCCGCATCACTGCGTTGTATGCTGCGTCGATGATCGCGTACGCGGCGTCGGGCCGACCGGCAGCAAGGGCCTCATTGATGGGGCCAGCGATGTTTTCGGCCAGCGAACTGATCGCGGCCTTGTCACGCGCGTCCTCGGCAAACTGGAGAAGAAGCTTGCCCTTGACGTTGAGCGGAGCGATCTCGAACTGCTTGCCCATGACATTGATCGCGGAGAGCATCAAGCCCGCGTCGCCGCCGTCACGGGCGAGTTCCGTTGCCTTCCGTAGAAGAACAAAACGCTCGGTTGCGTTATCCCCCGGCTTCTTTGCGAGTTCGAGCAATCGCCCGGCAAGCTCCAACTTTTCGGATGGCTTTGCAATGTTGTCAGGATCGTAGGTACTGTCGATGAGGGCGGCTATTTTGGCTTGCTCGGCCGCGGAAGGAACTGGGAGGCGTTGTTGGACAGATTCAGAGGGTGCAGCCGGGGAAGGTACAGGTGGCTCCAGCGATGGACCAGCCGGCTCCGTGACTGCCTCGGGTTCCGTCGTGCCAACCTGGGCGATTTCCTCGGGTTTGTCTTCGTCCAGCAGATTTCCGAGCGTGCGGTTTTCGGGGTTCGACTGCACTGGCTCCGTAGGCGGTTCCGGGGATGGCTCACTTGGAACAGATGGGGGCGGCGGGGGTGCTGGCGCTTGGTCGTCCTTTTTCTCGGATGCAACCGTTGGCTCTTTGTCGTCGCCCGATCGAGTTGCCCAAACTCCGAAGATTGCGAGCAATAGAACCGCGGCGCCTACGCCAGCAGCGATGAGAATGGTCTTTCTTGACGGACCGCCCGCTTCCTTAGCTCTCTTCGATGGCGTTGCGGCCCGGTCTTCGGCCTTGATGCTATCGAACATCGCACCGAGTCTGTCGCCGGTCGATTCGCTTGCTTCGTCCGTGTCGAGTGGTGTCGCCTTGGGCAGAGTGCGGCGGGCCGGTTTCGTCTGGGCGGAAGGGGTCTGTGCGGCCACGTCCGGCTCGTCCATTTGGCGCAGGAAGGTCGCGAGTTCGGAGGAGAGTTCCTCACTCTCCTGCTCTCCGGCGGCACGCTGTCGCATGAGTTCCCGGAGCTTTACGTCGTAGTCGGCCTTCTTCGTGGGGTTTAAGAGGACGAGCCTTGCGGCAGCAACTTCGTTGAGGAGTTTTTGAGACTCGTCGGAGTGTCTGCCCGACTGAAATGTCCTAAGATGCACCATCCGCTGGTCAGCGGCACTCTCAATCACGCTCGGCTTGTCTTCGAACGTGCGAATAGCAAGCAAGCGGTACAAGTCGGGGGGCTGATCCTCTGGCGGGATGGCGAGCCATTCATAGTACGCGTCGAATTTCTCAGCCATTTCTGCCTCCCTTGTCAATTAGCTCCGAAAAATAACCCTGTGGGGGGTGCCACAGTACGTTCATTGTATAATCTCGGAACGGACCTGCAATATGGTAGGAATAGCCCTTCCCACCCCTTTTTGAACCATGCTCGCGATCATTTTCGCCTTTTCATTGTCCCTAATCACTTCCCACGACCATCAGCGATTCCGGTTGTTGGCTAAGCCAGCTACCACGTCAACCCGTCGTCCGTAGCGATGCCGGGAGTTCTTGCGAACCTTCATGCCCCGGCCCCGCCGCGATCTTGCCGCCGGTAACGTCTCCATCGAGAACGGCCGGGTGGGCATCCCCTCGACGAGTAGCCGGACGTACGCGGTGAACCGTGGCAAGGCGATCAGGTCCGCCTCGGTCACGTCGCCGGCAAGCTGCTCGGCGAGGATCTCCGCGTCCTGGGCCCCCACCTGAAAACAGACGAGCGAGCCCACGTTGCCGAATACGGCGTCCCGGGTCGGCTCGTCCATCTGGGCGAGGTATTGGTTCGCGATCGTGAGATTCAGCCGGTACTTCCGGGCTTCGCTCAGGATCGTCGCGAAGGATTCCGTGGCGAAGTTCTGAAACTCATCAACGTACAGGTAGAAGTCCCGCCGGTCTTCCTCGCGAACGCCCGCCCGGGCCATGGCCGCCTGCTGGATGCTCGTCACCAGAAGCGACCCGAGCAGGCTCGACGCGTCCTCCCCGACGCGGCCCTTGCTGAGGTTGACGATCAGGACCTGGCCGGCGTCCATCGCCCTGGGCAGGTCGATCGTGCTCTTCGCCTGCCCGGTGATTGCCCGGAGGATGGGGTTGCTCAGGAACTGGCCGACCTTGTTCTGGATCGGGGCGACGGCTTCCGACCGGAAGCGATCGTTCCAGGCCCCGAACTCGTCGATCCAGAACGACCGCACCACCGGGTCGGAAACCTGCCCGACCACCGTCTTTCGGTACGACGGGTTGGCGAGCATCTGCTGGAGCGATAGCAGCGACGTGCCGGGCACTTCCAGCAGGGCCAGCAGGGCGTTTCGGAGGATGTGTTCCAGCCGAGGGCCCCAACTGTCGGCGTAGAGCTTCTTGAACGCCGAGAGCACACTGGCGGCCACCAGCGGCCGCTGCATGGGATCGGGGCACGCGAGCGGATTGAAGGCCACCGGGTGCTCCCAATCGCCCACGTCGAAGAGAATCACGTCGTTCGTCCGCCGGGAGGGGACCAGGTCGAGCAGCGATTCGGCCAGGTCGCCGTGCGGATCGAGCAGCCCGACCCCGTGGCCGGTGGCGATGTCAGAGGCAATGAGGTTCTGAAGCAACGTCGTCTTTCCCATGCCGGTCTTCCCGATCACCGCCAAGTGCCGCCGGCGATCGTCCCGGGCGATCCCGAACACCTCCCGCCGCGAGCGGAACTTCAGCCGGCCGAGTCGGGCTTCGCCCTTCCCTTTTCCCGAGGTGATGATCGCGGGAGGTTCCATCTCCCGCCAGTGCGACGTGGCCATGCTTTCGGTGCGGACGCTTTCGGTTGCAGGATGGAAGAGCGTGGCCAACTCGGCGTCGCTCAACAGGAACGGCCGCGGCCGCCGTCTGGGCCGAAACGTGGCTCGCGATGGGAGCGTGAAGTGGGCAAACGCCCCGGCAAGCTGCTGGAGCTTGCGTTTGGCGTGGCGGCGATCGGTGCGAGGGGCCGCGACGAGCAACTCCAACGTGACAAGGTACAAATGCCGGTCGGCTTTGTCCCGGGCAGCATCAAGGTCTTTGGCCGGGCGTTCGGGGGAAGCTGGGCAGCAGTGGGCGGAGGCACAAGCCAGGGCCCAGGCGAGAGGACGCCGCCAGCGGGAGCGGGCGGCCGTTGCGTACACCTCAGAAAGAAAGGGATGGCGGGTGAAGAACGGACGCGAGAGCCGGTCGATGATTCGGAGCACGTGCCGCCGCGTGCCGAGTGGAGCGGGCCGGCAGCGAAGACGTATCGAGCACCAGAGCGAACGCTGGCGAGTGGACAGCATTGCGAGGATACCGCTTAGTGGGTCGGCGGTACTATGGTTGAGGAAATCGTCGAATTCGTGGTGCAAGCGGGTGGGAAAGATGTCCGGCGAAAGCTGAAGGGTGAGACGATGGACGGAAAGACCGATGGGCGGATCGAGGGCGTTTTCCGGTAGGCGGAGGACGGTGCAGTCAGGGAAGTGTGCGAGGACGAGCTGGCGAGTCGCAGCCGCGATAGCGTGCGGGCAGCGGAGGTACAATCCAACTTCGTTGGCGTGGAAGCCGAATTCGAGGACAACCGGGATACGTTTGCAATTTGTTCGGTGCAGGGCAGCAAGGGCCTGCTCCATGTAGAGGGGACCACGGGTATTGTGTGTAGGGGAGACGAGGGAGAAGAGCACGCTGAAAGCGTACCACCGGTCCATGAGCAAGCCTATTCGCTTCTGCGATTCGCCGCCATTTGGGGAAGCCTCTCGACGTTTCGAACTACCTCACTGTCCGTTGCTATCCATCTGCGGTTCCACATACGTTTTGCACTCGAACTGCCCGTTCGTACCAAATGCTGATTCTGCTTAGCCTCACTTATCTTCAAGTTGCTTTGCTATTCCATCGATTATCCTTATTTGGACTTCATGAAAAGTGATATTGGCTTGTGCGCCTAAGCCTAAGCTATTTATTTTTTCCACACGCCAAGATGGTGACAGACCACGAAGAGAAGAACAATGCCCTTGCCAATTGGCTAATCGCTTACCATTCAATTCTGTGGCAATACTTCCTCTAAAAAATTGAGGATCTACCCTAACACTGAGTAAGAGTGTGTATTTCTTACCTCTTTCCAATTGAGCTCCATTCATTGTTGTAGAAGTATCAGAGCCCAAATTATTGATTTCCCCAAGAAAGCTTTTCTCATTATTGGTATCTATGATCTGCATGCAAGTTCTAGATCCAACAGGAAAAATGATTGCCACGCCACCTTGACCAGCTTCCTTAGTAAATGTGAACTGTGCATCATAATTGCCCTGCACAGAAATGGGCAGTAAGAGTTTCGAATAATTCCCAAAAGAAGCGGTAGTTGAAATTTCTCCGTCTTCATATTTCCAGTTACCTCTAAGGGTGTTTTGCGTCGTGTTTACAAGGGTTAAGAGGTTCCCGCCCCACTTCCCCTTCGGAAACATTCCTTTCTGGTCTGGTTCTTTAGGTTCTGTTGCCACCTTTTCCTCCACCACCCTCCCCGCAAATGGCCTACGCATCACGCGGAAACCCAAGGCGCGACTTCGGGTGCCTGGGGGGTCGTGGCTGCGAAACGCCGACCGGTGTTCCCACGAGGGAGCGTACCAACTGCTGCCGCGATTTACCCGGGTAGAGGCCACAGCTGGGCCTGTCGGATCAACTGGCGGGGAGTGCCCATAATAATCGGCACCGTACCAATCCGCACACCATTCCCATACGTTTCCGTGCATGTCATACAGCCCCCAAGGGTTCGGCCTCCTTTGCCCGACAGGATGCGTCTTGCTACTTGAGTTGTCTGCAAACCACGCGTATTCTCCAAGCATCGTCGGGTTGTCTCCGAAGGAAAACGCCGTGGTTGTCGCCGCACGACACGCATATTCCCATTGCGCCTCGGTCGGCAGTTCAAACTTCATCCCGTTGTTCTCGGACGTCACGTTCATCTTCGCCAAAAACTGCTGAGTATCCTCCCAACTCACCTGCTCCACTGGGTTTGTTGAGGCCCTAAACTTCGACGGATTGTTGCCCATCACAGCCTCCCACTGCGCCTGGGTGACTTCGTATTTCCCTAGATAGAACGGTTTGCTGGACCTTATGCGATGTTGCGGTCCTTCTGAAGGAATTCTGTCGATCGCCCATTTGTTGTTGTGCGCCTTCGCTTGTCCCATCGCCAGCCCGCGCTCCGCGTCCGAGGAGCCCATAACAAACTGCCCGGCCGGGATCAACACAAATTCCATTTTGACCCCGTTGCCGAGGTCGATTGCCAAGTCCTTTTCATCCTCCAGCACCCGAGTTGGGGCGGGAGAGGGTTTATTTGTCGAGGGAACTGTACACATCAGACGGAAGCCATTGTGGTCAAACCGCTCGCCAGGCAGGCAGGAACCTCGAAACGCCGACCGACAGCGCTCTGCGTTGTACGCCCATACGCCACCGCGAGTCACGCGGACCCGGCCGGCCGGAGGGCCGACGGGGTCCGCAGCGCGAGACCCCGCGTAGTAGTCAGGTGCATGCCAATCCGAACACCACTCCCAAACGTTTCCATATATGTCGTAAAGACCCCACGCATTCGGCTTCCCTTGACCTACTGGGTGCGTCGTGCCACCAGCGTTGCTCTTAAACCATCCATATTGTGCCAGCGTGGCCGGATTCTCCCCGAAGCAGTGTGCGGTTGTCGTACCGGCTCGGCAAGCGTATTCCCATTGGGCTTCTGTTGGCAAGTCGAAGACTATCCCTTTCGGTTCAAACGCTGCGCTCAACTTCGCTAAGAATGGCTGAATATCATTCCAACTGACTTTCTCAACCGGGTTTCTCGGGTCTTTGAACCGCGACGGGTTGTTCCCCATCACCGCCTGCCATTGGGCCTGGGTCACTTCGTACTTGCCCAGGTAAAACGGCTTCGTGATCTTGACGCGATGTTGTGGCCCTTCGAAGGCGATCATTTCAACGGCCCACTTATCGCGGTGGGCCTTGGCTTGTTGTATCGCAAGTTGCCGTTCAGGTTCGAGTGATCCCATCATGAACTCCCCGGGTGGAATCAGCACGAACTGCATCTTGACGCCGTTGCCGAGGTCAAGCGATAGTTCGGGTGGCAATTTCAGATACCTCGCCCACGCCAACTGGTGCCCCTTGGCACGCCGGGCGTCGAACGGGGCGGCTGCCAAGTCTGGGGCCTCGCCTCGCGGGGTTGCGGCCGATTGGGGTGGTAGGCTTGGCGCTGTGTGCGTGGCAACTGCCGGTGCCTCTGGGGCGAGCTTTGCTACCTCTGCAAGTCGTTGTGTACACTTGTCTTTAACCACGACGGATGTAATCGCAGGCAGTGCCTGCTGGTACCAATCGCCGGAGTGTCGCTTGAGAACGGGCTGAATATCGTCCGACTCGGATTCCGCAGCGGCCCACCACGCATCGGCGAGTGCGACCTGCGAGAGAGCATCACTGGGATTCGCCAACTCCTGTTTGGCGACTGCCTGCAACGCGGGATCGCTTCCCTTGGCCAACATCGGCAGGCCTTCGTCCCACTTGCCTTCGGTGAAGCAAGCGTAACGTCCCGCGGCCAGATTCGCCTCGGGGTGGTCCGGGTTCTTCTCGAGAGCGGCCAGGGCCTGGCGGTTTCGAAGCCACGGTTGGTAGAGTTTCGACACCGCTTCACGCTGGTCATGCAGGGCCTTGCGGTCCTCGGTCGCCCGCACCCGCATCGCTGCGGTATATGCTGCGTCGATTATTGCGTACGCGGCGTCAGGGCGGCCGGCAGCGAGGGCCTCGTTGATGGGGCCACCGATGTTTTCGGCCAGCGAGCCGATCGCGGCCTTGTCACGGGCGTCCTCGGCAAACTGGAGAAGAAGCTTGCCCTTGACGTTGAGTGGAGCGATTTCGAATTGCTGCGCCATGACGTTGACCGCCGAAAGCATCAAGCCAGCGTCACCAGCGTCCTTTGCAAGTTCCGTTGTCTTCCGCAGAAGAACAAAGCGCTCCGTCAGATTGTCGCCCGGCTTCTTCGCCAGTTCGAGCAGGCGCCCGGCAAGCTCCAGGTTCTCGGATGGCTTTGTAATGTCGTCAGGATCGTAGGTACTGTCGATGAGGGCGGCTATTTTGGCTTGCTCGGCCGCGGAAGGAACTGGGAGGCGTTGTTGGACAGATTCAGAGGGTGCAGCCGGGGAAGACACAGGTGGCTCCACCGATGGGCCAGCCGGCTCCGTCGGACCGACCTGGACCACCTCGTCTGGTTTATCCTCGTTCATCAAGTTTTCGAGCGTCCGGTTTTCGGGGGCCGACTCGGCAGGCTTCGCAGCCGGTTCGGGGGATGGTTCACTTGGAACAGACGGAGGTGGCGGAGGTAGTGGGGCCTTGTCGCCTTGTTCCTCGGATGCAACCGTTGGCTTGTCGTCGTCGCCAGATCGAGTCGCCCAAACCCCGAGGATCACGAGCAACAGAATCGCGATGCCCACTCCAGCGGCGATGAAGATCGGCTTCTTCGATGGGCCAGCAGCCTTGGCGGCCTTGGCGGTTCTCTTCGAAGGGGTTGCAGCCCGATCTTCGGCCTTGATGCTATCAAACATCGCACCAAGTTTATCGCTGGTCGATTCGCTCGCTTCGTCTGCGTCGAGTGGTGTTGCCTTCGGCAGGGTGCGACCGGCGGGCTTTGCCGCGAACTGGTCGTCCAATTCGACTGCCCGGAGGAACCCGGTCAGTTGCGAGGAGATTTCCTCGTCGTCGCCGCCCTCTGCCCTGATCCTCATCTGCTCTCGGAGCGTCTCGTCGTACTTTGCCTTCTTCTCGGGGTTCAGCAGCAGGATCTTGGCCGCAGCTACCTCGTTCAATAGGTTCTGCGACTCCTCCGAGTGCTTGCCGGATTGAAACGTCCTGAGATGGGCCATTCGCTGGTCCGAAGCGTTCTCGATTACGTCGGGATCGTCCTCAAACGTCCGCACTCCCAGTAGCCGGTAGCAGTCCGGCGGCTGATCTTCAGGTGCGATCGCAAGCCACTTGTAGTAGGGATCGAATGCTTCAGGCATTTTTGCCTCCTGTCTCATCGACTGCCCGCAGGAAAGGGGATTGTTCAATTAGCAGAGCCCTTATTCTAGGCGTTTTTACTGACCCTGCAAGGGGTGGTACAAGTGGGGTTGAAAGACGCAGGAAACACCCGCCCCGCACAGGGTGCGTGTCCGTTTGGGGCGGGGCCTGTCAGGGCCCGGGTGTCCGTGGTGTTGATCCAGACCCGTCAGCGCCCGGCGTGCGTTGGCCGGAGGGCCGGGAGGCCGGCCTGGTTCACCACAGCCTTGACCGGGGGTGTCTCCCGGTGCTGGTGGTGGGGAATGGAGAGACCGCGCGATCACGGTGCTCGCACCGAAGAGTGGGGCCGCCGACAGGAGGCGGAGGCTAGCGTGGAAGACGGGAGGGCGCTAGGGGTTGTAATATGTCCTGGCCACCGGTGGCTACCGGCGCGTCACCGTCCTGTTTCCGCCAATGGTCCGATGGTAACGCGGCGAAATACGGCGTCACATTCATACGCACCCAATCCCACCAGTGGCTTCTTGGCATCGTGTGATCTTGGTTGGACATCCGTCTCTGAGCCAACCCAGCGGAAAACTAATAATCCATTCACCGAGGCAGTTATTGCTGCCATTTCATCATTGCGTTGAACGGTGATCTGGATTCTGTGGACTCTATTATTGGCAATTAGCTTTCGTACAACATCAGCGGGTGGATTGTTCTTCATCCGCCCCAAACGTGCTTTGTTGCCCCACTCGTCTACCCAGAAATCACAGCAGGTCGATCCCACAGGAAAGACAACGACGATTTGATTCTTGCCTGTGAGTCGGACGACATCGACGGTCAGAGAAAAATCACCGGAAATGGGTTCGTGTTGGATTTGCATGAAGGCATCTTTTGCGGAGCGAACTCGAAGCGAACCATCCGGCTGCTGGTCCCAATCACTACGGACAACTACCTTCTGTGCTTGTCCGTTCTTCAATCGAGCGAGTAGGTCAATCGCAGCTTGCTTGACTCCGGCATCGGCGGACTTTGGCACGGGCATCCCACGAGAGTCAGCGTCGGAAGCTCTCTTCCCAGTGAAGATGGCTTTCCCAGAATGGCTCTTAAACTCCAGATCGCTGTATATGCAGGACGCTTGATAGCAGTCCAGAAAGATGTTTCTTACCCCCTTGAGGATGTTTCGCCAATTTTTGTGCGTTGTCAATGAACTGGCAGGCCCTTTCCACTCCAAGAGTAATTCCTCGTCAACAAATCTCTTGTATTCGTATTCATTGTTTCCGAGGGGAGTCACCACATGTCTCATCGTTCTCCCGTCGGCTGATGGTATTGAAACATCTATTGGGTTATCGGGATGGCCAACGTGTGCACCATTCAGCCACTCAAGTCCGATCCTCCCATCCCCACTGAAATCTCGTGCACGCCCGTGCGAGTTGCCGAAGGGAAGTGTCACTCCGATGTCCTTTCTTCCGTCTACTCTATGAATCGTGTATCTCAGCTCAAACTTCTCGTCACCAGCAACGACCGGCAGGACAATTATTCCTCCTCCCTTGCAAACAAGAACCTTGCCCTTAGTGTGTTCTGTCTGCAACTGTAGGGGGACACCTTCGGTTGCATCTACAAGCTGCCAATCACCTTGAATGGTGTGCGCTTGTGGATCAATGCTGTCCGTGATGTCTACCCACGTGTCTTTCGGAAAGAATGCAGGTCCCTTTGCGGATTCGGCTATGCTGCCTGTGTCGCGGGACTTTATTTCTTCCTCCGATAATGGCGTACACACTACGCGGAAGCCGTGGGTGTCGTAACGGAAGTGCGGCGGGTCGTGGTGACGAAAGGCAGCCCGACAGAGACTCGGCGGGTGGGACCAGAAGCCACCGCGAATGACACGGATCGAGCCCCCTGCGGGCCCGACCGGATCGACCGGCGGCGACTTGGCGTAGTAGTCCGGACTGTGCCAGTCTGCGCACCACTCCCAGACGTTCCCGTGCATGTCATGGAAACCCCAGGCATTCGGTCTCCTTTGGCCTACCGGGCGCGTCTTTCCACCCGCATTGGCGTCCGACCAAGCATACTCATTCAGCAATGAAACGTCGTCCCCACAACAGAACGCCGTTGTCGTGCCCGCCCGGCAGGCATACTCCCACTGGGCTTCCGTTGGCAAGCCGAAGACCATTCCTTTCTCTTCGAACGCCGCATTCAGCTTCGCCAGAAACGGCTGAATGTCGTCCCAATTCACCATCTCGACGGGGTTCATCGGCGCTTTGAAGTGCGACGGGTTCTTGCCCATTACCGCCTGCCACTGGGACTGAGTTACCTCGAATTTTCCCAGGTAGAATGCCTGGCTGATCTTCACCTTGTGCTGCGGACCCTCCGTCGGAATCCGCGCTCTCGCCCAGTCGATTCGCTGTCTAGCGAGGGCAATCTCCCGCTCGGCGTCTGACGAGCCCATCATGAACTCTCCCGGCGGAACCAACACGAAAACCATCTTGACGCCGTTCCCGAGGTCGAGTGATAATTCTGGCGGCAATTTGAGATGCTTGGCCCATACCTGCTGGTACTGCTTCGCGCGCCGGGCGTCGAATGGGGCGACTGCCAGACCCGGAGTCCTACCCCGTGAAGGTGTATCCGGTTGGGTTGGCGCGGCTGGCAGTGTCTCCGTCACAAATTGCGGGGCCCCTGGGGCGAGTCTCGCCACTTCCGCCAGTCGTCGCGTACACTTGTCCTTGACGACAACGGACGTGATGGAAGGCAGCGCCCGCTGGTACCAATCCCCCGCGTGTCGTTTCAGGATCGGCTGAATCTCTTTCGGCTCCGATTCCGCCGCCGTCCACCAGGCATCGGCCAGAGCCACCTGGGAAAGAGAATCATTGGGACTTGCTAATTCCTGTTTGGCAACCACCTGCAACGCCGCATTGCTCCCCTTGGCAAGCATCGGCAGGCCTTCGTCCCACTTGCCTTCGGTGAAGCAAGCGTAACGGCCCGCGGCCAAATTCGCCTCCGGGTGGTCGGGGTTTTTCTGAAGAGCCGCCAGGGCCTGACGGTTCTTAAGCCACGGCTCATAGAGTTTGAGCACGGATTCACGCTGGTCGTGCAGGGCCTTGCGGTGCTGGGTGGCGCGGGCCCGCATGGCTGCGTTGTATCCTGCATCGATGATCGCGTACGCGGCGTCGGGCCGACCGGCAGCAAGGGCCTCGTCGATGGGGCCACTGATGTTCTCGGCCAGCGAACTGATCGCGGCCTTGTCACGGGCGTCCTCGGCAAACTGGAGGAGGAGTTTGCCTTTCACGTTAAGCGGAGCGATCTCGAACTGCTCACCCATGACATCGACCGCGGAGAGCATCAAGCCCGCGTCACCAGCGTCTCTGGCCAGTTCCGCCGCTTTGCGTAGAAGAACAAAGCGCTCCGTCAGATTGTCGCCCGGCTTCTTCGCAAGTTCGAGCAGGCGCCCGGCAAGCTCCAACTTTTCGGAAGGCTTTGTAATGTTGTCAGGATTGTAGGTACTGTCGATGAGAGCGGTTACTTTGGCTTGCTCCGCCGCGGAAGGAACTGGGTGGCGTTGTTGGACGAGCTCGGGAGTTGTAGTCGGAGAAGTCCCAGGTTGCTCCGACGACGGTAGAGCCGGTTCGGTGGATGGCTCCGGTAGCGTTGTGTCGACCTGGGCGACCTGCTCCGGCTGATCCTGGTCCATCAGGTTTTCGAGCGTCCGGTTTTCGGGGGTCGACTCGGCAGGCTTGGCAGCGGGCTCGGCAGGGGATGGCTCACTTGGAAGAGATGGAGGCGGTGGAGGTAGTGGGGCCTTGTCGCCTTGCTCCTCGGATGCAACCGTCGGCTGGTCGTCGTCGCCCGATCGAGTTGCCCAAACTCCGAGGATTGCGAGCAATAGAATCGCGCCAGCGACACCCGCAGCAATGAGAATGGTCTTTCTTGACGGACCACTGGTTTTCTTGGCTCTCTTCGATGGCTTTGCCCCGCCGTCTTCGGCCTTGATGCTATCAAACATCGCACCAAGTTTATCGCTGGTCGATTCGCTCGCTTCGTCTGCGTCGAGTGGTGTTGCCTTCGGCAGGGTGCGACCGGCGGGCTTTGCCGCGAACTGGTCGTCCAATTCGACTGCCCGGAGGAACCCGGTCAGTTGCGAGGAGATTTCCTCGTCGTCGCCGCCCTCTGCCCTGATCCTCATCTGCTCCCGGAGCGTCTCGTCGTACTTTGCCTTCTTTTCCGGGTTCAGCAGCAGGACCTTGGCTTGGGCGACTTCGTTGAGCAGCTTTTGCGACTCCGCCGAGTGCTTCCCGGACTGGAACGTCCTAAGGTGAGCCATACGCTGGTCCGAGGCGTTTTCGATCACGTCGGGATCGTCCTCGAAGGTCCGGACCCCGAGGAGCCGGTAGCAATCTGGCGGCTGATCCTCGGGTGCGATTGCTAGCCACTTGTAGTACGGATCGAATGCTTCAGGCATTTTTGCCTCCTGTGTCATCGACTACCCGCAGGAAAGGCGATTGTTCAAATAGTAGAACCCTTATTGTAGGCGTTTTTACTGACCCTGCAAGGGTGGTGCAAGTGGGGTTGAAAGACGCAGGAAACACCCGCCCCGCACAGGGTGCGTGTCCGTTTGGGGCGGGGCCTGTCAGGGCCCGGGTGTCCGTGGTGTTGATCCAGACCCGTCAGCGCCCGGCGTGCGTTGGCCGGAGGGCCGGGAGGCCGGCCTGGTTCACCACAGCCTTGACCGGGTGCGTCTCCCGGTGCTGGTGGTGGGGAATGGAGAGCCCGCACGATCACGGTGCTCGCACCGAAGAGTGGGGCCGCCGACAGGAGGATGAAACTACCAAGGGATAGCGGCGGGGTCTAGGGATTTCGCCTGCTGGCTGGCGGGGCGGGTCATGGCGTCGGTTGGCACCAGCGGAACGAGTCGCCGGTCGTGGTCGCGGAAGAGCGGGGCCCGGAGCGGGTCGGGGTCGCGAAGGTAGTCCGGCAAGAAGACGGCGTAGAAGAGCCGCCGTTGCGGGTTGCGGACCAAGTTTGCGGCGATGTCCAGGAAGTGGTTTAATCGCTCACCTTGTTTCGCGAAGACGAGCAGGATGCGAAAGCGGTGCCGGGTGATGTCCTGGTAGCGGTCGTAGAACGCGACCTTCCGGGCGAGGCTGTCGCGCTCCTTGGTGGAGCAGAGCGGCTCGCTGCCGTTGTCGAGTTCCACAACGTAATTGAGGGCCTGGCCGGCCGAGCTGAGAAGCTGGAAGGTATTATCGGGGGACATCCGCTCATCGCCCAGGCTGAGCTTCAGTTCGTTTTCGCGATAGAATCCGGTCATTCGCAACCCGGCCCGATGGGCACCAACGGTTGTATGGACGATGAAGTCCGCCAGGGCCTGCGTGTGCTGCTGAAGGGCCAAGGACACTGGGGCGAAGAAATGCTTGCCGGGGAGCGTGGCCTTGGGCCCGTTGAGAAGCCGATAGCCCGTCGGGGTGAGTTGATAGTAGTTGGTCGCCCCGCTGCGGGAGCTGGCATACCGCTCGCAACGAACCCAGCCGGCGGCGGCGAGGCGTTGAAGCCGCCGACGCACCGGTCGCGACTTGGTGAACGGCGTGGCGAAGCACTCGCTGAAAGTGCGGATTTGCTCGGCCGTTAGCGGCGTACGCAGCAAAGCCTGGAGGATTTGCTGGTCGCGGTGGGTATAGGCGGTGCGGGAAGGACTTGCCATACTCTGGGAGATAGGTTACTCTCCTTCCCTTTCATTTTCACGCGTATGAAACGCCGTTCTTCAGGTTTTGTCAACGTCGACGAGCTGATGCCGCAAATCAGTGTCGAGCAGGCAGCGGCGTTTTACGGCGTTGCCCTGCCCGAACTGCACCGCGTGGGCGACGAAATGCGGTGCCGGTGCTTCTTACTCTGCGGCCGGGATCACGAGACGGGCGACCGGGCCTTGGCGATCAAGGCCGATCATCCCGCAAAGCAGTGGAAGTGCCACTCCTACGGCTGTGACAAGGGCGGCAATCTGATCTCGCTCTGCGATCTCATGAAGCCGGGGGAGAACATGGGCGGGCGGCCCCGCGGCGAGCGGTTCAAGGCGATTGCCGAGGATCTGAAGGCGATGGTAGGTGGCGTGGCGGCAACGGAGCGGCCTTCGCAAGCCCCGCAGCCGAAGCTAGAGGACGAGACACCCGAGAAGGTCAACGTCCCGCTCGCCGAGTCGGAGAACGAGCGGGCCCGGGCCCTGGTCGATCTCGACGCGAAGTTCGTCGTCGATCCGGCCGAAATGCCCCCGGCGGCAGCCAGTTACTTTCGCCATCGTCCGTTTCTCACTCCCGAGGTGTGCCGGAAGTGGCGGATGGGCTATCTGCCCCGGGACACCGGCGGGGACAAGCGAGGGGGCACGATGCGGGGTAAGATCGTCTACCCGATCCACAATGACCAAGGCGAGATTCTGACTTGGTTTGGGCGTGACCCGGAGTTCGAGAGCAAGCACCAGAAGTGGCTGGCCGGCGGGAAGCAAGGGAAGGAACCGGACAAGGTCCGCTTCGTCAAGGGGTTTCACCGAAGCCTGGAGCTATTCGGCCAAGAGGCGTTCGCGGAAGAGGTTCCGCCCGAGAAGCTCTCCTGCGGCGGCATCGTGCTGGTCGAGGGGCCGAACGACGTGATTCGGTTGAGCGAACTGGGCCAGCTTTCGCTGGGGCTTTGCAGCAACACGATTAGCCGCCACCAGGCGGCGAAGGTCGCGGGACTCGCCGAGAAGTTTGGCGGCGGCTGGGTGACGTTGATGCTCGACTGCGACGTGGAGGGCGAGAAGGGAGCGAAGCAGGCGTTGTGGGAGTTGGCGGAATGTGGGGCACGGGTGCAACTCGTCTGGTCGCGGTCGATGCACGGCGGGGCCTATCGCGATCGTCAGCCGGAGTCGCTGTCACCGGAGGAGTGGGAAGCGATCCGGGCGACGCTTCGCCCGGCGGCGGATTCCGACGGGGCGTGCAGCGGCGAATAGCCGCGGCCGGCGTTCCGCTCCGCGGGCCTGTGTCCCGTGGGGCCGTGTGCGGGACACGCGAGCGGGCCCACGGTCTTCCTGACCGTGGGCTGCGAGGCCCGCGGAGCACGCCGGCAAGATGGTGAGGAACGAACCTCGACGTGTCGGAATCCGCGGGCCTCGCGGCCGAAGGCTCCGCGAGCGTTGTCCCCTCGAAGAGGCGACACTTGGCTTCGCCAAGCCACGCGATCCAGTCGGCGACTGGTCCGGGGGGTGTACCGCCGGATGTGCCGGCTGTGGTACAGCCCGGGTTTGGGCTGCGGTGCTGGGGCAGTTGGGGCCAAAACGCACTTCACCGGCTGGCACTTCTGCTGGACCGGGCGTTCTTGGGCCGCTTGGGTTCCTTCCGGGCGGTGTCGTTCGCCTTGTACCTCTTGACTGTGGTCTTCGGGTCGTGGTCGTGAGGGCCTCCTCCACCGTTGGTCATGACTACTCTCCTTTGGCTAGTGGTGTTGAGATCGCCGAATGTAGACGATCGTCTGTCGATATATCGTCTGTAGTATAATCGTCTACAATCGTGTAGGCTACCCCTCTTATGGAGAAGATTGAGGAGATTTTTGGAATGGTGGTGCGGGAGAGGCGGAAGCGGCTCGGCCTTTCGCAGGAGGCTTTTGCCGACAAGGCGGGAATCCATCGGACCTATGCAAGCTCGATCGAGCTTGGGAAGGTGCAGGTGAGCATCGGGATTGCCGAGAAGCTGGCTGAGGCGTTGGAAGCTCCCCTGAGCCAAGTGTGGCGGGACGTGGAAAGGAAGATGGGGAAGAAGGGCAGCCGGGGTTGATTCCGGGAGGGTCAAGAGCCTGGGGGACGGAGTTGGTGGTTTGAAGCAACTGCCCCACCCTTGAGTAGTATTTCCGGAACGTGTCCCGCGATCCAGCGAGAAACAGGATTTCGAGCAGCAAGACGGCGGCGGTCGTCCAGCCAGTGGAGATACCAAGTCCGGTACAATGGGCCGCGTACCAGAAGGGAATAGCAACGGCCATGTTGCCATAAAACTGGTAGTACCTGTAATGGTTCTCGCCGAGCACGTCGAAGGCCGTGGTATTGGGCTGGAGCCGGCGAAAGTCCCATTTCCGCGGCCGGATGCCGGTTAGCCGGTGGGCTGTGTCAATCAGCGCCCAACGGATCGTGCTGGCTGTCAAGCCGGCGGCCACCGAAGCCAAGGTCAAGTATAGAAAACCGCCGACGGTCGGTGGATTCGGCGGAATACCGCCGAGCCAGCCGCGAATTGTGCTCGACCAGTAGCTCAGGGCCCAAAGCACCGTGAACCCCGGGATGAGGTAGGCAATCAGGAAGCCGAAGTTGGTGACGCCGATGTCCTTCAGGGGCCACGGAGCCTATCAGAAGTTGCGAGAAGGGGCAAGAAACGGAGGGAGAAGCTTCTGAAGACAAGGAAACCACACAGTCGTGTGTTTCATAGATCTAATAGAACTTACGGAGGACGCCGCTGGCCCGAAACGGCTTGCCGGAGGGCTGTTTCGAGGTTGACCGTCGGTTTCATCCTCCCAAACGGTCGGTTTCATCCTCCCACCGACTCGGTTTCATCCTCCCATGATTGAGGAAGACCAAGGGAAGTGTGACGGTAGGATATTATCTTATCGGAAGGTTCAAGTGGAGCTAACCTTGTGTTGGCTCAGTGGCAGAGAGGAAATCGACAATCCCAAGGCGCCCCTTCAATAGATTCCCAAGGAAGTCAAAGTGAGGGCAGTCGATCTTCTGGTGCAAGGGGGCCCCGGGGAAGACGTGTTGGCACTTTCTGTGGTGAGGACAAAGGTGTAGACGATCGATCTCCTCCAGCAGACAGTTGATCTTGTTTCGTGCGTACATGCAAGAGAGGATATGCCTCTGAAAGGCCGTGTACTCGTGTTCGCGCCACGCAGCCGGATCGTCGCCCTGCGACGAACAGTTTGAGTAGAAGTGAAGCGGCAGCAAATCGCGGAAAGTGTGCCAGAAGTCCAGCTGCGCAGCAGTCTTTTCCAATGGGTCAGAGAGACGCGCAATCGATCTGTAGACCTGTATGGTCAGTTTCTCGCCGTAGAGGGATCTTCTTCTTTGTAGAAGAGCAATGTGCATGTCAAAAGGAAAGAAGTTCCAGTAAGTGTCGGCGTGAGTCGTCTGCTCCTTCAGGTCCTGGAGGTTTGCCATGGCTTTTGCCAGTTGTTCATCTGGCGAAGGGAGTGACAGGTCTCGCAGAATGAAGGCGACTACAGAATCGAGGGGCAAGTCGATCAAGTCAAACGTGTGTTCTGCAACACACGCTAGCGCCTTGAGAAAGACCATGCCTGGTGTAAGCCACCGGAGCACCGACTTGTCTTCAATCGCCTTCAGTCCCAGTCGTGCAGCCTGCATTTCGGTCTGCAAGTCATACATGAGGGATAGTTCGCAGAGCGCCAGGAAGAGATCGATAGATGCAAGATCATTGTAGGAGAGGTATTCCAAGAAGAGATTGTACAGGCCGTAGTACCGAAGTTGGTGTAGAACAATCCTCTCTTTTTGAAAGGGGCGAGAACAGAGAATCCGCCGCTCCAAGAACCTGTTCTCGAAGTACCGCTGGAAGAGTCTCGCCATGCCTTCCCAGATAAGGAATGTCCCAACGATGTACTGCTGTGGCTTCTTCGTATCGGTCCGGAAAGTGACGATAGGGACGGTGGTGGGGACCAAGTCCGTCACGTTTTGTGTCGCCGTGTCGATGCTGGTAGACTCGGTGTATTCGACATCTCTCGTCACGATGGGGGATTGCCTAGCGAGAGCGCCTCCTTGGAAAAAGTACTGCATTGCGGCTTGATGATCGGACTCAAGGAGTGCCTGCTGGATTGCGGGAATCTGCCGAATGTTGTCTGAGTTCGCGACCCACGATGGAACGGGGATGTGTAGGGTGTTTGCCCCTGCCTTCTTGCAGTGAAGTAGTATCGCCCACATGTATTGGAACTGGGCTGCTGTCGAAAGGTGGAGCTGGACTCCTACCGGTGTGCTGGCAGCCTGCAAGAAGTGTAGGACTTCGTGGAACACCACAGAGGCATTCTCTCCGAATTCGTGGGATGTAGTGATGGGTGCCGTGAAGGTTCGGCTGTGCTCGTCGTAATTCGGATTAGGGAAGTTGTAGACCGTTACATATTCGCGCGGTTTGAACTCCCCGGAGACCCGAATCAGGTCGGAAGTGTCGTGCCAGTAGCAGTCTTGCATGTTCGTTGGTCATCTTTCAATGCCGCAGGGGCATTAACGGTGTTTATGTTCTTTCGAGGCGGCAACTGCTGAGTGACCGGTCTTCTGTCCTTCCACAAATAGCGCCAAATATCGCGGGGAGAACAAGAGGGCCTCGTCCGGTAGTAGGTTACGCCCCGTGTGATTCTCCCAACGAAGTCGTGCGCCGTCAAGGCTTTCGGACGATTATCACTGTGCGGTGCGGCACAAGTGGTTTTCTTGGTATGCCACTCGGTCTCGGCAATAGTTACATCTTGTCGAGAGAGCTGGGAACTCCTTTCCGGTCACGATTTAAGAGCTAGATCCGGGTTCCGGGCATCCATGTGTCGCAGCACTCTTGAACGGTTCGAATGCCATACTTCTACGTCGAGATTGTGGGATCGGGGCGATGGCGAGCGATTTCCCTGAGGCAGAAGCTCTCCACGATTGCCGGATGCTTCTGGAGGGATCGAGGCTGGTCACGAAGAACGCTTCGGCGAATGTTTTCGCGTTCATCGTTGGGAAGAGCTTGCCACACGGTCCGGAGTTCCTGCTTCTCTCTATGCCACGATCGCTGCTGTTCGAATTCGGCTTGCTGTTGGGTACGTTCTTCCTGCTCTCGTGCTGCGGCCCTTTGATGTGCTTCCCATTGGCCGTGGATCGCGGCAAAGTAGTCGCGGGTGGCACCGAAGGTCTTCGCCTGAGGGTATTGCTTCTTCATGGTCTTGACGACGCGAGGAAGCAACGTGTCAACAGTCTTGCGGCCGTACTTTTCGAGGAGTTTGCGGGCGAGGGTTAGCTCAGCGGGGCCGGGGCGGCGATGACTTTGGCCGCTCCATTGTTTGTGGAAGTTCTGAACGAGCATCCATGCGGGGCTGTGGTCCGCGCGGCCTTCACGGATTTGTGCGTCTTCGAAGAAATTGATTTCGGGGGAGGCCGTGAGGGTCGGGGATTTGTCAAGCCGCGGGCGGAGCCCGTCGTTAGGCGAAATGCAGACCTGAATTAGCCCGGTCTTGCTGGTTGCCCATTCCCAGGAGTTGATAACCGCTTCCCGGCAAAGGAGGCTCAGCGGCGGGTCGAGCTGGTTCTTCGCGTCCACGGGATAACGCCAGACTTTAACCGGCAGGAAACGGGCAAGCTTCGGGTAGTTGACGACGAAACGACTGGTGCGTGAGGAAAAGACGAAAGAGAGGTATTCGTAGAGGCGGCTGGCGACGGGACTCTGGTTGTTGAGCCGTTGCCACAAGTCGTAGTCGAGCTGGGCGGTGTAGAAGTTGTTGAGGTTCGCGAGGTACCAGTCGTCGAACCAGACGTAGTTGCCATCGGCGATCGTCCCGTCGGGCATGGGTTCGTTGAGGAAGACGTAATCGGCGTAGAGGCGATAGCCGCGTTCCCTGGCGGGCAACGATTTCCGAGTGGCACCGGACTTCAAAGCGTAGCAGCTCGTGATGATGGCACCGAAGGTGCTGCGGATCGCCGCCTTGAGCGGCTCGGTCGTTTTCTCACCCGCCCAAGAGCGGCCCATCGTGCGTGCAAGCTCCCGCCAGGTGAAGTCCACCGGATTGCGGAGTGGAAAGCCGTATTTCTCGGCGTCGAGCCTCAGCAGGGCGTAATGAGCCTGCCGCGAAAGGGGGCCTGGATAGGTGTAGTCGGTGTTGCGGGAGACGCGGAAGACAAACTCGAAGGTCTGGCCGTCTTCGTCTCGCGTGCCTGTAACTTCCTTGAAGTCGATTTGCCGGAGACGCTTCGTGTGAAGTGCGAAAAACGGAAACCGTAGCAGGTTTGACTCGACCCGGACGAGAGCCGGGCTGGCGATGGTACGGGAGAGTTCGCGACTGGTAGAAGACCTGCGTGTTTCCGAGCCCGTGGCTGGGACCGTGGTGGTTAGGGCCGGGGAGTCAGCGGATTGTGAGGACACGGACAAGAGGGGTAGAGAACCATTGTGGGGCAGCGGGCCGGGCGAGGCAAGGTCTTGGTGCCGAAGTTGCGGCCAGGGGCGTTGGGAGGCATCAACGTGAGCGAGTGAGGAAACGACGGAAAAGACCCGGCCGGCGGTTCTTTGGCGTGGGCGAGTGGGAATGGCCGCTATCGCCGTTCTTACCTTCTGGCAAGGCCAGACGATCTTGGAGTTGCTTAACGAGGAAGTGGCTCTCGTGCAACCGTTCGCCGAGTTGCTGGATCTGATCGTCTTTTCGCTCAAGCTGCTGTCGAAGGACCATGAGCACTTGGCTAATCGCTGCGGAGGTGTTCGGCGACTGATCAGCCTGACTGGTCTCCGCTTGGTCAAGGAGGCCGAAGCGTTCTCGAAGGAGTGTCTTGCTCACCCGGTAGGTATAAGGCTGGTTCTTGGTGCGGAGTTGCTCGATCTCCTCAGGGCTCGGCAGCACCATTCGCCGTTGCTCCGCAGTGCCGTTTCGCACAACCTCCCGAATGAGCCGGCGGATTGTGATGTCCGACTTGGCGGCGAACTCAGTGGATTCCCTGATGGTGAGGAAGTCATCTTCCACGGTCTAATGGGTAAGCAAGGTAATCGTACGCTCAGGCGTGTGCCTATTCAAGTTGCAGAGGTTGCAGTCGGAGCGAATAGTCGTGTGAATAGTCTTGAATAGGGTCATGGTTCAGTGTTGAAGGAATGGTGGCATGTCAGACTTGTCGTCAGAAAAACCTTGGCAGGAGGGCAAGAACCCTGTAGAATATGGAAAATCTGGAGGGAAGCCGGAGGGGGCACCACGATTCAATGGAGGTATGATATGTGGTCAGACCGCGAGACAGAAAATGACTGTCTTGGATTCGCCAGCTATGTGGATGTGTTGGCCGGTGTTTGTACGTTGCCTGACCTTGCCCCGCTGACGTTGGGGATTTTCGGATCCTGGGGGAGCGGGAAGACCAGCTTGATGCGGATGTTGAGATCGCGCATCGAGGCGATGGAAGGTAAACGCATCAAGACGCTGTGGTTCAATGCATGGCGATACGAAGGTCGCGACGAGGCCCAGTCAGCACTGATTCATGCCATTCTCGCCCGATTAGCCGAAGACAAAACGCTTTGGGCCCAAGCATCCGATGTCATTTGCCGCATCAAGAAAGGCGCAAGTGTACTGAAACTGGCAAAGTTCATCGGGAAGACTGCGGTTACGTTGACGCCAGATATCTCTGGTTTCATTGATTGTTTCGCGGAGGAGTCTGAGAAGGTCGCAGAATCGATGGAAGCGTTCGACGGCGACTTCGGACTGTTGCTTCAGAAGATGGAGGTTGACCATATTATCGTCTTCATTGATGATCTCGACAGGTGTTCCAGCGACAAAGTCATCGAGACATTCGAGACGATCAAGCTGTTTCTCAACACGCCGGCTTGCACCTTTGTGATTGGGGCCTATCCGGAGAGGATTGAAGATGCAGTCGGCGAAATCTACGGCGTCACCGAGTCGCAACGTCGCAAGGATTATCTTGAGAAGATTGTACAGATCCCCTTCTCAATCCCCGCTCAGGAGTTGCGAGACATCACCTGCTACGTCGGGATGTTGATCGTCGCGCGCAATCTGGCAAAGGAGGGCCTCCGCGAACTATGTGCCGCACGTACCACATTTCTTGAAGGGGACAGCGTTTCGGAGAAGATCCGAGAATGGCCCAAGGACAATCAAGTCCATCTCAAAGGGAAGCCAGAGGAGGTACAGTGCGAATTGGACGGCATTCTGCCGTACGTTGATGTGCTCGCTCGGGGGCTGCGGGGTAACCCGAGACAGATTAAGCGTTTTCTAAACATTGTGTCGTTGCGACAACGCCTCGCCAAAGCAAACCAATTGGCGACACGGTCCGATTTGCTGATCAAGCTTGCTGTTCTCGAATACACTTGGGAAGATTTCTTCAACGCCGTTGTAGACACAGTCGATCCACAAACGGGTCACTCGGCTCTTATTCAAGAGATGCTCTCGGTTGCCGCATCCGATGGACAGATACAGAGCGAATCAGAACTCGTTACTGAATCACTCGCCTGTCCTGGCTTGGTCGACTTCCTGTCCGTTGAACCCGCACTCAATGGCAAGAACGACTTGCAGCCATACCTATTCCTCGCGCAGACTTCGTTAGGCCAGGGTACGCGTCAAGCACTCGTTCCGGTTGACGAGAAGGCTAAGTCGCTTGCTCGTCTTATTGCCAGCGACGATCCGATTCGAACGAGAACTGCGTCCAGACAGGCAGCCGTCCAAGAGCCCGCCGTCGTTGCTGCGGTGGTTCGGATCTTATTGACCGACCTGCCGTTAGCCACACGAGCAATCATTCAAACACACATGATTAACGGGCTTGCCGAGATCTGCAAATCGCATTCGGAGCACTTCGTGACGACGCTGAAGACGATTTCACAGCAACTTGACCCCAAGGGCCAGGAAGCCGTCAACGTAGCTGTGAACAGCTTTTTCAACGTGGCGGAGTCAGCTGGCCACAAAGTGGATGACAAGGCCAAAGCTCGGTTCAAGAGCAAGCTGGCAGAAGCGCTCACAACACCGAAGAAGAAGTCCCGGTAGGGAAAGCTTTTTATGGGCACTCAGGAAAGCATGAATACTCCGACGGGCGGGGGCTGGACTGCGGTGAAACGCAGTGTCCCTCGATCATTCGGCGGCACTTCGACCTTCAATGCTGACGCAGTGATCGGAGGTGTCATAGGTTCCGCCGATGGTCTCGGAGACGGAGGAAGCGGCGGAGGGGGAGGCGGGAGCAGTGCCGCATCGGTTAGTGGAGCGGTCTCAGGCTTGAGTGGGTTCGGAGCGACCGTCGCAGCCGAAGGACTCAGTGCGGCAGTTGATCGGCTCGGTCTTGCAGAATTGCGCGGCAAGCCGCCCATTGAAGTTGTGGCAGCCATCGCTGCGCATCTTGCAATGCACGCGGAGGGACCGCACCATGATTTGCTGGAAACCGCGCTCCGCGACGCCATACTTGAATGCGCTGCCATTGAAGCCGATGGCACGTATGACAATCTGGATGTCTCGCTTCAGAGTTTTCTCAGCAATCTGGGCGTGGAGGGGCTTATTGAGTCATTCTTGTCCATTTTCGTCTTCGATCGACTTTGGAGTTGGATCGAAAAACATGCGGCCGAAAAGGTCGATTTGATGGGGGATACGCTTGCAATGGCATCCGCCGTGAAGGAATCGTGTCGTAACCATGTGCAACAACTCATGAGCGAGGTTCGGGACGAAGGTCACTTTGAACAAGTCGATTGGTTTGGCATTCAAGGCAAGCAGCTTGCCGAAAGCATAGTCGAAACTCTCGAATTTCGACTGAATCTGCTCAGGAACGAGGAGCAATGATGAAGGTCGTTAGGTTCGTTGGCGAAGAAGCATGCACAGATGCGGCATATGTTGCGGCGGTAGACTATGAAGGGTCTGCCGTTGTTGACAGCATGACCGGGGACAGGAACGTTACCGTCCAGTTTATGCTGAATGGGGGTCCATTACTGGTCGAACCCGATGAGCATACACGAGACTTCCTCGACCTAGCCGTGGCGGTCTACATCGCCGACGAACTCATCAAACGAGAGGATTCGCTGAATCGTTGGACACGTGACTTTGATTTGCTTGTACCGGTGTTCGATCCAGGAAAATGGCAACAAGCGACAACTCGGTTGGCGTCAACCTTGAACTTCCTTTCGCAGGACCGCTTTGAATTCACTTGGATTAAACGTGCCGCGATGCCGGAGGGGATACGCCACCGGCAAGAACTCCCCGTTGGATTTGATGCGGTTTGCCTGTTCTCTGGCGGAATCGACTCATTGCTTGGCGCGAATCGACTGTTGCAGGAAGGTCGAAAGGTGCTGCTCGTCGGACATCAAGCAGAAGGAGCCACCGCCAAGGCGCAGAAGGACCTTTACACAATGCTGGCATCCCAATTCGATGACCATGTAGCGCTAATCCAGTGTCGTGTCGCTCGCTCCGGCAACGAGACTCACCGCCACATACTGCCGAAGAAAGTCGAAGAATCACACCGACCACGCTCGTTTCTCTTTCTTGCGCTTGCCCTGACTGTGGCAAATGCTGCAAGAATTCAATCAATTTTCGTCCCGGAAAACGGAATGATCGCGCTGAACCCGCCTCTTCAGCGCTCACGAGCAGGTGCTCATGCCACTCGGACAGCTCATCCAATCTTTCTGACACGATTGATTGATTCACTGCGAGCGGCTGATGTTTTCGAGGGTGAAATTCGTAATCCCTTTCTGTACATGAGCAAGATGGACATGCTGCGTGAACTCGATCCGACCCTAATTGACCTAGTGAAGCGATCAGTCTCTTGTTCACACCCCCTCAGATATCAAGACGAGGGAGTTCATCACTGTGGATACTGTGTGCCTTGTCTCCATCGTCGAGCCGCTATGATGGTGTGTGGGTTAGATGATTCAGATGACTATGCCTTCAATGTGCTTCTGGGCACTCCGTCGCGACTCCGCGGGAAAGAGTTCACACCGTATCTTCAACTGAATGCGAAAGCCCTGTTTCCATTTGCACGACGGATGACAACAGCGTCAGACGTGGAACTGCATAGCCGTGTGCTTAGTCACGGTTATTTCCCTGCGTCAGTAGGCGAGAGAATCGGACTCGAAACCGTGCAGACGTATCAGCCCTGGGCAGAGATGATACGGCGATGGGCAATCGACCTAATCGCTGAGTTCGAGACGCGGTTATCAGATGACATGAAGGCACAGCTTGGTTTCTCAGCGTCCCCTGGAGAACGTGTGCTATGAAAGCCTTATCAGTGAAGCAGCCGTGGGCGAATATGATTGCCAGTGGCGAAAAGACGATCGAAACTCGGACGTGGAGCACAGAACACAGGGGGCCGTTGTTAATCGTCTCTTCCAAAGAGCCAGACATCGCTCCGGCGGGGTTCGCCTTGGCCGTAGTCAATCTCGTTGACTGCCGTCCGATGTCTGTACTGGACGAGGCGAAAGCGAAGTGCTCGAAGTACAAAGGCGCTTACTCCTGGGTTCTGCAAGACGTGCGTAAGCTTGATCCAATCCCTGTTCGTGGTCAGCCGAACTTATTCGATGTGGATGACGATCTCGTCAACCAACAACTTCAGAAGAAGGTCGCTACATCGGACCGGATAGGGGGCGACGTATAGAGACTCCACAAGCGCGGCTTGCGTTGATACCCGTCGGCTGGGCACCGCCCTATTGTGTCTTACTGGCGGTCCACGTGTTCTATGTTGCCGTTTGACCAAACGAATACGTCGTAGGTCGATGGCGAGCCGTCCCAGACAACGGCCAACAGCTTGCCGCAATAGCCGGGGCACCCAGTCTGGTAGTGATCGAAGACGGCAACGTAGGCGGTGCTCGCTGTGATGGTAGCGAACTCTTCGTCGTATGCCCCCAGGGACTGTAGCCAGCCGGCGAGTTGCTTCAATTCCTCGTCATTCGGAGAGCGGGGGGCCTGTGATGTAGTCGGCTGTATAGCCATGATGAAGATGGGAAAGTGATACGAGAGGGGCCACGGCACTGGGGCCGCGACCCCTTGCCTAAAACGGCATTTCTGTTTGATCTTCTCTTGGTTTGATTCCCCGCCCGTTTGGCTGGGGAACCTGCGCGAGAATCCGTGTTGCTTCCTCGGACGTCGGGGCGAAGAGCTGATTTGCCTTGAGAGCTTCGCAAGCCTGCCAATATTGTTCGATCTCAACTTTCTTTATGATCGTGAAGGGAAGATCCTGAATTCTTGAGCGAAGCGGACGATTGATTCTTGCGATTGACTTGCTGCCTTGTCCAGCGTCTCGGTGATGACCGCGGAGAAGATGCGGTCGAGTTCATAGGCTTCGTTGAGGAGCTTCTTGCGAATGTCCTCAGCGGACGCTTCGAGCTTGTTGTCCAGGAGACGGAGCCAGAGCTGCGATTGGCGGGCTTCCTTGCGGCAGTTGCGGATACGCGTCACGAAACTGCGTGTACTTGGGGCGCTGTCGGCGTCGACGTAATTGGCACCGATGGCACCCGACGAACGAATGAGGTTTCGGCAATCACTCAAAGACGCGATGGTCCGCGGTGTCTTGCTGACGAAGTCACGCACGTCTTTGGCAAAGACCCGCGTACGCTCACTGAGCTTGGAATTGACTGCTGTTGCTTGATGATCCATGATGTCGATGGTTAAGAAATACGAGTGGGCAGTCTCTTCGTCGGGGCTGCCTCTCCTCACGATTGGCAGCTGCCCTTTCCCGCCGAAGGTGCCGATTTGTGAAGGAGCGATGCCTCCGGGCCCGGAAGGCACCTGTCGGGACGCACAGCGAGCCGCAGGGTCAAGGAGGAATCCGAAGGAGCATTCCTTGGCCCGATCGCGGCGAAGCCGTGCAAGGTGTGGGTGCCTGACGGGCACGGGGCGACGGGCAAGAGGACTACGGCTCTCAGGACCTGGGCGACTCATCGGGAAACAGCCAGCCCCGTACGTGGTTCACAACAGCCCGAAGACGGTCGTCCGAGATCCGCTCGCGGTAGAGTGACGCCATGTCCTCCCGGACGTGGCCCATAATCGCGTCAACCGCGATCTGATCTTTCGCGTCGCCGCCGATAGTCTCGAACGTGTGGCGGAGCGCGTAGAAGTTGCGGCCTCCTTTCAAGCCGAGTGTTTTCGTTAGCTTGCGGATCTCTTGGGCGATGGAGTCGGACGCAACCAATTTGCCAGGGCTGTCTTCGGTCGGGGGGCTCTTGGTGCTTACTTTTGTGCGGACCCATCGTTGGCCGTACTTGGTAATGAACACGAGCCCATTGTCGGCTTCGTTTTTGGGTTGAGGTCGACAGTCCAGGGCTTGGCGCAGGGCCTTGACGGTTTCCGACCACAGGGGAACACGGCGGTCGATCCCGGTCTTGGGTCGCGGGTAGTCGATCCATCCGGCTTTGAGATCGACGGCCGCCTGGGGCAAGCTGGCGCAATCGTGGTTGCCGAATCCGCAGTTGATCCCAAGCAGGACCATCGCTTCGAGCTGGCCCTCAGCGGCTTCAAGTATCTTGCGGATTTCGTCGGCCTCGAACATCCGGGGGCCCTTCTTCTTCCGTTCGCGGCGGAGCACTTGTTTGGTGGGACGTTTGAAGACAGTGCCGAAGCGGACCGGCCTATCGATGTGCCCGTCGTTGAAGGCAAAGTTGAAGAGAACTCGGACGCGGGATATCTCGTTCCCCAGGGATACGGGCCCCAATGTTTGAGCGAGGTTCTCTCGCAGCTTTCCGAAGTCCTCTGTGTCCAGGTCTTCAACAAGCCGGTTGCGGTCGATCACCTCAAGGACGCGTTCGCAAACGCGGTGGTAATCGTGAAAGGTGCGGGGCGTGATTTCGCCACCGTCTCGCTGGCGTTCCTTGGCGGCCAGGAAGTGATTGCACAGGTCGAGAATGGTGAACCCGCCCCTGGGCCGAGGCTTCCTTCCTGCGTAGAGGTCGTCTTTGACATCCAGGTATTCATTCAAGGCCGCCTGGGGGTCGGCCCAGGGGCCAAAGTAGTAAACCTTCCCTCTGATTTTCTTGGACCACTGGCCGTTGCCATTGGCCGTAAGCGGGAACTCGGGGTAGGGCTTGTCGGGCTTGTCGCCCCGGCGTTTGCGTTGTACTTTGGAGGGCATGGAAACGTCCTCTGTAACACTTGGTCAGTTGTGGCTTCGGTCGATGCGAGAACCTCCGCAGAAGTCCGGGTATCGTTTAGGGTATCGTCTAGCATACCCATTCTTTCGCGGGGTGTCAAGAGAGGATCGTAAATCATTTCCTGACAAGAAGTTATGAATACGGCGGCGTAGCTCAGTTGGTTAGAGCAGCGGAATCATAATCCGCGTGTCCGGGGT
>CAZJRB010000011.1:0-105193 GCA_964547995.1 uncultured Planctomycetaceae bacterium | reverse complement strand
ATCGGGCTCGGCTACAAGGCCCATTACCCGGGCGGGTCCTGGATCATGGCGGCCCACGACTGGGTCATGTTCAAACGCCAGCACAACTACCGGGATACGGACGTCGAACCCGCGGAATACCGGCTGGGGAGAAACTTCGAGGGCATCATCCTGTACAACTATCGCACCGGCAACCCGGAGATCGCGACGATCGGCGGAAGAATCCTTGCCGCGGCGATCGAGGATGATTTAGTGATGGCCGGCGCCGGTCCGGTCATCCGTATCAACGCGAACGAATTGCGCGCCGCCTACAAGGCCCATCCGGAGGGCAAGGGCCAAAAAGGCGGCCCCAAGTACTACGATCCCACGCCTTTGGCCAAGTGGGCCACGGACACCGGCCGGGTCTACACGCTCATGATTGCCGGCGACACGGTCATCGCCGGGGGCAACGGGACGATCACGCTGCTCGACGCCCGAAGCGGCAGGAAGCTCTGCGAGAAGAAAGTCGAGGGAACCGTTCGCGGCCTCTCCGTTGCGGACGGCACCCTCATCGCAACCACGACCTCCGGGAAGTTCTACTGCTTCGGCAAGGGCGATTCCGATTCGACGAAGATGGTTGCCCACAGGCCGTCGGTTCCGAACGTGTCGCCCGCGACCGTCACGGGCAGCGACTCCTCCAAAGTGATCGACGAGCTTGGGGTCGCCGAGGGATACTGCCTGATGCTGGGCGCCGGCGACGGATCGCTCCTGTTCGACCTGCTGAAGAAGACCAAACTCACGGTCTACTGCCTGGAACCCGATGCGGCGAAACGCGGCAAGTTTCGGGCAATGCTTGACGAGGCCGAGATGCTCGGCACGCGGGCCCAGTTGCACGAGGGCTCTTTCGACAAGATTCGCTATGCTCCGTATTCGGGCAACTGCATCCTCTGGGGCAGCAGGCTCGGCAGCCCGGCCGGCCGGGTCGACTTTCGGGGGCTTTATCGCAGCCTTCGTCCCTGGGGCGGGGTTGCGTACGAGTTCGGCGACAAGTCCGCCGGGTCCGCATCGAGAAGCAAGCTGGCCGCCGCGGGAATCCCGGCAGAGGAGACGGCCGGCGGCTCGTTCGGCACGGTCGTGCGGCGAGGCCCGCTGCCCGGTGCGGGCGAGTGGACCCGGGCGCACGGCAATCCGGGCAATACGTTTTCGACCGACGACGAGGTGGTCAGGCTGCCGCTCGGGGTGCTTTGGTGGGGCGGCGTCGGCCCGGAGCGGATCGTTTCGCGCCACTGGCGGGCGCCGGTGCCGCTGTTCGCGAAGGGGCATATGTTCATCCAGGGACAGCACGACATCATCGGCGTGGACGCCTACACCGGACGCGAGATGTGGAACCGCCATATCGAGGACATCGGCCGGTTCCCGCCCGCATTTCGCGGCGGAAACATCATCACCGACGGCGACCGCGTCTATTGCGTGAAGGGGCTCACCTGCTACGCGCTGGACGCAAAGACGGGCAAGACCGTCCGGGAGTACACGCACACGCTTTCGCCGGAGCAGAAGGCGGAGACGGAGGGGCTGGTTCCGCTGCACGGCATGCTTTCTAAAAAAGGGAAGGACGGCCTGATCCGGTTGAGAAACCCCAGCGTCGTGTGGGAATACCTCGGCATGGCCGGAGATCGCGTGATCGGCACGCTGGGATTCGGCGCCACGAATCTGAAGCACAACGGGTTGGCCGTGCCGCATCAAAGCCGCGTTATCTTCGCCTACGACAAGGCGTCCGGCGAAAAAGCCTGGGAAATCAAGCTCGACCGGACCGTGATGCCCTCGGCCATCGTCAGCGACGACCGGTGCCTGTACTTCATCGACCGCACGGACGAGTTGACCTACCAGAGGAACCGGCGAAAGGCGGCGGCCGGCCGTTTCTCTTCGGCGCTGAAAGCGGCGAGACTTTCCGACGGGAAAATACTCTGGACGTACGACAAGCTAAAGCCCCAGCGCAAGTCGCTCCTTCTGAAAGACGGCGTTATCGTGGCCAGCGCGAATTTCTCGGACGTCGCCGAGGATTCGACCTCAGGGCTCTCGGCCTTCAGCGCACAGGACGGCCGCAAATTGTGGGAGCGCGACAGGGTTCGAGCCACCACAAGGCGGGGCGGGCCCGTGCGACATCTGTTTATCGTCGGCGATACGCTCTACACGCCGGCGGCCGTCGATCTGAAAACGGGCAAGGAAAAGCTGCCTTGTGCCGACCCGCTGACCGGGAAGCCCGCGCCGTTCCGACTCAGCGGACAGAACTTCTGCGGCCATCTCTCCGCGGCAAAACATCTCGTCGCCTACCGGTCCACGGCCTTGGGCTTCAAGTCGCTCGCCGAGGATTCGCCCTGTTACTGGCTCCACGAGAAGCGGACGAGCTGCTGGGTCGGCATGCTGCCGGCCGGCGGCGTCCTGCTCGCGCCCGAAGGCTCCAGCACATGCGTCTGCTCGTTCAACTACAAGACCTCGATGGCCCTGATCCCGGTCGAGCGGCACGAGAGCTGGGGGATCTGTCTCCGAGGCCCCGAACTGGCGCAGGGGACCGGCTCCGCATGGAAGGGCGCCGCCAAAATCGAGGGACGGCCCGCGAATTTCGACCGGTTGAGGCTGAATCTCAATGCGCCGGGCGACCACTGGGACGAGACCACCGGCGGGCCGTTTCTCGCCTGGCCGCAAGTCACCCGCTCGGGCAAGGGTTTTATTACGGTGCCGGTTCGGGGCACCGACGGGGCCGCCGGATTTCGTTCCCACTCGGATTTCACGCCCGTCGCCGGAACCGACCGGCCGTGGATCTACGCGTCGGGGCTCACCGGCCAGATTGCGCTGAAAATCCTCGGCGTCGAACCAAAGGCCTACCGCGCGCGGTTGCACTTCGTCGAGCCCGAACCGCTGCAAAAGGGCGACCGGGTCTTCGACGTAATCATCAACGGCAGGACGGTTCTCGCAAACCTCGATATCGTTGCAGAAACAGGCGAGGCGAACAGAGCCCTTGTCAAAGAAGTGAAGGGCATCGGTCCTTGCACGACCGTCGAGCTTTCGCTCAAGCGAGTTTCCGGCCGACCGCCGCTGCTCTGCGGCATAGAGCTGATTGCTGAATAGGAAAGGTATCGCGAGAAAAACATCGGGCATTACATGCATTGCTCCGGGCAACGTCAACGTGAAGCATACACGGTGTTCGTGAAGAAGAAGGAGGAGGAGGAAAGATGAATCGCAGTAGCCTATGCTTGTCAATTCATTTGTTGCTTCTCATGTTCATGGCGGCCAGCAGTCTAATCGCGTCCGAGAAGAACGCAGCATCCGGCCGCTGGGTGATCTGGTCCGAGAAGCCGGCTCACGAATGGGAGCACGGCATGGTCACCGGCAACAGGCGACCGAAAGCTGGACGTAACGGTGTCTCTATCAGAAACTCCGGGCCGCAGGGGAAGCATCAAGCTAAAGGCCGGCCAAAGCTACCGATTCGACGCCCGATTGGAGATGCAACCGACGAAAACCAGCAAGTAGGAGCACGAAAACCATGAAGAATGCAATCACCCTCTTGGCAATCATCGCGGCCACCGTCTGCCTGGGAGCCAAAGAAGCCGAAAGTGCGGAAGAAGCGAAGGAGGCTTTGGGCAAGGACTGGCAGATTCCCAAGGACAAGTCGAAGTTCCATATCTTCATCTTTGCCGGGCAGTCCAACATGGCCGGCGGTTTCAACGGAAGCCATCTCTACGACGATGAGGGCAACTACGATCCGCTGACCAAGCCGGTCCCGCGCGTGCTGCAATACAAACGCGGCGGATGGGCCCCGGCGGCACACCCCACGACCCGGCACGTCAAAACCAGTTTTTCGATTCCCTTGCCGTTTGCGCAGAAGTACCTGGAGGAGATCAACGATCCGGAAGTCAAGGTCGGCATCTATGTCACGGCCTTCGGCGGCAAGGCGATCAACTTCTTCGTCAAGGGCGGCACCATGCATCCCGGGGGAACGGCCGGCCTGCCCAAGCACGGCACCGTCAAGGGCTTCATCTGGCACCAGGGTGAATCGGACAACCGCCTCGAAGAACGCGAAGCCTATGCCCAAAAACTCCACGGCCTGGTCCGGGACGTGCGCGGGTATGTGGGCGATCCGGAGTTGCCCTTCGTCACCGGCGCGTTCAATCCCAAATGGGCCTTCTCCAACCCCTACTGCATTCCCCCGGGCCCGCCGACCGATCCGGAAGCGAAGGATCTCCGGGGTGCCTACGAAGCTCAGGTCACAACAGGCAATGTGCTCGCCCATATCGATGTTCTCAACAAGGCCGCACATGTCCAGTCAACCGGCGCCAGCCATCTCGAAGGACACAAGCGGAAACTGGTCGATGAGAACGGCAAGCTGACCGGAGAAATCCAGGGGGTCAAAACCGACAATACGCATTTCAACCGTTCGGGCTACACGACCTTGGCGCACCGCTATGTTGATCTGATTCTCGATCGCCCCGCCTTCAAGGCCGACCCCGTGCAGATGGTCGCCGTTCCGGGCAGGAAGTTCACTTTCGACCTGAAGACGGCTGCCTGCGACATCTCGAAAGACAAACTCAGCTTCAC
The DNA here is from genome assembly GCA_964547995.1 of uncultured Planctomycetaceae bacterium. GTDB lineage: Bacteria > Planctomycetota > Planctomycetia > Pirellulales > Thermoguttaceae > CAZJRB01. The sequence continues at coordinate 100,642 of CAZJRB010000011.1, read as the reverse complement.
CGCCGAGAATCTGCCCGAGTGGGTCAAGCTGGACCGTGACGGCGTCCTTTCCGGCACGCCGCCGGCGGAAGGGGAAACCACATTTCCCATCACGGTCGCGGACAAGAGCGGCCATGCAAACCGCAGCAACTTCCGTATTCTCGCCGCCCCGGCCGGCCCGCCCAAGTTCAAGCAAGATGCGTATTCGCGCAAGGCGGCCGTGCCCGGTCAGCCTTACGAAGACCGCGTGTTGTATCACTTCCGCAAACCCGAATCGTCGGATTTGTCCGAACCGAACAATGAGACGGTGACCTTTTCCAAGGTCGACGGACCCGCATGGCTCGAGGTTCGCAAGGACGGCACGTTTTCCGGCACCCCGGGCGCCGCCGATGCCGGGCAGACGCAGAAGCTCACCGTCAAGGCTTCTGACGCCGATGGTGACGACACCGCGGTCTACACCATCCCCGTCCTGGAAAATGGTTATGTCTGGCACGAAGGCTTCAAATTCCAACCCGACATTCCGTGGCTGGCCGTCGGCGACAAGCTTGTCTTCGACAAGAGCATGCCTAAAGACACCTGGTATATCCGGAGCGGACATTTTCCTTTTACCTACACTACTCCGTACTCCTGCTACGATGTCGCGGGCTCTCTGGGTGCGAATTCCTACAAGTTCGCCACCGGGACCCTGCGTGGAATCGCCTTTGTCCTCGACGGCAAACGCTTTGGCGGCAAGGCCGGCAGGGTCCGCTTTACCATCGACCTCTCCGACGTCGAGAAACCGGAACCGACGGGCCGGGGACGCAATATCCAAAACAGACGCGCCAAAAGGGCGGAGAAGCTGAAAGCCGCCGGCCTCCTCGAGGAAGGCGAAAAATACTTCTTCGTCACCCTCTACCAGTGTGTGCTGGGCGACAACGACGAAGACGCGGTCGAGGTCGTTCTGGGGGATGACAAACTGCGCGGAAAGAACGCCGAAGTGACGGTCAAAGGCAATGCGCAACTCACACAGCTTGCCGACAGGTGTTTCAAACCGTCCGACCAGGGCGTCCAGACGCTAGAATTCGACTACGACGGCGAGGGCGACATCCTGCTGACTTTGTCCGCTGTGAATGAGAAGCGGGAAGCAGGCGGGACGAGGAACTTCAGAAACCTGAGCTTTCATTTTGTTAAGTGACAGTAACTCGCTCTTCAAGCTAAGACCGACAATAGCAGAGGAATATCGTTACGGGCTGGACGTCGGTGGCACAGCAGGCAAGGTCTTGGCACTCGAACGAATAGAACAAGAACTCGGAAGGACAAGGATTAGATCATGAGCGGGAAAACCATAACGATGGCAAGACGCCAGATCGGGAAGATTAGCGTGACGAGAGTTCTCTGTGTTCCACTCGTCCTTTTTCTCTTCATCGACCACCATTCCTTGGGTGCTGCACCCAGCACCTCGGACATCTTCAGCACATCAGGCTTTTCTGGTGGATTGATTGTCTGCATTGGCTGTGATAACCCTGAGTTGCTGGGGAAACTCGGAAGCAACGACTCCTGCCTGGTGCATGCGCTCGATACGGACTCGGAACGAATTGCCGGGGCCCGGGCTGTCCTGCGGGAAAAGAAACTGTACGGCAAGATCTCTGTGGACACCTGGAACGGCAAACACCTCCCATACGTGGACAACCTGGTGAACCTGTTGATCTGTACGGGGCACGACCTCTTAGCGACCGAGCAGGAAGCGATGCGCGTGCTGTCCCCGGGCGGCGTGCTCTACACAAAGAGGAACGGCACATGGACCACAACCCGCAAGCCTCGCCCCGAAGGTATGGATGACTGGACCCACTACCTTTACGACGCGTCCAACAACGCCGTTTCCAGGGATCGCCTGGTCGGCCCTCCCGGCGGCCTGCAATGGGTCGCCGCGCCGAGGTTCTCACGAAGCCACGAGCAGTTGGCGAGCATCAGCGCCGCGGTGGTCGCCGACGGAAGAATCTTCTCGATTGAGGATCGTGGCCCGACCGAATCGGTCGCGTTCCCGCCGAAATGGGTTCTCGTGGCTCGCGATGCCTTCAACGGCATCACCCTCTGGCGGCGCGAGATGGGAAAGTGGGAGTGGCACCTCCACCTGTTCCGGGCCGGGCCGGCCCATCTTCCGCGCCGGCTGGTGGCGGTGGATGATCGCGTCTATGTCACACTCTCCTTGGGCGGTCCGGTAGAAATGCTGGACGCGGCCACGGGCAAAACCCTGAAGACGTTCGACGATACGGAAGGCGCCGACGAGATCATTCATACCGGCAAACTGCTGCTGGTCTATGTCGGCCATACCGGCCAGGATTTGGGCAATAGCGGAAGGAAACGGAAGGACAAGGGCAATAGCGTTTCCAGGAAATTGATGGCCCTCGATCCCGTCTCGGGCCAAACCGTTTGGGAAAAGGAGGTTCGGGCCCTCTGCCACACCACCCTCGGGGCCCTCGGCCGAAGGGCTTTCTACCAGGAAGGGAATTGCGTGGTGGCGGTCGCAATGGAGGACGGAAAAGAGCTTTGGCGATCGGAACCGCTTTCCAGGTTCCGGGCGCAACCTCCAACGCTCGTGGGATACGGCAACACGATCCTTTGGGCCGACGGCGTCGATCCGAGAAAGAAAACGAAGAACAGTCCGGGCATGATGGCCGGACTGGATGCGGCGACCGGCGAGACACTCTGGAAAGGAACGTCGGAGAACAACTGCGCCATCTCGCCCGATGTTCTGGTGGCCGACGGGCTGGTTTGGACTGGCAAACTCCTGTTGTGGAACCAGCCCGGCATTACGGAGGGATTGGATCCGAAGACGGGGAAGATCGCACGCACCCGAAAGCCGGATTCGGAGACCTTCAATGTCGGCATGCCCCATCATCGCTGCTACCGGAACAAGGGGGCCTCCAAATGGCTGATTCTGGGGCGCGCCGGCGTGGAATTCCTCGACGTGGAAACCGGAGAGATCTATCCGAGCCACTGGGTTCGCGGGACGTGTCAGTACGGCATCCTGCCGGCCAACGGGCTGTTATACGTTCCGCCGCATGCTTGCGCCTGTTACCTGACGGCCAAGATCGACGGCTTCAATGCGCTTCGGCCGCGGCGTCACGAAGATGCGGAACCACAGGGAACGGGGGAACCGCTTCAGCGCGGACCGGCCTACGGTACTATTGAAAGCAACGCAACGGCAAACCACGAATCCGATTGGCCCACCTATCGCCACGATGCCTCGCGCAGCGGCAGAACGCCCTGCAAGGTGCCCGTCGATCTGAAACAATCGTGGAAGACCGACCTCGGAGGACACCTCACGGCCTTGACGATCGCCGGCGGCAGGTGCTTCGTTGCGGGCGACGCTCACGCCGTCCATGCGCTCGATGCGGAAACCGGTAAACCGCTTTGGACGTTCACGGCGGGCGGACGGGTCGATTCGCCACCGACGATTGCCGATGGGAGGACGGTCTTCGGATGCCGCAACGGGTACGTTTATTGCCTGCAGGCGGCGGACGGAAGGCTTGTGTGGCGGTTCCGCGCGGCGCCGAAGGACCAGCGCACCGTCGCGTGCGGCCATCTGGAATCCCTGTGGCCGGTCAACGGCAGCGTCCTGGTCCAGGACGGCACGGTGGTTTTTGCGGCAGGGCGTTCATCGTTCCTCGACGGCGGGATTCGGATCTGTCGTGTCGATCTGAAAAGCGGGGAACTGCTTGCCGAGTCGACGATCTACACGCCCGATCCAAAAACGCATCGGGTAAGCCGGGAACTGGTCGATGGTTTTGAAATGGACGGCGCCCAGTCGGATGTGCTGTCGAGCGATGGAGAGAACCTCTTTATGCGCCAGCTCTGTTTGGATCGGTCCCTGAAACCCGCGCCGAAAAAGCCGCACCTTTACAGCCCGACGGGATTGCTGGACGATTCGTGGTGGCACCGGACCTACTGGCTTTACGGGCAGGAGAACACGTCGGGATGGTCGGCATGGTTCCAGGCCGGGAACCTCGTCCCCGCCGGGCGGATCCTGGCGTTCGACAACGAGATGGTTTTCGGGTTCGGCCGTCAACAGTACCGCAACTGTAATCGCGGTGGAGGCGCCAACTGGGCGCGCCAGGAGAAATACTGCATGTTCTCAACCCGGAGAACTGATCCGAAACGCTTCCTCAAGGGTCGGTCGGGGAAAGTCAGGCCCAGCGCCCGGCAGTTCGTGTGGATGCAGGAGTCGCCGGTGCGCGCACGCGCCATGGTGCTGACTCCGGAAAGGGTCTTTTTCGCAGGACAACCAAACCTTGGTAACAGCAGTGACGATGCCTTTGCCTCTTATCGGGGTGAAAAAGGCGCAAAAGTCGTGGCGGTTGCCGTGGAAGACGGAGCCATCATGAGCGAACTCGATCTGCCGGCGGCGCCCGTTTTCGACGGTATGGCGTCCGCCCGAGGACGTCTCTACCTGTCGCTGAAGGGTGGAACGGTCGTCTGCCTGGGAAATGACGTGAAACAAGATTGAAGAACCGCAGGAGGACAAGAATGAAGACTTTGATCTGCAGTATTTCTTCCCTTATAGTCATCACGACTGCGGTTGCACGGACAGAATCGAAGGAGCCTGCTTCGGGCGAGAAGCCCAATATCGTCTTCTTCTTCGTCGACGACATGGGCTGGCAGAACACCTCGGAGCCGTTCTGGACGCGGCGAACCGGCCTGAACGACACGTATCATACGCCGAACATGGAGAAGCTTGCCCGGGGGGGCATGAAGTTCACCCAGGCTTACGCCTGCGCGGTCTGCTCCCCGTCGCGGATCAGCCTGATGACCGGCATGAATGCCGCGCGGCACAAGGTGACCAACTGGACGTTGTTCAAGGACCGATCGCCCGACAAGGAGCATCCCACGCTGGGTTTTCCCGAGTGGAACTGCAACGGGATGAGCCGGAAGCCGGGCGTGGGGCGAACGCTGGTGGCGGAGACGCTGCCGGAGTTGCTGCGAACGGCGAGCTACAAGACGATCCACGTCGGCAAGGCCCACTTCGCCGCCGATGAGACGCCGTCGGAGGACCCCCGCACGCTCGGGTTCGACGTGAACATCGCCGGACACTGCGCCGGCGCCCCCGGCAGTTATCAGGGCACCAAGAATTTTGCCCGCAAGGGCGGCTCGATTGTCGACGTGCCCGGGTTGGAGAAGTACCACGGCAAGGACATTCATCTCACCGACGCGCTGACCATCGAAGCCAAAAAGCAGTTGGACGCGGCGGTGGCGGACCGAAAGCCGTTCTACCTCTACATGTCGCATTACGCCGTTCACGGTCCCTGGGAACCGCACAACCGGTTTATCGGCAGGTACCGGACCAATAAGGAGGGCCTCAAGCCAAAGCCTGCAAAGATAAGAACCCGCTATGAAGACTACGCCTCGATGATCGAGGGAATGGACGCGTCGCTGGGAGATCTGATGGAGCACCTGAAGAAGCTCGGCGTCGAGGACAATACGATCGTCGTGTTCATGTCCGACAACGGCGCGGAGCTGATGACGCCGCTCAACAAGCCGTTGCGGGGCGCCAAGCACCAGCCCTATGAGGGCGGCCCCCGGGTGCCGATGATCGTCAAGTGGCCGGGCGTCACTCGCCCCGGCTCCGTTTGCAGGGATGATTACGTGATGATCGAAGATATCTTCCCGACGTTCCTGGAAATGGCCGGGGTCGAGGACTACGAGCAGTACGGCGGAAAGGTCGACGGCCGAAGCTTCGTGCCGCTGCTGAAGGGCGAGAGCGGCTTGTCGAAAGAAAGGCCCATCTTCTGGCATTCCCCGCATTTCTACAGAAAGCAGGAACCGTTCAGCGCCGTTCGCCGCGGCGACTTCAAGTTGGTCTATCACCACCCCGGCACGAGGCTGGAGTTGTTCAACGTTGCCGAAGACATCGGCGAGAAGAGAAACCTGGCACAAGACAATCCGGAGAAGGTGAAGGAACTGGCAAAGATCCTGGGCGACCATCTCCGCGAGGCCGGCGGGCAAATGACCATCGTCAAGGAGACCGGCAAGCCGGTGCCGTACCCGGACGAAATATCGACCCATACGCAAGAGCAATGACTCGGCAGGCAACAATGGACGCGTGTTCCGTAAGACGGGCTTCACGCAGGTTTACATTGAGGTGAATGAGAATGAAAGAGGTTGTCGCTGCGTTTCTGGTTACGCTTCTGTCGGCGGCTTCTCACGGTTCTGCGCCCGAGGTGCTGGCGGAATCCGGGGTCAAGGGCGGCTTGATTGTTCATCTCGGTTGTGGCGACGGAAGCAAGACCTCGGAGTTAAGAGTGAACGACAAATTTACCGTTCAGGGCCTGGACCGTGATGAAAGGAGAGTGGCCGCCGCGCGCAAGGCCATTCTTGCAAGGGGAGGTTCCGGCGGCGTTTCTTTCATGCACCTGGAGGATGATCGCCTGCCTTACGTTGATGATCTGGTCAACCTGTTGATTGTCGAAAACAGCAGTGGGATTGCCGGAAAAGAAATGTTGCGTGTTTTGGCTCCGCTGGGAGTGTTGATGGTCAAGGAGAAAGGCACATGGACAAAACATGTCAAACCCTGGCCCGACGATATTGACGAGTGGACCCACTATTTGCGCGATCCGCAGAACAGCGCGGTTGCCCGCGATGAACGCATCGGTCAACCGCGGAGTTTGCGCTGGTCGGCTCCGCCGCGATTTTCGCGAAGCCACGATGAAATGGCGAGCATGGTTGCGATGGTTACGGCGCGCGGCCGCCTGTTCTACATCATGGACGTTGCGCCGGTGATGACGTTGCGTTTTCCGGCCGAATGGAAGCTTGTTGCGGTCGATGCCTTTAGCGGCAAGAAGCTGTGGGAACGTTCTATCTCTTCCTGGGTCAGCAAGGACAGGGCTTTCCGTTCGGGCCCGGCGCATCTCCCCCGCCGCCTGGTCGCTGCCGGCGACAGGGTATTTGTAACGCTCGGGTTGGACGCGTCCCTGGTCATGCTCGACGCCGCTACAGGCGACACTTTGAAGACCTACGAGAACACGGAATGGACGGAGGAAATACTGGTCGACAACAACCGCCTTTACCTGATGGTCGGGTCGTCCGAGAAGAACCGATCCGGAGAAGGTTTGCGGGAAACGGGCGAACCGGAGATGAGCCGGACCAGGTTCATCCGGGTCATTGATATCGAAAGCGGCAGAGAAATCTGGTCGCGCAATGCTTCCGGGAAGGACTACGTGTTGCCGCTGAGCCTGGTGGTTTCCGGCGAAAATTTGTTCTTTCATACCGTGAGGGGCATTTTTTGCGTGGATGCCGGGAGCGGGAAGGACAAGTGGGTTGCCGGACGAAGAACCGTTGGAAAGCGCCTTGGCTGGGCGACTTCCACGATCGTTGTTTCCGACGACGTGCTTCTATGTGCGGACAGGAGTTTGAGTTCTGCCGACGGCAAAAAACAAGAACCGGCCGAAAGCGATATCGAGTGGAATATCACTACGGCAGGCGTCGCAGGTTTTGGAAGGATAGCGAAACAAGTGCCGCATGTGCTCACTGCATATTCTGTGAAGCACGGCAAAGAGCTTTGGTCGGTCGCTGCGGGACAAGGCGTTTACAACTCGCCGAGCGATGTGTTTGTTATCGACGGCCAGGTCTGGGTCAGTCCGGAGTTCAGGACGTCTTACGATCTGCATACGGGCAAGGTGGCCACTTCCCTGAAAGAACCGCGAGACAAGGTTGGGATGCTGCATGATCGATGTCACCGAAACAAGGCCACAATCAACTATATCCTGACCAGCCGCGATGGCGTTGAGTTTATTCACAAGAAGAGAGGCTGGCAGGGCAACAACAGTTGGCTGAGAGGGATGTGCCAGTACGGCATCATGCCCGCCAACGGCATGATCTACATTTCGCCCGACGCCTGCGCGTGTCATCTGAAAAACAAACTTCAGGGGTTCAATGCCGTTTCGTCACAAACAAACAAATCCGTGCTCGGCCGACCGGTAAAGGCCGACGGGCGTCTCCTCCGGGGACCCGCCTACGGCAAGGTTCGGAGAATCCCTTCGAGCGGACAGGATTGGCCCATGTACAGGTCATGTCCCGAACGAAGCGGTTGTGCAAAGACCGGCGTTGCTGACAACTTGCGGAAAAAATGGGCTGCCGAGATCGGGGGGCATTTGACCCAGCCGGTTTCTGCCTGGGGCAAAGTATTTGTGGCATCTGTTGACAGGCATGCGGTTTACGCTTTGGATGCCGCTGACGGCAAAGTGTTGTGGAGTTACGCCGCTGGGGGCCGGGTTGACAGCGCTCCGACCCTGTTCGAGGGGTTGGTTGTTTTCGGCTCCGCCGACGGCTGCGTCTATGCCCTCGACAACGAGACCGGCCGTCTTGCCTGGCGCTTCCATGCAGCCCCGGCGAAGCAGTTCATCATGGTCAATGACCAGATCGAGTCATCGTGGCCCGTCCATGGATCGGTGCTTTTGCACAACGGCGATCTGGTATTCACGGCCGGTCGATCCTCTTATCTTGACGGCGGGCTCTATTATTACCGGTTGGACCCTCTGACCGGTGAATTGCTGGCAAGCTCGATCATCTCCTCAATAGATCCGGCTACCGACAAACAGACGGAATGGGAGCACAGCTTTGATTCCGGCGGGAGTCTTTCGGACATCATGTCCAGCGACGGCAGAAACGTGTACTTGAAGGACATGCCACTCGACGGCGACGGAAATCGCAAAGAAGAGAAGAACCCTCATTTGTGGACGTCAACCGGGTTTTTAGGTGAGGATTGGTTTGTTCGGGCCTACTGGCTGTATGGAACGGCAAGGGGCGCCGGCTGGATGGGGTGGATGCGGACTCAAAGTAAGGGAGAAAGCCTTGCCCCGGTCGGCAGAATAATGAGTTTCGACAGCGATCGCATATTTGGATATGGCAGAGTGACGCACAGTTTGCGCGAAACACACTCCAATGACAAATACCACCTGTACGCCTCGGTCAAGCAATACCCACCGCGACCTCCAAAGCTTCCGGGCAAGAGGAGGCCCAAGGCACGCAGATCATTCATCTGGCAGAAGGACTCCACGACAATCGTGCGCGCCATGGTTCTGACGGACGGAAAACTGGTGGTTGCCGGAATGCCGGACTTGCTCAAAAGGCTGGGGGGCCTGTCTTTGCAGAATCCGGAGGAAAGCGTTGCGGCGTACGGAGGCGAGAAAGGGTCGCTCCTAAAGATTGTTTCCGTGCAGGACGGCAAAGAACTCGGAAGCCTTGAGTTCCACGCAGCGCCGGTGTTCGACGGCATGGCGGCCGCCAACGGCAGACTGTTTATTTCCCTGAAGAACGGAGAAGTACACTGCTATCAATAGTTGTAGCAATTATGAAAGTGGTCGAGCGTTCCACAACAATCAATCCCGAGAGTGTTCATGGGTGCGTTCCGGGCAAAAGGGCCTGTGAATAGAACTCGTTGAAACAGACAGAACAGGAAAACATACCGATGAAACAGATTGTCATTGCCGTTGTTGTTGTGAGTATGGCCCTTTTACTCGAGGCGGAATCGAAGGGTGAAGATGAAAGAGCGCCGGCGGCTGCGGCGGGCAAAGTTGCCAAAGCGGTAGAGTCCAAAGCAAGTACGGGTTTCCCCCCCCGCCGAAAACTGCTCTACAAACAGGCCGGTGACATCGCCTTGTTTCTTCACGGATTCTATCCCGACGATCTCAAGAAAGGCGATGCCCGGCCGGCGATCGTCTTCTTTCACGGAGGCGGCTGGGTTTGCGGCAAAACGGTCCAATTCAATCAGCAGGCCCGCGCTTTCCGAGATCTCGGATTCGTTGCGTTTTCGGCCAATTACCGGTTGATCAACAAACATCACACCACGGTCTACGAATGCGTCAAGGACGGCAAATCCGCCGTCCGATGGATTCGAGCCCATGCCAAAGAATTGGGGGTCGATCCGAATAGGATCATCGCCGCCGGCGGTTCGGCCGGAGGGCATGTCGCCGCCTGCACCGCCTTGATCGAAGGGTACGAAGAGGAAGGCGACGACAAGAACGTCAGTTGCAGGCCGAACGCCCTGGTCTTGTACAGCCCGGTGCTCGACACCACGGAAAAAGGCTACGGCGCCGACAAGATGATCAAAGGAGAGAAGACGGATCTTTCACCGTGCCACCACGTGAGAAAGGGTTTGCCGCCGACGATTCTCTTCCACGGCACCAGGGATACGACCGTCCCGCCGGAAAACGCCGAGAGGTTCGAGAAGCTGATGAAAGAAGCAGGCAACCACTGCGACCGCGTGCCGTTTGAAGGCAGAAGGCACAGCTTCTTCAACGGTTCCGGTTTTCGCAGGAACAACACGGACGACGACTTCAATACAACGATGGAAAAAGCAGCCGAGTTTCTGAAATCGATCGGGTTCATACCGAAAAAGGATAGTACGATCCACCCTGCCGCGAAGCCGTCGTAGCAAGATCGCAGAATCCTATGCCGGACAACGGAAGAGTTTCGAGACAACGGAAACACCACGTAACACAAGGAGAAGAAAATGGACCGATTGACGTTAACAAGCATGGCATTGATGATCGCCCTGTGCTCGACAACACATGGCCTCGGTAATGAAATTGTCACCGAGAAGCTGCCGAACGAGGTGCGAGCACGGCAGATTCAAGACTTGAAATGGGGAATGTTCGTGTGCTGGTCGTTCAGCACTTTTTCGGGCAAAGAATGGACCCGCGGTGTTACGGACGTGGCTTTCTTCAAGGCGACAGGCTGTGACACGGACCAGTGGTGCAAGACGGCAAGGGACGCCGGTATGGGTTACATTCTGTTCTTGACCAAACACCATGACGGTTTTTGTCTGTGGGACACGAAGACCACGGACTTCAAGGTTACCGAGAGTCCTCTCGGTATCGATGTGTTGGCCAAATTGAAGAAGTCCTGCGACAAGTATGGTTTGAAGCTGGCGCTGTATTTTTCCGAAGGCGACTGGAACTGGTCGGGCAAGTCTGTCAAACAAGGAAGGCACAGGCAAACAGTGAATTCCGAGATGAAGAAGGCCCAGCTCAAGGAACTGTTGACAAATTACGGCCCGATCGAATTCTGGTGGATGGACCACGCCCAGGGAGACGGTGGCTTAAGTCACAAGGAAACGGTGGACTGGGTGCATCAATTTCAGCCCAACTCGTTTGTGGGCTTTAACCACGGAGCGCCGGCGGGGAGAATCTGTTTGCGGGAAAAAGGGAAGCCCGGCCCGATCGGCGCAGCCAACGCATCAAAATACAACAAGGACGGAGAGGCATCTTACAAGGGCTACCTGGTTGCCGAGTTTACTTACCCGATCCTGCCGAAGCATAAGGGCGGCGCGCATTGGTTCTATTCTCTGCCCGTACATGACAACCTTTGTCATCCGGCTGAGAAGTTGTACCGGGATTATGTTGGTGCCCGGAAGTACGGAAACATCTTTTCGATTAACATCGGCCCCAATTATGAGGGAAAACTGCGCGACATCGATGTGCGCACGTTGCTTAAAGTCAAGGAAATGATTGATGCGAACGGCGGTCAATAAACCAAATAGTGATCTCGCCGGGCAAGAAAGGAATTGCGAAGACTTTGAAACGAATTATCTACTACTTTGCGATATGGGCTCGTTTCCTCACGGTTGCATGCGCAGTAGTGTGGGGCAACGACGAAGGTCGGGACAAAACGGTTGTTACGTCCGAGGAAAGACGCAATGATGTTCTTGGCCCGCATTCGCTGACGCTTCCCGCCCCGATCGTGAAATGGGACAACGCCATTCCGCTGGGCAACGGGCTGACCGGCGGACTGCTCTGGGGCGAGAAAAACAAGCTGAAGCTCTCGCTCGATCGCGGCGACCTCTGGGACGAACGCACCAAGATCGACTTCGACCCGGCGCAACGCACGTTCGCCACGCTCATGCAGTGCTATAAGAACCGGGACCGCGAAACGTGGGATCGCGTTTTTCTCGCTGCGAATCGAAGCATCAAATGGACCAAAATCCCCGGCGGACGACTGGAAATCACCCTGCCCGAAAATCTGCAATGCAAGAGCTTTCATCTTGACTTCGAGAAGGCCACGGGCAAGGTGACGTTCGGCGACGGAACCCGCGCGGAAGCCTTCTTCCCGGCCAACGCCCCGATCGCGCTTCTGCGACTGCCGAAAGGGGCCAGGTTCCGGCTCATTCGCCCGAAGTCGATCAACCTGCTCGGATACCCGGAGCCCCGGTTCAGCCAGTCCGACAATGAGGTTGCCTATGCGCAGAAGTCGACCGAATCGTTCAATTATGCCGTGGCGGCGCAGTGGAAGCAGACCGGCGACCACACGCTGGCAATCCTCGCCATTACCAACAGCAATGAATCGGATGATCCGCTGGCCCTGGCCCGCCGGCGCATTGCCGAGGGTTTCGAGACGGGCTGGGAAAGCCTGTATGCGGCGCATATCAAGTGGTGGAAGGAGTTTTACAACACCTCGAGCGTGGCGATCCCGCTGCCGCGATTGCAGCATCACTACAACCTGGTGAAGTACTTCTACGGGGCCGCGTCGCGGGCGCATGCCAAGCCCATGCCGTTGCAGGGCGTCTGGACGGCCGACCAGGACGCGCTGCCGCCGTGGCGCGGGGATTACCACAACGATCTGAACACCCAGATGACGTATGTTGCGTGGCAGGCGGCCGGACTCGTCGACCCCGGCATGGCCTACGTCAATTACTACTGGGACACGCTGCCGCAATTCCGCAAGTACGGCAGGGAGTTCTTCGGCGTCGACGGGGCGATGGTCCCCGGCGTCATGACCCTCGGTGGACGGGTCATGGGCGGCTGGCTCCAGTACTGCTTTCAGCCGACGGCCGGCCTGTGGAACGGCCACGCCGCTTACCGCCACTGGAAAGTGACCGGCGACAAGGAGTTCCTGGCCCAGCGAGCCTATCCCTGGCTGGCGGAAGTCGCCGGCTCGGTCTTCTCGCTCTGCAAGGAGGAAGACGGCGTCCTGAAGCTTCCGTACAGCGCCAGCCCGGAATGGAACAACGACAAGTGGACGGCGTTCCTCGTGCCCAACTCGAATTTCGACCAGGCGCTGCTGTTGTGGTCCTCGGCGGCGCTGGAGGAGATGGCAACGGCTCTGGGCAAGAAGGAGGACTCCCGGAAGTGGGCCGCACTGCACGCGAAACTTGGCCCGCTGACGTTCGACAAAACCAGCAAGGCGCTGATGGTGGCCGAGGGTGTTCCTTTTCGGGGCAGTCACCGCCATTTCTCGCACGCCCTGGCAATCCACCCGCTGGGCATCCTGAAAGCCGAGGAATCCGAAGATGCCCGTCAGTCCGTGCATGCGACCGTGCGCCAGATTTTGGATCAGAGCCGGCGCGGGTGGACGGGCTATTCCTTCACTTGGGCGGCATCCCTGGCGGCTCGTGCGGGATTTGCCGACGACGCGGCCCGCCACCTGGTCGATTTCGAACGCGCGTTTGTCGCCCGAAACGGGTTCCACCTCAACGGGGACCAGACCTGGACCATTCTTCCAAGGCAAAGAAGAAGAGGCTCGCGGGCGTTCACCCTGGAGGGAAATTTTCTGTTCATGGATGCGATTCACGAGATGTACATGCAGTCGGCCGACGGCCGGATTCGCATCTTCCCGGCGGTGCCGGACTCCTGGAAGGACGCCCAGTTCAAGGACCTGCGCGCCGAGGGCGGTTTTAAGGTTAGCGCCAAACGGGCCGGCGGCGCAACGACGGAGGTCGAGATTACGGCCACCTGCGACGCCGCGCTGAAGCTCAAAGACCCATTCGCCGGAAGTGAGGCGAAATGGAATCGGGAGCATCGACGCGAGGGCGGCTGTCTGCGGTTCGATCTACGGCCGGGCGATATTGTCAAGGGAACAAGATTGTCAAAGGAAGGTGATGGAAAATGAAGACAGACATTTCACGGCGTATGGTAATTGTCGTTGCAGCACTTGTCACAGGATCGCTTGATTGTGCGAGCTATGCGGCGGAGCAAACTCCGGAAATCGCAATGCAGGCGGCCGTCCCGTGTGAGCTGTCTCTTTCATACGATGAAGCGTCGAGGACCCTGGAGTGGCGCGATGCAAAACATGGGTTGCTTCTGGCAGCCACTCTGGCGAAAGGACAGTCCGGATCGTTGGACGAAAAGAGCGGGACGTTCACACTGGCGCTCCCGGATCGTCAAGGCGGATGCTCTGTCCGTATGGAAGGGAACTCCCTTGTCATGAAAGCAGCCGGAGGCGTTTCCCTGCAGTTTGACTCCCGTCTGCAAGGCGGCAAAGCGGCGCCGTGCTTCGCAAAATCACAGAAGGCGGAAGACAAGAAAGTGCTTGTCACCCGCATGGGGCCCGCCGAAATCCCGGGCGCAAAATCGCTGTTCGACCCGGAACGCGACCTGGTACTGACTGTTGCGGAAGCAAGCGATGTCGAATGGAAACTCGACAAAACCTGGAAGGTGCCATTGTCCGGAGACGCGCGTATCACCCTCGTGCCGGACTATTACAAGAAGGAGCTGAACGTCCCTTATTACGTTCCGTTTAAGAAGCGGAATTTCTGGAAGACCCCTCCAATCGTGGCGCTGACCTGGTACAGCCTTGGGATCAAGTCGCCGCAGACGTTCGAAGTGATCAAACCGGAAGTCGACTGGTGTGCCGAGAATTTGCTGCCGCACGCCAAGAATTTCGTTTTCCAGCTCGACGATCGGTACAACTGGAGAGACGACGAGATGCTGCGGAAAATCTCCGACTATATCCGCTCAAAAGGCTTGATTCCGGGCATCTGGCTTACGCCGTTCTCGTTCGGGCCCCATGAAGCGTTCCTGGAACATCCGGAATGGTTCCTGCGCCAGGAGGACGGCATGCCGTTGCGCACGTTCGCCGGGATTAACTGGAAATGGAGCAGGGCCTTCGGACGCAACAATACGGGGCGCGGCAATACGGGGATATCGGGCGCCATGGACGTATCGCAGGAAGCCGTCGTAAAGAAGTACTTGATTCCAGGGTGGGAGAAGGCCAGCAAAACATGGAACTACGATTACTTCAAAATCGATGGGATGAAGCCGACGCTCAACGTTTACCGCCAGGTATATGGTCCGGACAAGGGCCTGGAGATCTGGCGCAAAGGACTGAGCATCGGACGCGGCGTCCTCGGCCCGGACAAGTTCATCAACGGCTGCAACCAGACGCCTGCAGAAGGGGTTGGCATCTTTGACGGTTCACGAACGGGCGCGGATGCCCTGGATCCCAAGGTCAAAAGGAATCCCACCTCCATCGTATTTGCCTGGAATTACCTGAACAACTACGCCCTCTGGTGCGACGCGGATGCGGTGATCATGCAGCACGGGCGGAGGCCTGAGAACGTGCGCTACCACTCGCTGTCCAGGGCCATGACCGGCCAGCAGTTCATTACCGACGACCACTGGTCGAAAATGACTCCGGAGAACATGTACATCTGGCAGAGGTGCTTTCCCGGGCTGGACATCTACCCCGTCAACCTTTATCCGATGGAAATCGGCGAGGCCGGCCGTTACGACCTGGTCGACCTGCGCATTGCCAAGCCCTGGGGAACCTGCGACGTTGTCGCTCTGCTGAATCGTTCGTATCGACACGCGGGTACGAGAAGCATGAAGTTGTCGCGCCTGCCCCTGCAAGGCGGCAAGTTCCACGTCTACGACTATTGGGACGGGAAATATCTCGGCGTTCAGGGGCTGGACTATGAGTGGACCGGGGAATTGGGGGCCCATGAAGCAAAGCTCTTTGCAATCGTCCCGGCGGCGGAGGACGACCGGACGACGCTGATTTCGACCTCCCGACATTTCTCGCAGGGGGGGCTCGATATCGAGAACCTGGACTACCACCGCAGCTCAAACGGTTGGACGGTCGCCGGAGAGTCTTCGCACCTGGTCAAGGGTGATCCTTACGAGATGGTGTTCGCCACACCGGACAAGATCGGCGTTCAGGCGGACGCCGGTGGACTTGACGTGTCGGTGAAGAAAGAAAAGGGAATTACCAGAGTCCGCTTTGTGCCGAAAGAAAGCGGGCATCTTAAGTGGAACGTGAAATTTACGAAAAGCAACGAGTAATCCCGGGATGACAAAGGCAACATACGTGATGAGTAGAATTCACTCAAACAACGCGAGGATTTTTTCGAGGGCGATCGCGAAAGCCGTGTTGGGTTTGTATGCGGCGGCCATCTGGGCGCTCGGCGTGCCTTGCGATTCGGCTAATGGAGCGGAAATCGTTGCTCCCCCCGTCCTTCGCCCCGAGCCTGCTTCCGTGGCCGGCATCGAGCGGCCGGTCGTCAGCCTCAACGGCCAATGGGAGATCAGCCTGGATGGGAAAGCGTGGAAGCCGGTTGCCGTGCCGGGCGAGCCGGCAGTGCAGGGGTTTCAGATCGGCTTTGGCCGCCCCTTCAGCTATCGGAGAACTCTCGACATTCCCGCAGAATTCAAGGGCGCGAAAATCCTCCTGCGGTTTCACGGCGTTTACGGATACGTGCGAGTATTCGTCAACGGCAAGCACGTTCGCGACCATCGCGGCGGCTTCACTATGTGGGACTGCGACCTGACGCAGCTCGTCACCCCGGGCGAACCGGCCGAACTACGGGTGGAAGTGACGGACGAAAAGGACGATATTTCCCTGGGCAGCGTTTACGCCGGGAACTGCATCGCCGGCATCCTGCGCAAGGTCGAACTGATCGCGTTGCCCGCCTGCCATCTGAAGCACCTTTACCTGAATGCCGGCCTGACCGACGACTACAAGAACGGCTTGTTGCGGATACGGACGAAGCTCGACCAACCGGGGAAGGCCGCCGTTTTGCGTGCGACGCTCGCGTCGCCCGACGGAAAGACCGTCGCAACCGAGACGTTCGACCTGACCGACAAGTGGCTCGACCGCACCGTGGACGTCAAATCGGTCCGGCCGTGGGACGCCGAACACCCGAATCTCTACACGCTGACCCTGGTCGTAACTCAAGGCGGAACCGAGGTGGCGAAATGGACGCGGCGGGTCGGATTCCGCACGATCAAGATCGACGGGAACAAGATGCTCATCAACGGCAGGCCGGTCAAATTGCGCGGCGTCAATCGCCACGATTTCCACCCCACCCTGGGCCGCGCGGCAACGCCCGAGTACGCCCGGTTGGATGCGGAGCTGCTAAAAAGGGCGAACGTCAATTTTGTGCGCACGGCGCACTATCCGACCACGGTCGAGTTTCTCGACGCCTGCGACGAGCTGGGGATTTACGTCGAAGACGAAACGGCCGTGGTCTTCGTGAAGCACAGAGACATCAATAATCATCGCGATCAATATTTCAGCCAGATGGCCGAGATGATCGAGTCGCACCGGAACCACCCGAGCGTTGTCATCTGGTCGCTCGGCAACGAATCGTACTGGGGTCCGGGCATCGCCGAATGTTACAAACACGCCAAGGCCGTGGATCCCGAACGGCCGCTCATGTTCAGCTTCCCGCGCACCGTGGCCCCGGGCGTCAAGAGCTACGACATCCTCAGCAGCCACTACCCGAAGGACGGTGCCCTGAATCAGGCCAGGATCTGGGACAAACGCACCAATCGGTGCGAAAGGTCCAACCCGCCCAAGGTCATGCCGATTATCCACGACGAATGGATTCATGTCGCCTGCTATTGCCGACATCTGATCGAGTTCGACCCAAACGTGTGCAACTACTGGGGGCTGGGGATGAAGCGGATGTGGGACGACGCGTTGAAATCGGAACGCACGCTCGGCGGCGCCATTTGGTGCATGATCGACGGCAAGGTGGGCCCCTGGGGGATCGTCGACATGTGGCGGCGCGAGAAGCCGGAATTTCACCTCACCCGGAAAGCCTACTCGCCGGTTCGCGTTCTGAAGACCGAAGTCGACCGGCCTGACGACGGGCAGCCCCTGACGCTCCCCGTGGCGAACCGCTTCGACCATACGCCGTTCGATGAGTTGACGATTCGTTACCGGGCAGGCAAGGTCAAGGGAACCGCCAAGGCCCCGGCAATCGCGCCGCATACCGAAGGCGCCGTTACGATTCCCGGCCAGGATTGGAGCAGTTGCGACAGCGTCGCGATACGGTTTGCCGACGCCTCGGGTCGCGAGGTGGACGACGTGCGCATTGCGTTCCCGGAGTCTTCCGATACGGCCGGCGAAGAAACGTCGGAACCCGTTGCCGTGAAGGTTGGCGCCGACGCCATTACGCTGAAGAGCGGACGGGTCGCCGTAGGCGTTGACGCAAAGACGGGGTTCGTCAACTCGATTGCGATCGACGGCAAGCAACTGCTAGCCGCGCCGCTGGAACCGCTCATCATGCCGCCGTGTCCCAAGAAGGCGCTTCCCCGGCCCTTGGTGTCTCTTTCGGACTGGACGGCCTCGGACGTCGCCCACAAGATCGAGGGGAATGCCTTGTGGGTCACGACCAAGGGCCAGTTCAACAACGGGCCCGCCATGACGATCGAGCAGAAGATCGACGGTCTCGGCCTGGACATCGCCTATACGATCGCGGCCGAAGGCAAGATCGGACAAATCGGTTACGTGGGCTTCACTGCACCGATGGCGAACGGGACCGACACCATCTGCTGGAAGCGGAAATCGCTCTGGACAACCTATCCGAAAGACCACATCGGCCGGCCGGAAGGCACGGCGACGAAACGGATCCTGCATCCCGGCGCCGTCCGCGGAAAGAAGATCGACTGGCCGTTTGCCGAGGACAGCCACAATCTCCACTTCGCGGCGGGCCAGCAATACCATGCTCCCGTCGACTTCCTGGCGGTCAAACGGAACATTCTTCGGTTCTCGGCCACGGCAGGCAAGGACGGGCCGGGACTGGCGGTCGTCCGCAATAGCGATTTCCCCACCCATTGCCAGACGGCGGTCGACGCCGACGGCCGAGTGACCCTCCGCGCCCTGAATCTCGTGAATTACTACTGGCTCGGGAAGCAGTGGGGCAACTACATCGAACCGTTTCTCAAGGGGACAAGCCCGTTCGAGGGGAAGGTTTGCCTACGGTTCGTAATGCCGGAAAAGACAGGAGAGAAACGGAAATAAGCAGCGTGAATTGCCATGCTAATGAGTACCTGTTGCGGAAAGCCGGATTTTCGGGTGCCATGCCCACGCTTGCGTGGGCATGTAGCGGTTTCTTGCGGGATTCACGACATGCCCACGCAAGCGTGGGCATGGCACCCAACTTTCCACAACAACCACGAATGAGTTACCAAAGAAACGAACTTGGCGCTTTGCTTGTGAACACACAAGCAGTGGTCGCCGGTTCCATGTAGGACGGATTGCTAATCCGTCCGGGGAGAACGTGAAACTGCCGGAGGCACCCAGATCGTTTAGCTTGGATACCCAACACCGGACGGATTGACAATCCGTCCTACTTAGAAGGGCAACGCAGATCCCCACGGTCTGGCGACCGTGGCTACGGGGAAATCTTCAACTGCCGGTTGCCGTCTTGGAATCAAGGAGATTGACGTTGATGAACAGGCTTTTGATGACGGGGCTGGTCTTGAGCGTGGTCGGTCAAGCATGCGCCGCCGACACCGATCTACAGGTCAAGGTGGACTGGAAGACATTTCTGGCGCGGCACGACCTGGTTTGGAAGGCTGCGCCGACGGGCCCGTTCACAGGCCCCTTTGTCGGTAACGGAGTCGTGGGGGCCATGCTCTACCAGCAGGAAGATTGCCTGCGGCTGGACATCGGGCGGACGGACGTTGCCGAACATGCGCCCATGGACGGCAAGTACTCCGCTCTCGCGCGCATCGGGCGGCTGCCGATTGGGCATTTTGAACTGAAGCCGCCCGCTCCGATTTCCGGCTGGGATGCGCGGCTGGATCTGTACCAGGCGGAATTTGTGGGAAAAGTCCGTACGGCCGGGGGAGACGTGGCCTTGCAGCTTTTCGCTCATGCTACCAAGCCGGTCATTGTCTTCCAGTGGAAGTTCCCCGAGAAGGACGGCGCCGCGCAATTGCAGTGGATTCCGGGGGATGCTCGTGTCGAGCGCGGCGCGAGGAAGTCTCCCCATCGCAATCCGGCGCCGGAGATCACCACACGCGGCGGGGTCAACGTCTGTACCCAGTCCCGCATCTTTGGCGGGGACTACACGACCGCCTGGCGCGACGTGGCGCTGGAAGACGGCGCGCACCGCCTCTTCGTGAGCATTGTCGACCGGTTTCCGGAAAAAGGTTCTGCGGACCGGGCCGTTGCCGCCGTCGAACGCGCGGCCGCGATGGACTTCGACGAGTTCGTTCAAACCCATCGCCAATGGTGGAAGGACTTTTATCCGGCCAGCTTCCTCTCGGTTCCTTTCGCCGAGCTGGAGACCTTCTACTGGATCCAGATCTACAAGCTCGGGTCGGCCATTCGCAAAGGCGGACCAATCTGCGACCTGATGGGGCCCTGGTACGTCAAGTCGCGCTGGCCGGCGGCTTGGTGGAACATGAACATGCAGGTGCTCTACTGGCCGTTTCCGGCCGCAAATCGCCTGGGTATGGCCGAGAACCTCTCGGATTCGCTTTACAAGAACATGCCCAATCTGACCGCGAATGTGCCGAAAGAGTGGCAGCACGATTCGGCCGGCATTTCCCGGGCCACGGGGCAGGACTTGACGAACAAGTTCGACGACGCCGGTGAGAAGGCAAACCTCATCTGGACGTGCCACAATCTCTGGATCCAGTACCGCTGTACGATGGACGAAACGTTTCTGAAGGAACAGCTCTACCCGTTGTTGAGGCTGGCCGTCGGCGCCTATCTCCATCAAATCGAAAAAGACGCAAAGGGGGTCTACCACGTACCGCACGGGCATTCGCCCGAGTCGTACTCCGGACCGGATACGAACTACGACCTCTCTTCGCTTTGCTGGGGCTGTAAGACGTTGCTTTGGATCACCCAGCGGCTGGGACTGAAGGATGAAAAGGCCGCCCAGTGGAAAGACGTGCTCGAGAATCTGGCAAAATACCCTCAAGATGAAAACGGATACATGAACGCTCCCGGCGCCCCTGCGCCGGTTGGGCACCGGCACTGGTCGCACTTGATGATGATCTACCCCTACTGCGAGATTAACTGGGACCAGCCGGAACGCCGGGACTTGATACGGAAGTCTTTCGACCACTGGACTTCCGGAAGAAGGAACGTCCACGCCTGGTCGCAAGCCTACCAGAGTTCCGTCTGTTCAATGATGGGCGACGGCGCGGGGGCATTGCGGCACATGCAGAGTTCCCTGAAGAGTTTTCAAATTGCCCCGAACACGATGCACCAACCGGGGGGCAACCCGTGTTCCGAGACGTACGGCGCAACGTGCCACATGCTCCAGGAGATGCTCCTTCAGAGCTGGGGCGGCAAGATTCGCGTCTTTCCCGGCGTCCCTCCACAATGGCAAGAGGCGGTGTTCCACAACCTGCGCGCCCAAGGCGCGTTTCTCGTCAGTGCCGTTCGACGCGAAGGCAAGACGGCGTGGATCCGAATCGAGTCGCTCGCCGGCGAACCCTGCGTGGTGAAGGCCGACTTTGCAGGCGAAACACCCAAGGTGCTTGCCAACCGCGAAATGAAGCTGACAACGCGAAGCCCCGGCGTCTGGACGCTGGATCTCAAGAAGGGCGAGGCCGCCGTGCTGTATGCCGGAGACGGCAAACCCAACCTGGAGGTCGCTCCGGTCGCAATGAAGGAGGAAGAGAGGAACCGCTACGGATTGCGAACGGCGCACAAACCGAAAACGCCCAAGAAGAGCGGCAGAAAGAAGAAAAACAAGTGATGCGGAATATCTTGGTCATTCTTGCCGCAATCGCGGCAACGGGAATTCTGAGGGCGGAAGAAGCCGACGGCGCAAAGGACGCCAACAGCGGCAACGGCCCCAAAGCAGCACAACAGCCGTTGGGCAACGACTGGCGGATCCCCGGGGACGTTCTGCGACGGAGAGAAAAGCTTTCATTTCGATCGAAAATCGCTGGTCAAGATGGCACACCGCTATTGCGACGAACTCATGAGGATCGTCGCCGAACAGAAGGAGGAATTTTCTAAATGAGGCACTTTATATTGTCGGGCATGATTTTTGTGGCGGCGTCTTTGCCAGCATCGTTGGCGTCGGATGCCTCCGGCAACGAGCCGATCCGCAACGAGAAAGACCTGGCGAAAGCGATGGGGCAGTTGCGGAAGAAGTACGAACCCTTCTTGCAGAGCATCCCCGAAAAAGTCGATGTGCGTGCCCGCCGGGATCTGTGTTCCCAGACCTGGCGCGCCCGCTATGAAATGGGTGAGGGGCCGTATGCAGCAGGGAGCCCCGGCACAGAGCCGCCTCCCATGAAAAAATGGTACGGGGCCGATCTGGATGACTCCGAGTGGGACCGGGTCACGATGCCCGAGTGGCGGTTCAAGACCAGCAAGCCGGGAGGAAAGAAGGGTAAAACCGTCCCCTACGGTTGTGTTCTGTGGTACCGAACGTCTTTCAAATCGGACAGCCCTTCAGGCAACAAGCGGGTATTCCTGGTATTTGAGGGCGCGGACTGGACCGCCGAGGTCTGGCTCAACGGCAAGAAGCTGGGCAGCCATACCGGTTACTGCGAGCCCTTCCGTTTTGACGTTACGTCTCTGCTTCAGAAAGAGAACAAGCTGGCGGTCCGCGTTTCGGAAGGTTCCTGGTTCGGCGAGCCTTCGGCCGGTTGGGCCGTGTTTCCCATGCCCACATGCCCACCGCCGATGGGGCGGATCGTCCGTGATCGAAGCAAGTCGCTAACGGGCTTCCAGAGGGGGGATCCGCATATGGGGACGGGCTACGGGATCCACCGCGAAGTGTATCTCGAAACGGTCGGCGAAGCTTGTGTCGCGGAACTCTATGCACGCGGCAGGCCGCAAGACGGCAACTCCGCAATCAAGGTTCGGGTAGACGCGGCCGCCGCGATGCCGATCGTTGTCGAGATCGACGTCATGCCGGAGAACTTCAAGGGCAAGGCATACAAACATGTCGAGAAACTTGAAGCGAAAAAAGGGCTGACCGACCTGGCGGTCAACATCCCCATGCCGGATGCAAAACGATGGTCGCCGGAGGAACCGTGGCTCTATCGCTGTCGGGTTACCTTGAAAGACGGCGGCGGGAAGATTGTCGACGCGCGCGACGCGATCTTCGGCTATCGCTCGTTCGGGATCGTCAGCGAAGTCAACCCGCGCGAGGGTCACTCGGCCGGGAGAATGTTGCTGAACGGCAAGCCCGTCATGCTGTACGGGGCCAATATCACCGGTTTGAACGCTTTGTGGTACTGGGGCGAAACGGAGAAGATCGTCGATATTCTGCTGATGCTGAAAGCGGCGGGCTACAACGCGGTCCGCTCCTGCCAGCACGTTCAGTTTCCCGAGGTCCGGGAACTCGAGGACCGGCTGGGGATTATGTCGCAACAGGACGTCGGCGGTGCGTATCCCAAGCACGGCACGCAGGTCATGGCGGGGTTGGAAGCCGCTGCCGTCGCGCTGGCCAGGGTCACCCATAACAATCCCGGCGTGGTCCTGCACTGCTATTCCAACGAAACGGCATTTGAGCCGGACAAGCTTGTCGCCTTGACGCTTGCCCAGGATCCCGACCGGGTGATCGTGCCCATCAGCGGCCATCCCTGGCAGGTGATCGGGGATCCCGCAAAGGGGCGCACCGGCTACAAGTCGCTGACGCTAGAGCAGTGGGCGAACGTGATCGACGACGTGCATAGCTACCAGGGTTGGTACGGTGCCCCCGGCCAACCGTGGCGATGGACGCTCGTCTACCCGGAAGACGATCGGATGATCACCATCGGCGAGTACGGCGGAGAAGCGATCGACGGGTACGAGACAATGCTGAAATATCCGGAGCATTGGGGAAAAGCACCGGCAAAGGACGCCAAAACGCTTTACGGGAATGTTCAGACCAAACCAAGGGAGATCAAGCAGGCCATCGGTTTTCGCCAAAATCGCATGCCCCAGACTCTGGAAGAGCACATTCAGGCGAGCCAGACGGTCCAGGCAGACATACTCATGGAGGTGACCAAGGGTTGGCGGCTCTCAAAGAGGGTGGGCGGTTACTTCCAGTTCCATTTTGTGGATGTCAATGCCGCCACGTGGCCGAAGTCCATTGTCAGCCATGACCTCAGGCCCAAGAAGGGCTACTTCGCCATGGCGCAAATGAACCGGCCGACAATAGCGTTGCCGCGACTTATCCAGAACGCCGAGGTCATGGAGTTGTGGGTCGACAATGATACGAGCATACCGTACAGAAAGGCGGTCCTTGAGTGGAGTGTCGAGCATGACGGCAAGGTGGCGATTCAAGGCAGAGAGACGGTCGATGTGCCGGCCTGGAATCCGCAAAAGGTCAAGCAGGTCGATCTTTCATCCTTGTCGAAAGCCGGCGTGGCAACGGTCTCTCTGAAACTGGTCGACAGCGGCGGCGCCGGCCTGTGCGAATACGAACAGGAATTTCACTTGCGGGCGTATCGCGATTTGTTCTGGCCGGAAGGCGAGAGTTTCCGGCGCAATGAACGACGCCGGAGATCGACCGCCTGGGCCGAAGCCCGGAAGAAACATGGTGCGAATGCGACCATTGAAGATGCGAAGCGGGCCTACCGGGAGTTGTACAGGCAGCAGCCCCATGGCGATGCGGATAAAGAAGGCAAAAAACAGGCTGAATCTGTCGTGAAATAACCAGAAAAGGAAGGGAACTAAAAATGAATCCTAGAACGTGTTTTGAAATACCGTACAGCCGGTACGATGGCCCTCCGAGGCCGTCGATTCTTAAGGCCGGAGTATCTGTATTGGCACTGTGTGTCTTTTTGGTCTTTGGGGCGAACCTCTACGCGCAGAACAAGGGGCCGGCAACACATTCCGGACCCAAGACCAAACTGCATGTTTATCTCCTCATTGGCCAGTCAAACATGGCCGGGAGGGCACCGTACACGGCCGAGGAATCCGCGCCCGTCGAGAGGTGCTATCTGCTGAAGGGCAATGATTCGTGGGTCCCTGCCCGCAATCCGTTCAACGCGTTTTCGACGATTCAAAAGAGGATCAAAGGCGGGCCGAAAATGAATCCCGGCTATACTTTCGCCAAAAAGATGCTGGAAAACGACAAAAGCATATCCATAGGCATCGTCTGCAACGCCCGGGGCGGAAGCTCCATCGAGAGTTGGGCAAAGGGGACCCAATATTTCAACGAGGCCGTCAGACGAACCAAGGAAGCCATGAAGACGGGAACGCTCAAAGGCGTTATCTGGCACCAGGGCGAGTCGAACGCAGGTAACCCAGAAGGCTACATGGAGAAGATGAAATCGCTTGTTGCCGATCTGCGGAACGAGCTGGGTATGAAAGACCTCCCGTTCGTCGCGGGGCAAGTCAACAACGTCCCGGAGATCAACAAACAGATTGCCCGCCTCCCCAAGGAGGTTTCCATGACGGACTATATCAGCAGCGAGGGCCTTAAGGCAATGGATCGCTGGCATTTTAACGCGGAGAGCGTGAAGATGATGGGCGAGCGATATGCCGAGGCAATGCTTAGGCTGCAAAAGATAAACGAGAAGTAAATCGCAGGAGGCCTTTCCCCGTGTCTTTCAATATCTTCCGAAACCGAACGGCCGCGGTCTTCGCGGTCCAGGCCTTGTTGGTTGCCCTTCTTCCCGGTCTGTCGGTTTCCGACGACTCGTCGCAGGAAAGGCCCAACGTGATCCTGATCATTACCGACGATCAGGGCTACGGCGACCTGGGGTGCACCGGAAACCCCGTCGTGAAAACCCCCAACATCGACCGACTGGCCTCCGAAAGCCTTCGTCTCACCAATTTCCACGTGCATACCTGTTGTTCGCCGACCCGCGCCGCGCTCTTGTCGGGGCTCAATCCCGCGAGAACGGGCGTGACCGCGACCGTCGGCCGGAAGGAAATCCTGCGCACCGACGTCCCGACGATGGGCGACTGGTTCAAGGCGTCCGGGTATCGCACCGCCCTGTTCGGAAAATGGCACGTCGGAGACGGCTGCCGGTATTCGCCTCAATGGCGGGGATTCGAGGAGACCTGGAACGTTCCCGCCGGCGGGCCGGGAGGAATCGACGACCACTGGGGAAACGTCAAATGGGACGATGTCTTGCTTCACAACGGGAAGCCGGTCGCCACCAAGGGGGCGGCCGACGACGCCCTGGTCGACAAAGCAATCGAGTTCATCAAAGGCCTGAAAAAGGAGGAGCCCTTCTTCATCTATCTGGGCACCTTTGCGCCGCATCATCCCAATTACGTTCCGAAGGAGTGGAGCGCCGCCTATACCGGCGTGGATCCCAAACTGGCCTGTTTCTATGCGGCCATTACCGGCGTCGATCGCAGTATTGGGCGGTTGAGGGACTTTCTCCGGGAGACAAAACTGGCGGAGAACACCATTCTGATTTTTATGACCGACAATGGCTCTTCGAGCAAGGAATCCAGAAAACTTTTTGACGGCGGCTACCCCGGCGGAAAGGGGGTCCCTGGAGAACACAATCACCGGGTCCCCTGCTTCGTCCACTGGCCGAAAATGGGGCTCGACCGGGAGCGTACGATCAATACGCTCTCGGCGCACATGGATTGGCTGCCGACTTTCATCGAGTTGTGCGGGCTCCGGAAACCGGAATTGAAAGGGCTTCCCTTCGATGGCCGTTCACTGGCGCCCCTGCTGACCGGAAAGGAAAAGGGCGACGAACCGGACTGGCGCGACCGGATGATCCTGCTGGAAAAGGGCAAAAAGGGATCCGTAGTAATGAAGGAGGATTGGAGGCTGACGGGCGGCCGCCTTACCAACCGGATCAATGATCCGCGGCAAGAGAAAAACGTCGGCGCCGAGCATGCCGAACTCGTAGCAGCCATGAAGAAGTTCAGCGCCGACTTCAAGGCCGGCCTCTCCGCGACGGCCTGGAAAAGCGATCGGCCGATCTATGCCGGAGAGACGACCAGGGAGCCCATGATCCACATGGACGGCAGGTTTTGGTACCAGGCCCATGTGCTGGAGGGCCCCCGTCTTTTGCTGGCCTGGACCGTTTGTTTCCTTCACGACGGAACGTATGAACTGGAGTTCCGCCGATGGCCGCCGGAGTTGGACCTGCCGCTGGATGCGGATTTGAAGATGGAACCCAAGCCCGGCGTTCATTACGTGAAAGGTAGCCCCGTCTTTCTCAACCGGGGGAACCGGTCCGGGGGAAAATCGCTTCCCATTTGTGGGCTGAAACTCGAAGTCGGCGATAAGACCTACACGGCAAAGGCCGAAAGCGGTCAAACGGCGATCAAGATGCGGATCGAGGCCCCAAAGGGTACCCAGCGCGTTCGTGCTGTCTTCGTGGATAAGGATGGCCGTCCCATTACCATGCCGTACTACGCGTACATCAGCAGAATCCAGTAGGGAAGACCACTTTGGCCGTCAAGGGAAGGAACATGATGACATTGGCCAGAAAGGTTGGTTGTACGGGAATGTGGCTGCCAATGAGTATGATTACGGCATTGCTGTTCCCGGCTGTATCATCGGCCGCACATGCTTCAGACGACAGCGAAACATCATTTGCTGATCGCATCAGGTATGTAAGGATCGCCGTCACGGACCCGAAACATCACGTGTGGGGCTGCAGTCCTATCGTTGATGAGGATGGAAAGGTTCACCTGTTCGCAGCCCGGTGGAAATCCCCGTTCGATCCTGGCTGGCGGACCGACAGCCATATTGTCCGCTTCGTGGCGGATAAACCGGAGGGGCCGTTCGAGTTTGCAGAAGTCGTTTATCGGGGAGAACGCAAGGAGAAGGGCCAGTGGAATTACTTCGGGGTCTGCAATCCTGCCATCAAGAAAGTGGACGGCAAGTACGTGTTGCTGTTCATCGCCAACAGCAATGCGACATCCCGCCGCAGAAAGCAGAACTCGCCCGCTCCGGCAAATCAGAGCATTGGTATGATGACTGCTGATACCCTGGACGGCCCCTGGTCCGAACCGAGGCAGGGCCTGGCACCGTCCAAGGATCCCGAACACTGGACTTACCAGGCCGGCAACGGCGTATGCAACCCGGCGTTCGTGAAATTCAAGGGCAAATACTATCTCTACTACAAATCGGCCAACGCGAAATATGGGGTTGCGATTGCCGACAAGCTGGAAGGCCCCTACCTACATCATCCCGAGTCCGTGACGAAGAACGACAAGACGATTGAAGATGGGTACGCTTTCGTATGGAACGGCAAAGTCTATCTGTTGACGACAGATAATCATGGAACGATTGAAAGGGGCGGAGGTTTGCTCTGGGAGTCGGGAGACGGGATTAACTTCTCGAAACCCTCGCGAGGTTTCTACCCTTTGGAGCATTACGCGGCCCGGTCGGGGTATCCAAACAGGCGCAAGATATACGGAGGGCAAGAGTGGAAAGTGGAGAGGCCGCAGGTGCTGATGCAGAATGGAAAGCCGGCTTGGCTCTACGCGCCATCCGGCGCCAGCTTCACGGGACGCGAATTTACTGATTGTCATGTGTTCAAGATCATGTCGGATGAGGAGATGTTGGAGAAGCAAAAAGTCCAGACACCTGGTTCATAGTACGGAAAAAGATGGCTGATACGGCCAGGAAGAGGAGTAAGAAACATGTGGAAAACCATGTTGATTAGTACCGCGGCGATCATGGCGACAGTAGCCCCGCTGAATGCCAAAGAAAAGAAACCGCCGCCGGAAAAACCCGACGGGATCGAGTTTCACGAGCGGCTCGAGTATGTCGGCATTGCCGCCAGGGACCCGGAAAACCATGTCTGGGGATGCAGCCCGGTAAAGTGCGATCAAGGCAAATACCATCTTTTCGGGGCACGCTTCGGTCAGCCGTTCGATAAGGGCTGGCGAAAGGACAGCCATATTGTTCACTTCGTTTCCGATACCCCGCAGGGACCGTTCAAGATGGTCGAGGTTGTGTACCGGGGGGAACCGGACAAGCCGGGGCAGTGGAATCATTTCGGCATACACAATCCCTGTATCAGAAGGGTCGACGGCAAGTATGTGTTGTTCTTTATCGGAAGGCCCAAGTCCATGTCACCTCAGACCATCGGCATGATGACGGCCGATTCCGTGAGCGGCCCCTGGTCCGAGCCGGTTCAGATTCTGGCGCCTTCGGAAGACCCGAAAAATTGGACCTACCAGTCCGGGAATACGTGCAATCCGGCATTTGTGAAATTCAAAGGAAAGTATTACCTCTACTACAAATCGGTGAAGGCAAAATACGGGGTCGCGGTTGCCGACAAACTCGAAGGGCCCTACATCCATCACCCCACACCGATTACAAAAACCGACAAGACCATTGAAGACGGAACGGCTTTCATCTGGAAAGGCAAGGTCTGCCTGGTGACCACGGACAACCATGGCACGATAAAGCGCGGCGGCGGACTGCTATGGCAATCCGAAGACGGCGTACACTTCGGCCTCCCGGTTATGGCTTACGACCATTTTGATGTGTATGTGACCCAGCAACAGTACCCCCGTACGCATGGAGTCCGAAGCAAACGAATCAAGTCCTACTCAAAGATCGTCCGGCCGCAGATCCTGATGGAGAACGGCCGCCCGGCATGGCTCTATGGCCCGTCCGGAGCATGCCAGAAGGGGCGACCGTACTCCGATTGCCATGTGTTCAAGATCATGTCGGATGAGGAGGTAAGGCAAGCCGGGAAACAGGACGTTTCGAAAGAAACACCCGATCCGGGCTTTGATAAACGGAAGAAATAGCTCCACCGCGTCGCGTGTCTGTTTTGCGAGGCGAGCCAAATTCAAAGGACCAAAAAAGTGCCGAGGAAGCAATGTTGATCGCGAAATCTGTTTGTTTCAGCCTGATCGTATTGAGTGGCATGTCCGTCGGCGCCGAACTGGAGACCACTGCCGACCGCAAGAACGACATCCTCGGCGAACACTCGCTAACGCTTCCCGCGCCGATCCGAAGGTGGGATTGCGCCCTCCCGCTGGGCAACGGCCTGACCGGTGGACTGCTTTGGGGCGAGGGCAACGAACTCAGGCTTTCGCTCGACCGCGGCGATCTATGGGACGAGCGGGGAAATGAGGATGTCCACTCGCCGGATCGAAATTTCCAGACACTCAAGGCAACTGCGAACAAAGGCGGACGTTCGACCTGGCGCAGACTGTTTATGAACGTGTACCAGAACAGCCCGTGGACCAAGCTGCCCGGCGGCCGGCTGGTGGTGAAGCTTCCTGCCGGCAAGCAAACCGAGACCTTTCAGCTCGATTTTCAAAAGGCCACCGGCACGGCCAAGTTTGCCGACGGCACGCAGGCCGACGTCTTTTTTTCCGCAACGGACCCCATTGTGCTGATGCGGCTGCCCAAAGGATCCTCTTTTGAGCTGATTCGCCCTGACGCCGTCGACTCGCTCGGCTATCCGGACCCGGTCTTCAGCAAAGCCGAGAACGAAGTCGCGTATTTCCAGAAGACCGCTGAGAAACTGGCCTACGCCGTGGCGGTTCAATGGCGGGATCGAGGGGATCACGTCCTGGCCGTGGTTGCCATGACCAGCAACAACGAGGCCAAGAATCCCTTGGAACTCGCCCGCGATCGAATCGCAAACGGGCTGAAGCAGGGGTGGGATGCCCCGTATGCCAAGCACCTGGCCTGGTGGAAGGATTTCTACAACACGTCGAGCGTAACGATTCCCTCGCCGCGGATTCAGCATCATTACAACCTGATGAAGTACCTCTACGGATCCGGCTCTCGGTCGCACGCTCCGCCCATGCCGCTCCAGGGTGTGTGGACTGCCGACGGCGGCCTTCCGCCGTGGAAGGGGGACTATCACAACGACCTGAACACCCAGATGACCTACGTTGCGTGGCAGGCGGCCGGGCTGGTCGATTCTGGAATGTCCTACATCAACTACTACTGGGATCGTCTGCCGCAATTCCGAAAATACGGCAAGGAGTTCTTCGGCGTCGACGGGCCCATGGTTCCCGGAGTGATGTCCCTGCGCGGCCAGGCGATGGGCGGCTGGCCGCAGTATGGTTACATGCTGACTGCCGGCTTGTGGAACGGGCATGCCTTCTACATGCACTGGAAAATGACCGGGGACGACGAGTTCATGGCCCGGCGCGCGTATCCGTGGCTGGCCGAGATCACCGACGCCCTGCTGAGTCTTGCGGAAGAGAAAGACAGCCAACTCAAGCTGCCCCTAAGCTGTAGCCCTGAATGGAACAGCGAGAAGTTCACCGCGTACATCAAGCCGAATTCGAATTTCGACCAGGCCCTGCTCATTTGGGCGACGGAGGCCCTCGAAGAAATGGCCGCGGCGCTGGGCAAACA
This sequence comes from uncultured Planctomycetaceae bacterium, assembly GCA_964547995.1. Classification (GTDB taxonomy): domain Bacteria; phylum Planctomycetota; class Planctomycetia; order Pirellulales; family Thermoguttaceae; genus CAZJRB01. Next base: position 69,453 of record CAZJRB010000011.1, on the reverse strand, counting down.
GCAAGACGCCGAGAAATGGGCCGCCGTGCGAGCAAAACTCGGCCCGCTGCTTTTTGATGAGAAGACCGGGGCGCTCCTGGTGTCCGAGGGAGTTCCCCTTTCTCACAGCCACCGGCACCATTCCCATACGCTGGCCATCCATCCCCTGGGTATCCTCAGCATGCACCAGTCGGACGAGGCGCGCAAGGCCGTGCGGGCGTCGGTGCGGCAGTTGATCGACCTGAAGCCGAGCCACTGGACCGGCTATTCTCATACCTGGGCGGCGGCCCTGGCGGCCCGCGCCGGATTTCCCGACGACGCCGAGCGATGCCTGCTCGAATTCGATCGGGCGTACGTCACCAGAAACGGATTCCACGTCAACAGCAACCAGACCAACGAAAGGGCTCGCAGGCAGTGGCGCAACTTCACGCTCGAAGGCAACTTCATGCTCATGGACGCCGTGCAGGAAATGTGCATGCAGTCCCACGGCGGGCTGCTCCAGATATTCCCGGCCATTCCGGCTTCCTGGCAAGAAGCAGCATTCAAGGACCTGCGAGCCGAAGGCGCGTTCAAGGTCAGCGCCAAACGAGAGGGCGGTGCGACGACCGAGGTGAACGTCGCGGCCACGCGCGATTCCGTCCTGAAGTTAAAAGACCCGTTTCCCGGCCGCAAGGCGAAATGGAACGTGACCCCGGAACGACAGGGGGATCGTCTCCTGTTCAAGTTGAAGGCCGGCCAAGTTGTCCGTGGGACAAAGAATTGATCGAATACGCATAGCGCAGCGAATAGGCGAAGGAGCATATACATGTCAAAAAGAAGACATATCGCAGCACTATTGGTTCTTGTCGGCATCTCGACGGCTACCGCGGCTGCTGAAAATACGCCCCGGCGGGAGATCATCGACCTGAACGGAACGTGGGAGATTTGCGAATCGAAAGGGCAGACGCCTCCGAAGGCGGAAGCCTTTACGCACAAAGTCCCGGTGCCGGGGCTGGTTGATCTGGCCCGGCCCCCGTTTGCCGACGTGGGAACCGGCAAGAGCGGCGAACATCGCGACGTCTTCTGGTATCGCCGGACCTTTCGGCTCAACCGCGACGTTCCCCAGGCGGCGTTCTTAAAACTGCACAAGGTCAAGTACGGTTGCCGGGCTTATCTGAATGGCGAGGAAATCGGCGCGGGGTCGAGGAATTTTACCCCACACTACTTCGACGCAACGGCCGCATTGAAAGGCGCGGGCGCCGAGAACGAGCTGATGATCTGCGTGGGCGCCGACCGCCGTCCGAGTGCGGCGGCCGGTGTGCCCGACGGCAACGACAAGGAAAAGACACACTACATTCCGGGTATATTCGACAACGTCGAGCTGGTCCTTACCGGATTGCCCTATATTGAAGCCGTTCAGGTCGCGCCGTGCCTGGAAAACAGCAGCGTTCTCGTGCAGACCGAGCTTTCCGGCTTGGGCAGGATCCCGAACACGCTGTCGTACAGTTTTGAAGTGGTGGTCAAAGAGGCAAAGACCGGTACCGTCGTGGCGACCGTAAAGGAGGGCACGGCGAAGCGGCCACTTTGCGTTATGTATGCGGGAAAGAAGCGTTGGCATCGAACGAGAGTGCCCATTCCGGGCGCCAAGTTGTGGACGCCGGAGACCCCGTTCCTTTATCTGGCCGAAGTGCGCGTAACAACCCCGGACGGCAAGTCGGGCGATTCATTTCGAGCGCGGTTTGGAATGCGGGACTTCCGCTTCACGCCCGACGGCAAGGCCATGTTGAACGGCAAGCCGTATCCCTTGCTGGGAACCAACGTCTGCCTTTACCGGTTCTTCGAGGATCCGAAACGGGGAGACAAGCCGTGGGACGAGCAGTGGGTCCGCCGTGTGATTCGCGGTTTCAAGAAGATGAACTGGAATAGCTGCCGCTATTGCATCGGCTTTCCGCCCGAGATCTGGTACGAGATCGCGGATGAAGAAGGGCTCCTCGTGCAGGACGAGTACCCGCTTTGGACAACGAGGAATTGGCCCGCTTGGCTGACGGCCGAAAAGCTGCTGCCCTGTTTTCGAGCCTGGATGCGCGAGCGCTCGAACCATCCCTGCGTGGTGATCTGGGATGCGCAGAACGAGTCCTGGAGCCGGGGGGTGCTGGACGAAGTGGTGCCGAGCGTCCGCGGATGGGACCTGTCGGACCGCCCCTGGGATATCGGCTGGCAGCCGACCATGCGATTGACCGACCCGTGCGAATGGCACAATTACTACTGGCTTGCGTGGAAGAGTTTTCGGGGAAGGAAGACAAAATGCCTCCAGGGCATGCGGGACACGTTTTTCAAAGACGGGATTGTTCCGATGGGACAGCCCAACGGCAGCGAGGCCCGTATTATCAACGAGTACGGCTGGCTGTGGCTCAACCGGGACGGAACGCCCGCCAAACTCTCGAAGCTCGTCTACGATTATGTGATCCCCGGCGCAACCGTAGAAGAGCGCCGCGACCTGTATGCCCGGTACCTGGCCATGATGACCGAACTCTATCGCCATCAGACCAGGATCAACGTGGCCGGAATCATGCATTTCTGCGCGCTGACCTTTTCCGACCCGGGAACGGCCTATACGGGAGACAATTACATCGATCTTGACGGGCCCACGTTCGACCCGTTCTTCGTCAAGTACGTCCGCGACGCATTCGCGCCGGTAGGACTGATGATCGACCTATGGGGCCGGAACTCCAGGCAGGTGTGGGGGCCGCAATACGCGCCGGGAGCTGAAATCGCGGTTCCCGTCATGGTCAAAAACGATTCCGCGAAAAACTGGTCCGGCGAGGTGCTGCTGCGGCTGCTTAAAGACGGCAAGGAAATACAGAAACAGTCGCGAAAACTGGAAGTCGGGACGGCGGGCAGGGGCAACGTGACCTATTCGCTGCAATGTCCGGATGATGCCGGGAGATACGAATTGATCGCAGAGCTGGAGCATCGCGGCAAGCGGGTCCGCAGTTGTCGGATCATTGAAACCGTGAAGCCTCCAGGCGAATAACGAAGAGGAAAGGACGGTCGGTGCGATGAGAATCTTGGTTGCTGCGGTCTTGCTGACGTGTCTTGGACAGTCTCTTGCCGAGGCCCGCAGAGGGCCGAAACCGACGCCCATGCCCGAGGTGGCGGACGAGTTTTCGGGAAAAACGCAAAGACCCGACAAACCGCTGGTGCTGTGGTACGAGCGTCCGGCCGGGGATTACTATTCAGCCCTGCCGGTGGGCAACGGCCGAATCGGCGCCATGCTGATGGGCGGCGCCTCCGTCGAACGGCTCTGGTTGAACGAGGATTCGTTGTGGGCCGGTGGGCCAGGCAGCCTGGAAGACGTAGACAAGGAAACCGTAAAACGCGTTGCCGCAAGCATTGACAAGGCGCGCAAGCTGATGTTCGAAGACAAGGTCGCCGACGGCCAGTCCGAGGTGTGGAATGCCTTGAGAATCGGAGGGAGCGGCGGCACAGGCATTGGCTGCTCGCAACTGCTGGGCCTGCTCGATCTGCATTTTGCCGAGAAGTCGTCGGTCAAAAATTACCGCCATGAACTGGACCTTGAGGATGCCATGGTGCGGGTCCGGTACCTTCGTGACGGCGTGACATTCACAAGAGAATTCTTTTCCAGCCACCCCGACCAGGTGATTGTCTCGCGCCTCGACGCGGACAAGCGTGGCAGCATCAGCTTCGTCGCAAAGCTAACAAGGGGCTCGGGCGAGAAAACCGTGGCCGACGGCGCGGATTCCCTTGTCATGAAAAGAGAGGCGGCCGGCGGAAACACCATGCAGTTCATAGCGCGGGTCAAGGCGATTGCGGAAGGCGGCAAGGTATACACAAAAGACAACGAACTGCATGTCGAGGGCGCCGATGCGGTAACGCTCCTTACGGCCTGTGCCACGGACTATCTGCCGAAGCTGCCGACCTTTCGCGGTAAGCCATACGAAGAGATTTCGGCAAAACAGATTGAAGCGGCATCGAAAAAACCTTACGCGGATCTCCGCAAGGACCATATCCAATCGCACAGGAAGCTTTTCGGCCGCATGAAGATAGACCTCGGCAAGAGCGCCGATGCGGTTGCGGATCAGCCGACCGACGCGCGTCTGAAGAACTTCACCCGTGACGGAGACCCCGACCTGCAGGAACTGATGTTTCAGTATGGGCGTTATCTGCTCATCTCCAGCTCGAGGCCCGGTTCGCAGCCGGCAAATCTCCAGGGGCTCTGGATACAGAGCTTCAATCCGATGTGGAACGGCGATTATCACCTGGACCTCAACGTCCAGATGGCTTACTGGGCAGCCGGACCGTGCAACATGGCCGAGTGCGCGCTGCCGGTGGCCGATCTTGTCGAGTGGACGATACCGTTCGGCCGATTGACCGCAAAACGTTCCCATGGCGTGAGCAAGGGCTGGGTATGCCATATCGTTACGAACCCGCACGGTTATACTGCGCCCAGGGCACACCCGCGTTACGGGTACGTTCCTGCATGTTCGGCCTGGCTGATGCAGACGCTGTGGGAACATTATGCGTTCACGCAGGACAAGCGGTACCTGCGCCGTGTCTGGCCGATGTTCCGCGAGACCGGCGAATTCTGGCTCGAATGGCTTGTGCCCGATCCGGAAACCGGAAAGCTTGTGAGCGGTCCGGGCACCTCGCCCGAGACTTCCTTTGCGGTTGAGGGGGGACAGAGCGCCGGGCTTTCCATGGGAACGTCCTTCGATCAGCAATGCGTGTGGGAACTGTTCACCGAGATTCTCGAGGCCGCCGAAGTGCTTGGAATCGAAGACGACTATGTCAAGCGCGTACGCGAGTCCCGCAAGCGGCTGCTTGGTCCGCAGGTAAGCAGCCGCGACGGGGCCATTCTGGAATGGGCCAAGGAGACGTATGTCGGCGGTCGTGGGCATCGGCACAGATCACATCTTGTTGCACTGTATCCGGGCCGGCAGATTACCGTCGAACAGACGCCGGAGTGGGCCAAGGCCGCGGCAAAGGCACTGGACAAGAGAGGCATGGGCGGCCCGCCCTGGACCCCGGCCTGGGACATGTCGTTCAATGCCCGGCTCCGCCGCAGCAAAGAGGCAATCGACAACATGTGCCTGCTCTTCAAGCTGGGCCGTTCCATCCATCCCAACATGCTCGTCCGGTGCGGCGGATTTCAGATTGACGGGAATATGGGTTTCACCGCGGGTGTCGCCGAGATGCTCATCCAGAGTCATGCCGGCCATATTGAGCTGCTGCCCTGTCTGCCGGAAGAGTGGCCGGACGGTTCGGTCCGGGGCATCTGTGCCAGGGGCGGATATGAAATCGACATGGAGTGGAAAGACGCCAAACTGGTATCCGCGTCCCTGCTTTCCAAGCGCGGCGGCAAATGCGAGGTGCGGTATAAAGGAGTTGATGCTGAGTTGGAGACGGAGAAGGAACGACGGTACGATCTGAAGGATCTGCTATTGCGCTAACTGGAGCCAAACAGGTCTTCGGGGTTCTGTCTGCAACGTAACCGTTCGTCTCAATTTGCACGACCACCTCCTAACCTAGCCGTTCAACACAAAAAGGATGGAGGATAACCAGTTGAAAAGACTCGGACTCGTTTACTGTGCGGCGGTCTTACTGATTTCAGATTCACTGTCAGCGTCCGAACCCGAGCGCCCGATTATCGCGATCGGCCATTTAGCAGGAGACAGACGATGATCGAGAAGAAAACTGTGGTAAGACGCCAGATCGGGAACACTGGAATGGCAAGATATATCTGTGTTCTGCTCGTCTTTTTGCTCTTCGGCGGGTGGCACTGCTGGCTCGTCCAGCAGTGTTGTTCGAGCGACCTTGAGGCACTGCTGGGCAAGCCAGCAGTGGCACCCGCGCGAATCGTTCGGGGAATCGGCCGAGCCACGAAGGGGCGGCGGCCGAATGCGATCGGGCGATCGCCTTGTGGGGTTGTCCGTGTCGTAAACCGTTGGCACTGCTGGACTAGTCAGCAGTGGCCCAAATGATTAACTCGCCACCAGATCAAGGGGGGCCAGCGACGTTTGGGTTTCGGTTCCGGTGCGGTTTCGGTCATGAACGGATTGTAGCAAGTCGGCGGCCCCGGCGAGGATTGGGACTCGCCGCGGTTTCTCCGCCCCCAAGACCCCCGGCACGCAGTGCCGGGGCTTTTCACCATCCACTACTCACCATCCACTACTCACCACCCACTACCGCGGAACCGCCCGTAGTTCTATCATGGATGCATGAATGCATCGCACGACTACGACATCCTTGTGATTGGCGCCGGACATGCCGGGACGGAAGCAGGGTTGGCGGCTGCGCGGATGGGGGTGAGGACTGCGCTTCTGACGTCGAATCTCGATACAGTCGCGCAAATGAGCTGTAATCCGGCGATCGGCGGCGTGGCCAAGGGGCAGATCGTTCGCGAGATCGACGCGCTCGGCGGGGCCATGGGGAGGGCGATCGACGCCACCGGGATCCAGTTCCGGATGCTCAACCGACGCAAGGGGCCCGCGATGCACGGGCCGCGTGCCCAGGCGGATAAGGCCGACTATCAGCGCGAGGTCCGGCGGATCGTCGAGGAGAAGCCATCACTGGATTTGCGAGAAGAGAACGTGACTGAGTTGCTCGTTGAGGAAACGGCTATGCGGCCGCGGATCGCCGGGGTTCGCACCGATAGCGGGACCGTCTATCGTGCCAGGGCCGCCGTGCTCTGCACCGGCACGTTCATGCAGGGGCTTTTGCACGTCGGCCAACAGACCTCGCCCGGCGGCCGGATCGGCGAGCCGACCAGCGCGGGCATCAGCCAATCGCTCGGGCGACTCGGTTTTCGGCTCGCACGGTTCAAGACAGGCACGCCGCCGCGGCTCGACGGGCGAACTATCGACTACGACAAGACGGAACGCCAGCCGGGCGACGAGCGGCCGCAGCCGTTCTCCTTTCTCAACGACGAGATCGACTGCGAGCAGCTCCCTTGCTGGATCACCTACACGAACCCGGACATTCACGAGCTGATCCGGGCGAACCTGGACCGCGCGCCGATGTACACGGGCCAGATTCAATCGACGGGGCCGCGATATTGCCCTTCGATCGAGACGAAGATCGTGCGGTTCGCCGGCAAGGACCGGCACCAGTTGTTCCTGGAACCGGAAGGACGGCACACGGACGAGGTCTACGTCAACGGCATGGCAACGAGCCTGCCGCGCGACGTGCAATGCGTGATGGTCCGGCAGACCGCCGGGTTGGAGAACGCCGAAATCCTGCGATACGGCTACGCGATCGAGTACGATTATCTCCCGCCCGAACAGCTTGATCCGTCGCTCGAGACAAAGCGGATCGCGGGGCTCTACCTTGCCGGGCAGGTCAACGGAACGACCGGCTATGAAGAGGCAGGCGGGCAGGGACTGGTGGCCGGGGTCAACGCGGCCTTGTCGCTTGCGGGCAAGGAGCCGCTGGTGCTCGGCCGGGATGAAGCGTACATCGGCGTAATGATCGACGACCTGGTCACCCGGGGCGTCGACGAGCCGTACCGGATGTTCACGAGCCGTGCAGAGTATCGTCTGCTGTTGCGGCACGACAACGCCGACCGCCGGCTGACGCCCGTCGGCCGCCGGCTCGGGCTGGTCGGCGAGCACCGCTGGCAACGCTTTCAGCGGAAACAGTCGGAGATTGCCCGGATTGCCGAACTGCTCGAAAGGACCCGGTCGGGTCAGGTCACGCTGGCGAAGTTGCTCCGCCGTCCGGAGACGACCTGGCGGGACATCGTCAAGCGGCTACCGGGATTGGGCGAGGTCTCGCGGAAAGTGGCCGAGGGGGTCACCTGGGACGCGAAGTACGCCGGATACATTGGGCGGCAGGAGGTCGAGATTGCCCGGCAGCGGCGGCTGGCCGCCCGGCGTCTTCCCCCGGACATGGACTTCCGGTTGGTCCGTCACTTGCGAGCGGAGGCCCGGGAGCAGCTTGCAAGGATCCGGCCGCGGGACTTGGCCCAGGCGGGCCGGATCAGCGGCATTACTCCGGCCGATCTGGCGGTCCTGATGGTTCACCTGGAGAGTCACGGCTCCTGAAAGAGGGCCTTCTTCCCGTAGCGCGGCCGATACCGGTTTCCGGCGCCAAGCGGCTTTGCGACCAGCGAGAAGACGTTATCTTCGTGTGCGTCGACTCGGATCAAAATCTGGCAAAGCCCTAGTCCTGCCCGCGTCCGAGCCAGATGGCCAGGGGACCGGTGCCGATCGCCACGAGCATCATCGGCAAGACGATCCATCTGATGTTCACGTGCAGGACAATTTTGGCTGCGCGGACATAATCGTTCGTCAGCCCGTAGGAGCCGTGCGAAAAATACCAGGAGCGAATCGCGGGGACGAATGCAATGCCAAAGCACAGAAATGCATTACTGAAGACCAGATACCAGCCGACGCACGCGTAGAGCAATCGTTCGAGTTCGTTATCGGTGAACAACCCGGTGCGTGCCCTCCACAGAAAAATGCCGGCGACGAGCAATTCGCCGAGGTGTCCCGAGAGCAGATGGCCCATTTGCCGGAAGGTTGTGTTGAAAGCGAGGAACGGGTAGGCGATCATCAGCACGACCATCAGCGTCCTCAGACGTTTGTCCGGCGTGTTCCGAAAGACGTACCAGGCCAGCCAGCCCAGGGCGGCCCAGACCATGAAGCAGAATACGCGGCTCTGCGTGTAATGGATCGTCGCCGCACCGTGTCCCTGCAAGCTCAGCGCCGGGAGGGCCGGGCATCCTACGCTCCACGCAAACAGCGTGTGCCCCGCTTCGTGGACGACGGCCGAGAGCACCCAGCCGACGATCCGCAGATAGGGTGTCAGCGTGAAGACCGGCGAGAGCGCCAACCCGGCGAGCAGATAGAACACCCACTCCGGCATCCCGAGGATCCGCGGCTCGGCGTGCGCGGGCGACTCTTCCGGGACCATGATCGGGCGCACAGCTTCCGGCGCCGATCCCGGCTTTCCGGCCGCCAGCCGGTATTCGTCCTCGGGGGGTTGGTTTGGATTAGTCATGGGTCAGCGAACTTGTCGAAGGGTGCGAAGACGCTGACGGTCTTGGCAAGGGCATTCAATAGACACTCGGGATCGAATCGGTCCAACCTACGACCGGGACGTCCGGGGCCATGACGAAGATTTCCACCCGGCGGTTCTTCTGGCGGTCTTTGGAAGTGACATTGGGCGCAATCGGCTGGTGCGGGCCGAAACCGGCAACTCCCAACCGTTGTTGCTTCACACCCTGCCGGCGCATCAGATCGGCCACGGCATTTGCCCTGGCGGTGCTGAGATGGAAGTTATTGGCGTACTTTTCTTGCGCAGTTTTCTTGATGATCTTCTGATTGTCGGTATGCCCGACCACCAGGACCTTCAGGTCCCGTGCCCCGGTGCCGTTGAGTATTCGGGCCAACTCGCCGAGCACCTTTTCGGCCCCCGGCTTGAGTTTCGCGCTGCCGCTGTCGAAGAGGATATCCGTATCGAGCTTGCTTATTCCGGTGACGGGGTCGAAGTGCAGGCACGCATATTTCTCGGACAGGTCTGCGAGTTGACGGCCGATTTCATCAGGGAGTCCGGCGCAACCTGCCGTGATGCCGTGCATCTGCTCGTGCAACTGCTTTCGCTCGCGTCGGTAGTCTGCAAGCTGGTTGGAATCCAAGCCGATTTCCTCTTCGAGCACTGCCAGCTCTTCCTCGGCCCGGATCAGCTTGTCTTCGACGTTTCGGGTATGGATATTGAGATTTTCGAGCTGAGCCGCCAGTGCCCGGTTTTGCTCGCCAAGCGAGCGGCTTTGGGCTTCGGCGCTGTTGAGGCGGTTCTTGGGGACAAGCGAGCAACCGGACCCGGCGGCAAGGACTGCCAGGAGAGTGCAGGATACTCGGATCGCCTTCATGATTCGACTCCTTTCGAATCCGGGGCATGTGACAAGGCAGGTTGTTGATACGCGGTCGCGCGCGGCCGGGAGGCACGCTACTGTTCGCCCTCGAACCAACTGAGAACGTTATCCATCATCGAACTATTGACTTCGTAGGGGGCATCCCAGCTCCACATGTTCCGCAAGAGGTCGTACATGAACATTCCGCTCAGGGCGAGGAATATGACGCACAGCGCAAGGCTCAGGACGTTCCAGATCGAATAGGGCATTTCCGGCAGGACGGCCTCTGGCTGAGTCAGCGGGGCGCCTTCGACGAACCCGGCCGGCTGTTCGAGGCCGGCAATTCCCATACCCATCCCCGCCGGCTGGTCGCTGAGGTCCTCGTCCAGCATGGCGGCCACGCCGCCGGCCTCCTCATCCGCAATCATGGTTGCGCCTTCGTCCCCGTCGGTATCCAGCGCAATGACCTGCGATCCGCTCTCGGAATCTTCGTCGCCGGCGTCTTCAAGCGGTGTCAGGAGGAAGTCATCATCGGTTTTCAATTCGGTTGGCGCATCCTCGCCGGCGTCGCTGGTGCCCAACGAGATCATGTCGTCCTCACCCAACTCGAGCGATTCGAGGCTGTCGCCGCTGGTGCTGCTGAGGCTCAGCGGCTCCTCCAGCGACAATCCGCTGTCGATGGGGTCGACCAGCGAAATCCCGCTATCGCCTCCGATGGAGATGTCGCTCCCGCCGCCGCTGCTGCCGCCGAGCACGAGGTCATCGTCGTCGAGATCGCTGCCGCTGAGGTCGATGGTCGATTGTTCGTCGGTGACCCCGCCGGTGCTGTCTTCCAGCGTGAGATCTTCGTCCAACGTCAAGTCCAGTTCCTCGAACTGCGAAACGGCGGTATCCACCTTGTCTTTCTGAGGCCCGGCATCGGGACCCGTATCCGGCGCATCGGACTGGAGGGCACTTTCCCCCAATTGGACATAGCTATCGGCCAGCGGATCGTCTTCTTGCCCCCCGCCGCCGATGACGGCGCCCTCCTTGGTGTCGGGAGAGCCGGCTGCGTCGGGATCGACCATCAAGAGGTCTTCTCCATCCTCGCCGAGCAGGTTCAACCCGGAGCCGGCGAGTTTCTCGATGTCTTCCGACTTGAACTTCCAATCGGCCCCGTCGCGATAGCCGTGCAACTCGTTGCTCTCAAGCATCTGCTTGATGTCGCCCTCGGAGAGCCCGAGTATCTTGGCGGCTTCCGCGACGTTATAGTATTTCTGCGGCATGACATTTCACCTTTGTTCGAGCAGCGTCCGAATTTCCTGCGGCAAAGGACTCTCGTTGTTTAGATAGAGCATTTGCAGGTCCCAGCGAATGTTGCGAACGCTGCGAAGCGCGATCTTCCCGGTTTGCAGATCAATGGAATACACACACATTGCCTGCAACTTGGGATCGATTACGGTGAGGATTTGGCTCTTCTCACCCACCGGAGTGGAGACGACGATCAAATCGCCGCCCGTTCCGGTTTGGTGCGAAGGTTCCGACCGCTGAGCGAACAGTTCGCTACGATCACCCCACGTGCCGAACACCACGATCACTAGCCCTGCGGTTGCAAAGGCCCCCAACATGATAGCTTTCATAGCCGACTCTCAATCCATTAACAAGGGGAGTTGGGACCCTTATTCCATTCTAAAAGCCCCACGAATTATTGCAAGGAAAATGCCTTCTTTATTGCGGCGATGTTCCTAAGTTGTTGTTTAGCAGGAGGTTGTGTAATGACACCCCACACTGGGTGGGGGCGGCTTCGACCCGCGGAACGCGGTGCCGGAACCTGACAAGACGCGAGAAGAGTTACAGGGCCGGCGAGTTTACCCGTCCCTTCCCCTAGAGGCAAGATCATCTTTCGCCGGCCGGGTCGGCCACTATCACGAAGCAGGAGCTGGCGGAGGGGCCGTTGATCTTCCCCCCGGATGGGGATATGCTATTGCCAAGAGCACCTGTTTCCACTCGCCGACCTGCCATCCCATGAACCTTGCACTCTGGCGAAAAGCCGTCTCCGATGCCTGGCTCCAGTTGGCGCTTTCGTGCTTGCTGTTGGTGCTGTTCAGTTGGGTGTTTGTGTGGCTGATGAGTCTGTTTCCGCTCGGCGCCTGGGGCAAGCTTCTGAACCTGCTGCCGGGTTTTGTCGAGCCGTTGGTGGGAATTCCGCTGGCAAAACTGGCTTCCACGGCCGGAAAGCTCAGTGTCCTCTACGTCCACGTCGTCACTGTGCTCGTCTGCGTCGGGTGGGCGGTCGGCCGGGGTTCCAATCCGATCAGCGGCGAGATCGGACGCGGAACCATGGACCTCGTTGTCTCGCTGCCGGTGCGTCGGGCATCGATTCTCGTGCCTCCCGCCGTCGTCGCCACCCTGGGCGCCGTAGCCCTGGCTTTTTCGGTCTTGGGGGGAACCACAATCGGAACCATGACCGTAACTCTCGAAGGCAACGTCGCATTGCGCAGCTTCTTGCCGGGTGTGATTAACTTGATCTGTTTGACTTTTTTGCTGACCGGCATCACGATGTTCGTCTCATCGCTCACCCGCGACCGGTGGCGGGCCATCGCCGTCACGGTCGGTTTCTTCGTGATTTCCATCATTGTCAAGATGGTGGGGCGCCTGTGGCCGGAGGACCACTGGCTCGATAGTCGATGGTTCAAGTACTCCAGCATCCTGACCGCGTTCGAGCCGCAGCGGCTGATCCTGGTGCCGGACAAGAACCAGGCATTGTGGTATGACGCCACCCTGGTCGGGACCGGGCTGATTTGCTACCTTCTGGCTGCGGTAATTCTGACATATCGCGATATTCCTGCGGCACGGTAAACATTGGTTGCCTGTCGCACCCGTTGGTTGCAAATGCCGCTTTCGGGAGTCACAATAAAGTCACCATGGTGGAGTACCTCCCCCCGCCGAATCGCACGTAGCGATTTACCTGCCAATGCCTCCAACCGGAACCCGCCCGTGAGCCTGGACCAATCGAAACGCAAGAAGTGGCTGATCCGGGCGGTGAAACTCCTGATCGCGGCGGCCGTTATCTGGTGGGTCCACAGCTCGATCGTGGCCGCCTGGAACCAGTTGTGCGAACACGACCGGGGCCAGTGGCATTGGAAACCTGCCTGGCTGGCGGCAGCTTCGATAATCTATCTGCTGGGGCTGCTCCCGTTCGGCCTGTTCTGGCATCACGTCCTGCGGGTGCTGGGACAGGAGGCGAGGTTGGGAGAGACGTTGCGGGCGTACTATGTCGGGCACCTCGGAAAATACGTGCCCGGCAAGGCCATGGTCGTCGTCCTTAGGACGGGGTTGATCTACAGCCACCGCGTCAAGGCCTCGTTGGCGGCCGTGAGCGTCTTCTTGGAGACATTGACCATGATGGCCGTCGGGGCCTTTCTCGCGGCCGCCTACATGATGTTCTATTTTCGGGACGAGCCGTTGTGGTGTGTGGCGGCGGCTGGGCTGATGGTAACTGCCTTGCTCCCGACCATTCCCCCCGTTTTCAAACGCCTCGCCCGGCTGGCGGGTGTCGGCAAGAAGGATCCCGATACCGCCAAAGACTTGGAGAAGCTTCGCTACGGCACCCTTTTGGTGGGTTGGATCGCTAGTACAATCGGGTGGGTTGTCATGGGGATCAGTTATTGGGCAACCTTGCAAGCGATGGGCATCGAAGGCCTGGGGCTCCAGTCGTATCTGGCTTGTTGCACGGCCTGTGTTTCGTTGGCGGTGGTCGCGGGATTCCTGCTTCTGGTTCTTCCGGGGGGCATTGGTGTCCGCGAGGCGTTTCTCGTCGAGTTGATTCTGCCGCATTTGAAAGTCCTGGGCATCGCGCAGGCCGACGCCACCGCCTGGGCTTCCGCTTTTCTGTTGCGGCTTGTTTGGTTGGTGTCAGAGCTGTTGATTTCGGGTATCCTATATTGTTGGGGAGCAAAGCGCCCGGAAACCCCTTCCCCATAACCATCCATTAGCCCGCCCTCAGAGCCCGCCGATGCTCTCCATCGTCATTCCCGTCTACAACGAGGAAGAAAGCCTGGAATCCCTGCACAAGGAAATCAGCGAGGTTGCCGAGGCCGAAGGTTACCCACTGGACATCGTCTTCGTTGACGACGGTTCGACCGACGGTTCCTGGGCTTTGATCGAGCGGTTGGCCGCCGGGGACCCGCGGATCACCGGCATTCGTTTCCGGCGGAACTTCGGCAAGGCGGCCGCGCTGAACGCCGGCTTTGCCGAGGCCAGAGGCAATCTGGTCATCACCCTCGACGCCGATCTCCAGGACGACCCGCATGAAATCCCGAACTTCCTCGCCAAGATGGAAGAGGGCTACGACGTCGTGAGCGGCTGGAAGAAGGTCCGCCGCGACCCCTGGCACAAGGTAGGCCCGTCGCGCATCTTCAACTGGATGGTCAGCAGAGTCACCGGCGTGAAGTTGCACGATCATAACTGTGGGATGAAGTGCTACCGGCGCGAGATTTTCGACGAGGTGCGGCTCTACGGCGAGTTGCACCGGTTCGTGCCGGTGCTGGCGGCTGCGCGTGGGTATCGCGTCAGCGAAGTGGTCATTCAGCATCGCCCCAGGCAATTTGGCCGTTCGAAGTACGGTGCCGCGAGGTTCGTGAAGGGATTTCTCGATCTGATGACCGTGAAGTTTCTCACCGGCTTTGGCCAGCGGCCTCAACACGCCCTGGGTACCCTCGGCCTCACGTCGTTTTTCCTGGGCGTGTTCGGGCTGACGTTCATGGCGGCGTGGTGGGCGGTATCGCGGATCGACTGGTTCGGCCTGGAACCCGTTCACCTGCACCAACGGCCGGTGGTGCTCTACTGCGTTGCGTTGCTGCTGCTCGGCGGCCAGTTGATGTCGATCGGTTTTCTTGCCGAGCTGTTCGTTGCCTATCACGACCCCGATATCAAGTCATACTCGATTGCCGAGCGCACCGGGTCCGGTGCCAAGGTCGGTTACTCCGACGATTCAACCCCCGAAGACCAATGACCGAACTAACCGACGATTCCCAATCGCGATTTCGCCGAAGCGTTTATCTGCTGCTGATTTGCGTCGGCGCGGGTGCCGTGCTCGGGAGAATTGCGGCCGTCGATTCGGTCGACAAGATCTCGCTACAGGACTACCGCGAGAAGACCCTCCAGCGCGATTTCGACGCCCAAGAAGAGACGCTGGCCGAAAGATTCAGCGGCGAACAGCTTCAGCGGAAGCGGCGCGACGTCCGAGGAAAGCTTTGGCGGCAGAGCCAGCTCCGGCGGCCTTTTCTGAGCGCAAACGACCGGAGCCGCATGTGTACGTTGCGGGCGCTGGTCGAGGCGGATATGCGCGTTGACGGGGCCCCCTACTCCATCGACAAGGTCATCAACGAGCCGAAGTGGGATACGATCGACATGGTCAAGCACGACGGCCACCTCTATTCGAGCAAACCGCCGTTGTTGCCGACCTTGATGGCGGGCGAGTACTGGGTCATCTACAAAATCACCGGCATGACGTTGGGAACCCATCCCTACACGGTAGGGCGGATCATTCTCGTTACGTTCAACGTAATTCCGCTGGTGATCTATTTCGTGTTGCTTGCCCGGCTTATCGAACGGTTTGGCAACAGTGATTGGGGCCGGATGTTCGTGATGGCGGCGGCCGTCTTCGGGACGTTCCTGACGACGTTTGCGGTGGTGGTGAACAACCACCTGCCGGCAGCCGTCAGCGCGATGATCGCCATCTATGCCTCGGTGCGGATATGGTTCGACGGCGAGCGGCGGCTGCGCTACTTCGTCGTTGCGGGATTGTTCGCGGCGTTTACCGCGGCGAACGAGCTGCCGGCGGCGGCGCTGTTCGCGGCCCTCAGTGTGGCCTTGCTATTCAAAGCCCCGAAGCAAACGTTCCTGGCCTACGTTCCGGCGGCGATCGTCGTCGTTGCGGGGTTTTTCGGCACCAATTGGATCGCTCACCAATCCCTCAAACCCGCCTATATGCACCGCAGTAAAGACAATAAGGATGACAACTGGTACGACTATTCGTACACACGGAACGGAAAAGAGTACGAAAGCTATTGGAAGGATCCCGCCGGCATCGACAAGGGAGAAGAATCGCCGCTGGCGTATGCCGTACACGTGCTGATCGGCCACCACGGCATTTTCTCACTCACGCCCATCTGGCTGCTCAGTCTTGCGGGGGCTGCGCTCTGGCTGTGCAAGGGTGACCGGCCGTTGCGGGAATTGGCATTGTTGATCACGGTTGTTTCGCTGGTCTGCCTGGCGTTTTACCTTTCCCGGGGACCGTTCTTCCGCAACTACGGCGGTATGACCAGCGGGCTCCGCTGGATGTTCTGGTTCGCCCCGATGTGGCTGTTGTTGATGCTCCCGGCGGCCGACGCCATGGCCTCGCGCCGGTGGACCCGCGGAATTGCACTCGTAGCACTTATTGCCTCGGTGTTCTCGGCAGCGTATCCTATCTGGAACCCCTGGGTACATCCGTGGCTGATGAACTACATGCATTATCTTGGTTGGGTGTAGCCGCCGCGGCCGCGCCATCGCACAAAAGGAGAATTTGATGGACTATCGGAGGATCATTCCCTGTTTGGACGTGAAGGACGGCCGTCTGGTAAAGGGCGTCAACTTCGTGAACCTCAAGGACGTAGGCGACCCGGCCGAAAACGGTGCCGCATACAGCGACGCCGGGGCCGATGAACTCGTCTTCCTCGACATCACCGCCACGCTCGAAAAACGCCAAACGACCCTCGATGCCGTCAAGCGGACCGTCGATCGGATTTCGATCCCACTGACCGTCGGCGGCGGAATCGCCTCGATCGGCGACATCCGGGCGTTGCTGGATATCGGCGTCTCGAAGGTTTCGATCAACACGGCCGCCGTGAAAAATCCCGATTTTCTCCGGGAGGCTGCAGAAGAGTTCGGGTCCGAGAAGATCACGGTGGCCGTCGATACGCGGAAAAACGACGATATGCCCTCGGGGTTTGAAGTGACGGTCAAGGGCGGAACCGAAGGCGCCGGAATCGACGCCGTCGAGTGGGCCGCCAAGGCGGAATCGCTCGGGGCCGGCGCCATCTTGCCCACCAGCATGGACACCGACGGGATGCAGACCGGCTACGACATTCCGATGACTCGCGCGGTGGCCGACGCCGTAAGCGTGCCGGTCATTGCCTCGGGCGGGGCAGGGGCGCTGGAGCACCTGGTCGAGGCGATTACCGAGGCCCACGCCGACGCCGTGCTGGTCGCCTCGATTGCCCACTTCGGCACGTTCACCATCCGGCAAATGAAGGAGTACCTCGCCGAACACGGGATCCCCGTGAACCTGTAAGCCCCTCGAAAGAGTGGTTTCTGCCGATTTGTGCCTCGCCCCTTGACTGGCCTTTGCCGTTATGTATAATTAACATCGTTATACATAAGGAACGCAGCGATTGCTCCCCGCAGTTTCCTCCCACCCAAGCAATTTCCCCTCCCTGCCGGCTGAAATTCCTATGGCCAAGACATCGTATGACGTGCCTGCGGTTCGCAAAGCCTTGCGTTTGATC
The DNA here is from genome assembly GCA_964547995.1 of uncultured Planctomycetaceae bacterium. Taxonomy (GTDB): domain Bacteria; phylum Planctomycetota; class Planctomycetia; order Pirellulales; family Thermoguttaceae; genus CAZJRB01. Next base: position 52,092 of record CAZJRB010000011.1, on the reverse strand, counting down.
GAACTGCTGTGCGAGAGCGAGGAGCCGCTGGGCGTAAGCGACATCGGCCAGCGTTTGAAACTGAACAAGAACATGACGTTTCGGCTGCTGCGGACATTGCACGCGGAAGGCTGGATCGTCCAAGAAGACGGGCCGAAATACCGCATGAGCCTGCGGCCGTTTCACCACACGAGCAAGCCGGTGGCGCGGATGAACCTCCGCACCGCGGCCGAGGGGCCCCTGCACGAACTGTGGCGATCGGCCGGCGAAAGCACGTATTTGGTCGTGCTCGACGGCAATCGCATGTTGGTGCTCGACCATCTCGATTCGACCCGCGACGTGCGGATCGCGGCCAAGGTTGGAGCCCGGTACCGCTTGCACTGTGCGGCCCCGGGCAAAGTGCTGTTGGCCCACGCCGGCCGATCGCTGTTGGAGGAGTTGGCCAACGAAGGGTTTCACCGCTTTACCGTCCATACGATGACGACCATCGACGAGTTGCGCGAGGATCTCGCCAAGATTATCGAGCGGGGGTACGCACTGGATCTCGAGGAATACGCCGACGGGCTGTTGTGTTTCGCCGTGCCGATTTTCGACTACCGGGGGCAGGTCGTCGGTGCGGTCGGCATTTCCGTTTTGACTTTGTACTACACATCGGAAAGAATGATAGAGGTGCTTGGTTCGAAGGTAATTGCCACGGGGAAGCGTATCTCCGCAGCATTGGGGCACGCTGAGAAAACCGAGGTCCTGGCTTGCCGGGGCTGAGGAAACTAGCTTGGGGTGCCATGTCCACGCCTGCGTGGACATGCTTTCCAGGTTGATCCAACATGCCCACGGCAAGCGTGGGCATGGCACCCGGTTGATCCAACATGCCCACGGCAAGCGTGGGCATGGCACCCGGCGCGACCACCGGTCGCGGCTTTATGACCTCGAATTAGAGACTCCGAAACGTGGAGACTGATGATGAAGATAACCGGATTGGCGTTGGCGGCGATCGGGCTGGTGACGTTTTGCGCGGCGGCCTGGGCCGACGCGCCGCCGATCGGATTCGACGGTGCGAAGTGGATCTGGTCGTACGGCGGGAACCTGAACTCGATGTCGGCGGGCTCCGCCTACTTTCGCGGCGAGGTGTCGGTTCCCGAGGCGCCGGCCCTGAAATCGGCCGAGGTGATCGTCACCTGCGACAACCTGTTCGTGTTGTACATCAACGGCAAGGCCGTCGGCGAGAGCAATACGGACAACTCGGCCTGGAACAGCCCGAAACGGTTCGACGTGACGAAGCTGATCGTCCCCGGCCGGATTGTCGTTGCGGTCGAGGGGATCAACACGCTTCCCGGCCCGGCGGCGCTTTTGGTGAAATTCGTCGCCGAGCTGGCCGACGGGCAGAAGATCGTGCTTGCCAGCGACGAGAACTGGAAATGCAATAAGAAGGAGGTGCCCAACTGGCAGCAGCCGGAGACCGACGACCAGAAGTGGCCGGCGGCGCACGTCGTCGGCCAGTTCGGCGCGGCGCCGTGGGGCAAAGTCTCGGTCGGCAACACCCGCGTACCCGGCGGCCAACCCATCGGCAAGGTCCGCAAAGTCCGGCTCGGCGGCGGGGGTGGCGGACGCCCGGCCAGCCGCGGACGCAGGTCGAATCTGGTCCAGCAGGAGCCGGGCGAGGGGTTCGCCTGGCCGGAGGGCATCGTGTTCGTCGGCGACGATTGCAGCCTTTACCGCGACCACGGACAGAAACACGGATCGTACCACAGCCTCAGCGTGACGATTTTCAACCCGCGCCGGGCACGCACCTTTCCCGAGCACGATCTGCCGGCCCCGATGAAGGTCGGCCACAAGTTGTTCCTGCTCAAGCCGGTCCGGCCGGGCGCCGAGCCGCGGTTGTTGGTCGACGCCGGCCGCGGCGCGATCGGCTCGCCGAGCGTTTCGTTCGACGGGAAGTCGATCTACGTCTCGATGGCCTACGACGGGGAACCGTTTTATCACATCTATCGCATCCCGGCCGCCGGCGGCAAACCGGTGCGCCTGACCGACGGGCCGTTTCACGACATCGACCCGGCCGAGTTGCCCGACGGGCGGATCGTCTTTACCTCGACGCGGATCGGGCGTTTCGAGGAATACCACAACCCGCCCGCCCGCGCGCTGTTTGTCATGCAACCCGACGGCAGCGACATCCGCCCGATCACCAGCACGATTATCTTCGACAACGAGCCCGAGGTCCTGGCCGACGGGCGGATCGTCTTCATCCGCTCCGACAACTTCTTCGACCGCGGCAAGGTCGAGACGCTGTTGCACGCGGTCCACCCCGACGGCTCGGAGGGTTACACCGAGTTCGGGCTGGACCTGGGTCCCGAGTACGGCGGGCGGCTTCGGGCGTATTTGTGCGGAAGCCCCGCGCCGATGCCCGACGGCCGGTTGGCGTTCCTTTCGGGGCCGGGTATCACGATCGGCCAGCTGGGCTTCCCGCAGCGAAATCTTCGGCACTTCGGCCTGGGGGCGGGCGACGTGGCCGCCCTGCCCGACGGGCGGTTGCTCTGCACGACGGCCTCCAAGGGTTCGCTCTACGACCAGATCCGGGTCCTCGATCCCGAGCAGGATCCGCCGACGCTGACCACGGTGTACCAGACGCCGGCCGGGCAGCTCCACTCGCCGGTCTTCCTCGGCCCACGTCATCGGCCGCCCCGGCTGGCCGAGCGGGTCCGGCGCGAGAAGGCCGTCGATGTGAAGGCGACCGGGTTGCTGTACTGTTCGAACGCCCGATTCACGAAGCAGACGACGGCCGGATGGCAGCACGTCCGGGCGATCCGCGTGATCGGCGCAAAAGGGCTCACCACCCGCTCGTCCCATTCCTATATCGTCCACGCCGGCAGCGAAACGGTCGAGTTGGGCACGGTGCCGCTGGCGCCCGACGGGTCCTTTTCGGTCGAAGTGCCGGCCGACATGCCGATCGCGTTTCAGGCGGTCGACGCCGAGGGACGCAGCGAATTGAACGAGATGTCGTGGATTTACGTGCGGCCGGGCGAGGCGCGGGGATGTGTCGGCTGCCACCACACGCGGCAAGCGACGCCCCTGTACCAAGGCCCGCTGCCGCTGGCCGCCGCCGTTCGCCCGCTACGAGCGATCGGCCAGGGCGACCCGCACCGCTCCCGCGGCAACAACGCGGCCGTGACCGGCATGATGGAGTTGCAGTTCGACCGTTACCGCGAGGTCGCCGGAATCAACCGCCACAGCGACGCGGCCGATCCGGTGGCCACTGGGTTGAAAGAGGTGGAGACGCTCGTCGCCCAGTTGCGAGGCAGAGATACGGGCCGAAAGATTTCGGCGGCGCAACGGTTGTCGGTCTTCCGCGAACCGGCGGCAGCGCCCGCGTTGGCCGGATGCTTGCGCGATCCGTCGCGGGAAGTCCGCGTGGCGGCGGCGTTTGCACTGGCCACTTGCGGCGCCCGCGGGTCGGTCCCCCCGCTTCTGGACGCGCTGAGCGATCCGGATGCCTTGGTGTCCCAAGCAGCCGCCGTTGCACTAGAAAACATCAGCGGCCACGATCCGCACTTCAATGGTTTCCTTCCGCCGAAGCAGCGCAACGAGCAGGTGGAAGCATGGCACCGGTGGTTCGCCGCCAACCCGTGGGACAAGATCGAGCAGGACCTTCTGCGGCGGGTGCAAAGCGACGACCGCGACGTCGTCCGGCGCGCGGCCGTGGCGTTGGGACACACGGGTGGCGAAGCGGCCCGGGCCCCGTTGCGTGACTACGTCGCCCGACAGCGGCAGATAAACCCGTTCCCCGAATGGCGCAGACGGCACCGCGGCGACGGCGCAAGGTTCAATTCCCTCTCGGAAGCCAACCAGCGAACGCTTCAAGCCGCCACCCGGTCGCTCGGATATCTGGGCGACGCTGAGTCCGTCGGATTGCTGGCCGAAACGATTCGGCAGAACAACGATCCCAACGGCGGCAATCTCTTCCTGGCCGAGGCGGCCGTCGAGGCGCTCGGGCGCATCGGCACCCCCGAGGCCGAAGAGGCGCTCGTGGCGTGCTTCGCCGAGTTGGGCGATTACCACAGGTACACGCTCTGGTACGGCGACCACTCCGCGCTGATGTCGTGCCATGCGTCGCCGGTACACTACTTCATCATCGAGGCCCTCGACCGGCTAGGGTCCACGCGGGCACGGAAAATCTTGCCGCACATCATCCGCTCGGTGCCGATCGATCCCGATCGGGCGTTGTTGCTTTGTACGGACGACTACGAGGCGCTGGTCGGGCGGGTCATCCGCCGGCACGGGGCCGAGCCGGAGGTCGTCGAGACGTGCCTTGCAATTCTGGGCGACACCCAGGCGATGCGGAGCAAGGAGATCGAGGCGGCCATCGGGAAGGTAACGCGCTGCTGGGGCGGGCATCCCAAGTCGGAAAACCGGGCCGCGCAAATCCTGTCGATGGTCTGCCGCGACCGCGAGTTCGAGCCGAGGGTCCGCGCGGCCTTCGAACGATACATGGCCAAGCCGATGGACATTCCACGGGTGTTCGACCGGGGCATCCCGCAGGTTCAGAAGCTGCCGCTAAAGCATTGGGTCTGTTTCTATCTGGCACGGACGCTGGGCAACATGGCCGATCCGCAGTCGGCCGATATGCTGATCGCGGCCTTGAAGGATTCGCCACCCGAAGCCGCCTCGGGCCATCCCGATCCGCTGGGGCCGGGCGTGTTGTTCCTGCACAACGACCTGACGCCGTGCTGGCGGGCAGCGGTGGCATGGGCGCTGGGTCACATCGGCGACCAACGGGCGGTGCCGATCCTGCTGGCCGTGGTCGGCGACATGGACAACGCGACCGACACGCGACACGCGGCGGCCAAAGCCCTCGGCCGCATTGCCGATCCCGCCGGTCTCGCCGCCATCCGAAGTCTCGCCGACGGCTACCCGGAAGTTTCCACGCGCCGTGCGCTTCTGGAGGCAAGTGCCGGGCCGTCGAACCGCCGCCAGGTTCGCACGACGGCCCCAAAGGGGCAATAGTCGCCTGGAAACTCGACACCTCGATTCGACCGAAAGAGACCGGTGTTACTTCTTCTTTCGTTCTGCTACACTCAGGCGCCTCCTGCTTTGTTATTGTCTTGGGAGCCGAGGACGAAATGAAACCTGCGGAGCGATTACAGGTCGTCTTCGAAGGCGGCACGCCCGACCGCGTGCCGGTGATGCCCAAGATCTGGGTCGACCTGGGCGCCGATCTGACCGGCACCGACGTGCGCCGGGTGATCGAGGACCCCGCCGTCGCGCTGCGCGTGCTGGTCGATGCGGCCATCGCCACCGGTTGCGACGGCGCAAGGCAGCTTCTCTTTCCCGCACGAAAGACGGTCGAGGAAAACGGCCGCCTGTACGAAGTCGATGCCGATGGTCGACGACTTGGGGAAATCGATCTGGCGGGCGGCTTTGCGACCCGCCTGGAGCGTGCCGGCGATTTTCGCCTGGAAGAACCGTACCACATCGCGTTTCACACGAGTTGGCTCTCCTCGGAACCGCTTGTGAAGGACATGGCCGACGCCCGGCGGATGGCCGTGCCCGACAAGCCGTTCTACGGATCGGCCGGCTACGGCGACCTGCTCCGCGAAAGCCTCCGGTACGCCGGCGACCGCGTCGGGCTCTGCGGCGATTGCGATTCGGCCACCTTGGCGTTTATGGTCTGCTTCCGCGGGATGCAGCAGGCACTGATGGACCTGATCGACGACCCGCCGCTTGCCCACGCGATTATGGAGAAGGGAACGGCGTTTGCCGTCGAGCGCGGCAAGCTCAACATCGATCTCGGATTTCGCATCCTGCGGCTGAACGATTCGGTCGCCAACATGTCGGTTATCTCGCCGGGACAGTGGCGGGAGTTCATCTTCCCGCACATGAAGGCGGTCTGCGACGAGTTGCACGCCTATTGCCCCGGCGTGAGAATCTACTGCCACATCTGCGGGAACATGCTGCCGATCGCGGCGGACTTGATCGAGGCCGGCCTCGATTGCCTGGCCCCGCTCGATCCGCTCGGCGGTTTCACGGTTGCCGACGTGCGCCGGGCGGTCGGCGACGAGGTGGTCTTGATGGGCGGCGTGAACACGCTGTCCTTTGCACAGTCCACGCCGGACGAAATCCGCCGCGAGGCCTTGCGGTGCATCGAACAGGGCGACCGCAACGGCCGGTACATTCTTGGTTCCGGTTGTGCTCTGCCCCGTGCGAGCAAGGCCGAAAACATCAAGGCCCTCGTCGAAGCGTCTCGCGAATGGGTGGTGGGTGGTGGGTAAACATCGGCCTTCCGTCATCGGCACGGATTTGACGGCCTTGGAGGGCCGTCGTACAATGGCTACCCGGCGGTGATTACCAAAGGTCGACGACATGAAAAATCCGGTTTTTGCTCTTTTGGCCGTTGCCTTCACCTTCACGTGTGCCGAGGCCAAGCCGCCTTTTGGCGGCACAATATTCATCGACCGGGACATCATTACCCCTGAAGACCCTACGGCCTTCGAAAGCCTGACCGAAGCTGGAAGGGGAGAACGAAGGATGTATGACCGGCGGGTGCGGAAATGGATTACTGTTGACGCCCACCTGTTTATCGCGCGATTCGACGACGGACAGAAAATGGAAGTCCAGGTGAATCCCGAATTCGATTCAAAAGAGGCGTTGGAACAAGCGAAAAAGTATTTGCCCGTCATTGGGCAGTTGCCGTTTACCTTGAGGAAAGATGCCAAAACCGTGTGGATCCACAAAGGAAAACCGGGCTTCGGCGGCGGGAACAGAAATTTCCTGATCCACACGGGCCTGGGCGAAGCGTACATGTCTCAAGGAATATTGGGCGAAGCCTTTATGCACGAAGCGGCACATACGTCATTAGATCCCTATCACGCCGGGAACAAGGATTGGATTGCCGCTCAAAAAAAAGACCCCGAGTTTATTTCGGGATATGCAAAAGGCAATCCCAAACGCGAAGATATAGCGGAGAGCTTCCTGCCGTATTTCGCACTACGCTATAAACCGGATAGAATTGATGATAAGCTCAAAGACATCATACGAGAAACCATTCCCAATCGTATTGCTTATTTTGACAGCATCGATTTCAATATGCACCCCGTAAAGATCGAAAAGGCCGACAAGGACAACTCGGAGAAATAGACCGCCGGCCACCCAACACGGGCTGGCAAGCAGCCCGTGCCACCCGGCAAGCAGCCCGTGGCACCCGGCGCATAAAACCGGGTGCCCAAAATGCCCATTTTTCCAAACGCTTGACATAAAGGGAGTTAATGAGACAAAATCAAGAAACTGAACGAGTGTTAGCCGGACAGGTTGGTCGGTTTCGGCTCAACCACAAGGAAAACCGGCTAAACAGAGGTTCGGCGAACAGAAACACTGCTGCTGGGAACCTCTTGATTGGTATTAGGTTTGAGGGGGAGGGCCATGCGTAGACTCATGCTTTTCATATCTTTCGCGATCTTTCTTGCGAGGGGTGTTTCCGACTGCGTGTCGGCGGAACAGGCGTCGAAACGGACGGTTCCAGCGGGAAGCAAGCTGCAAGAGGCTTTACAGGCAGTCCGCGAGGAGTTTCAGGAGGACTACGCGAAGGCGAAAAGACCGGAGCAGAAAGAGCAACTGGCAAAACGACTTCTCCTCTATGCCCGTGTCGCGGCTACCCCAACTGAAGCGTATGCCCTGTTGCGCGTTGTTCGGGACATGTCGATTCAGGCAAAGGGAGAATCGGCGTTCACGGCGATCGACGAAATAGCAAAGCGGTTTGATGTCGATCGCATCAATATGACCGTCAAGGTGCTGGCGGTGTATGGCGATAAGGCGGCGACGCCAAAGCAGCATGCATTTGTGGCCAAGAAGGCAATCGCGTTGGCGCGGGATCCCGCCATTGTGCAGCGGAAAGAAGCGGCCAAGCTGCTGCAACGGTTGGCCGGGAATGCCGCGAAAGGGGCCGGCGACAAAAAGCTGTCCGCCCAAGCGGCTGCGCTCGCTCAAGACGCGGAGGCGATGGCCGCCGAGATGGCCGAGCTTGAGGCAGCGCTTATCACGCTCGAGAAGAACCCGGCCGACCGTGAGGCGAATCTGGTCGTCGGCAAGTTCTTATGCTTTCGCAAAGGCGATTGGGCCAAGGGCTTGATGCTGCTCGTGCAGGGCAACGATACGGTGCTGAAGGAACTCGCGGAGAAGGATCTGAGCCAGTCGAGCACCGACGATATGCTCGCATTGGCCGACGCGTGGTGGCTGGCGGCAAAAGGGAAATCGGGCGACGCCCAGCGACCGTATACCGCGCGTGCTCTCCATTGGTACGAACGCGTTGCGCCGGCATTGACCGGGGACTCGCGGGCCAAGGTCGAAAGCCGTTTGCGGAAGCACGGGATCACTCCGCCCGGGGGGACCATCACTGCGAAGACCGAAACGGTCAAGGAGCTGTGGCCGGATTTCGAAGCGCGGATGGCAGCCGACAAACGCCGTCGTCCGCCGGGCGGAGTCGTGTTTGGTCGCCTCGCCCTGCAACTCTCTGGAAACCTTCATCTCCACAGCAGGGAAAACATCGACGAGGCAACAGGCACTTGGCGGCGAATTGCGGACACCACGAATGACCCGGACTTGCGCTACACGGCGCTCTACTTGACTGCGCTTAAGGGCAGCCAGTTCGGCAAAGTCTTGCTGGCCAAGGAAGTGTTGTCGGTGATGGCTCGGGAATTCCAGGTGGAACCGCTCGCGATGCGTGCGCGGATCTACGCCCAGTTCTTTCGTGGGCTCGAATTCAGTCCTACCTTGGAGGAGCGCAAAACACTCTTGAAAGAAGTCGAGGTACTTCTGGATGAGAATATCGCCGCGTCGAAGAGAGTGGGCTCCGAGGAACCGCAGGACGCAAGCCGCCGACTGTCGTCTGCCCTTTTCACCGCCGGAAGGGCTGGGTTTAGTGCCAAGAATGAGTCCGTACGCAAGAAGATTAAAGAGATCGAGGAGCTTCGTGACAGAGCGCACGAGAAGATGTCGCTGGACACTCCGCCACCGTTCACCGCCCCGTGGCGCGACCATGACCGGCCAGAAGAGGCGTATCGAAGAAGGCAGACCAAAGACACCGGCAGGACGGGCAAGAAGGGTGCGGACCGATGATTCGGAGTACCAGCCTACATTGCACGAACGGATCCAACCATCATACAATGGAAGAAAACCGAACCAGCGAATGCACGCAGACGCCTTCGGCGCTGGTGATTCGGGACGTTCAGCATAATCGTATGAAAAATCGCCGAAAGAAAGAATGGTTTGACAACGACTCGTTCTGGCGGGATTTGTATCCATTTATGTTCCCGGAGAAACGGTTCGAGGACGCGGTCGACCAGGTTAAAAAGGGGCTCAAGCTCACGAAACCGAAAGGGCGTGACGTTCTCGACCTCTGTTGTGGCCCCGGCAGGTGCTCTATTGCGCTTGCCCGACAGGGATTCAACGTCACCGGCGTGGACGGTACCAAGTATCTTCTGGACAAGGCCAGAGCCAAAGCCAGGGCCGCCGGGGTGAAGATCGAGTGGATTCATCAGGACATGCGCGACTTTGTCCGCCCCGGCGCCTTTGATCTCGCAATCAGCATGTTCACCTCATTCGGTTATTTCGATGACAAGAAGCAGGATGTCGAAGTGTTGAGTAACATATACGACAGTCTTCGGCCTGGTGGAACCTGCCTGATTGATGTCATGGGGAAGGAACGCCTTGCGAAAAACTTTCAAGGCACTGCGTCTGAGGTGTTGCCTGACGGCAGCAAATTAGTGCAACGTCACGAGGTTTTCGATGACTGGACTCGCCTTCGGAATGAGTGGATACTCATTCGCAAGGGAAAGGCCAAGAGCTTCGAGTTTCATATTTCGATCTACTCGGGACAGGAATTGAGGGACCGTCTCGAAGGGGTCGGGTTTCAAAGAGTGAAGCTCTACGGCAACTTGGATGGAGCGGACTACGGCCTCGATGCCGAACGGCTCATTGCAGTAGGCCACAAGTCCGGCGTTTCGGGAACCAGAAGGAAACGCTGAACCAGGCTTTCCGGCCACCCAACACGGGCTGGCAAGCAGCCCGTGCCACCCGGCCACCGTTGCTACGGAGCCGCCTCGTCGCCTAAAACGGCTTGCAGCTTCTTGATCGCCCGTATCCAAAGCATCTGCACCGCGGGTCGGGACCGGCCCATCCGCTCGGCGACCTCGTTGAACGACAGCCGCTGGAGGTTCCGCAGCATGATGACCTCTTGATAGTCGGGCGGCAGCTCGGCCACCGCGACGGTCACCCGCAACTCGTTGTCGATCCGGAGCAACTCCTGGCTGGGCGTGTGATCGGGGGCCGCCGGCTCGGGGACGCCGGGCGAAAGACTGTCGCCCGGGTCGCGGAAGCGGACCTCGCGCCGGGCCTGGCGCTTGGCCGTGCCGTGATACTGCCGGACGAAATCGGCCGCGTTGTGCGCAAGGATCTGCTTCAGCCAGCCGAGCCATTCCTTTTCGGAACTGCCGGCGAACCGGTCGAAATCGCGGTGGGCCTCGAGCAGCGTCTGTTGGACCACGTCCGAGGCGTCGACCTTCACGCGGAGCCACGTTTCGACCTGCGACCGGGCGACCACGCCGAGATAGCTTCGGCAGACGGCGAAGAGCCGGTCGCGGCTGGCGGCGTCGCCGGCGCGGGCCTTCTCGATCAACTCAGTGACGCTCGATTTCCGTTCTTCGTTCATGAGGTCACTACTTTTTTGGAAGGACCTCCAGGACGTTTCCGTTGAGGCGGAAGGTCAGCGGGGTGTCTTTCAGCACTGCCTGAAACACCTCCTCGGCGGTTGCCTGATTCACATCGAACGAGACGAGTTCGGACAGATCGATTTTTGCCTGCCGGATTGCCTCTTGGTCCATGCTCAGTTGCAGTTGCATCCGCTGCGCCAGCCCGTGGATGAGATCGCCGACCGGGGTGTCTTCCACCTTGACGGTGAACCGCTTGTTTGCGAGGTTGAAGTCGGGCGCGGGCATGACGGGCCCGACCGGCGCTACCGGCCCTACCGGGTCTACCGGTGCGGGCGGTGCGGGCGGCTTGCCCAGGGCGATTTGCTCGTGGTCCTCCAAAAAGCCCTTCACCCAGATCGTGCCGTCGACCGGCTTGATTGCGGCGTCCGGCGCGATCGTCGCGTACCGCTGCGCGGTGGCCGCAGGGTCCGGCCCTCCCGGATATGCCCGGACGATCGCGACTTCCTTGGGGATCGGAATCAGCGTCATCTGCCGGCCGTCGGTAGAGACCTGGAAGGCGAGGTCGAACTGGTTGAGGATCACCATGAACCGGTCGATCAGCGACAGCGGCGGCAGGTCGGCACCCGCCCAAAGGTCGTGCGGCACCTGCTCCAGCGCAACGATCCGTAATTGGTTTTCGGCGGCCAGCTCTTTCAGCAATTCCCGCGGCGTGGCGAAGTCGTCCCACTTGATGCTCTTGGATTTGAAGAACTTCTGGTGGATTTCGGGCGGAAGCGTCTTCAGGGCGTCCGCCTGGAGTGCCGCGACCGTCCTCAGCCGGGCAGTTGCCTCGGGCGGGCCGAAGCAGGCCACCGGACCGAACATGGTGAATCCCAGATCCGGGTCGCCGGCAATCCGCTTCAGGACATTCTGCAAGGGCATGTTGCGGACCGAGAGGTCGACTTTCCGGCCCGGGTCGATCCGGCGGTCGATCAGGAAAGCCACCTTCTTGGCCTCGGCCAGTCGTCCGAGTGCCGCTCGCAGGGGGTTACCCGACCACGCAAGGTCGGTCGGTTGTCGGAGTTCTTTGCGCAAACCGGCACCGGTAGCCCAGGGTGCGGCAGCCAAAGTCTGCGCAACGAGAAACGCAGCCGGAACAGCTACCATCCACCCCACTCGGGCAAGGCCGAAAACCGGCCGTGCGACGGTACGATTACTCCTCACTTCTTCCCTCCAGATTCGATGACGGGAAGTTCTTGCCCATCCCCATTTTGCGTCATTTCGACCGGTTGGAAAAGGGCAAAAAACCAAAACGGGGCCGTTTTCTTGTGGTTCCGCAACCCCGTGCCAACTACAATCGAAGATATGGGGCAGAGCGTCCTCTTTTCCCGCTTTCGAAGCGGGCGGACACCGTCTTTGAAGTTGTGGGGACCCGTGCTGTGAGCGACAAGACGCTGCGAACTCCGTTCCTCTCGATACTCTACGAGCAGTATCTCGAGAACCAGGATTGCGCGGTTTTCAAGAACAAGGTCTCGCGGTGCTACACCCCCGGCTCCCTGGAGCGCCTGACAAGACACCACGTCCGCGAGGTCCGGCGGGCAGCCGTCCTGGCCCTGGGATTCCTCGGCGATTACGGCTCCAACCAGGTGGTCGGCGCCGCCCTGCTCGACGACGACCGCACCGTCCGGCTGATTGCCGGAAACGGCATCCGCTCGATTTGGGCCCGGGCGGGCGACGAGGCGGACCGCAGGCAGTTGAACGCCGTTGTGCGGCTGAACGCCGCCCGGCAATACGAGGCGGCGATCCGCCTGGCGACCGAGTTGATCGAGAAGTCGCCCTGGTTCGCCGAGGCCTGGCACCAGCGTGCCGCCGCCCACTTCAGTCTGAACCAGTTCGCCGAGTCGGTCCGCGACTGCCATGAGGCGCTGGAGATCAACCCGTACCACTTCGTTGCCGCCACGAGCATGGGCCAGGCGTATCTCGAACTCGAGAACTACGTCTCTGCTCTGGAGAGTTTCCGCCGGGCCTTGCGGCTGAACCCCGATCTCGAAGGCGTCCGGGCCCACGTGATCCGTCTCGCCCGGATGGTCGAAGACCGATAGGTCCGCGTTGATCCACCGTAGCTGCGTTCGCCAGAACGCGGGGGTTTCCGCACTCTGGCGAGGTTGTGATTTTTTGTAGGGTGGGACAAGAAGCGAAGCGACGCCGGCCCACCAACGCGAGCAAAACGGTGCAAAACTGGTGGGCCGGCGCGGCCTAACGGCCGCTGGTCCCACCCTACAACCTCCAAAGTTAATCCTTAACCACGCTCGCGCCGAAGCAAATGACGTGCCCATCCGTTGTACACAGGAACAGGCGTCCTGCGGCGGCAATCAGCCCGTCGAAGACGGGTGGCGCGTCCAGCTTGTGCTCGGCCAGCTTCTTCCCGTCCGTGGCCGAATACGTCTGCAATACCGCACCCTTGCGGCCTTCGAACGCGGCCATCGGATCGTCGGGGGCGACGACGTCCGGCGGACCGGCGACGAACAATCGGTCGGTGGCCAAGACCATGCCGCGGATGCGGACGGGAACCCAATGGAACCACACGGGCGGCTCCTGCCTCGTAAACCCGATCCCCTTGGGGACGCCGCGGGTGTAGTCGGGTATGACCGGCTCGTTCTCGTTGTCGTCGGCAAAGAGGAGGTAGCCATCCTTGCCCGGCGTGAACAAGGGGCTCTGCAGGTTCCGCGACGGATAGGACTGTACGGCGTACGTCTTTTCCTCGCCGACCGAGAGCAGTTGCCCGGTCTTTGCCCCCAGGTGGGCAATATGGTAGCCGGGCCACGTCTCGCTGTACATCCAGAACGTGCGGTTGTACCAGGCATCGTCCAGAAACCCGCTCATGGTGAACACGTGGCGGCCCATCTTCCTGTCGCCCATGCTGGCGCCGCCGTACTTCTTGGTGTACTCCTCCATCAGCCCTTTCTGGACCCGCCACTGCCAGTCGTGCTGGACCCTCTCGTCGTTCTTTTGAGACTGAATGCCGCGCACGTAGGGCTCGTTGATCAGTTCGGTCAGTCCCATCGCTTTGGATTTTTCGTCAGGGCCGGGCATGATGTACGGGACTTCCTGTTGGGCGAGTTTCCGGTCGAATTTGTATTGCCCCAAGTAGATGTAGTCACCCTCGCTGACCAGGATGTCCGACAGCGCGCCCTCGATGTGGTAAGCCGGGATGAACGGCTTGCCCACAGCGTCCTTTCGGGTTCGCGCCCAGGTATCCAGGCAGGTTTCGTGCAGGACCTTGCCGGTCTTGGGATCGAGCGCGAAGACGCGGATGCCGCCGTCGAGATAGGTCGAACGCCCGGCGGTGCCGTAGGCGACGCCGTCTTTGATGAGAATGCTGCCGTGGACGCGCCACGGGGATTCCAACTGGCTGAACGCGACGATCCGGCGGTCGGACGGGGCCGCTGTAAACCGCCAGACCAGTTCGCCGTCGGCCGCCCGCAGACAATAAACCCACCCGTCGGCACAGCCAAACAGCACCAGGCGGCCGTAGACGGTCGGTGGCGAATCGATCCGGCCGCCGGCCGTGAATTGCCAGAGCTTACTGCCGTCATTGATACCCAGCGCGTGGAGCGTGTGGGCGTCTTTCGAAGCCACGTACACCCGATCCCCGGCAACGACCGGCGGCGTCAACCGTCCCTTCAGGTCGACTTTCCACCGGATGGCAACCTCCGGCGGGACCTTGCCGGAGGTCGCACCCGTGCGCCGCGGATCATGGCGATACGTCGGCCAATCTTCGGGGCCGGGGGTTGGGGATTTGGGACTGGGGACCTTGCCGAAAGCGGGACCGCGTTCGAGACGCTGCTTCGCCGTAAGCTTCGGCGCCCCGGTCGACTTATCGGCCGCGGGCGCCAACGCGTTGAACCCGGTCAGCTTTACGCCCGGAAAGCAGAAACACGGATTCGGCGGGACATAGAGCAGGCCGTTGCACGGCATGATTCCGTATCGGCAAGGCCCGCGGGTCCAGTCGTGCTGGCTGTTCTTGTCGCCGGTGATGCTGACGAACTCGATGCCCCGGTTGGGCGTAATGAGATACTTTTCGGTTGCCTTGCTCTGGTAGCAGCGGAGGTGATGCCCCCGGGTGAAGACGTCGTCGGTGTCGAGCCTTGCCGCCACCTTTCCCGTTTTCAGATCCCGGCCGACGATGTGTGCGCCCTCCCAGCACCAAACGCGGCCGGCGGCGGCGAACAGTTCCCTGCGGCCCGCACGGGCATTGACGTTCCATAGCTTCTTGCCGGTGTCGGCGGAGATCGCTTGGAGCCCGTTGCCGGCCAGCACGACGCAACCGTCGTGAACCAGCATCAGCCAGACGGCTTTGCACGGCGTCTGCCAAAGTTGTTTGCCGTCGTTGGCGCCCGCGCACACCAGGTTGTTTCCCTCCTGGAAGAAGACCTTGCCGCCGGCCGCGGCGAGTGTGATCTGCCGGATCTTCCCGGTCTTCTGCCACAGCCGCTTGCCGGTCTTGGTGTCGATGGCCGTGAGCCCTTTGCCGCTGCGGAGGATGAGAATCCCGTCGAGGCAGCGGATTTCCTCCGTCCCTTCCGTCCCTTCGTACGTTGTCAAGACGTCGCCGGTCGCCGCGTCGAGAACCGACACCGCAGCATCCTGTTCGAGCGTCAGGAAGACCCGGTCTCCTTCGGCGACAATACGCCGGGGAACCGTCGGCGGAGTGCTCCGCAGCGCTTTGCTCTTCCATAGGGCCCCTAAGTTCTCCACCGGCCGTTCCCACAGCAACACCCCGTTGAAGGCGTCTCTTGCGATCAACGTCCACCGTTCGGGTAATGTCGGCGGCGTGACTCCGGTCAGCCCCTCGTCGAAGAGGTAGAAGACGCGTCCGCCGGCCGACACCATCGCGCTGACGCTCGATCGGAACTCGTGGCTCCGCGACCACAACGGGCCGCAAACCCACCTCATCCGCTTGGGCGGGCCCGCTTCCGTATCTCTGGCCACCGCGTTGTTCGATGCGTCGTGTAGAAAATGCGTCCACTGGTCGATCGTCTCCGGCCAGGGCTTGATGGTCTTGGTCCACTTGCCGTCTTTCTTGACATAAGCCACGCCGCCGGGACACAGCACGCGCATCCGCTCTTTTTCCGAGGCGTTGCCGGGGTCCTCGACAACAAGGAGGTTGACCAGGTTGTCGGCGTAGGGCAAACGGTCGCCCGTCCACTGCTCGACGGACACGTTCCCGTACAGGCCGAGCGACCGGATGTGCCCGCGGGCCTTCTCGACGTTCCCGGCATCGGTGTCCAGACCGTGTACCAGAAAGCGGTCATTTCCCCGCAGTGCGGCCGTCAGCTCGCCGCGTCCGCAGCCGAGATGAACGACGAGTCCGCCGCGGACGCCGGTCGCCTCGAGGATTTCGGCAGCCCGGTCGTTGCCCCGGGCGAGGCCCGTTCCGGCGGAAAGCACCACAGAGAGGACGAGTACCGCGGAAGGTCGTGCAATCATGTTCACATCTCCGTTTTTTTGACAGATACCGCTATAATCAAGCACCGTTCGAGAAATAACTGTCGTATTTGTAGGACGGGTCTCCCGACGTCAGGGATGGAGACGGGTCAGGCGACCCGTCCTACGACCGTTGTTTCTCGACCGATCCAAGTCGAGCACGCTTTAGCAGTCGCATATTATCACGATTTTTACCACCCTTGGTTTCACGCCGTCTCAAGGAAGTCACCCCATCATACATGTTAACATTGTGATCACAAAATCCCTTTTTGATAGGGGCGGCATTCCCCGGCCCGGTATTCCCTCAGGTGCGCTACTGCCGCAGAAGTGGTGCGAGAAGTGTGGAGAGAGTTTTGCTCGCCCCCTGAACGCGTCTAATTTGCTATACTGGGGCCATGAGTACCGCCCCGACCGAACCGCAAGACGGGCCGCTGCGCCGCCGCTCGCAGGAGATGAGCCGGAAAAAGGCCCATCCCCCCGTCGACGTGCCCGGCTACGAACCCGAAAATTTCCTTGGCGGCGGGGCCTACGGTGAGGTCTGGGTGGCCCGCGAGCGGAACACGGGCCGGCAGGTGGCCATCAAGTTCTATGCCCATCGTGGGGGGCTCGACTGGTCATTGCTCAGTCGGGAGGTCGAGAAGCTAGCCTTCCTGTTTGCCGACCGCTACGTCGTCCAACTCCTCGGCGTGGGCTGGGAAAGCGAACCGCCCTACTACATTATGGAATACCTTCCCAAGGGCTCGTTGGCCGAGCGACTTGGGAAAGGCCCCCTGGCGGTCGACGAAGCGGTAGCGATGTTCCGCGACGTGGCAACGGGCCTGTTGCACGCCCACGGCAAGGGCGTGTTGCACTGCGATTTGAAGCCGGCGAACATCTTGCTGGACGAGGACGACAAGCCGCGGCTGGCCGATTTCGGTCAATCGCGGCTGTCGAACGAGCAGACGCCGGCCCTGGGCACGCTCTACTACATGGCACCCGAGCAGGCCGATCTCGAAGCGGCGCCCGACGCCCGGTGGGACGTCTATGCCTTGGGGGCGTTATTGTATCAGATGCTGACGGGCGATCTCCCCCATCGCAGCGACGCGGCCGCTGCGGAGATACAACAGGCGGCCGACCTCCCGGAGCGGTTGGCCCGTTACCGGCGGATGATCGAGCAGTCGCCGCCGCCGTCGGCCCACCGGCAGGTCCGCGGGGTCGATCGCGCCCTGGCGGAGATCATCGACCGGGGGCTGGCCGCCGATCCGGCGAAGCGGTTTCCAAACGTTCAGGCGGTGCTGGAGGCGCTGGACGTGCGGGCGGCGCGGCGCGCCCGGTTGCCGCTGACGATTCTCGGCGCGGTCGGTCCGGCGTTGCTGTTGGCGGTGGTCACGTGGTTTGCGTGGCAGGGTTTCGGCACGGTCATGGAACGGTCCGACGCCGCGTTGACCCGCCAGGCGCTCGACAGCAACGAATTCGCCGCCCAGTACGTCGCGCGTACGGCGGCCAACGAATTGGAGAAACGTTTTGTAGCGGTCGAGGAGGTGGTCGGCTCCTGGCGATTTCGCCGGGCGATCGAGGAGACGTTGTCCCGGCCGGAAATGCGGGAGCTGCGCGCGAAGCTGAACGATCCCGACACACCGGAGGAAGAGTTGGAGCCGCTGCGGCGGCAGTTCCGGGCGGATTCCGGGCGGAAACGGTTGCAGGACGAGTTCGCCGCGATTCTACCCGGTGACTTGAAGCCGCCGGACGCCGTGGCAAGCTGGTTCTACTGCGACCCGGAAGGCCTTTCCATGGTCCGCGTGCCGGAGTCGCAGACGCTCGGGGTCAACTTCGCCTGGCGAAGCTATTTCTACGGCGGGTCCAGGGACCTGGAGAAGTCGTGGCGAGCCCCGCCGGGGAAGCACGTCGAGGCGACGCAGCTCTCGGCCGTGTTTCGTTCCGAGGCAACCTACCGCTGGATTGTCGCGGTGGCCACGCCGGTCTTCGATCGCTCGCCGGAGGGAAAATTCCTCGGCGTGGTCGCACTGACGGTCGAGGTCGGCCGGTTCGCGGAACTCCGGGGCCGCGACGATCAATTCGCCGTGCTGGTCGATTGCCGCGAGGGCGACAACGAGGGACTCATCCTCCAACACCCGCTCTTCGACAAGCTCTTGCGCGAGAAAGGAAAGCTGCCCGACCGATTCAAGGACTATCGTATCAAGACCGGTGATCTTCCGCAGCGCGAAGAAGTCTACACCGACCCGATGGGAGCCGATCCCGAAGGCAGCGAATACAACCGCCAGTGGCTCGCTTGCACGGAACCCGTCCGCGTCCGCGGCAACGACACCGGCTGGATCGTCATCGTCCAGGAGGCCTATGCCACGGCGATCGGCTCGACGCTGCAAACACTGACCGAGGGCCTGATCCGTTGGGGTTTGCTGGCGCTGTTGATGGTCGCGCTCATGATGACCGGACTCTGGGGTTGGGCAACGCGGTGGAGCGGGAAGTAGGGGGCGCAGCCGCCAGCGAGCCGTTTTCCGCCGTTACTTGCGGCGTTTCTTACCCAGGTTGCGATTGGCGCCGTACTTCGCCTGCGTGTCCTGTTCTGCTCCGGGATCGCCCTGGGCCTTCATCCACCGGTCCAACTCGGCGCGCAACTCGGCCTTGACCTTGGCGTACTTGGGGTCGCCGGCAAGGTTGTCCAGCTCGTAGATGTCCTCGTTGGTCCGGTAGAGTTCCTCGGCCGGGCGGCGGCGGTAACGCTCGAACATCTTCTTGGCGTGCGGGTCGGTCTCGGCGGCCTTCTTCCACGATTCCCAGTAGACGCCCCACCGCTTGGGCACCTCCATGTGCTTCTCGATGTAGACGGCCTCCGGCGTGAGGTTCCGGATGTAGCGGAACTCGGCGTTGCGGATGGTCCGGATCGGATACGGCGGGCCCTCGGGGATGTTGTTGTGAACGCCGTAGGCGTATTTGCGGTGTGAGTCTTTCTTTCCCAGCAGAACGCCGAGGAAGCTGGTCCCGTCGAGGTTCAGCTTCGCGGGATCGCCTCCGGCGGCGTCGACCAGCGTGGCCGCGACGTCGGCATACTGGATCAGGGCGTCGGTCTGCCGACCCGGCTCGATCGCGCCGGGCCACCGGGCCATAAAGGCGGTGTGCAGACCCTGTTCCCAGTTGGTCCACTTGGCGCCGGGCCACTGGCCGCCCTGCTCCGAGGTAAAGATCACGAGCGTCTCATCGGCCTTGCCCGTCTTCGCAAGCGTGTCGAGAATGTCGCCCACCTGCTTGTCGAGCACGGCGATTTCGGCCAGGTACTTGGCATAATCCTGCCGCACGCCCGGTGTGTCGGCAAAATGGGGCGGGAGCTTGAGCTTCTCCAGATCGAACTGGCCGGGGTTGCCCACCGTCCAGGGCGAGTGGGCCACCACCAGGGCGATCACCAGACAGAACGGCTGCTCGTCGTCTTTGGTCATGTACTGGCGGATGCCGGCGTGATCGGTCTTGGCCGTCGGGCTACAGCAATTTCCCTCGAACCCCGGCACGCCGTCGAAGTTGTACGACGCCCTCGGGCTGCAATGGTGCTTGCCCGCCAGCCCCACGCGGTATCCCAGATCGCGGAGATAGTGGCAGATGCTCTTGGTGCCCGGCTTCGACTGCGAGTGGTTCCAGGCGGCGCCGCTCCGCATGGGGTAGAGCCCGCTGTAGAGTTCCTGCCGGCACGGGGCGCACATCGACATGGCGACGTAGGCGTAGTTGAATTTCAGCCCTTCCTTGGCCAGCGTGTCGATCCGCGGCGTCTTGACGTTCGTCCCGCCGTAGCAGCCGATGTCGGTGTAGGTAACGTCGTCGCCGATGACAATCAGGAAGTTCGGCTTTCCTTTGCCCTCCGCCGCGCCGAGCGTGCCGGCAACTCCCATAGCGGCCAACGCCGGGACCAGGGCGCTCAAGATTCGCTTACAGTGCATACGGATCTCCTATTTCGTAGGTTATGCTTCAGCATATCAGACGCCGCACAATCTTAGCACAGACGAACCCGCCCGCGAGGCGTCCAGGCGCGTCTGGATTGAGCGGGCATTATTGAGGCTTGCACGGCCAATGATCGAGGCTGATCAACGATTGGTCTCACCGGTAGCCCTGGCCGTCCGCGTGCAGACCGTGGTTATACGCGGTTCAGTTCCTATACTTCTTCAGCCTGCCTATCAGAATCCTTCGCGCAACTGGGCGAGCCGGTCGAGGCATTCTTCGGCCGCCTCGTGGTCCTTCAAGTTAATATACAGTTGTGCGGTCAGATAGAGGGCTTGCTTCTTATTCTCGACGTCCCGGTCGGGGATTTCCTCGATGGCCGATTTGTAGTATAGCAGAGCCAGGCCGTTTTTCCTGATTTCTTCGAAACATTGACCAAGGGCCAACATGCAGGCACCCCGTCGTCGCGGGTCGTTCTGGGCCTGCTGGAACTCGTTGATCGCTTCGTTGTACTGGGAATTCATCTGGTAGCGGAGGCCGAGGTCGTACTTGAAGAGAAGGTTGCTGGGGTAGAGTTCGGCACGCTTCTTGATCACCGCCAATTCCTTTGCCTTCAGCTGATTCATTAACTCGTCTCGGAGTTCTGAATCGCCGTCCTTTTCTGCCAGAACGATCTCCTGCCGGAGGCTTCGTAGTTCGACATCTTCCCGCATCCAACGAACTTCCTCGTCGTCGTCGGAGATGTCGTAGGCCTTGGAGTAGACCTCTTCGGCCGCTTTGTAATCCTCGTTGTTCAGATGGAGTTGTGCCAACTCGAAGTAGTTGGTCAGTTCTTTGGGTTCGCGGTTGATTCTCTGCTGGATTTCCTCGGCGGTTCTCCCTGCCTGGAACCAGAGCAGATGTCCACAATGCGGGCACGGCGCATCGCCCGGCGGACGGGACGGCTCAATCTTCAAATCCTTCCCGCACACTGGGCAGTGGTTTGGCTGACCTTCTGGTGTGCGGGACGATGGCTTCATGACTTTGTTAGCTCGTCCTTTTGCGTATAACCAATGATTCTACAAAATCGTGCCATGAATGTTAAACACGCTGATTTTGTCGATATGGCGGGGTGCCATCACGCTTGAAATCTCTCCGCAAACCCAAACACCCCAAGCGTTTAGCGATTTCCTGCCGATTCAGCGAGGGGTATCACGGTCAGTATAAGCTACCCCGCCACCGTGTCAAAGGGAATCCGCCGGACTCCGAAGCCGCGCGGGGCCGCAACGGAACACATGCGTTGGCGTCCCAGGGCGGGGCCTATCGCCCCAAGTGCCACCACCGCGAGAATCTTGACCCGGTGACTCAAACCTCACTTCTTATCCTTTCACTACACATCGGGACCGGGCATGGGGGAACCGCGAACTGGGGATGAACGCAGCTTTGGGTCTCGGTGTCGTCTGGTGGAGTGGCGCTTAGCCATTTGTTGGCCCAGCCGAAAACGGCGAAGGCGGCCACCAGTATGGCCACGCCGCCGACCATGACGATCCTTGGTCGCCGGGAGGTTCCCTTCCATTCCCCCGTGAGGGCCCCTGCCAGGTTGCCGAACAAGATCGCCATGACGAGCATCATCGGAAAGGCGACGAACGCGCCGTAGTCGCCCATCCGGCCGGCGCCCATGCCGAACAGCACGATACCCAACGGCCAGGCCAGTCCCATGAAAACCGCCCACAGCCAGTAACGACCGGTTCCCTGAGATGCGAGCAGACCAAGAGTCTTGTTCCTCCACATGAGCCAGAAAGCGTAACCGGCGTTCACCGCATAATTTCCCGTGAAGACCAGAGCCCAGATCGCGTTTGGCGCCGCAGCCGGGCTCGCAGATGCCTGAACGGCTGCCTGCTCGATGGGCTTTCCGAAGACGAATCCGAAGTTGACCAAAGCAGACAGGGCGGCTGAAAGGACGCAGAGTGTCAAACCCACAGTCAAGGGTACGGACACGCGCGAAGACTCGTCCGGGGCCGTGCCCGCCTGCAGCTCTCGCTGTTTGGCGGCGCCGGCCATCGCACACACGGACACGCCCAGGATCATGATGGCCATGGCCAGGAGCAGGATCAGTCCGCCCGGTTCCAGCAGCTTCCCGGGTCCCTCGGTGAAGGCCAGCAGGACGGGTGAGGCGAACACGTTCATCAACCCCATCAGCAGCGAGATGCCCAAGGCCATGCCCATGGCCGCGATCGCTTTGCCCCAGAAAATGCCGCCCAATCCCCACCCGACGCCAAACAGAAGGGTCAAGAGCAGGATTTTCGGGGATACGCTCTGATAGACCGTTGCCAGATCGGGCACCGTGAGAAGAACCACCGGCCACGGCACCACCAGCAACGCGATCAGGGAGCCGGCGCCCCAGATGTTCTCCCATTTCCACTTCGGTGTGCGCGTTACCGGCAAAGAGAAGAGCCCTTCCAGGGCCCCCCCGGCAACTACCAGCAGGATTCCGAGCAGGATTTGCATGACTTGCGCCTCGCTTCATCATTCAATCAGTGTGTACAGTGTAGCTACGGTCGCCCGACCGTGGCCGCCGTGGCCAGCATGACTCATCCACGGTCTGGCGACCGTGGCTACCATTTCTTGACCTGGGCGTCAATCCGACCCGGCGAAGGTTGACGATTCTCCCAGGCCCTCGGAGCTGAGGGCCTTGTAGCCGCCGTCGACCATGATTTCGGCACCGGTAATGAAACTGGCCTCGTCGCTGAGCAGGAAAGCGGCGGGGCCGGCGCACTCCTCGACCTCGCCGAGACGCCGCAGGATGTGGTACTTGCCCCAGATGGGGCTCCACTTGGCGCGGTCGCCTTTGCAGGCCTTGTCGACCTCGCGTGTCCAAATCCAGCCGGGGCTGAGGGTATTGACGCGGATGCCCAAGGGGGCGAGGTCCAATGCCATGCAGCGGGTCAGTTGATTCACGGCGCCCTTCGCGGCGTTGTAGGTCCAGCGGTTGGGCTGGGCGATGTGGGCGGAGATACTCGATAGATTGACGATCGCTCCGCCCCCCCGCGCTTTCATCGGTTCCATGGCAAGCTGCCCCATCGTGGCGTAGCCGATGGGACCGACGTTCATCATCCGGTTCCAATCCTCGTGCGTGGCGTCGGTGCCTTTGGCGATGAAGGAGAATGCATTATTAACGAGGTAGTCGACGCCGCCCCATTTCGCCACGGCCGTCTCGACGACCTCCCGGCAGAAGCTCTCCTCGGCCATGTCGCCGCGGAGGAACTGGACCGGCCGGCCTTTGCCGATGCACTCTTTTTCGGTGGCGACGCCGCCGTCGCTGATGCCGGTGAAGGTGACCGAAACGCCCTCGTCGCAGAGACGTTCCATAATGGCACGTCCGATACCCGCGGCGCCGCCGGTCACGATGGCCGCTTTGCCTTGGAGTCCTCGCATGTTTGCCTCCTTTAAGGTCCGAGTTCAGTCGATGATTGCAACGGCACGGCACGGTGCGCCATCGCGGCCCTTGATGTTCAACGGTAACGCCGAAAGCGTGAATCGCTCGGGGAGCCGGTCGAGCCGGGTAAGGCCCTCGACGATGACGATCTCCACGCCGTCGCCCAGCAGCGCTAGGTGTATTTCTTTCCACTCAGTGCCGGGCGTGGGCGTGTCCATGGCGATCAGCCCGATCCTCCGATCAGCCATCCATTTTGCACTATCGAGGGTCAGGGAGGGGAAGTCGGAGAAATACTCGCCGGCGCCGAAAGCGCGGTCCCAGCCGGTGCGGTAGACGACCTTGGCGCCCGGCTGGAACTTGCCGGCGTGGGGTTCGAGCATCGCGGGCGTGATCGGTGTCTTCGCTTCGAGATGCCCGCCGGGGGCAAGGTCCACGAGCACCGCGGGACCGTACAAGCGATCCAGCGGGATTTGATCGACGGTCTTGCCGTCGTCGAAGAAGTGGAAGGGCGCGTCGAGGTGGGTCCCCTGGTGCGTGCCCATGCTAATCTGGGTCATGTTGTAGCCGATGCTCGATATGGTGTTGTGAACGATGACGCTGATCTTTGGGTCGAGCGGGAAGTTGAGCTGCCCGTGCTCCAAGGGAAACGAGAGATCGATCAAAGTCGGCATGGCACTTGTTCTCTGTTGGTTTGGGGGGTAGCCGCGGTCGCCGGACCGTGGGCAATATGGCCCGTCCACGGTCTGGCGACCGTGGCTACTGCTGAAGCAGATATCCATCCTCGGCCAAAATACTCGCGATGCGGGAACGGATCCCTTCCAGGTGATCTTGCTCCTCGGGCGAGAGCAACTGCCGCGAGGATCCCATTTTGAACCCGCGCAGCGACATGCCGGCACGAAACCCTTCAGGAAAATTCGCACCGCACAGCATCGCGTTGATCAAATCGAGCAGCTTCAACTGCATTCGTTTCGCTTCCTCCCAGTTCCCGGCCACAAACTCGTGGTACAGCTTCATGATGGCCTCCGGTACGATGCCGGAACTGGCCAGCGTACCCCCGTCGGCACCCATGAGCAGTGCGGGGAAGAGGATCTCTTCGCAGCCGATCAGACAACTGAAATCGGGGCGATGCGGCTTGATTGCTTGAAGGGTGTTCAGAAAACGGGGGAAGTCCCGGCTGCTGTCCTTCACTCCGACAATCCGCGGACAGTCCAGGGCGAGCCGCGTCAGGACGGGCAGGCTGATTTCATTGGAGAACTGGGGAATGTTGTAGAGCACGATGTCGATGGGCGAACAGTCGGCCAGTTTCCGAAAGAAATGCTCGATGCTCTCCTGGCTGACTTGGTAATAGTAGGGACCGGTGACCGAAACGGCCGCGCAACCCAACTCGGCGCAGGTCCGGCAGGCCTCCAGAATCATAGTCAGGTTGGACTCTGCCGCACCGGCCAGTATGGGCACGCGCCCGCGAGTTTCCTCGGCCACGATCCGGATCACTCGCTTTCGTTCCTCGAAGCTGAGCCGGATGAACTCGCCGGTGCTGCCGTTCGGGTAGAGGCCGCTTACGCCTTTCTCGATCAGCCAGCCGACGATCCGCCGCAACTCGTCTTCATCGATCCGGCCGTCGTCCAGGAAAGGGACCAGATTCGGCGTGAAAATGCCTTGAATCATGGGAATTCTTTCGACGTTATCTCTCCGGAATCCAATCAATAACCCGCGTTTTGTACTTATAGTATAAGCCGGCCAGAAACACAAGCGGCCCCGAGGGGGGATAACGCGGGCGATTTCAGTTGTCTTCCGGCAATCAACGGTATCCGTTTGTAATATGGCCTTTTGACGAAACTGTTCACCGATGTTATCATTATGTTGCGTTCGGTCGCATCCATTGAAGGTGCTTTTGCGGGCGAACAGAACACGACCCAGCAAACCGTTCCGCCAAGCGCCGCGTGACGGTCGGCATGTGCCCGGGGGCTCCGTAACAACGCCGGAAAAACGAGGAACCAATGCACGAGACGAAGCGACGCGACTTTCTGAAAGCCGGTGTTGGCGCGGCAGCCGCCATCGGATTGCCATGGCCTTTCACGGCTTGTAGAGGATTTGCCCGGGAGCCTTCCCCGAAGATCAATGCGAAAGTAGCTGCCGTTCGCGGCGACAATCTGGATTCGATGACCCGGGATGCAATCGACGCGTTGGGGGGCATTCGCACGGTTGTTCACAAAGGCGAGACGGTTTTCATCAAACCGAATTTCGTCAACGTCCCCTGGGCAAAACACAACAAGTGTTTCCATGTTGGCGAGTGTGCGAAACCTGAAATCGTCATCGCCGTTGCGGAAGAGTGCCTAAAGGCGGGTGCCGCGGAGGTCGTCGTCGGTGAAGGCTCTCAACTGCCGAAATTCGAATGGCAACATGCAGCCACTCTGGACGGAAATACCAATCTGGTCAAGGAAGCGAAACGGCTCGGTTCCAAGTATGACGGAAAAGTCACTTTGGCATGTCTGGAAAAGGACTCCCCTGGCTGGGTCGAGGTGCCTTCCAAAACTCCGCTGGGCAAGATCGCCGTTTCCAGCCTTGTTACCAAGGCAGACAAGGTGATTTCAGTTCCCGTGGCGAAAACGCACTCCTGGGCACAGCTTACTCTGGCGTTGAAGAATTTCATCGGCGTTACGCCGCTGTCCCGCTATGCGCAGTTGATAGACAACACCTGGTGGAATCGCGGCACGTTTGATCACAGCAGCCCGCAAGCCATTGCGCAGGTGTATCTGGATATCGTAAAGGCCGTTAAACCCGATCTCTCCATCGTCGACTTCTCCATTGGCCTGGAAGGTGACGGCCCCTCTAAGGGGCAAGGCGGCACGACCGTGGACATGAAGAAACGGCTCGGTTCATGGGCAATTATAGCCAGCACCGACATCATGGCCGCGGACGCAACCGCCGCGCGGATCATGAGCCACAATACGAAGAAGGTGAAGCAACTCACAATGGGGTTCGAGATGGGGTTGGGCGAGATTCGAGAACAGCGAATCGAAGTGTTGGGCGAAAAGCTCGACAATCTGCGCGTGCAGTGGAAACCCGCGAGGATAAAGGGCCACAAGGCGAAGGAGTGACGGCAGCCGACTCTCTTGCTTGTTCGGCGATTCGCCCACCGCGCCGGCGTTGCAGAGCAGGCTCACAATACTCGTCGGTGCATCCGCTAAGGGGCACTCGATCAATTATTGTCGTAGCTGCGCTCGCCAGAGCGTGGAACGGCAGCGGAAACCACGGTCTGGCGACCGTAGCTACAGGAATAGATGCGGCAGTTATTTCTCGAACGATGCTAAGTTATGGCGCCAATCCCGAGATTCACCGCCGATTTGGACAGGAGGATGGCAAGATGAATAAGAAGTTCCGTGCGAAAGTGATTGCAACGGCAATTGCTATAGTCGCTACAACGATCAGTTGCCTTGAACAGGCTCGCTCGCAGAAGTTCCAGGCGGTGGGCAATACCGATCCGAACCACCGCGCCGCCCCCAACAAGCAGGGGGAAGTCGTGGTCACGTTCGACACCATGCCGACCCGGGTGAGTTTCGATCTTCCCGGACACATCAAGTTGATCACGGAAAACGGCATTCCGTACACCAACGGCGCCTCGGAGACTTACATCACGTCGGAAGGCTTTCACGAGGGGGCCTCGTACGAGTCCTGGAACGACAAGGACAACAAGTACTCGCGGATGTGGATCGAGAGCCAAAACCCCGCCCGGATCGTCGTCCGCCACCGTTGCGCGTTGATCAAGGGCGACAAGATCTGCCACCAGGAGAAACGCCAGGTGGCGCCCTACGGCCCGGGAAACTGGACCGATGAATGGTATATCTTCCATCCGGACGGCACGCACATACGCCGGATCAAGATCTGGAGCGCGGTCGCCAGAGAGTCGGGGCGCCACGGGGCCAAATACCCTTATGAACTCGAAGGCATGTACTTGTGGTGGGGGGCCCCGTGCAGCGGCAAAATGGCAAGCGACCACCTGGAAGACGGAGTCATCACGCTCGTCAAAATGGACGGCGCCCACAAGACGATCAACCTCAACCCGTATCCGCTGAAGGAAAACGAGTATCAGAAGATGGCCCACGCCTACGGCGAGTTCAGCAACTCCAATATCCACGTGATCAATACCAAGTCGAAGTACCGGCCCTGGCGCATGGGACGTGTGGGTCGGGGCCTTTCGGTAACTCCTTACGTGCCCGTACACAAGCAGGTTCAGCTTGTGCCGTGTTTCCCCCCGGCGACGACCCGTCAAAGCGGTTATTCGGTGGCCGGTCTGGGGCAGATGAACTGGGGGGATTTCTGGCAACAGACCGACGATTCGATGAGCGAGATCTGGCTCAACGGTTTCACCGAGTCGAAGGACCCGACCAACGAACTGGCGGCCCTGGCACGCTCCTGGCTGAATGCGCCGGCAATGACGGTCGCCCGCGGCGGGGCCACCGGCCATGGCTACGACGTCGGCGCACGCGCCTACCTCCTCGACGCCACGTCGGCCAAGCAGCCGGAAATCCGGTTGCGGCTGGCCGCCAGCCCGGCTTCCCCGGTCGTCAATCCCACCTTCCTGATCAACGGCTGGGGCAACAAGACTGCCCAACTGAAGATCGACGGCAAGGCAGTCCCCCGGGGCCCGGATTTCCGCGTCGGACACTACGAGACGCTCGGCGAAGAGGGTGGCCGGCAGTGGAAAGACGTGCTGATTGTCTGGGTGAAGGCGCAGTCGACCCGGCCGATTGAATTCGCGATCCGGCCGGAGGGTGCCCGTTCCTCGAATCCCCCCGAGTCCTCCGGCGGCGACGATCCCAAGCCGCCCCGCACGCCGAACGTTACCCGACCGCGCCCCCCGTCAAAAGTCCCCGCCTATCGCAAGTGGACCAGCGGCAACTACTCGATCCGGGCACGGCTGATCACGCTGGTGGACGGCGTCGCCTTTCTCAAGAAGCCCGACGGCAAAACGATCAAAGTCCCCTACAGCAAGCTAAGCCCGGCCGATCAGAAGTTTCTGGACGATTGGAAAAAGCGGAAGTAAAGCCGACTAGCGGAAGATGAAAGGGTCAAGATGAAACGGTTGGTCATCATTCTGACGGCGTGCATGATGCCGGCTCTGGGTGAGTGCTCGGTTATGGCTGGCAGTGGCGTTAGCGTGAAGGAGCTGCGCTGTGAATATCGCGCCAATCCGCTAGGTATTGATGTGGTGAAGCCCCGGCTGAGCTGGATTCTCGAATCCCCCGAGCGAGGTCAGCAGCAGACGGCCTATCGTGTGCTGGTGGCCGGCAGCCGGGAGAAGTTAAACGCCGGTGAGGGCGACCTTTGGGACAGCGGCCGGGTCGAATCCGGCCGAACCGTTCACGTGGTTTATGAAGGCCGCCCGTTGAAGTCGCGGATGCGCTGCTGGTGGAAAATTCGCGTCTGGGACAAGGACCGGGAAGCATCGGCCTGGAGCGAGCCGGCGATGTGGTCAATGGGGTTGCTCCAGCCCGGCGATTGGAAGGCACAGTGGATTGCCGACCCCAAGGACTCGCCCGCCAGTGAAGCCGGGCCCATGCCGGCCACCATGCTGCGCAAATCGTTTTCAGTCGGAGGTCCCGTCGAGCGGGCGACGGTCTATGTCACCGGGCTCGGCCTGTACGACTTGCACCTGAACGGCCGACGGGTAGGCGATCATATCCTGGCGCCGGAATTTACCATGTACGGCCGGCGCGTCCAGTACCAGACGTTTGATGTGACCGATCTGGTTGTTTCAGGAGAGAACGTCGTCGGGGCCGTTCTGGCCGACGGATGGAACGGCGAATACTTCTTCGGCATGCCTATGCGGCAGACCCAGCGCCCGTTCGGAGGCGAGCGCGGGTTCATCATGCAGCTCGATATCGAGGGGGCCGACGGGACAACGCAAACGATCGTGACCGACAAGTCCTGGCGATCCACAAGAGACGGCCCGATCCGCTCGGCCAGCCTTTATGACGGCGAACGCTACGACGCACGCCTGGAAATGCCCGGCTGGGACAAAGCCGGTTTCGACGATCGCCTGTGGCATCAAGCGGCCATTGCAGACGCTTTTGCCGGCGCAAACCTGGTATGGCAGCGCAACGAGCCGATTCGGGTCACCAAGGAACTCGAAACCGTCAAGCTGACCGAGCCGAAACCCGGCGTCCACGTCTTCGATCTGGGCCAGAACATGGTCGGCTGGTGCAGGCTGAAGGTCCACGGCCGGGCAGGCACGACCGTCAAGCTGCGACACGCCGAAATGCTTAACGACGACGGCACCGTCTATACCGCGAATCTCCGCGGGGCAGAACAAACCGACACGTACATCAAACGCACCGACGGCGAGGAGATATACGAGCCGCGATTTACGTACCACGGCTTCCGCTACGTCGAACTGACCGGCGCGGAATACAACCCCTGGCGATACATGCCGCCCTACAAGCCCGCGGTCGGCGACCTCTTGGGGCGGGTGTTTCATTCCGCTGCGCCGGGGGCCGGCCGGTTCGAATGCTCCAGCGAGCTGCTCAACAAGATCACGCACATGATCGTCTGGGTGCAGCGGGGCAACATGCACAGCGTTCCGACCGACTGCCCGCAGCGCGACGAGCGGGCGGGATGGATGGGTGACATTCAGTCGTTTTCGCAAACCGCCATCTTCAACATGGACATGGCCGCCTTCTTCAGCAAGTGGGTGCCCGACGTCCGCGATGCCCAGGCGGAAGACGGCCGCTACCCGAATTTTGCCCCCATGGACCACCGTAGATGGAAAGGCGGAACGCCCGCCTGGGCCGACGCGGGCACGATCGTCCCCTGGCGGGTCTACCAAAACTACGCCGACACACGCATGATCGAGGAACACTACGACTCGGCACGACGCTGGGTCGATTACGTCCACGGCAAGAACCCGAATCTGGTCTGGGATCGGGACCGGGGCAACGACTTCAACGATTGGCTCAACGGCGATACGCTGATCAAGGAAGGCTGGCCGAAAACCGGCGGGCGGGTGCCGCCCCAGGTGCTGGCGACCGCCTTCTTCGCCCAATCGGCCGAGATCGTCGCCAGGATGGCCGCCGTTACCGGCCGCGACGACGACGCAAAGAAATACGCCCAACTGGCCCGGGGTATCAAGGCCGCTTTCAACAAGCGATTCGTACAGCCCGACGGCCGGATCCAAGGCAACACCCAGGCGGGCTACGCCCTGGCCCTGCGGTTCAACCTCTTACCCGGCGGACTCCGGCCCAAGGCCGCCCGGCACATGGTCGATGAGTTCGGCCGGTACAACGGACACATGTCGACCGGAATTCAGACGTCCCACCACCTGATGCTCGAATTGACCCGAAACGGCTACAACGACGAAGCCTACCGGTTGTTGAACCTGCGGACGTTCCCCTCATGGGGATTCATGATCGAACAGGGCGCCACGACGATCTGGGAGCGATGGGACGGCTATTTCCCGGGCCGCGGCTTTCAGAAGCCCATGATGAACTCGTTCAACCATTGGGCGCTCGGCGCCGTCGGCGAGTGGATATGGCGTAATATTGTCGGCCTCAATCCGGACGAAAGCAAACCCGGGTGGAAGCATTTTATCATAGCACCTCGGCCGGGAGGGGGCCTCACCTGGGCCCGCGGCCGGTACAACTCCATCCGCGGCACGATCATCAGCGACTGGCGGCTCGAAAACGGCAAGTTCCACCTGGACGTGACCGTCCCGGTAAACACGACCGCAACGGTATATCTTCCGGCAAAGGATGCCAAAAGCGTTACCATAGACGGAAAGCCGGCGGCCGATTCACCGCTGGTTAAATCCCTCGGCATGAAGGATGGCAGAACGGCCTTTACGGTGAACTCGGGGCGGTATCAATTCATGTCGCGGCTGACTCGGTTGGGAGGAAAGCATTGAGTCCTGCAAAGAAGAAACAGGAGGTAGTTCTCGTTGAACAAATCGAGCCACGTATTTTGCTGATCCGCGGCCAGAAGGTGATCCTCGACGCCGACTTGGCGGAGATTTACGGCGTCACGACGAAGGTGTTCAACCAGGCGGTCAAGCGGAACGCCGACCGGTTTCCCGGCGATTTCCGCTTCCGCTTGACGGCAGACGAGAAGCGGGAGGTGGTCACAAATTGTGACCACCTTGCCCGGCTGAAGTTTTCTCGGACCCTCCCCTTCGCCTTCACCGAACACGGGACGATCATGGCTGCCAGCGTCCTGAACACATCCCGGGCCATCGACGTAAGTGTCTACGTGGTGAGGGCTTTCGTCAAGCTTCGGGAACTCGTCGCTACCCATCGGCAACTGGCGGCGAAACTGGAGACGCTGGAGAGGCGCGTCGCCGGACACGACAAAGAGATTCAATCCCTGGTGACCGCGATTCGCCAATTGATGGCGCCCCCAGCGACTGGCAAACAACGACAAATCGGCTTTCACGCACAGATCGAAGAGAGGTAACAGAGGCCGACCTTCCCTCGCGCGGAGAGAGAGCCATTAGGAGGAGATTCGAATGACACCAAAGCACATTGCAAGACACCGTTTTCTTGTGAAAAGAACCTGCACACTCATCATCGTTACCGCGTTGTTTGCCGCCGTCGCCGGTCAGGTCCTGAGTGCAGAAGAGGCGGACAAAGCCAATCCCAAGCCGCCCAACGTCATTCTGATCATGGTTGATGATCTTGGCTACCATGATCTGGGTTGCTATGGCCATCCTTCCATCAAGACGCCCGCTCTCGACCGGCTTGCTGAAGAAGGGATCCGGCTGACGAGCTTCTATTCGGGCGCGACCGTATGCACCCCTTCGCGCATGGCCCTGCTCTGCGGCGCGTACCCGAGCCGCCTCGGTTGGAAGAAGGGGGTGATCGGCTACATGATCAGCACGAAACAAGGGCTCAGCCCCGAGGCCCTGACCATGGCCGAGATTTTCAAAGAAGCAGGCTACCGGACCGGGATCGTCGGCAAGTGGCATCTCGGCGACCTTCCCCCGTTTCGCCCTCACCGGCAGGGGTTCGACTCGGCCTACTATATCAACAAGAGCAACAACCAGACGAAGGAACTCTGGCGCGGCGACGAGCTGATCGAGAAGCCGTTTGAAAACCGCTTGCTGACGGAGAAGTTTACGCGCGAGGCGATCGCCTTTATCGAGAAAAACAAGGACCGGCCTTTCTTTCTCTACATCCCGTATACGGCCCCGCATTTTCCGGTCCAGGCCCATCCGGAGTGGAAAGGGAAATCCGAGTTTGGCGAGTACGGCGACGTGGTCGAGGAAATGGACGCCCGCATCGGCGAGATCCTCGCGACCCTCGAAACCGAAGGGCTCGACAAGAATACGATCGTGGTCTTCCTGTCGGACAACGGCCCCGAGCCCCGGCAAAAGGCCCAGGCAAAACCCTATCGCGGCCTGAAGTGGGATGCCCTGGAAGGCGGCACGCGCGTGCCCTGCATCGTCCGCTGGCCGGATGTCATCCCCGCTGGACAAGAGAGTGATGCACTAATTGCCGCGATCGATATTCTGCCCACCCTCAGCCATGCGTGCGGCATCGACCTTGAAGCAGTATCAAAGGGCAGCCCGGTCATCGACGGCGTAAATGTCTGGGATACGCTGCTCGGCAAGAAAGACAAGCCGCATCCGCGAAAAGATTTGCTCTATTGGCACGGGGCCAAAGGCTTTCACGCCATTCGTGTCGGCGACTGGAAGCTGTTCCCCGACCGCAGGAACGCCAAGCTGAAAGAAGGCACCGGGCCGGCGCTGTTCAACCTGGCCCGCGAACCCGATGAAAAAACGAACCTCAGCGACAAGCACCCGGAGAAAGTCAAGGAAATGGAGGAGCTGGCAAAGAAGCGTCTCGACGACATCAACAAGAGTATTATCCCCCTCGGAGAATAGACAACTCTGCTAGTGGCTGCGGTCGCCGGACCGCGGAGATTTGCGCTGCACACGGTCTGGCGACCGTAGCTACAACACCAGAAAAAGGAAGAAACCATGATCCGCATTGCGTTAGCAACTTGCCTTGCTTCGCTGCTGGTCGCCGCTCCGGCGCCGGCCGCGACAAACGTTATCCTCTGCATGACCGACGACCAGGGCTGGGGCGATACCGGCTACAACGGCCATCCGCACCTGAAGACCCCGCACCTCGACCGGATGAGCCGCGAAGGCGTGACGTTTACCCGATTCTATTCCGCCGCCGCCATGTGCTCGCCCACCCGCGGAAGCTGCTATACCGGACGCAATCCGTACCGGTTCGGCGTCACGTTCGCCATGAAAGGCCGACTCGAGGCAACGGAGATCCCGATCACCTCGGTGCTGAAGAAGCACGGCTACACGACCGGGCATTTCGGCAAGTGGCATCTCGGAACGTTGTCGAAGAAGAAGGGCGACCAGAAACGTTGGGGCGCCTTTGCCGGCGACCCGGTCCGCTATTACTGTCCCCCTTGGGACCGCGACGTCGACGTCTGCTTCGTCACCGAGTCGAAGGTCCCCACATGGGATCCGCTGATCGACCCCGGCCCGGTCAAAGGCAAAGGCAAAGGCAAGCGCAAAGGTAAAGGCGAGGCCAACGAGGCCGCCGCCGAAACAACCGAAAAACCGTACGGCAACGACTACTTCGCCGGCCCGGGGCAAACGGTCACCGAAAACACCCGCGGCGACGACTCCCGGGTAATCATGGACCGCGTGCTGCCGTTCATCCGGGGTGCGGTGGAGAAGAAGCAGCCGTTCTTGGCCGTCGTCTGGTTTCACACGCCCCACTCGCCGGTCGTCGGCGGCCCGAAATACCGCGAAATGTATGCCGGCCAACCGGAACCAGCCCAGCACTACTACGCGGCCGTCACCGCCATGGACGAGCAGGTCGGGCGTCTGCGCGCGGAACTCAAGCGACTCGGCGTCGACGGAAACACGATGCTCTGGTTTTGCTCCGACAACGGGCCGGCCCGCCAGGGCTCGCCGCGGCACGTCGGCTCGAACGGCGGCCTGTCGGGATACAAGCTCTCGATCCGCGAAGGCGGAATCCGCGTCCCCGGCCTGCTGGTCTGGCCCGATAAGATCAAAAAGCCCCGAACCGTCGGCGCCCCGTGCGTGACTTCCGATTATTTCCCGACGATCCTCGACGCACTCGGCATCGAACTACCCGACGACCGCGTCTACGACGGCATCAGCCTGTTGCCGCTGGTGCGCGGCGAGCGCAAGACCCGCGACGCGCCGATCGGTTTTCTCAACCGCGACGGCAACGAAGCCGTCTGGATGGAAGATCGCTACAAGCTGATCGCCGGCCGCAAAGGCGTGCAGTTATACGACATCCCCGCCGATCCGGCCGAAAAGACCGACCTTGCCGACAAGCTGCCCGAGGTCAGGGCAAGGATGCAGGCAGCGCTGGCCGCCTGGAAAGACGGCGTGATGAAGGAGTTGAAGGCCGTAGGGAAGTAGGGTTGTTGTACGACGGCCTTCCAAGGCCGTCGAATGCAGCTTTCAAAACGAAACGACCCAATAATGGACGGCCTTGGAAGGCCGTCCTACAGGTCTTCCGACAAGACCAAGAAAACCAGGAAATTCCGATGCTAGTGAAGCACGTCACCCTTATCATACTCGCGATATGCCTTTCGACTGCGGGATCCCTCGCCGTCGCGGACGAGGTCTACAAACTCAATCCCAAACCACCGACCGACGGACGGATCGGCTCCAACTACACCCCGGCCTATGCCGTGAACCAGGTACAATTCTGGCACGATTTCCGGCCCGGCGTCGTCGAGAAGGAGCTGGCCGCCGCCCGCCGGCACTTCGGCATCTCGACCTTGCGGGTGTACCTGCACGACATCAACTTCTTCCAGGAGAAGGACGTCCTGATGGCCAACCTGGAGAAGTTCCTGACGATTTGCGACAAGCACGGCATCCGACCGGGTTTTGTCTTCTTTGACGGCTGCCACCGCCACGAGGGCATCTTTCTCGACAAGCCGACCGAGCCCGTTTCGGGTTTCCATAACGGCCGCTGGGCACAATCGCCCCAGGCACGTGACATCGACAAAGACAATCTCGAAAAGTTCAAGCCCTACGTCCAGGAGATCATCCGTGCCCACCGGACGGACCCGCGAGTGTTGTTCTGGGAGATCCACAACGAACCCCCGCCGGGCGACGAGTACCGCGACCGGCTCAAGAGGGCCGGCTACACATGGGCGAAGGAAGCGGGGCCGACCCAGCCGATCCTCAACTGCGAAAAGGGCAAGATGGGCTGGGCGGATTGCGAGGTAACCGATATCGTCGACGCGCATGTCTACACCCACGCCCACGGTTCGCTGCGAACCCTCTCCGATTTCAACCCCGAGAAGGGAACCGTCTTCACCGAAGCCGGCGCCCGCTGGAAGGCCTCGCGGCGCAACTTCGGCGGCCCCATCGATATGGTCTACTGGCTCCAGCAGCGTCGCAAGCAGGGCAAATCGACACCCGGCATGTATCTCTGCTGGGAATTGATGGTCGGCAACTCGAACTGCCGGTGGCACTGGATCGACAAGCCCGGCGCCGCCGAACCGGAAATCCCCTCGTGCGGTCTTCTGTGGCCCGACGCCACCCCGGTCTCGCTCGCCGAATCCGAAGCAGTCCGCCGCTACACAACGGGCAAGTCCGAGGCACTCTTCTTTGAAGACTTCGAGACCCACAGTGCGGCGGCCTGGAAAACCTACGGCAAGAAAGACCTACCGACGCGAAACGCCGTCACCCTCGAACCCGGCATGAAGGCCGTCGCCGGCAATGGAAAATGGACCGACTACGTCCTCGAAGGACGGATCGTCATCCGTCCCGGAAAAGAGGACGCCGAGCCGGCCGACGCCGGATTGCTCTTCCGAGTCAACGACCCCGGCGAAGGCCTCGACCAGATGCGGGGATACGCCGTCACGTTCAACAGCAAAAAACTCACGCTGAGCAAGATCAACGGCGGCAGCCGGCAGGAACTCGACGGCTACGATCTGACCAGGCTCAAGACCGACACCCGCCCCAACGAATGGAGCATGATCCGCATCGCGGCCGCCGGCCCGAGAATCCGCGTCTGGTTCAACCGCATGCACCCCTCGGTCGACCCCGACCGGGGCCTGCGGATCGACTTCACAGACAAGAAAGACCCCATCCTCTCCGGAGCCATTGGCCTTCGAACGGACGGGGTCTCAGCCCAGTTCGATAACATCGTGGTGCTGCCGGTGGACGTGCTGCCGCAGTTACGTTAAGGATACGGCGGCATTACCACTTACTGAGTCTCTCAGTACTCAGTACTCAATCCGTATGCACGCCAACCCGTCTTCACCGCCAATCACGGGCACGCGTGCGGCGCCCGTCGTCTCCATCCGCCCGAAAATCCCGCCGGCTCGTCCGGCTGCTTTCCGCGCGGAGGTCGGGAAGCCCGCGCATAGCACGGCGCGCAAATTAGGGTATAATCAGGGGTGGAGTTCGAAGGAGAATCACGAATGCGTTTAGTCAAGAAGTCGCCCGCGGTAATCGGCTTGACCCTTGTCGTTTGTGGTATTGTTCGTGCCGCGGAGCAGCGGGCAATCACCGACGCGGGCCCCGGGGCCCGCGTCGAGTGGACGCAGAGTTACGATGCCGGCTACAGGGATAGCAACGGGGCGTATGCCGGGGGCTCCGAGATCATGCACCTGGCGCCGCACAAGGGGAAACTCTATGCCGCCAATGGCTATTGGGGCGATTCACGGTGGGCGAAGCGCCCTTATGAGGATAAACAATCGGCCCAGGTGCTCCGGCTCGATTCGGCCGATGGGCAATGGCAGGTCGATCTCGATATGGGAAAATCCAACGGTTTCGGCCTTCGCTACATGAAGGGCAATATCCTCAAGTCGGTTACGTTTACACGCGATGAATCCGGCAAGTTGTTGCCGAAGCCGCGGAATCTGTTGGTCGCGGCCGCCGGCGCTTATAAGGAAAAAGACGGCGTCGTATCCGCCTGGGTGCGCGACGATGCCGCCGGGACATGGAACCACGGTATCGTGAAATACGGGCCGCGGGCGGGCGGCATTCGATGGATCCCGCGCGACGTGCAGGTCTATTGCGACAAGGTGACCGGCCGAGAGCGTCTGTTCCTGTTGATCGGCAACCCGGGCATCATCTCGGGCGCCTACGACCCCTCGCAGCCGGGCAAGATTCGCTGGGACAAAAACGTGGAGTTTCCCAAGAGCGGCACGTTCAGCACCCGGCCGCTGGGGATGGTCGAGGCCAACGGATCGTTGTTCTTTTCGGTCGAAGGGATCGTGTACCAACGAATCGACGGGCTGAAACCGACGTACAAGAAGGTCGTCGACTTCGGCGAAGGCGTCAATACCGACGTGGGCGGCGTTCGCGGCCTGACGACCATCGCCAACCCCAAGGGCGACGGGGAGTCGATCTTGTTCATCTGGGCACCGAACGGCGGATCCAGCGGGCAAGTCAAGCGGCTCGATCCCGACGGCTCCGGCGGTTACACGGTACACGATGAAGCCAATATGCGCGACCTGATGAGCAAGGCGCTTGGCCTTCCGGTCGGGTATGTGCTTGCCGGACACAACTGCATGCACCCGGTTGTCCATCCCGTGACGGGCGAAACCGTACACATCATCGGCTTTCAAGGAAACCTGCGGGGGAAAGATCATCTCAAGTGGAAGGGCAGCCGCCTTTACGCCGGGGCAATGTACGCCATTCGCACGGCGGACGGGAAGTACACGGTGAACGAGGTCAACGGGCGTTACGCGCCCGGAAAACCGGTTCTCGTCTCGCCGCGAACCTTTGCCCTTTCGCCCTTTGGCGACAACCTGCTCTTCGTCGGCGGCCATGATGCCAGCAGCAAACCCTCGGACGACATGGCCTGGATATTCAAGGCGTCCCTGGATGTGGTGCTGGGCGTCTCCGGCGGCTGACAAACCCACGCTCTTGGATTACACTGGGGGTATGCCCGTGTGGGCTGCCGCTTTTGAGATGGCCGTTTGGCGGGCTTGCCCGCCGTTGCGTGCGAATACCCCCCGATTTGCAAAGGACCTCATTGATGCGACACACACTACTTCTCGGCTGCACGATTTCTCTGTTCGCGTTTTTTACCTGCCGCGCCCCGGCAGCGCCGCCGGCCAAGAAGCCGGCTGCTGATGCTGGTGCAAAGGCCGAAGTGAAGAAGGAAACCGAAAAGGCCGCGACCAAGAAACCGGCGGCCAAGAAAAAGACCGTCCCGAAAACAAAGACCGTCGTCCGCTTCACCCTGAAAGGCGACTTTCCCGAGGGGCCGCAGTCGGAAGGGCTTTTCGGCGAACTGCAACCCACGCTCGGGACAATCATCCGGCGCATCGACCAGGCGGCCAAAGACCCCAAGGTGGCTGCCGTCTGGCTCAGGATCGGGGACCTCGACGTCGGGCGGGGTAAGATCCATGAACTCCGCGCCGCGATCGCACGGCTACGCAAGGCCCGCAAACCGGTCTACGCCGAGCTGATCTCCGCGGAGCCCGCCGAGTACATGGTCGCTTCCGCCTGCAACGAAATCTTCATGCCCGAAAGCGGGACGCTGCTCCTGCCCGGCGTCCGCGCCGAGGTGACCTTCTACAAGGGCCTGCTGGAGAAACTCGGCATCCGGTTCGAGATGCTCCAGATCGGCAAGTACAAAGGGGCAACCGAACCGTTCAGCCGGACCGAAATGAGCGGGCCGCTGCGCGAAAGCATGGAAGCCCTGGTCGACGACGCCTACGACGACATGGCGCGGATCATCGGCGCCGACCGCGGCATGAAGGACTACCGCGTCAAGACGCTGATCGACCGGGGGCTGTTCACCGCCGCGGCCGCGCAGAAGGCCGGGCTGATCGACCGCGTGCAGTATGCCGACCAGTTCCGGGAGTCGCTCTGCAAGAAGCTCGGTGCCGGGAAACTCGACCTGGTGACCAGCTACAAGAAGAAAAAGGTCGAGGTCGATTTCTCCGGCTTCAGCGGGATGATGAAGATGATGGAAATGATCATGGGCGGCAAACCCGAGACAAAACCGTCGGGCAACAAGAAAATCGCGCTGGTCTACGCCGTCGGCACCATCATCGAGGGCAAGAGCACCACCGACATCTTCGGCCTCTCCGCCCTCGGCTCGACCACCTTGGCGGGCGCCTTGCGCAAAGCGGACGAAGACGACAAGGTCGTGGCCGTCGTGCTGCGGGTCGACAGCCCCGGCGGGTCGGCCGTCGGAAGCGACCTCGTCTGGCGGCAAATCGTCCTGATGAAAAAACCGGTCATCGCCAGCATGGGCGACGTCGCCGGAAGCGGCGGCTATTACATCGCCATGGGCGCCGACGAGATCTTCGCGGAGCCGGGCACCATCACCGGCTCGATCGGTGTGGCCGGCGGCAAGCTCGTCCTCGGCGGCCTTTACGACAAAGTCGGGCTGAAAACCGAGGTCATCAGCCGCGGCGCGATGAGCGGCTCCTTCTCCTCGACCGAACCGTTCACGCCCGAGCAACGCAAGGCCTGGATGGGACTGTTGCAGGACACCTATCGCCAGTTTGTCCGCAAAGCGGCCGAAGGGCGGAAGATGACCGTCCAGGAGATGGGCCGCGTGGCCCAGGGCCGCGTCTGGAGCGGGCGAATGGCCAAGGAAAAAGGGTTGGTCGACAATCTCGGCACGCTGCAAGACGCCATCGCCGCCGCCAAGAAGGCCGCCGGATTGAAAAAAGACGAGGAGGTCGAGCTGATGATCCTCCCGCGGCCGAAAACCATCTTCGAGACCCTCTTCGGCGACCCGTCCGACGACCTCGAGTCGGCCATGCCCGAAGTGATCAAGACCCTTCGCAGGACGAAGCTCTACCGCCGTCTGCTCGCCGAGCCGACACTGATGTGGATGCCGTACGAGGTGGAATTGAAATAACGCAATGCAAGTACGGATGCCACATGGTATAAAGCCGCGACCGTTGGTCGCGCCGAACGACGCTTGGAACGACTGTTGGTGACGCGGGGCGCGACCAACGGTCGCGGCTTTATAATCCCAATGGCAGGATTGGAACATTGAGCCAAACAGATCCACCGCCGCCGGCCGGGAATTTCGGACCCCTCGTATTCCTGGTCGCGGGCTTCGCGATGATCGATTTGATGACCCCGACGGCTCTTCGAGGCTCGCTGGGGGGAGTACTGGTCGGGGCGGTCATCTTGGGTGTGATCGCCGGGCAGGGCGGCTTCCTGGCGTTTTGGGCGGTGCTCGGCCCGCATCGCCCGCTCGTGCGGTTCTCCGTCGCGCTGGCGACGGCCGGAGCCCTCCATCTTGTTCTTGCAATCGGAATGGGACTACACGTCGTGTGGAACGGAACATGGAATTGGGGGTGGGAGTGGCAGATGATTCGAGATTTTCTTGCAGGGCTTCTCGTCTTGCCGCTGCTGGCGCTGGCGCCCCTGGGCCCCGTCTGGATTCGCAAATGGTTGATGGGATGCCGCATGATACCCCGTCTTGAGATGGACCCCGCGGCAGGGCAGGCCGCCGAACCATCCGGGGACGAGGAAGACCCCTATGCCTTGTCGTCGGCACGGCAATTTACCTTGGCACAGATTCTCGCGGTGACCACGTTCGTCGCCGTCGCGCTGGGGTTGGCCGGCTCCTTTGTGCAGATCAACATGGCACACAACCAGGCCGACGAGGCGTGGCAAATCTGGTTTGGACTGTTCATCGGTTTCTTCTTTCTCGTGCTGGCCAGCGCGCTGGTCGTCCTGCCTTGCATGTGGGCCGCCTTGATTGTCCGCAGCCGGGTAGTCAGCGCCGTCATATTTGCGGCTCACACGGGCATACTGTCCTTGGCATTGATCGTGACGGGAATTTTCCTTTCGGTGCCGCTGAATGCAGAGGTCCTTGTTGCACTCATTTTGTTCACGGGCAGCATGACGTGTACGCTGTTCATCAGCCTTCAAACCATACGGCACTGCGGCTACGAGTTGTCGTGGCCGAGGAAGCGGGCGGCCGACACCGCACTTCCTCCCACGCGACGCGCGTTCCCGGGTATCTTCGAAGAGAAGAGCAAGCCCTGGCCGGAAGACGCCATGTCGCCCTTCGCATGGCTGGCGATCGTTCTTCTTTGCGCCGATCTGGTAGTGATCCCGCTGGGTGCGTGGACGGCTTACGACATCGAGTTGATGGCTTTCGGTGCAGACCCGTGGTTTCCGCTGATTGGTCTCGTTGCCGGTTTGGGCGTGCTGGCCGGCCAGGCGGGCTTCCTAGCGGTCTGGGCCGTGTTCGGGCCGGAACTCTTCTCAGTGCGGTTGCTCCGGTCAACCGGGGCAACCCTCCTGCCGTGCGGTGCCCTGATGGCCTCCTGGGCCCATGGGCTCAACTGTGAGCTTCCACTGCCCATCCTTGTTTCCGGTTTTTTTTCCGTTTTCTTCTTCCTTCCGTTTTTTCTGCTTTGTGTGCAGTTACCCGTTTGGATATTTCGACCTCGCGGCGGGTGCTGCCCGACCGCAAGCGGACAAGGTGACACCGCACTGGCCCGGACCTACAAGTTCGAGCCACTCTTCTCCATCAGCGTGATCCTCGCAGCGCTGCTCTTCTTGATCAGCATGATGGTTGTGGCGCTGCTGGGGGAAGCCGCCGTGAGCCACGTTGCATCCGGCTGGTTTGACTTGTTGACCCTCTGCGTGGCATTGAGTTTTTGGAGTGTCTTCATGATATGGCCCTGCATTTGGGTAACGCTCCTGCCACGCAGTCGGTTGAATTTCGGCCTGTGGTTGTTCAGTTGCACCGTGGTGACGAGCGTCATGACGATACCGGTTCTCGGCATCCTCGGCATCGTGTTCAACCTGACGGCGGCAGCCGTGCTCTTCGGCTGTCTCCGTTTTGTCGGAAACCGTGGGTATTTCCCGGCCAGACCCGAGTAGAATACGTTCAGCCGAATGATGGAAACATACGCCTTCTAGCGCACAAGCCGTGTTGGACCGAGAGCTTGATTCCACGAGCGTGGAAGAGGATAATGGCCGGAACCCGTTTCCTTCAGACTCCCACCCGAGGTGAAACAGATGATTGACTGGAAAATGACCATCATCTTGTCGATTATCGCGACCGTCGTCCTTTCGGTGATTGTGAACCTGATCCGGAAGACATCGCGGTAGTCGCATCGTGGCTGGGGCTGAGCGCAGCGAAACCCCCAGGATGCCACCGACCGGGGCACCGCTCCGCTTTGCCCCAGCCACCCCGTCGGGTTCTTCGATGGCGACGGCCTTGGAAGGCCGTCGTACAGCGCATCCGGATGTCTTTTCCGACGGAGCCTACGACGCCTTGTGCGGCGTGTGCTTCGGATCGCGGCGGACGGACCGCCTGGCCGGTGCGTCGGGCAGCGTGACGACAGCGGCTTCGCCGGCGGCGAGTTCCGATCGCACCTCGGCCGGCGCCTCTTTCGCTTTCCGCTTCTTGGTGCCGTGAAAGAATCGCCCGATCGGGGAGGAGAGCATTGCCGGCAGGAAGATCAGGTCGCCAATGAGCGCCGCAAACAAAAGCACGAGCATCATCGTGCCGAACCGCTGCGTGGGCGTGAAGGTGCTGAACGCGAAGACCGCCAGCCCCAGCCCGCCGATCACCGTCGTCTGGGTCATGGCATTCGCGCACCGCTCGTAGGCCATCATGGCGGCGCCCTTGCGCTCCAGGCCCCGGTCGATCCCCTTGCGGTACCAGGTGAGGTAGTGGATCGTGTCGTCGACCGCCACGCCCAAGGCCACGCTGGCGGTCATCATCGACCCGATATCAACCAGGATGCCGGTCCAGCCCATGATGCCGAAGATGACAACGACGGGGAAGAGGTTGGGGACCATCGCCACCAGCCCGGCCGAAGGGCTCTTGAGCACGAACATCATCACAAATGCGATGAGCACGAACGCCAGGGCAAGGCTCTCGAACAGGCCCCGCATCAGCTCGTGTTGCGTCTTGTAGACGAGCGGGACCAGGCCGGTGTAGGTGGCGTCGATACCATCGACGCCCGACTCCCGCACGGCCGCAAGGATCGGTTCGACCTTGTCGCGGATGTCGGCAACGAACAATCCGTAATCGAGATCGCTGAGGGCTTCGACCCGGGCGGTAATCCGCCACAACTCTTCGCCGTGCGAGATGCGCCATCGGCTGACCGCGGCGGCAATCCGGCCCGCCTGCTCCGGCGTGAATCCGCGGACGGCGCCGAAGTTCTTTTCGATGGAGTTCTTGTTGCCGAACTGCTCGATTTCGAGCAGGGTGTTTACGTTCCGGGCCTTGAGTTTTTCGGCCAATTCACCGGTGATGCCGAGTTCCTGGAGCGTGGGGTCCCGGTGCTCGTGCCGCCAGGTCTCGATCGCCGCGGCCGCGAGATCGGCCCGTTCGGGCCCGATGCCGCGGATCGACTCGATATTGCCCCGACGTTCGATATCGCCAAGCGTGTAGATCTCCTTGGCTTCGAGTTTCTCGATGATATCTTCGGGTATGCCCAGTTGGGCGAGCGAGGGATCGAAGCTGTCGCTGTCGACGGCGACGTTTTCGTCGATGGCCACGTACTCGTGGAAGTCATCGCGGTGTTCCTCGAGCCGCTTGCTGAGGATTTTGTTGGGATCGACGCCGAGGCGTCGGGACCTGGGCCGGATATCGGGGGCGAAGGTGGCTGCCGTGAGCGCCCCGCCCACGTCGTCGAGCTCTTCGAGCTTCGCCTCGATGTGTTTTGCCAACCGCATCCGCTCGACGAAGCTCAGCTTGCACTTCTGATTGTCGACGTGGAGAACGATTTCCATCGGCACGAGCGGGCCGAGGTGATCTTCCAGCCACCCGTAGTGCGCGATGATTTCCGCGTCGGACGAGAAGAGTTTCATCAGCTTGACCGACGTCTTGATCTTCATCACGCCGAACACGAAGAAGACCATAAGGGCCAGACACGCCAGCGACACCAAGGCGTTGCGGCGGATGACGAATCCGCCCATGATGCGCCAGAACTTCACGAAGACCGTCTCCGACGCCTCGGTATTGCCCCGGTTGCCGAACTTCTCGGCGTACTTCCGCGACGGCCAGTAGGTCAGGCAGGTGGGCAGGAAGAAGAAGACCCAAAACAACGAGGCTATCACTCCGACCGCCGAGAAGATACCGAATTTGCTGATCGGAATCACGTGGCTGACAACCAGCGAGCCCAGCCCCAGTGCGGTGGTCACCGCGGCAATGGTACACGGCAGCCAGCCGTGGGCAAGCCCCCGGTCGGTGGCCCCTTCCAAACCGTCTTCGCGGATCGCGTCGTGGTAGTAGTTGACAATGTGGATCGACGCGGAAATTGCCAACACGAAAACCAGCGACGGCATCGACAGGAGGATCGTGTCGCAAGTGCT
Source organism: uncultured Planctomycetaceae bacterium (assembly GCA_964547995.1). Classification (GTDB taxonomy): domain Bacteria; phylum Planctomycetota; class Planctomycetia; order Pirellulales; family Thermoguttaceae; genus CAZJRB01. The sequence continues at coordinate 7,340 of CAZJRB010000011.1, read as the reverse complement.
TCCCGAGAAATAGACGCTTGCCATGCCGGTTCCCGTCGCCAGGATGGCCGTGAAAAAGACCAGGAACGTCAACCGCGTACTCCGGAAGCAGAGCCAGGAGATGCTCAGCCCGACGATCAGCGACAGGCCGGCCAGACGCATCAGCGTCCGTTCCCCTTCTATGTCGATGGCGACATTGTCGACGGGAGGCCCGCCCAGGTAGATTCCCTCTTTCGGCGGTTCACGGCCGACCACCAATTCGGCAAGCGCCGACCCCACGGCATCGAGCACCCGGATTTTCTCCTTCGGCGGTTCTATGCCGCACTCCCTGGCGTATTCGCGTATCTTCTCCAGGCAGCGGCGGAGGTTCTTGCCCTTCGCTTCCTCGGTCAACGTGACCACCAGGCAAGTCCTGTTATGGTCATCGCCGATCAGCGTGCCCTCGAGCCGTTTGAAAACCTCCTCCTCGGAAAGCTCCGGATAGCGCGAGGTCAATTGGTCGACCAGCATGCGGCCGGTGATCACGCTCCTAAAATAGTGGGGCTCTTTCTTCGCCTCTTCCGCGGGCGTCTGTTTGGATTCCGGCTTGGCGGTCTCGCCCGCGGAAGGTGTCTTCTCCGGCTTCGCGCCCTCCACGATCAACGTCCCCTCGACCGCCAGCGATTCTTCCGGCGACGGCTCTTCCTCCGGCGGGACCAGCTTTTCGACCATCATCTCGAGCCGCTGGTCGTCCAGGGTGCAGCCCTCCCAACTGGCCAACACGAATTGTTCGTGGGGAAAGTGCTCGTCGAACCAACTGTGAACGGCCGTTTCGCGGAAATCGTCGGGCAACCAGTTCTTCACATCGTTGCGGTTCGATCGGATCGTGCGGACAGACCCCATCCAAAGGAGGGGCATTAGAAAGAAGGCTATCAGTAGAATCGTGAAGGAACGGCGGGAAAAGAATGACTGATTCATGCGTCGGCCGGAGATATCCATAGCCCCCCTTTAGCTTACCTGTCAGGCGGTTTCCCGTCTATGCCGACATCGGCCGTTGAGGGACCGATTCTTTTGGATCAAACCGTGTGCTTGTTCTCAACAGAATAACCCCTAATGTCGAGGGGAAAAGAAAGGATGAAGAGACAGGGCCCCAACGAGACGCCACTCGCAAGAGGGGGCGATGTTGGCGCTCGCCAGCCTAAGGATGCTCCACCTGCTGCTCCAGCCATGCCAGATAGGTCTCGCTGCCGGCGATGATCGGCATGGCAATGATTTCAGGTTCGTCATAGGGGTGAATGCGGCGAATGGCCCGTTCGATTTCGTCGTAGAGTTCGCCTCGGCTCTTTGCCCAGCACTGCCATTCCCGGGCCGTTTCGATCTTCCCCTGCCAGCGGTACGTGCTGGTCACGGGCCCGAGCACCTGGACGCAAGCGGCCAACCGAGCTTCGATCAGCATTCGGGCAATCGCGGCGGCATCTTCTTCGCGCTCGGTCGTAGTGACCACCGCAACGACTTCGGTCATGACACGAATCCCTAAATAAATAGCAGTCTTTTCCTATGGATTTCGCTTGACAGCATCTCGATGATACCAAATCGGTATTGGAGAACCAGTGCGGATAGCAGATAATATGGATTATGCTCAGCACCGCGCGTCCCCGCCGCCATGCTGCGTGGCCGGCCGATCCCACCCCGCCGCCGAAGCAGCGTTTCTCTGCCGAATGGCTTGTGCGTGGCATACGCCGCCGCCTGGAAAATGTCTGGTCGTATTTGACTCGTGGCGAGCGGACCCCGCCGGCGGAAGCCGCGTTTGATTGGCTGATGCGGCACGGCGGCGACGAAGGGGTTCCGCCGGTGGGAGGATCGCCGTATGCTTGCCCCGGCGTCACCGGCGGCGCGATCGAAACGGCGGTGCGCGTCACCGCGCCGGAGGCGGCCGCCCGTTGGGCCAAGTGGCTTCTGATACGACAAGCGACCGACGGATCGTGGCCCGACGCCTCGCTCCTGTCGCCCTCGCTTTCGAATACGGGCCATGCCGTTCGGGGACTGCTCGCGGTGGAACCGGCCATGCCCGAGGCGAAACCGGCCGTGCTGGCCGCGTGCCGGTACTTGTGTTCCCGGGTGGACGACGTCGGTAAGAATCTGCCGGAGCCGGGCCACGCGGTGGTGAGCTGTCTGCCCCCGCTGCTCCGGGCAGGACGCCGTTTCGAAGAAGTGAATTGGGAGGCAGCGGCCCGGCGAGGGTTCGCGCGGTGCCTGCCCGGCGACGGTTCGATCCTGGCGGGCCTGCCGTCGCACGTCCTGGCATGGTGGGTCGAGACGCTGATCGATCTGGACTACGACGAAGCAGCTGCAAACATCATGCGCCAGGTCGCCAACCGGCAGCGGCGGGACGGGTCGGTGCGCGACGCCGGGAAGGTCTCGACCGAAGGCATGGCCCATCTGGCCGTCTGCTGGTATCGGCTCGGCCGGCGCGAGTCGGCCGATCGAGCCATGCAGTATCTGTTTCGGCGCTTTCCCAGGAAGCGGGAAACCGGCTGGGCCGTGAAGTTCTATCTCGATGCGGCCTTGCTCGAAGTCCGGGCGGCGTTCGACGCCCTCTCGCGGCAGCCGGAAGCGCCGCTGCCGGAGCCGGCCGCCGATCTGCCCGATACGATCGACCAGGCCGACGGCCGGGTGCAAGAGGTCCGCGAGTGGTGCAGTACGTTGCCGCCGGATGGGCGCGTGGCCGACGTCGGCTGCGGCAAAGGGCGTTTCCTGAAGCACTTGACCGCGTGGTTTCCCGCCATGGAGTTCACGGCCATTGACCCGTCCGAGGCAATGCTGACACAGGCGCCGCCGGCTGCCGCAAGGCTTCGCGGTTGTCTGCTGCAACTACCTGCCGACGACGGCGCGTTCGACGGGGCGTTTGCCGTCGAGTCGCTCGAGCACGCCGTGCTTCCGCGGCAAGGGGTCGCGGAACTGTGCCGGGTGGTCCGCCCCGGCGGGAAGGTCCTCATCATCGACAAGCACCGCGACCGGCAGCCCTTCTCCGAACACGAGCCCTGGGAGCGCTGGTTCACGCCGGAGGAACTCGCCGCGTGGCTCGGCCCGTATTGCAACGACGTGACAATCGAGCCGGTCTCGCACCAGGAAGGGCTCGGCGGCAACGATCTCTTCCTCGCAGCAAGCGGCACACGGCGGGCCGTTTCGCCCGAATAGCGGGGCATCAGCCCGGATGACTCAGCGAGGTCAACCGTTTGGCGGCCGTTTTGCGCCGGTTGCCACACCAAGAGGTTTTCGGGTACAATGGCAGAATGAAGATCCACCAGATCATCGAAGAGTTGGCCCGGTTTTGGGACACTCACGACCTCACCGATCTTGAAGACGAACTCGAAGAGGTAACGGAGCCCGTCTTCGGGCGCGAGTCGGTCGTGAACCTTCACCTGCCGTCGCAGGAAGCGGAATCTGTTGAAGCCATCGCGAAATCCCAAGGAATTGATGTTGCCGATTTGATCCGCCAGTGGATCTTGGAAAAGGTTCAAACGTCATCCTAGCGGCAATTGCTACGTCAACAACATATACGTCGAGAACGTCGTCATTGCCTAACCGCTGTGAGGTCGCCATGAAAAGCCTGGCTGAGGGATTGCCGCCGGAAATCGCGCAACAGATTCACCCGGATTGGCGAAAAAACGAGGCTGATTACTGGGTCGCCCGCGACACGTTGTTTGCCCGGTACCGCAATCAGTGGATTGCATTTGCCAACGGCACGGTGATTGCCTTCGGTACCAGTCCCGTGGAAGTCTTCCACGATGTGCAGCAGTCCGGCCAACACCCGTACGTCACTTGTGTCGGGCGTGAGCACGAACCGTGTCGGATGCGGCGTGCCGTGTTCGCCTATGATCAGACGTATCCTGGTGAAGCTTTGCCGTTGGTTATTGTGGAGTTTCGGAAAGACGCGGATAGGTCGGGAATGGTCTTGGATCGTGTTATCCCGGATATTGGCGCCGACGCGAGCGCCTTGCCCTGGTCGGATTGTCAACAATTGCAACTCAGTCCTTCGGACGGAGTGCCTGGTTTGATGGGTGGTGTGGGACAATCGGCTGCGGCAACCATCGCGTTCTTCGTATAGGCTCATCTAGATGGCAACAGTTATCCGTGTCGCGTGCAGGCAGATTTCACCGGTGGTGAGCGCATCCTTGGCCGAGACGTGCTCAACAGGATCGAAGTCCTGTTTCGTGGCCCGAGCGGAGAAATTATCGTGAATCCGTAAGTGGGACCACAATGAACGCCGAGCTAGAGACAACGGTAATCGTTTCGGTATTGACAGTAGTTACCATCGTGATTTTTGCTGGCGTTGTATGGATGATCTACAGGTTTGTGAAATGGTACAACAAGGCCGCGGAGAAAGCCTTGACGCGAATCGTCTCGGATTTCGACGCTTCCTTAGAGCCGAAAGATCGTGACGTGCAGATTACATATCATACGTACAGCGGCATCTTTTTTCATGTCACGCAAATCGAGCACAATTGCTATCTGCCTCCGGAGCAAGCCAAGGACTTCTTGCGCCGCCTGCGAAATTACAGCCTGAAATGGGCCATCTTGAGCCAAGGGTGCCTGTTTGTTCCTTTTCTGGCGTTCGGCAACTACACGGCCCAACTCAAAAGGATTGACCACCAAATACGAGAACGTTGCTTAAACAATCACTCTAGCCGACCCTGCTGATACAGGGCGGCTAAGTTCTGCTGTACGATGGATGACGTTCAGAAACGAGCCGGCACGCCCAAAACCGCTATTTAACGAGGCGTTGGACTCGACCGGGGCATGGCAGGTATCGCGCGCCGTTTAGGACTGGCCGATCAATAACTTCCCAGTTTCGATCCTACGCCGCGTCCCGCTCCGCCCCGTAGAACCGGCAGGCCACTTCCTCCGCATGGAACAGCATCCACTTCTTGCGGGTGTAGACGGCGTGGCCGGCGACGTGCTGGGCGATGTGGCCCTTAGGGCGGCCGTAATCGACCAGCAGCGTCGTGCCTTCGTCGGGCACGATCGCCCCGGCCTGAAACCGGTCCAGCGAACCCCGCTTCGACGCCTCGTCTTGCAACAGACGGTTGAGCCGCTGGTCGGCCAGCCAACTTCGCCACGCAAACACGCTCGGCATCACGTTCGTGCCCGCGATGCCGAGTTGCTGGATGTAGTCGCCGTCGGCGGCCGTCATGATGTCGTTGAACTTGGGCGGAAAGACCGCTCGATACTTGGGCAATCCCTTCGCCGGGCGGTGGTTGATGAAGTGCAACAGGTGCGCATATCCGCCCGAGTCCCAGCCGTAGCGGATCGGCGTACCAAACGTGGCGATATCCAACGGCACGTCGGCCAGCGGCGGCTTCTCTTCGCCCAACAGCGATCGGACCCGCTGCCAAACGGGAATATCGACACACCCCACCAGCGGCCAGCGGTAGTAAATCCCGGTTGCCTCGAAGAACTGGTCGACCTTTCGGCGATTGCCGGCCAGAAGGTTTGTTACCAACGCAAAGACATTTCCGGCGTGGCTGTGTCCCCAAAGGAGCACGCGCTGGCCGCGGCCCATCTCTTGCGAGGCCAGCTCGTCGATCAGCCGCACCGCGCCGTCCGCCCGACCAATGTGGTGATTTTCGCTCGACCAATGGAAGAGCCGGACGGGGATCCGGCGCTCGCCGGCGGTGTGCAGCGAGGCTTCCAGGAGTCGGGCATAGGCGAGAGTGTAGTTGCCGACTTCGCCGGCCAGTTTGTCCACGATCCGCTTGATCACGCCCCGAAACGTATCGCTGGCAGAAGGAAACACCCGCCCCAATTCCGCCAGCACCCCCAATGTGTCGGTCCCAACAAATGTTCCATGGGCCAGATAAATGGCGGCCACACCCGCCTCGCGGAAGACCGAGCCGATCTCCTGCATGCGGTGCTTGAACTCCGGTGCCCCGACTTTCGGGCGGCTTGGCGGGCTAATCGAGTAGTGGGGACAACTGGGAGGCGTGCTGCTGTAGGTCTGATGCCGGAATGCCTGAACCTGAGACATGGATCCGCCCTACCGGGGTGTACAACGCTCAAACGCCGCCCCACCTGGCCGTTTGTCGCGTCTTTCTCCACGCTTCAACAATATCGGCTCCCGCTCGCATCCGGCATGAGGATTACTCGGATAGGGTAAACGGTAAACAGGGGAGTTGCCGGCATTTCATGGTGGGCACAACCCACCCTATTTCTGGAGCAACCCCATGCTATTCATCCACTCTTCGCACCGCTTCGGCCATGTCGATACGGGGTGCTCCGAGGGGCGAAGCCCGAAGCCGTGGCCGCCCTTGGGGTAGACGTGCAACTCGCCCGGAATGTTGTGGCACCGCAGGGCGAGATAGTACCGGATGCTCCCCTCCGCCGCGTGCTTGTCATCGCCGGCGTGGGCGAAGAACGCCGGCGGCGTCTGCTGGCCCACCGGCAGCTCGGCCACCAGTTTCTCGCCGGCGACTTTTTCGGGCACGAAGCCGGAGGTCAGGCCCGGGCGGTCGAGGCTCCAGGGTACGAGCCCCACGGTGATCAGGTGCCGCCGGTCGTGTTTGCGGATGGCGACTGCGAGCTGCCCGATCCACCGCCGGGCGATCTCGTGACGCGGACGCCCGCGGGCCTCACGCGTGATGAACTGGACGAAGTGCTTTCCGGCGAACGCGGGCCCGAGCCAGTTCTCCTGCTTCTTGTCGCCGCCGGGGACGACGGGCTCGTTCATCAGGTCGTAGCAGAAGACGGCCGGGCTGCCGGCACATCGCTCGGCGACCGCTTCCCAGAACCGCGCCTGGGCGGCCCACCGCTGCGGCTCGTCGAGCCGGTCGTACCACGCGGGGACGTCCTTTTTGTGATAGCAGCCCAGGCCGGTCAGGTCGAGGTACAGCCCGTAGTGCTCGGCCAGCCGCAGCAGCTTCCCAAGCCGTTCGAGGGCCTTTGGGTTCGGCTTGTCCGCTGCCTGCATGAACTTGCCGAACTGGAGATGCACCCGGACGACGTTGGCCCCGAGCTTTTTCATCTCGCGGAAGTCCTCTTCGACCTTCGGCCACTCGTTGTCCCAATAATCCTCAATGAGCCGCCCCGTTTCATCGTGATCGTAGTTAAAGCCCCACGGCACGAACTTTCGCCCGGCCTCTTCAAGAACAAATGCCCGCCCATCCTCCGCAGCCCGCACCCAAGGAAGCCCCAACCCCACGGCCCGTTCCGCCCCGAATGAAACCCCGCCAGCGCCGAACAGGCATACCGCGACGACGAGCAGCCCGGCGATCAGTTTGCAGGGGGTGGGGGTGTACCAGCGGGTTTCGTGTTGGTTGGCGGTCATGGGCTAGTCCTTACAGAAGCGAAGTCAAAGAGGGCTTTTCTTGTTTGCCATGAAAGTG